>JAXIYC010000033.1:0-95363 GCA_036304725.1 Collinsella sp. | reverse complement strand
TAAGTTTCCTGCTCTACAGTCCTGCTCACGACGGAGGCCACATTAAGTGGCCTCCTGTTCGTGCGGAACTCGCGATAAACTTAGCCCGTGCCGGGGCCGCTGAGCCCTGACCTGCCAATATGAGATAGGTTTATTTTGGTAGGTTTTATCAGGGGAAATACTGCTGTGTCTATCTACTGATCTGAAATCTGACTACTGAATAGACTGTCTAACTAAATAGCGAGCGGCACTAACCAGCCCTTTTGCTTGCGCCCGGGAGGGCCGCATATGAAGTTTATCGCGAGTTCCGCACGCAAAGGAAAGCACTTAATGTGCTTTCCGTCTTGCGCAGGACTGTAGAGCAGGAAACTTCATATGCGTCCCTCCCGGGCGCAAGCAAAAGGGCGACCCCATTGCGGAGTCGCCCTTGTTGAACTGCTTATGTGGAGCTGCTACTCGGCGTCGTGGTGACGGCGGGGCTTGCGGCCTCCGTTGTCGCCGGGACGACGCGGACGGTCGCCGCGCTCGGAGCGCTCGCGACGCGGACGCTCACGGCGCTGGAAGTGCTCGCCGTCGCCCTCGGAGGCACCCTCGGCGCGAGCCGGGGCCTCGGGCTTGTCAAGACGATCGAGCGAGATCTTGCCGCGATCGTCAACCTCGATGACGACGACCTTGACCTCGTCGCCCACGTTGAGGACGTCCTCGACCTTCTCCACGCGGCCCTTGGCGACGCGAGAGATGTGCAGCAGGCCGTCCTTACCGGGCAGCAGGTTGACGAAGGCGCCGAAGGGCTGGATGGAGACCACGCGACCGGTGTACTCCTCGCCCGGCTCGGGAACCTTGATGATGAGCTTGATGCGCTCGACAGCCTGGTCCACGGACTCGCCGGTGCCGCCGACAAAGACGGTGCCGTCCTCCTGGATGTCGACCGAAGCGCCGGTCTCATCCTGGATACCGCGGATGACCTTACCGCCGGAACCGATGACGTCGCGGATCTTGTCGGTCGGAACCTGGATGGAGACGATGCGCGGAGCGGTGCTGCGCGTGGTGTGGCGCGGCTCGGGGATCACATCGAGCATCTTCTGCAGGATGAAGGCGCGACCCTCCTTGGCCTGCTGCAGAGCGCGGGCCAGGATGTCGAAGGTGAGGCCGGTGGCCTTGTTGTCCATCTGCAGGGCGGTGATGCCCTCGGTGGTGCCGGTGACCTTAAAGTCCATGTCGCCCAGGAAGTCCTCGAGACCCTGGATGTCGGACAGGACCACGGTCTTGCCCTCCTCCTGGATCAGGCCCATGGCGATACCGGAGACCGGGCGCTTAATGGGCACGCCGCCGTCCATAAGGGCGAGCGTGGAGCCGCAGGTCGAAGCCATCGAAGAGGAGCCGTTGGACTCCATGACCTCGGAGACGACGCGGATGGCGTAGGGGAACTCGTTCTCGTCGGGAAGCACCGGAAGCAGAGCGCGCTCGGCCAGATTGCCATGGCCGATCTCGCGGCGCTTGGGGCTGCCCATGCGGCCGGTCTCGCCGGTGCAGAAAGGCGGGAAGTTGTAGTGGTGCATGTAGCGCTTGCCCTCGGTGGGCTCGATGGTATCCAGACGCTGGCCCTCGTTGAGCATGCCGAGCGACAGGACGGAGAGCACCTGGGTCTGGCCACGCTGGAACAGGCCGGAGCCGTGAACGAGCGGCAGGTAGTTGTCCTTCACCATGATGGGACGGATCTCGTCGGCGGCACGGCCGTCGACGCGCTCACCGGTCTCGACGACCATGGTGCGCATGGCCTTCTTCTCGAGCTTCTTGAGCGCCACGGGGATCTCGCGCTCCCAAGCGGCCTGCTCCTGCTCGGTAAACTCGGCACGGATGGACTCCTTCAGAGCCTCGACCTTGCCGATACGGGAGAGCTTGTCGGCGTCGCGAAGGGCGGCTGCCATCTCGTCGTAGTGGGCGAAGATGCGCTCCTGGACCTCCTCGACGGGCTGGTCGAGCGGGTACTCCTTCTTGACGATGGGGCCGTTGACCTGCTCCCACTCGGCAACGAACTCGTCCTGAGCCTGGCAGAAAGCAGCAAGGGCCTCCTGGCCAAACTTCATGGCGGCGAGCATGTCGTCCTCGGAGATCTCCTCGGCGCCGGCCTCGACCATCGAGATGAAGTCGGCAGAGCCGCCCAGCTCCAGGTCCAGATCGGAGTTCTCGCGCTCCTCGTAGGTGGGGTTGACGATAAACTCGCCGGTCTCCACGTTACGGCCGATGCGCACGCAGGCAAGCGGACCCTCGAAGGGCACGCCGCCGAGCGTCATGGCCAGAGAAGCACCCATGACGTTGATGACGTCGAAGGGGTTGACCTGGTCGGCGACGAGCGAGGTGGCGACGATGTGCACCTCGTTGCGGAAGCCATCCGGGAAGCTCGGGCGAATCGGACGGTCGATCATGCGCGCGGTGAGCGTAGCCTTCTCACTGGGACGGCCCTCACGCTTGAGGTAGCCACCCGGGATGCGGCCGGCGGCGTACATCTTCTCGTTGAAGTCGACGGTCAGCGGGAAGAAGTCGTAGTTCTTACGCTCCTTGGAGACGACCACGGTGTCGAGCATCGTGGTGTCACCCTGCTTGACCAGGCAGGCGCCGGTGGCCTGCTTGGCAAGCTCGCCCGACTCAAAGGTGTAGGTCTTGCCGTACAGCTCAAAGGTCTTGGATACGAGTGTCATTGTTCTCCTTTACCCCGCAGACCCCTTGCCTGCGGGCTTCTCATGTGACGCGGGCCCCCTGCCCCCGCCACGCTTCAGAGCGTGATTGTTCGCGCCCTTACACAAAAAGAGCGCCCCGCTGCGCAGGACGCTCTTAGCATGTACAAATCCTACTGGATGTTGTCGCGGATGCCCAGAGCCTTGATGAGCTCACGGTACTCGACGATGTCGTTCTTCTTGATGTAGGAGAGAAGACGACGACGACGGCCGACGAGCATGAGCAGGCCACGACGGGTGTGGAAGTCCTTCTGGTGGGACTTCATGTGCTCGGTCAGCTCCTTGATGCGCTCGGACAGGATGGCGACCTGAACCTTGGGGTTGCCGGTGTCGACCGGGGTGTTACCGAACTGGGCAGTCAGCTCCGCCTTGCGCTCTTTGGAAACAGTCATTGTTTCACCTTTCGTTTTACGTCGCCCGCGGGCGACTCGATTCGCCTCGGACTGGGAAGCCGCCGGTGGAGCGAGCAACCAAGGTCGAGGTACCAACAGGTCGGCATGATACCACAAGCAGCCCGCGCCTGCGCATCATCACCGACCCAACATGAATTCCATCGCACGGAGGCGTTGATCGGTGTGCGTCGCAGCCCACACATGCGAAAGCCCGAGCAGGAATGCCGCCGTATGCGGGTCGATTCGCTCGGCCATGAGCGCATCGAAGGTCATGGACATGAGGGCGCGCAGCCATGCGGTCTCACCGGTCGACACCAGTTCGGCACCTGGAACGCTCGACGCGCACGACCCGCACATGAGACCGCCCGCCTGGGGTGAAAAATACGACAGCATGGGGTCTCCGCACAGCACGCAGGCCGAAAAATCGGGTCGATAGCCAGCGTGCGACAGCAGCTTAAAGACATATGCCGCCACAAGTAGGTCCATATGCGCCGTGTCAAGCCCGCTGCCCACCAGGGCAAGCGCTCGCTGCGTGATGGCAAAGGTAAACGGGTCCTCGGCGTCCTCGAACGAGCACACGCGCGCAACCTCGGCGATCGCGCTTGCGGCGCAGGTCGTCTCGTAATCGGGCGCAGCGCCGAGCGGCGCCTCCATAAGCTCGGCCTGGGAAACCACGTCGAGTGACCGTCCATGTGCGAGCAGCATATCGACCGTACAGAACAGCTCGCAGCGCGCAGCCAGGCGTCCGCCGGGTTTGCGGGCGCCCTTTGCCACGGCACGAACCTGCCGCCCCCGCTCGTCAAGCATCGTCAAGATCAGGTCGGTCTCTTTGAGCTTCGTCTTGTCGAGGACGAGCACCTTGGTGCGATATGTCCGGGAGCCTGCCATGCGCGCCGCGCGTCCTTAGTCCTCGGCGTTGTAGCCAAAGCGGCGAATCTGGGCCTCGTCGTCACGCCAGCCGGCCTTGACCTTCACGTCCAGCTCCAAAAAGACCTGCGTGCCAAAAATGCGTTCAAGATCGCGTCGGGCGTCGATACCGATATGCTTGATCATCTCGCCGCCCTTGCCGATGATGATGCCCTTTTGGCCCTCGCGCTCGACGTAAATGGTAGCGTGCACGCGCAGCACCTTCTTGGTCTGCTCGAGCGCATCGCAGATCACGCCAACGGAGTGCGGAATCTCATCACGGGTGCGGCGCAAGACCTTCTCGCGCACAAACTCGGCAACGAGCGTCTCATCGGAAGCGTCAGTACCCATGTCCTCGGGGAACCAACGCGGACCCTCAGGCAAAAAGTGCGCAACGGTCTCTATAAAGGCATCGACGTTGAAGTTCTTGACCGACGACGTCACGATCTCGTCGTCATATTCCATGAGTTCGTGGGCTGCCTTAAGCTGCTCCATGACCTGTGCGGGGTCGGCCTCATCGGCCTTGGTGAGCACCAGGACCTTCTTGGAACGAGCGTTCTTGACGCGCTCGGCAACCCAGGCGTCTCCCCTGCCGATCGGTTTGGTGGCATCAATCAAAAACGCGACAACATCAACATCGTTCAGCTCGAACAACGCGCTCTTGTTGAGCTCGGATCCCAAGCCGTCCTTGGGCTTATGAATACCTGGGGTATCGACAAAGACTAGCTGGTAGCCGGGACGGTTGACGACGGCGCGCATTCGGCGACGGGTCGTCTGAGCCACCGGCGAGGTGATGGCGACCTTTTTGCCATAGCAGGCATTAAGCAGCGTGGACTTGCCAGCGTTGGGGCGTCCGACCAGGGCAACAAAGCCGCTGCGGAAACCGGGTTCCACGTCACCAAAGCCCGCGAGGTTCTCATCCTCGTCGCACAGGGCGTCGAGTTCCTCGTCGCTCATGCCCTCAAACGGGTCGAACTCCTCGACATCCTCGAGCCCCTCGGTATCCACCGCGTCCAAAGTCTCGTCGTCCAGGATCTCATCGGTAGGCTGCATATTGTCGGACATGGGAATCCCTTTCTAAATAAAGCCGAGCGCGTGGGCGAATACCAGCACGCCCACAATCGCGGCGGTGATGGAAAGAACGTATACAGAGGCGGCGGCGATGTCCTTCGCACGCTTGGCCAGCGGATGGAGCTCCTGGGTCGCTAGGTCGACGATGGCCTCCATGGCGGTGTTACACAGCTCGCCGTGAATCACCAGGCCACAACAGATGATAATCGTGGCCCACTCGGCAATGTCGAGCCCCACGATGCAGCCTGCAATGACGGTGCACACGCCCGCCACGAGCATGACCTTAATGTTACGCTCGGTCTTGACGGCGGTGACGAAGCCCTCCATGGCGTAGGAAAACGACTTTAAGAAGGACGGATGGTCCTTGTTCGATCCGGGAATCATAGACGGCTCCTAGTCGTGGGCGTGGTTGGTGATGGGGCCGACGTGGACTAGCTTGGGGTCCTCGCCGCGCTCGAGCGCCAAATCGCGCAGGACGGCGTCCTCGCGGGCCTCCATGACCTCGGCCTCGTCGTCCTCGATGTGGTCATAGCCCAGTAGGTGCAGCATGCCGTGTACGAGCATCAGGCGGCACTCGTCGGCAGGGCTATTGCCAAAGCCGGGGGCCTGACGGGCAATGACCTGCGGGGCCAGGATGATATCTCCGAGCTCGAGCGTCTCGTCGGCGGGAATATCCTCGTCAAAGGCCGAGTCGCACTCAAACGAGAGCACATCGGTGGTGCGGTCGATACCGCGCCACTCGTGGTTGAGCTCGTGCATCTCGTCCTCGTCGACATACGAAAGGGAAATCTCGACTTCACGTTCAACGCCCTCGGCGGCAAGCACGACCTCGCAGATGTGGTCCACCTCCTGCGCGTCGAGCAGCGTATCGAGCTCGGCATCGTTGCTGATCAATACACTCAACGGGACTCCTTTCGGTCGCGCGGGCGCTGCTCGCGCACGTCATCATAAGCATCGTATGCCTCGACGATACGACCCACCAGGGCATGGCGCACCACATCGGCGCGCTCCAGGTGAGAAAATGCGACATCGTCGACACGACCCAAAATCTGCTCGACGTCGACAAGACCGCCGCGACGACCCACCAGGTCGCGCTGACTCAAGTCGCCGGTAATCACGAACTTGGAGTTAAAGCCCAAACGCGTCAGGAACATCTTCATCTGCTCGGGTGTGGTATTTTGCGCCTCGTCGAGCACCACGAAGGCATCGCTCAACGTGCGGCCGCGCATGTAGGCAAGCGGGGCGATCTCGATCACGCCACGCTCCATAAGCTCATCGGTGCGCTCGCGATCCATCATGTCAAAAAGGGCGTCGTAGAGCGGACGCATGTAGGGATCGATCTTTTCCTCGAGGGTGCCGGGCAAAAAGCCCAGATTCTCCCCCGCCTCGACAACCGGACGCGTCAAGATCAGACGGCCCACCTCGTGACGCTTGAGCGCGGCAACGGCGAGCGCCATGGCCAGATAGGTCTTACCGGTGCCGGCAGGACCCAGGCCAAACGTGATGGTATGCGTGCGGATGGCATCCACATAGCGCTTTTGGCCGAGCGTCTTGGGGCGAATGGCACGGCCGCGATACGAAAGCAGCACGTCATCGCGAAGCGACGTAGCTTCGTGCTCACCGTCGCGCAAGACGGCCAGGCAGCGAGAGACATCGTCGGCAGACAGCGTGCGCCCGGCGGCCGCCTCGCGAAAAGCATGCTCGAAAAAGCGCGCCACGAGTTCGACCTCTTCCGGATCACCGCTCACGGCAATGCTATCGCCACGGGCGACCACATGGGCGCGAACCAAGCTCTCGAGCGCACGAAGGACGCCGTCGCCGGCGCCCAAAACGCACGAGGGATCAATTCCCTCGGGAACGGTAAGTCTAATCTTCGAGGCTTCCATGAACCTCCCTGCGCGCATGGACCAAGCCGGAATCATCGACTCCGATGATAGCAACATCGAGCAGGCACGGGGCCGTAAGTCCACAGGTATCGTCAAGACGGGCATGATGGAACGAGCCGAGCGTCAGGTTGTCACCATACTCGAGCACGGCACGCTCGACCGTGCCCACGCGACGACGAGCGTCGGCAATAGCGAGCTCCTGCGCGGCGGCCCGCATACGGCGGCTGCGCTCGGCCATAACCTCGGGTGGCACCTGGTCGGGCATGTCGGCAGCAAGGGTACCGGGACGCTTGCTGTAGCGGAACACGTGCATACGCGAGAAACCCACACGGCGGCACAGCGCCAGCGACTCCTCGAACTCCTCGTCCGTCTCACCAGGAAAACCGACGATGACATCGCACGAAAGGGACGCCTGGGGCAAGTTGGCGCGAATCATACGCACCGTGTCCTCAAAGGCTTCGGCGCTATAGGGACGGCCCATGCGATGCAGGGTCGCCGTGCAGCCGGACTGCACGGGCAGGTGCAAAAACGGGGCGATACGCTGCGGGTAGCGCGCCATAACCTTAAGCAGGCGCTCGGAGATATCCATGGGCTCGACCGAGGAAATGCGCACATGCGGAATAGACGTGCGCTCCATGATGGCCACGAGCAGCTCATCGATTTCGACGTGCTCGTCGGTCGCGCTCTTGCCATCGTAGGCACCCAGGTTCACACCGGTCAGCACCACCTCGGGCACGCCGGCCTCCTGGGCCTCGCGAACTTGCTCGAGCACGGACTCGACGGGCACGGAGCGCTCGGGGCCGCGCGCCTTCCACACAATGCAATAGGTGCAGCGATGGTTGCAGCCATCCTGAATCTTCACGCCCAGGCGAGAGCGACCGAGCGCATCGACCACCTCGCCATCGCTGCAGGCGGGAACGCTATCGGACTCAACGCCCAGCACCTCGCAGACACGTTCGGCGACATCGATCTTGGACGGCTCGGCAATCACGCGATCCGAAAGCTCCAACAGCTCCTCGGGATGCAAATTGACCACGCAACCGGTCACGAGCACATAGGGCTCGTTTGGATGGGACAGCGCATGACGAACGGCCTTACGGGTCTTGGCCTCGGCCTCGCCCGTAACGGCACAGGTGTTAACGACGATCAGATCGGCATCCTGAGGCTCCACCATAGCAAAGCCCAGGCGCATAAGATCGGCAGTGATACGGTCAGACTCAACCCGGTTGACACGGCAGCCGAGGTTGACGACGGAAATATGGGGTGCGAGCACGCGGGCTCCTTAATCGAGGATATCGTCGAGGGCACTCTTGATACGGTCGGTCACCGACTTCTTACCGGAAGCGACGTCATCGCCCATCTCGTCGGCAAAAGCACGGAGCAGCTCGCGTTGCTTATTGGAAAGATTGGTGGGAACGACCACGCGCAGTTGCACGATCAGGCGGCCACGCGAACCTCCACCGCCAATGCGCGGCATTCCGTAATTATTGACGCTCACGGTGTCACCGTACTGGGCGCCGGCGGGAACCGTCACCTTAACGACCTCGTCGGGCATAATGCCCTCGACCTCGATCTCGCAGCCGAGCGCAGCCTGCGCAATCGAGATATCGCTCACCAGGTACAGGTCGTCACCGTTGCGCTTAAAGCGCTCATGGTCGGCAACGCGCACGTTGACAATCAGGTCGCCCGAGGGCTCGCCGCGAAGGCCGGCCTCGCCAAAGCCGCTCACACGCAGCTGGCGACCGGTCGAAACGCCGGCGGGAATATCGATGTCAATCTTTTCATGCGAAGGCGTGCGGCCCTGACCGTCGCAGGTCTCGCAGGGATGGTCGATAACCGTGCCCTCGCCATGGCAGTCGGGGCAAGGCGAAGAGGACTGAACCTGGCCCAAGAACGAACGCTGAACCGTCGTGACGTAGCCCGTACCGTGGCAGCGGCCGCACTGCTTTTCCTGTGCGCCCTCTGCCCTACCGGTGCCATTACAGTCCTCGCAAGGAGCAAGGCGATCATAGCTGATCGTCTTTTTGCAGCCGAGCGCCGCCTCCTCGAGCGTCACCGAAAGAGAGATGGCCATGTCACGTCCGCGACGACGCTCACGACGGCTGCGGGCGCCACCGCCGGCACCGCCACCAAAGAATGACGAGAACAAGTCGTCCATGCCCATGCCACCAAAGATATCGTTGATATCGACGTAGCCCGAACCACCAGGGCCGTCGGCGGTGCCGTAACGGTCGTAGTTAGCACGCTTCTGCTCGTCGGAAAGAACGGAATAGGCCTCGTTGAGCTCCTTGAACTTGGCCTCGGCCTCGGGGTCGTCCGAAACGTCCGGGTGTACGGTACGGGCCTTCTTTAGAAACGCGCGCTTAATCGTCCGCGCGTCGGCATCCCTGTCGACGCCAAGCACCTCGTAGTAATCCCTATTTTCCGACACGACCGAATCCTTCCGACTTTCATTATTGTCACAGTGCGTCCTATACCCAAGCTGGGCTGGCCGCAAACAGAGGGTTTGATGTTATTGCATTTGGTACGGCGAAAGCATGGCCCGTTGCGAGCAGCTCGCGAACCAAACTGACACGAGCGCGAACATGAAGCCGTTGGCAAAACCGTTGGCAAACTGCATCGCACCGCGCTTCCACCACAGCAGACTGCGATGAAGCACACCGTCCGAAAGCACCATGAACAGGCCCATGGTAAACGGAATAAAGCACATCACGGCAAAGGCCGAGAACACGCCCGAGATAGCCGAGAGTACCAAAAACGGCGCCACGATGCCCATCAGGTAAAAACCGGTACGAGCTTTGCCTTCCAAGCGCTCGGCTTCAACATGGGCGCGGCCGACCAAGTCGCCGCCCGCGGCACCGTTGGTGCCAGCATGTCCCATGCCGCTAATGCGGACCTCGTCGCCATCGTGCGTGCCGGCAGGAAACTCAATCGTCTGCTCGGAGGTTGCGCGAGTACGACCGCTGCCACCACAATCGGGGCAGGGGTCGGCCACGACCTTACCGGAACCGCCGCACTCGGGGCAGACCGACTGGAACGTACCCGCACCAAACAGGAAGGACAGGTCGACGTCGATGTGGCCGCGGCCGCCACAGCTTGGGCAGGTATGGGCATGCTCGGAGGAGACAGAACCCGAGCCGCCGCAATGTCCGCACGTATCGAAGCGCGTGTAGCGGACGGTCTTGCGGGCACCGCCCTTGGCCTCCTTGGCGTCAAGTTTGATATCGACGACCACGTTGGCGCCGTTCTCGGGATTGTAGGCAGCCTGTCCACGACGCTGCTGGCCCCAGGCGCCACCAAAGGGAAAGCCGCCCTCAAAAGGATTGCCATAACCCGTGCTGCCGGCGTAGCTGCCACCATAGGGCGAAGCCGTAGGAGCACCGGCAAAGGGATTGCCAGAACGCATGGCGTCGTAGCGCGCACGTTTTTGCTCATCCGAAAGCACGGCGTAGGCCTCGGAAACCTCTTTAAATTTTTCCTCGGCATCCGGCTCTTTGTTGACGTCCGGATGGAGCTTGCGGGCCTTTTGCTGAAAGGCCTTTTGAATATCACGCGAGGTGGCGTCCTTGGAGACACCCAAAATCTCGTAGTAATCTTTTTCGTTCATCGTCGCCATGCGCGGCAACCTCCTGCTCACAGCAGCGTATATATTCCGGTAATTCTACCCGAGCGGCCTAAGCTAGATCCCAAAACAGCTCGAACAGAACATTTCCATCGAGCCAGCCCAGGTGTGTCGGCGCCAGACGAGCTCGAACATGGCCCGCGACGACATCTGCCGAAGTGAAGGGTCCCTCATGGACCTCGAGCGTCTCGGGCACCCAAGTGGCAAGACCCAATTCGAGCGCGCGATCGCAGGCAGCTGCCAGCTCGCCCGTTGGGATGACACGAACCGCGCGAACCAACAGGTCGGACGCGACACCGCGCGTCATGCGGCAAGCAAGCATCAGGTCTTCGGCCGCGGCCTCGCGCTGCGAGAGATATTCGGCCTCGAACGCCGTCGCGTCATCGTCACGTTGCACCAGACGCACGCGGTACGCATCGCCTCGAGAAGACACGCCGGGGAACAAACCCGCAAGACGGTCGAAATCCTCGGCGTCGAGCATGCCCGCGGCAGAACGACCCAGGCCCAGGTAGCCCCGTCCGGTCCAGTAGGCAATGTTATGGGCGCACTCATGGCCGTCGAGCGCGTAGCTCGCCACCTCATAGGGATGATAGCCGGCCGCACCCAGACGCTCACGCGCCACATCCATGCACGAAGCTTGAAAATCCTCGTCGGGCTCGAGCGACTCATCGCGGCACGCCATGCGATAAAGGGGCGTCCCCTCCTCAAGCGTGAGCGGGTAGACCGACACATGATGCGGAGCCGCCGCCAGCACGCCATCGAGCGTGCGCTTCCAACTCACTGCGGTCTGCCCGGGAAGTCCGCACATAAGGTCGCACGACACGTCAAGCCCAGCGTTCTTGACCGTCGCGATGGCGGCGAGCGCCCGATCGGCATCGTGAAAACGGCCGATGGCAGTAAGTTCGGTGTTATCGAGCGTTTGCACGCCCAAAGAGACGCGTGTGACACCAACCTTGACAAGTGCAGTGGCAAGCTCGGCGGTCAGCGACTCGGGATTGGCCTCGCAGGTAAACTCAACGGGGGCGCACCACGCACGAATACGCCGCGCCAGCTCCACCAGGCGCTCCCCCGCCAGCGACGGCGTACCGCCGCCAACATAGACAGTGCGGATCTGGTCAAGGGCCCCAGCTTTGCCAAAAGCATCGAGGCGCGCGTACAACTGCTCAAAATAGGCATCGAACGCAGCGCTCAGGTCGCACGGAGCAAAACTGCGCGAGTCAAAGTCGCAGTACCGGCACTTTTGAGCGCAAAACGGCACGTGCACGTACAGCGCGGTAACGGCCACCCTTAAGCCTCCAGCGGATGAGGAGGCACCGATTCGCCGGCGGCAAGTGCGGCCTCGCAGGCCACCACATCGCGCTCGATCTCATCGACCAGCGCCATAAACTCCTCGTATGTGGAACAGCGCACCACATGGGCACGCCAAGCGGCAGCATGGGGCATGCCTTTTAAGTACCAGCTTGCGTACGTACGTGCACGCGACATGAGCGGCAGGAGCTCATGCGTCAGCGTTAGGTGCTCACGCAGGGCGTCTAGGCGCTCGACGGAGCTGCGCGCCGGCACCGGTGTGCCATCGAGCGCAAGGGCGCGAGCATCACCGAACACCCACGGATTGCCGTAGATGCCGCGCGCGATAAACACCGCGCTGGCACTCGAACCTTGCAGATGCTCAGCAGCGTCCTCGGCCGAGAACACATCGCCCGAACCGATAACGGGAATCTCGACGGCGTCGGCCACCTCATCGACGACCGACCAATCGGCCTGGCCCGTGTAGAGCTGCGTGGCGCAACGACCATGCACGGCGACTGCGGCGGCACCGGCGCCTTCGAGCATCTGGGCAAACGTCGCGGCATTACGGTCCTCGGCATAAAAGCCCTTGCGGATCTTTACGGTCACGGGCACATGCGCCGCGCCCACCGCCGCCTCGACGATCTTCTCGGCCAAATCGGGCGTGCGCATAAGGGCTGAGCCCTCGCCCTTGGTGACAACCTTGCGGGCAGGACAGGCCATGTTGATATCGATGAGCGACAGGCGATCGCCCACACGCTCCTCGACGGCGGCGACGGCGCTCGCAAACTGATCGGGCTTGGAGCCAAAGAGCTGCACGCAAATCTGCTGCTCCTCGTCGGCCGGTAGCACCAGGCGCCAGGTCTTGTTGCTGGCATAGGCAAGGCCCGCCACGCTCACCATCTCGCTGTAGGCAAGGTTGGCACCGCGGCGGCGGCACATGATGCGGTAGGCAGGGTCGGTCACGCCCGCCATGGGAGCCATAAGGAACGGCTGCTCGGCATAGGCGCCCAGCAGCCGCAGACTATATTCGGAAAGCGCCATAGACCTACTCGTCCACCTTGAGGATCGCCATAAAGGCCTCCTGAGGGACCTCGACCGAGCCGATGGCCTTCATGCGTTTCTTGCCCTCTTTCTGCTTCTCGAGCAGCTTACGCTTACGCGAAATATCGCCGCCGTAGCACTTAGCAAGCACGTCCTTGCGACGCGCCTTGACGGTAGAACGGGCGATGATCTTGTTGCCGATAGCACCTTGGATGGGAACCTCGAACAGCTGACGCGGGATGATCTCCTTAAGTTTGTCGCACAGACCACGGGCCAGGCCATAGGCCTTGTCCTTATGGACGATAAACGATAGCGCGTCCACCTCGTCGCCCGAAAGCAAGATATCGAGCTTAACGAGCTCGGATGGACGGTACTCGTTGAACTCGTAGTCGAGCGAGGCATAGCCCTTGGTACGGCTCTTGAGCTGGTCAAAGAAGTCCAAGATGAGCTCGGCGAGCGGCATATCGAAGCGCATCTCGACCGACTTGCTCGTGAGATGAATCATGTCGGTAGTAATGCCGCGGTGCTCGATAGCGAGCTGCATGACGGCACCCGTATACTCGGGCGGGCAGATAATCTTGGCCTTGAGGTAGGGCTCCTCGATGCGCTCGATGCGCGTAGCCTCGGGCAGATCCTGCGGGCTGCGGACATCAATCATCTCGCCGTCAGTCTTGTAGACGTGATAGTCCACCGAGGGGCTCGTAGCAATGAGGTCAAGATTGAACTCGCGCTCCAGGCGCTCCTTGACGACCTCCATATGCAGCAGGCCCAAGAAGCCCACGCGGAAACCAAAGCCGAGTGCCACCGAGGTCTCGGGCTCCCACACCAACGACGGGTCGTTGACGTGCAGCTTATTGAGCGCGTCACGCAGGTTCTCGTAGTCCTTGTTATCGATCGGGAACAGGCCCGTATAGACCATGGGCTTGGCCTCGCGGTAGCCGGGAAGCGGCTCGGGGCAGGGATTCGACGCCCACGTGAGGGTATCGCCCACGCGAACGGCCTCGGGGTCCTTCAGGCCCGTGACCACGTATCCGACCTCGCCGACCGTGAGCGCGTCGACCGGGGTCTCGGCGGGACGCTTGACGCCCACGCCATCGACCAAAAAGTCGCCCTTTGCCTGCATCATGCGCAGGGTATCGCCCTTTTTGATGGAGCCGTCAAAGATGCGCACCGTGGCGACGACGCCACGATACTCGTCGAAGTACGAATCCAGAATGAGTGCCTTGAGCGGCGCGTTCGCATCGCCCTTGGGCGGAGAGATCAAAAAGACAATGGACTCCAGCAGATCGTGGATGCCCTCGCCGGTCTTGCCCGAGACACACACGGCATCATCGGCAGGAATCGCCAGGTCATCCTCGATCTCGGTCTTAACCTCATCGGGATGGGCCGAGGGCAGGTCGATCTTGTTGATGGCCGGCACAATGTCCAGATTGGCGTTCATGGCGAGCGTCGCGTTGGAGACGGTCTGCGCCTCGACGCCCTGCGTGGCGTCGACAACGAGCACCGCGCCCTCGCAGGCTGCCAGCGAGCGCGAGACCTCATAGGTAAAGTCCACGTGGCCCGGCGTATCGATCAAATTGAACTGATACGTCTCGCCATCGTCGGCGTCATAAGACACGCGAACGGCATTGGACTTGATCGTGATGCCGCGCTCGCGCTCGATATCCATGGTGTCGAGCAGCTGCGACTCCATGTCGCGTTCGTCGACGGTATGGGTGAGCTCGAGGATGCGATCGCTGATCGTGGACTTGCCATGGTCGATGTGCGCAACGATTGAGAAGTTGCGGATGTGGGAAATGTCAATTGAAGTATTCATGCGGACTATCTTACCCGAGCGGTACAAAAAATGGAGCCTGTTCCATAAAACAGGCTCCATTTATGCGCGTAATCTGTGTGGTGTGAAATTTACAACTTAGGCGTTGATGCTGTTCACGAGCTTGGCAAGACCGGACTTGCGGTTGGAAGCCTGGTTCTTGTGGATAACATGCTTGGCGGCAGCCATGTCGAGACGCTTGGTGACGGTCTTGAGGGCAGCCTGGGCCTTCTCGGCGTCGCCCTCGGCGACGGCGGACTGGACGTGCTTGGTCAGCGTCTTGAGCTCGGACTTGACAGCCTTGTTACGCATGCGAGCTGCCTCATTGGTGCGGATACGCTTCTTCTGAGACTTGATGTTTGCCACTTCTGGAGTTCCTTTCGAGTTCCTTGCAAAAAATGTATGACACCTCTGAGACACGGTGAGGTCATGCAAGCGCCTACTATAGCACGCTCCCCCTCAAAGGGATAGAACGAATTTGTCAAATAGGCAGGTATCATCACGATTTTCTCAAGATGTTCGTAATCCAGAGCAAAAGCGCGGTCTCAGAATCGGCCGAACCCTTGAGCGCGAGCTCCACATCAACCGCTCCCTCGAGCGCTGCGACGAGCTCTGCCATCGAAAAGCGGCGAGCCCAGGTCAGGTGATTCTTGACCTGCCAGGACTGGAGCTTAAGCGTTGCGGCCAGCTCACGACCCTGTCCGCGCGCATCGAGCGCCTTGGCAACGATAAGCTCGCGAATACGGCCGCACAGCAATGTGTAAGTCCACACGTAGCTCTTGGCGGGCAGTAGATTGAAGAGCTCGAGCGAGCGGCGCATGTCACGGGCCGAGACCGCATTGAGAAAGTCCCAGGGCTGAACCTCGGCCGTACGTACAATCCAGCGCTCAACGTCGGCAAGCTCAATCTGGGGCGCCTCGACCATCTGGGCAAGCTTAGCCAAATCGTTATCGAGCATGCGAGTGTTTTCACCCGAACGCGAGACGAGTTCCTCGGCGGCCGCCGTCGAGATCGACTTGCCATGCTGCGTCGCCATCTGCTGAACGCGGCGCGGTAGCTCCCAGCGCTTGGTGCCGGAGCAATCGATCACGGCCTTCTTGTCGATCTTGGCGATCGCCTTATACAGACGCGTGTTCTTGGCAAGCGAGTCGGCGATGATGAGGCAGACCGTTGTGGGGCTGGGACTTGCGAGGTACTCGACGAGCGGCTCCGAGACAGCCTTAGCGAGCTTTGAGCAGCCATCAAGGATTACCAGGCGAAACTCGCTGCCCATCGGAAAGGTGTTAAGCGATCCGATAATGGACTCGATATCGGGGTCCTTAGTCATGTCGCGCTCGTCGAGGTTAAACTCGACCATACCCGACTTTTCCAGACGCGCTTTCATACGCGAGACGGCGTGATCGCGCTTGACTCCGTCGGTACCGACGATCAGATATGCCGGCAGCAGACCGGTTTCGGACATTGCGCTCCCCTCCCGCAGGCCTTCGTATTCGTTCCGTGCCATTCTAGCCCAGGGGCCCACCACACGCCAACGACGTCGTCACGGTCGCTGGCATCGCATCGCAAAGCCATTCTCAGTCGGCGTGACGGTAATGTCGCCGTGTTCGATGGTGCACGCGAACACGCCACCCGCTTCCTTCACGGCATCGATGCAGGCATCGGACGGATGACCGTATCGATTCCCCTCGCCCGCGCTCGCGAGGGAAAGCTCGGGTCTCAGAATCTCCAGCAGCGCGGCATCGACCGAAACCTTGGAGCCGTGATGCCCGAGTTTAAGGACATCGATATCCCCCACCTCCTGCACGAATTCCCGTTCCTGGTCGAGCTCGGCATCACCGGTGAGGAGCATGCGCAGGCCCTTGTCTTCCTGAACATAAGAGAGCAGCAGGACAAGCGAGTCCTCATTGCCCTCGCCATCCACGGACTCGAATGGCCACATCACGCGGGCGCAAAATGAGCCGATGTCGACCGTATCCCCATGGCGCACCTGCCGATACTCCACGCCAGGTCGGTTCAATACCTCGGCAGGAGCATCCTCCAGCGCATCTGCCGCCACGGCAATCGTTCCGACCGAAAACTGTTCGAGCACGGCAGGCAGACCACCCCAGTGATCCTCATCCCAATGCGTCACAAAGACGGCATCGATATGGTGCACGTTATTGCGAACCAACGCCGCCACCACGCGCTCGTCGAGCCCGCAGTCGACGAGCGCTACTGTGCCGCCCTGGCGGATAAGAATCGCATCGGCCTGGCCCACATCGAGCACCGTCACCGAAGGCGGAGCGAACCGATCCCAGTAGGCGTACGGAATCGCAGCCAAGAACACCAGGCACGTAAGCCCCACCGCCATAGGACGTGCACGGGGACGCGGCCACCAGACCAGCAGAACCGCCAGCAAACACGGCACTAGGTAAATCCACATGCTATCGGGCGGCACACTCACGGATGCACCCGGCACGGCGGCAAACAGCTGCTCGAAGAACAACGCGCAACGGGCGGCAACCATGGGCACAATGAGCGCCCAAATCCGCAATGGTGCCACGAGCGAATAGGGAACCAGTACGATCGACACAGCGAGCAGTACGCTCACCACCGGACCGATGACCGCATTTGCCAGCGGAGCAATGAGCGAGAACGTACCGAAGGCAGGAATGGTAATGGGGAGCGTCGCCAACTGCGAGCACAGCGTGACGGAAAGCATGCTGGCAACGCCCGACGGCACACCCAACTCACCCAAAGCGTAGGTCGCATAGGGGCAAAAGCACAGAATGGCTAAGACGCTGGCACATGAAAGCTGAAAGCCCATCTCGAACAGCACCGTCGGCCGCAGTAGCACAAAGATGGACATGGTTACGAAGAGCGCCGATGCGCCGTGCCGGCGACGCCCTGCGCCGTTTACGACAAGCGTCGCGAACACCATGCAGCACGCGCGCACGGCCGAGGGAGACGCGCCCGTAAAGGCAGCGTAGCCCACAAGCGTTATCGCCAATATCACCCGCCGAAGACCACGTGAACACCGAGTCTTTTGCAATACGCCCTCAATTACAAACCCCACGATAGACAAATGGCTGCCGGAGACGGCGATAAGATGCGCCGTACCCGTCACCGAAAACCAGTCGCCCGCCGACTGGGCGCGCAGCTCGGCCGAACGACCGCAGACGACACCGGCTATGAGTGCACGCGCCGGGTCGGTCGCAGGCGCGATGGACGCAAGCAGCCCATTTCGTAGCCGAAGCAGCGGCCCCGGAGAGCCCTCATCGACCGACACAATCCGAACGGCTTTTACCTTGCATACCTCGCCTCGGAGCACGCGCGATCGTCCATACGCATCGTTCTCAAAACGCGAAACGCGACCGATAACACGCACGTGCGCCCCGACCTTGAGCTCGCGGTCGCACGATAGGCGAACCGTTGCCAAGTTCTTACCGTCCGCGCGTGCCTCGCAGGTATAGGAATACACGTCGTCGTTTATTGATGGATCGCCCTGCACGACAAACTCGAGGCTGCTTGCCGCTCGACCGTCGAGCGCCTTCGAGGCGCTGAGCGCACCCACAGCCCACCAGGCCGAGACGACCGCTCCCGCCACGAGACCGACGGACGCGGCATACAGCCACCGCTTCAAAGGGGCAAGCCGCGCACATGATTGAGCCAGCATAACAAATACCGCCGCCGCAACGGGAATGGTCCATAGCGGCCCGACCGCTGGCGCCCGCTCCCTCAACAGCGCATCAGCGGCCATGTTGAGCACCAAGACGCAGCTCATGCACATGCCGGCACACAGGGTCATCGTCCACGGAAGCAGGGGCCGCGGAGGCATAACACGCTCGCGCTCGGTCGCACTCATACGCAGATGCAATCTTTGATTTTGGCAAGCTTCTTCTCGCCGATTCCCGACACACGCATCAGGTCGTCAACCGAGGCAAAAGCACCGTTCTTTGTCCGCTCATCGATAATCGACTGGGCCATGGAGGGACCGATGCCCGAGAGCGTCTGCAGCTCTGCCGCGCTTGCCGTATTGATGTTTACCAGGCCTGTTGCGCCGCTCACGCCCGATGATGCGGAAGTCCCACCATCAACACCGGCTTCCGCAATAGACGCCTGCTGCTCCCCTACCGTTGGAACGTGGATTTTTTGTCCATCAGTGACCTTAGATGCCCGATTGAGCCCCGTAACGTCTGCCTCGGGCGCCAGCCCGCCGGCGGCATCAATCGCCTGAGCCACCCGCGCGCCGTCCTTGAGACGATATACACCGGGCGACACAACGGCGCCATCGACATCGACATAGACCTCTGCCGCGGCAGAAGCCTTAGTCGAAGAACCTTCGGATGTCTTTCCGCTCGAGGCATCACCGGATCCCGGCTCCACCAACGAGCCCGAACCGTCAGTGCGCTCAAACGACACGGCGCCGGCACCGCCGCCAAGGTTCGCCATCGCCAAGCCGCTCGACATCGCAATGACGACCAGTATCGCCATCACCACTGCCTTATGACCGAGCAGCTTGTCCGCCAAGCGGTCCATCCGTTTGACCCGTTCGTGTTGTTCGCGCTGCGCCATAGCAAAACCTCCCAACAACATCGTGTCAGGAAAGGAGCCCTGTAACAGCCACGCCCCAAAACCGGTTTTAGCGGTCAAACCAAAAGCCGACCAAAACCTTGCACAAATCCGTCCATTTATTCAGGCACACGTCAGCAAATGAACACTTAGCCACAAAATGCCCAGATAGCAAAAGACCGACGATGCAGACGCATCGTCGGTCTATGCACAAATTTACTCGTGATCTCGGTAAATCTCACGCGGAGCAAGCTCCGAATGTTTGCGTTTTAAGGTCTTAGGGGCCTTATACGTGTTGCTCTCAAAGTCGATGTACTCGGTCTGCTTGAGCAGGCGCTCGATCATCTCCTCGTGATCGAACAACTCCCAGGCCTCATGCACGGCATCGAGTTTAGCGTGCGTCTCGGGACGGCGCGGCATAAACAGCGTGCAGCAGTCGGGAGCGGCCTCAGTGGAGATATCGAACGTACCGATCTCCTCGGCGCGCGCGATGATCTCCTGCTTGTCCGAACCGATGAGAGGGCGGAACACGGGGATCTTCACGGCCTCGTTGACGGCCATGATATTCTCAAGCGTTTGGGAGGCAACCTGCCCAAGCGATTCGCCCGTAACGATGGCCTTGGCACCCTCGATGTGCGCAATGCGCTCAGCAACCGAATACATAATGCGGCGATACATGATCACGCGCAGGTTGCTGGGACAGGTGACCGAAATCTCACGCTGGCAGTCGCCAAACGGCACTACGTACAGTCGGCCGATCTGGACACCCGGCTCAAGCGCACGGATGATGTCCTGCACCAAATACTCGCTCGTATCGGGCGTCTGCGGACGACCGGAGAAATGTACCGGCACGCACACCGCGCCGCGACGCGCGAGCATCCAGGTCGCCACCGGAGAATCGATACCCGAAGAAAGCAGCGTCACGACCTTGCCGGCAGACCCCACCGGAAGACCACCCACGCCGCGCTCAGAGCGCGCATACACATAGACGCTACCCTGGACCACCAGCACGTGCACCATAGCGTCAGGATCGTGCATCTGGACCTTTTTATCGGGGAAGGCCTCACACAGCACCTCACCCACCTGACGATTGATGTCAATCGAGGTAAGCTCATAGTCAGTATTGGAGCGCTTGGCGTGCACCTTAAAAGAATCGAAGGAACCAAACTCGCGCAGCGCCTTCACGGCGGCGGCGCAGTACTCCTGCGAGTCGCGGTTGGTGTGATACGCCAAAGACACACGTGCAACGCCGGGAACGGTGCGAATGACACGCGCCGCCTCATCGGCCTGATGCTCGTTAAAGGTCACGAGGATATAACCGGAAATTCGAGACACGGCATTCACGGAAAAGGCGGCCAAGGCCGCCTTGATGTTATCCATGAGGATATGCTCAAAATGTGCGCGGTTCTTGCCCTTCAGCCCAACCTCGTGATAGTGGACTAGGCAGACGCGAGCCGCCATTTAGGCTTCAGCAACCTTGTGGCCGAGCGCCTTCTCGTAACGGGCCTCGTCATAAGAGATGTCGCCGTCGACAATCTCGTCCATAGCCATCGAGATGGTATCGGCACCGGAAAGCCCGATGGTGATGTCATCGACATCCTGGACGGCAAGCACGCGGTTGTGCTGGCCACGCAGCATGCTATTGATGTCGCAGGCGCGCTTGGAGGCAAGCGAAGCGAGCAGGAAGCGGTTGTGATCGGTCTTCTCCAGAAGATCGTCAATGCAAGGCTTTACAACGGACACGGACCTCAGATCCTTTCATGCATATCGAGAACGCGAACGAGCTCATCGGTCGCGCGGTCGAGATCGTCATTCACCACGACGTCGTCGTAGCGGTCGGCAAGGGCAAGCTCATCGGCGGCGTTTGCCATACGCAGCTCAATCGTCTCGGGCGTCTCGGTACCGCGACCGACCAGACGCTCGCGGAGCACCTCAAGCGAAGGCGGCTTGATAAAGATCAGCACGGCCTCGGGGAAACGCTCCTTCACCTGCAGGGCGCCCTGGACATCGATCTCCAAAATCAGAGACGAGCCCGAGGCGAGCTTGGATGTGACCTCGCTCACCAACGTGCCGTAGCAGTTACCGTGGACCTCGGCCCACTCAACAAACTCACCGTTTGCCACGCGGCGGTCGAACTCCTCGCGCGTCAAAAAAAAGTAGTTGACGCCGTCGACCTCACCTTTGCGTGGTGCTCGCGTGGTAGCCGAAACCGTCAGACCCAGGTTCGAGCGGCGCTCGCGCACACGAGTGACGAGCGTACCCTTGCCTGCGCCTGACGGTCCAGAAATCACAAAGAGCTTGGAATCCTGAGCGCTCACTTATTTGGTCAGCTGCTCGAGGAGCTGCTCGCGCTGGCGGACGCCGAGGCCCTGGACGCGACGGGTAGCGGAGATACCGAGCTCCTCCATGATCTTGGCGGCCTTGGCCTTGCCATAACCAGGGAGAGACTCGATGAGGGTGGAAACCTTCATGCGGGAAGCGATGGGGTCATCGGAGTTGAGCACGGACTCGAGGGACTTCTCGCCCTTCTTGATCTGCTCGCGAAGCTCAGCGCGGGCGTGACGTGCGGCAGCAGCCTTCTCAAGAGCCTGCTTGCGCTGCTCATCGGTAAGCTGAGGGAGTGCCATTCGTACCTCCAAAAAGTTGGGTTATATCTGATTCAATAATTGGCATTTTAGCACGTAGAACGTACAAAATGCCCAATCGCGGCTCCATAGGTTAGACGATACCCGCAAAAAGTGCAATATACTGCGCCCAAAGTTAAGCCCCTGACCTGCGATTCCACACAAAGGATGGGAAAGTTTACGCAGGCACAGGGGCTATTTTGTGCTAATGAGACCCAAAAGTGGTGACTTAGGGGAATCTTTTAGGCGACGTTTTCGACCAGCTCAGCGACAATAGCGTCAAAGGCGGCAACCGGATCGTCGGCGCCGGTGATGGGACGGCCCACCACAATGTGGCTTGCGCCACGCTCGATAGCCTGGGAAGGCGTCGCCACGCGGGACTGGTCACCAAGGGCGGCACCCACCGGACGCACACCCGGAGTCACGATGAGGGCATCGGGGCCCAGCAGCTCACGCATGTCGTGAGCCTCCATCGGCGAGCACACGATACCGTCGATGCCGTTGGCCTGAGCGAGCTTTGCCAGGCGGGCGGCCTCCTCGGCCACGGGCGACTCGACGCCGATCTCGCTCAAGGCATCCTGGTTCATGCTCGTGAGCACGGTGATGGCGACGAGCTTGGCGCGGTCCTCGCGCGCCTCCTCGGCGCCCTCGCGGCAGGCAGCGAGCATGGCGCCCGAACCCAAGCCGTGGACCGAAAGCAGATCGGCACCGGCAAGCGAGGCCGAGCGGGCGGCACCGCGAACCTGATGCGGAATATCATGGAACTTAAGGTCAAGGAAGACCTTAAAGCCCAGGTCCTTAAAGGTCTTGACGATCTCGGGGCCCTCAGCGTAATAGAGCGTCATGCCAACTTTGAGCCAAGCGGCATGACCAGAAAGCTCGTAGGCGAGCTCGAGTGCGCGCTCACGGTCGCAGTCGAGGGCGACGATCACACGGTCGCGGGCATCGGTCTCTAGCATTCGAAAGCACCTACCAGCTCGTTGATGTCCTTTACGCTCTGGGACTCCGCCCAGGCCTCGAGCTCGTGCGCGATCTTGAGCGAAGCGCACGGATCGACGAAGTTGGCCATACCGACCGACACGCAGGTGGCGCCAGCCAGGATAAACTCGGCCGCATCCTCGCCCGTCATGACACCGCCGACACCGTTGATGGGGATATCGACGGCCTGGGCAACCTCCCAGACCATGCGCACGGCGATGTGGTGGCACAGCGGGCCCGAAAGGCCGCCCTTGGGCTTGGCCACGCGGGACTTGCGGGTATGGACGTCGATGGCCATGCCCTGGATGGAGTTGATGACTGAAAGACCGTCGGCACCGGCAGCCTCGAGGGCCTTGGCAATCTCGGCAACGTTGACCGGAGCCATCTTTACGAACAGCGGCTTATCGGTCACCTTGCGGCAGGCAGCCATAACGGAAGAGGCGCCCTCGGGCGTGGAGCCCATGGCGGCACCGCCGGCGGCGATATTAGGGCAGCTCACGTTGATCTCGTAGCCGGCAGCCCAGGGGCACAGCTCGACATACATCTCGAGTGCGCGGACAAACTCGTCAACGGAGTGGCCGGCAACCTGACAGATGACCTGACAGCCGTCCTTGGACAGCTGTTCGAGCCACGGACCGGACTCACGGGCAAAGGCGGCCACGCCGGGGTTCTGAAGGCCCACGGAGTTGATCATACCGCCGGGAATCTCGGCCATGCGGGGCGCGGGGTTGCCGGGCCAGGGCTCGGCAGCGCAACCCTTGGTGGTGATGGCGCCCAGCTGGGAAACATCAAAGAAGTTCTGGAACTGCCAACCGTAACCAAAAGTACCGGCTGCGGTGTTGATGGGGTTCTGCATCTTGACGCCGCCGAAATCGACGGCCATGTTCACGGTACCCACTAGAAGACCACCACCTTGGAAGCATCGAACACGGGGCCGCACATGCAAGCACCCTTCATACCGTCGACCGTCTCGACATTGCAGGTGTTGCAGGCGCCAAAGCCACAGCTCATCATGCGCTCAAGCGACACCTCGCAGTACGCACCGGCCTCGGCGGCAGCGGCGGCGACTTTCTTCATCATGACAGCGGGGCCGCAGCTGGCGACGTAGTCGTAGCCGCCCTCGCCGAGCAGCTCGGCGGCAGGATCGGTGCAAAAACCGTGCGTGCCGAGCGAGCCGTCGTCGGTGCAAACGTTGACCGTGGCGCCCAGCGCGCGGAACTCATCGACACCCACGGCCTTGGAAGCGGTGCCAAAGCCCAGGCACACGTCAACATCCACGCCCTGCTCGGCAAGCATACCGGCAAGACACAGCACAGGCGGAACGCCGATGCCACCGGCGACGAGCAGCGCCTTCCTGGTGCCCTCGGGAACAAGCCAGCCGCGGCCGCCAGGGCCCAACAGGTTGGACTTGGAGCCGGGACCCATCTGCGACAGACGACGGGTGTCGTCACCCACGACGGCGTACCACAGCTCGACGGTACCGGCCTCGGCGTCAGCGCGATAGAAGCTCAAGGGCACGCGAAGCAGCGAGGACGCATCGCCGGGCACGGCAATGTTCACAAACTGGCCGGGCTTGAGCGCACTTGCAAGCTTGGGGGCCGAGATGACGAGCGAGAAGATGCCATCGGCGATCTCCTGGTTCGAGACGACCTCGAAGTCGTGCATGCGTGCAGTGGAAGGTGTGGGCATAGACGCTCCAATCCCCCATGCGGTTGCATGGTCAAAACGAACAGAAAGCGCGGCACCGCAAGGGCACCGCGCACAAAAGCGATAAGGCTATGCTAGCAGATGCAGCCGTCGGCGAGCGTCTGCTTACCGCCGACAAACACATCGGTAGCACGACCGGTAAGCGTGCGGCCGGCAAAACCGGAGTTCTCGGCGCGCGACTCGTAACCGTCCTCGCCGACCGTCCAGGTGGCTGAGGGGTCGAACACGGTCAGGTCGGCAACGGAGCCCGCCTTGACCTGAACCTGGTCGAGGCCCAGGATCTCACGCGGCTTGATGGCCATGAGCTCGACCATACGGCCCATGCTCATCTTGCCCGTGTTGACCAGCTCGGTGAGTACGAGCGACAGCGAGGTCTCGAGGCCGATCATGCCAAAGGGCGCAAGCTCGAACTCGCGGGCCTTCTCCCACGGGGTGTGGGGAGCGTGATCGGTGACGATAGCGTCGACGGTGCCGTCGATGACGCCCTGACGGATGGCCTCGGCATCCTCCTCGGTACGCAACGGCGGATTGACCTTGAGCGAGGTGTTGTAGGTCTCGTCCAGGTCGTTCTCGGTCAGGAACATGTGGTGCGGGGTGGCCTCGCAGGTAACCTGAACGCCCGCGGCCTTGCCGGCACGCACGAGCTCCAGGCCATGGGCAGTGGAGATGTGCTGGATGTGCAGCTTGGCACCGGTCAGCTTGGCGATCTCGATGTCGCGGGCGATCTGGAGCTCCTCGCCGGCAGCCGGCCAGCCCTCGAGAGCCAGACGGGTCGAAACCTTGCCCTCGTTGATCTGGCCGTGGCCGACCAGATCCTCGTCCTGGCAGTGGCTCATAAAGACCTTGCCGAACATCTTGCCGTAGTCCATGCAGCGACGGAGCATGCCCGCGCCCTGCACGCCGCGACCATCGTCGGTGAAGGCGACGGCGCCGTGGGCGACCATATCGCCCATCTCGGACATGGCCTCGCCCTTAAGACCGCGGGTCATGGCGCCCGAAGGATAGACGCGGCAGTGACCGACCTCGGCAGCACGGGACTTGACGAACTCCACGACGGTGCCGTTATCGGTGACGGGATCGGTATTGGGCATGGAGCACACGCCGGTAAAGCCGCCCTTGGCAGCCGCGCGGGTACCGCTCTCGATGTCCTCTTTGACCTCGTAGCCGGGCTCGCGAAGGTGAACGTGCATATCCACCAGGCCGGGGACGAGGTACTTGCCGGAAAGGTCGCGGACCTCGGCTCCCTCGACGGCGAGATTCTCGCCGACCTCGGCGATCTTGTCGCCGTCAATCAGGACGTCAACGACACCGTCAAGCTCGACGGACGGGTCGACGACGTGGGCATTCTTAAGAAGCAAGGCCATTATCGGCACCTCCAAGCAGCAGATACAGGATAGCCATACGCACGCAGATACCGGCGTAGACCTGCTCCAGGATGACGGAGCGTTGCGGGTGGTCGGCCATATAGGAGTCGAACTCGACGCCGCGGTTGATGGGACCCGGGTGGCAGATGATCGCATCGGGCTTCATGAGCTTCTCGCGGTCCTTGGTCAGGCCGAAGAGCCTGTGGTACTCACGAATGGTCGGGAACGGGGCACCCTCGAGGCGCTCCTGCTGCACGCGCAGCATGTAGACGACGTCCAGCTCGGGCAGGACGGAATCGAGGTCGCTCGTCACGTGGTCGCAGCCCAGAACCTCGGGCGCCGGCGGCAGCAGCGTGCCGGGGGCGACGGCGTAGGTCTCGCAGCCCATGATCTTAAGGGCGGGGATCAGCGAGCCGCAGACGCGGGAGTGCGCGATATCGCCGACGACAGCGACCTTCAGACCGTGGAAGTCACCCTTGTGCTCCCAGATGGTGTACAGGTCGAGCAGGGCCTGCGTGGGATGGTTGTGCTTGCCGTCACCGGCGCAGATGACGCTCGCGGGCGAGTTCTGCGTGACGATGTAGGGAGCGCCGGCGTGCTTATCACGCACGACGATACAGTCGATCTTATAGGCGTTGAGGGTCTCGACGGTGTCGACAAGGCTCTCGCCCTTGACCGTGGAGGTCGAGGAGCCGCCAAAGTTAAGGCTGTCGGCCGAAAGACGCTTCTCGGCGAGCTCGAAGGAGCTGCGGGTGCGCGTCGAGGGCTCGTTGAACATGTTGACGATGGTCTTGCCCTTGAGCGTGGGGACCTTCTTGATAGCACGCTCGTTGACCTCGGAGAACGCCTTGGCGGTCTCGAGGATGAGCTTGATGTCCTCTTCGGAGTACTCGGTAATGTCGATCAGGTGCTTATGGTTGAACGCCACGGTACTACTCACCTCCCAGCGGCGCGGAGCCCACGTGGGAACCCGGCGCGACGTCGTTAATCTCGACGGCGGTGTGGCCGTCGACTTCCTTCATATATAGGTGCACGTTCTCCTCATGCGACGAGGGAACGTTCTTGCCGACAAAGTCCGGCGAGATGGGGAGCTCGCGGTGGCCGCGGTCAACGAGAACTGCCAGCTCAATGCGGCTCGGACGGCCCAGGTCCATGACGGCGTCCAGAGCGGCGCGAATGGTACGGCCCGTATACAGGATGTCGTCCACCAGCACGACGCGTTTGCCGTCGACGCTAAAGGGAATGTTGGTGGCGTGGATCGCGGGAGCGAAATTGGTAGCGTAGTCATCGCGGTAGAAGCTGATGTCGAGGCTGCCGAGCGGAACGTCGACGCCCTCGATCTCCTTGATCTCCTCGGCGAGTTTCTTTGCCAGAAGGTCGCCGCGCGTGACGATGCCGACCAGAGCGAGGTCTTCACAGCCCTCGTTGCGCTCGAGAATCTCGTGCGCGATGCGGGTCATCGCTCGATTGACGGCGGTCTCGTCCATGATGACCGCCTTGGGGGAAGTCGTGCCCATCGATCTCCTTCCTCACATGTCTTGACTGCTGACACAGTCAAAAAAATAGATGCCCGACCGCTCAAAGCGGACCAGACACCCACAAGGAAGGGCTGCTCTTTGGCAGCTATGTAATTCCATGTGGGTATCTCGTACCCCTTTAATGGTCAAGGGATAGTGTAGCCAACCTCGAGCTTAATTGCGAGCATAAATACAGAGCAAACCGTAAACGGAGCCCAATGCTTCATAAACCTATATATATTTGTGGGACGAGCTTGAAAACGCACGCACGAGCTGGCATAATCCCCTCTGCTGCACGCAAATCGGATCTACGTCCAGGGCCGTGGCGTGAGCACTATCGCCAAAAGAGGAGTATCTCTGTGTAGATTACGCACAGGGAGCTGCTTCTGTGCTATAGTTCAGGCTTGTTTGTTAACGCGACATGTTCGTTTGTCGCCCAAGGAGGGTCAGTTATGTCCAAAGTTTGCGAAGTTTGCGGTAAGCACCCCGTTGCCGGTCGCTCCATCAGCCACTCTCACCGCGTCACCAACCGTAAGTTCCGCCCCAACATCCAGCGCGTGTACGTCGTCGTCGATGGTCACCGTCGCAAGATGAACGTTTGCTCCACCTGCCTCAAGTCCGGCAAGGTTGCGCGCTCCTAAATAAGGTCTTACCAACAAGTACCTCGGACTCTCCGGGTCAAAGACCTCGCGTTCATATAGAACTTACCAAAGGCGCCCTCCCCTGCGGAGGGCGCCTTTGCACTCATTGGGGACAGACTTACATGAGTGCTTTCACGCATTGGGGACAGACATGAAGCACGCATGCGACGCACTGACTGGCTCCGGCCCCTGCCTCACGCAGCATCCTTCCAGCCTGCAGTTGCCTTGGTCACGCTTGTAGCGCCGATGCCGGTGATACGGGCAATTTGCTTAACCGTGAGATGCGCCCGCCTAAGCCTCAGCAGACACGCATCGCGTTCGGGGCGTGGCAGGGCTTTGAGCAGTGCAGGATCTATGCTCGGCAGAACTTCGCGCGCAACGGAAAGGGCCTCCTCATCGGGGATCCGCCGGCGTGGAAGAACCTCCATTGACCAGATGCGCCCGGCAACTTCCTCGAGATGCTCGCAATAGCAACGGGAGCCACCGACAATATCGAGCATAGGGGCCGCATCACAGATGTCAAAGGGATCATAGCCCAGCTGATACGCCTTATAGCTTGACCAGCGGTACGCATCGAGCGAGTCAAGCGCACCCTTCACGGGATTGAGATGAATATAGTCGAGCAGCTGCACCGCCTGCGTGTCCGACTCAACCGCGACCCGCGAATAGCGATTGTCAAACAGATGTCCCGTTCTCCCCGTTTTTCCATTGAAATACTTAGCATATGCCGTCAGCGCGCACTGCATTGCCTTTGAAAGGTTGTCAAATGGGTCATCAACCATCAAATGGAAGTGATTGTCCATAAGGCACCAAGCTAACACCGCCACGTCATGGCGCGCAAACCTGTCCGAGATATCCGATAAGAAACGATAACGGTCGGAGTCATCTTCAAAAATAATCTGTTTAGAGTTGCCACGGTCAAAGACGTGGTAATAGCCGGTGAGCGAAACGGCACGGGCGCATCGAGGCATAAATCTCTCCTTTCAAAACTGAACAGGCAACACCTAAAAGGAGAGAAGGAACGCGAAATGCTGAGCCTGTGATCTATTTATATCCAATGAGCGGCAAAAACAGGCCCAGAACGGCAAAATGGCAAATCGATGTCTGTCCCCAATGAGTGGAAGCACTCATGTAAGTCTGTCCCCAATGAGCGGGGCGATGCAGCAGGCAGATAGTTTTAGTTAAAACGCTTCATTTTATTGAAGCGATTTAGTGTGCCTTTTACGGGAATCTTACCGTTCACCGAATAATTTCTTGCTATCATGCAAGGCGTAGGGTAAATCTCCGATCGCAAGGAGACACAAATGGTGAAAAAGTCACCGGAAAACACTACTCCCGCAATTGTGGACAACGTAGAGGCGCTTGAGGCTAAGCTCGCTCAGATGCGAGAGGCCCAGGCGCTTTTTGCTACGTACACGCAGGAGCAGGTCGACAAGATCTTCTATGAGGCCGCCATGGCCGCCAACAAGGCTCGTATCCCGTTGGCGAAGATGGCCATCGAGGAGACCGGCCGCGGCGTTCTTGAGGACAAGGTCATCAAGAACCACTACGCCGCAGAGTACATCTACAACGCTTACAAGAACACCAAGACCTGTGGTGTCCTGGAGCGCGACGAGGCTTACGGCATCACCAAGATCGCCGAGCCCATCGGCATCGTGGGCGCCGTCATCCCGACGACCAACCCCACCTCCACCGCGATCTTCAAGACGCTGATCAGCCTGAAGACCCGCAACGCCATCATCATCTCCCCGCACCCGGCAGCCGCCAAGTGCACCATCGCCGCTGCCAAGCTCGTGCTTGACGCCGCCGTCAAGGCCGGCGCCCCCGAGGGCATCATCGGCTGGGTCGATGTCCCCTCCATCGAGCTGACCAACATGGTCATGCGCGACGTCGACATCATCCTCGCCACCGGTGGCCCGGGCATGGTCAAGGCCGCTTACTCCTCGGGCAAGCCCGCCCTGGGCGTTGGCGCCGGTAACACCCCGGTCGTCATCGACGACACCGCCGACGTGCTGCTCGCCGTCAACTCCATCATCCACTCCAAGACCTTCGACAACGGCATGATCTGCGCTTCCGAGCAGTCCGTGACCGTCATCGACACCATCTATGACCAGGTTAAGGCCGAGTTCCAGAAGCGCGGCTGCTACTTCGTCAAGCAGGGTGCCGAGATGGAGGCCCTGCGTGCCGCCATGTTCAAGAACGGCGCCCTCGACCACCGCATCCCCGGCATGGCTGCCGCCAAGATCGCCGAGCTCGCCGGCATCGAGGTTCCCGCCAAGACCAAGATCCTGATCGCTGAGGTCACCTCCACCGACCCCGCCAAGGAAGAGTTCTCCCACGAGAAGCTCTCCCCGGTCCTGGCCATGTATCACGCCAAGGACTTCCAGGAGGCTGTCGACAAGGCCGAGCACCTGGTGCTCGCCGGTGGCCCGGGCCACACCGCCTCTCTGTACGTGCACCCCGCCCAGGCCGAGAAGATCAGCCTGTTCGAGCACGTCATGAAGGCCTGCCGTATCGTCATCAACACCCCGTCCTCGCACGGTGGCATCGGTGACCTGTACAACTTTGGCATGAAGCCGTCTCTGACCCTGGGCTGCGGCTCCTGGGGCGGCAACTCCGTCTCCGAGAACGTTGGGGTGAAGCACTTGATCAACGTTAAGACTGTGGCCGAGCGCCGTGAGAACATGCTGTGGTTCCGCGCTCCCGAGAAGGTCTACTTCAAGAAGGGTTCCACGCCCGTCGCCCTCGACGAGCTCGGTACCGTCATGGGCAAGAAGCGCGCCTTCATCGTCACCGACCAGTTCCTCTTCAAGAATGGCAACACCCGCGCCATCGAGGCCAAGCTCGACGAGATGGGCATCGCCCACGACTGCTTCTACGATGTCGAGCCCGATCCGTCGCTGCAGTGCGCACGTCGCGGCGCCAAGCAGATGGCTCTCTTTGAGCCTGACGTGATCATCGCCGTCGGCGGTGGCTCCGCTATGGACGCCGGCAAGATCATGTGGATGATGTACGAGCACCCCGAGTGCAAGTTTGAGGACATGGCCATGGACTTCATGGACATCCGCAAGCGTATCTTCACCTTCCCCGAGATGGGCAAGAAGGCCTACTTCGTCGCCGTCCCGACCTCCTCGGGTACCGGCTCCGAGTGCACGCCGTTCGCCATCATCACCGACAAGGAGACCGGCATCAAGTGGCCGCTCGCCGACTACGCGCTGCTCCCCAACATGGCTATCGTTGACGCCGACAACTGCATGACCGCCCCGCGCGGCCTGACCGCTGCCTCCGGCATCGACGTCATGACCCACGCCATCGAGTCCTACGTCTCCATCATGGCTTCCGACTACACCAAGGGCCTCTCCGAGCGCGCTGCTAAGCTCGTCTTCGAGAACCTGCCCTCCAGCTTCACGAACGGCGCCAAGGACCCGCATGCCCGCGAGGAGATGCACAACGCCTCCTGCATGGCCGGTATGGCCTTCGCCAACGCCTTCCTGGGCCTCAACCACTCCATGGCTCACAAGCTCGGCGCTTTCCATCACCTGCCCCACGGCCTCGCCAACGCCGTCATCCTGACCCGCGTCATGCGCTACAACGCCGCCGAGGCTCCCGTCAAGATGGGTACCTTCTCCCAGTATCCTTACCCCAACGCACTGCACAACTACGCCGAGATGGCCAAGTACTGCGGCATCGAGGGCAAGGACGACAAGGAGGTCTTCGAGAACTTCATCACGAAGCTCGAGGAGCTCAAGGACTTCATCGGCGTCAAGAAGACCATCGCCGACTACGGTGTTGACGAGCAGTACTTCCTCGACACCCTCGACGAGATGACCGAGCAGGCATTCAACGACCAGTGCACCGGCGCCAACCCGCGCTACCCGCTCATGAGCGAGATCAAGGAGCTCTACCTGGACGCCTACTACGGCCGCGAGCCTCAGGACTACGCCGTCTGCTAGTTTTAGCACGGTTTTTAACGGCGGGGGTGCACGGGTGTTTCACACACCCCCGCCGTCGCTTCTATCGCATCGTTGAAAGGATGCAACCATGCTGCTACCCGATTCCAAGACCGAGCTCGTCCGCCGTGGCAACAAGGTCGTTTACGACCTGGGCGACAAGATCGTCAAGGTCTTTAACGAGACCAAGCCTGTCTCCGACGTGTTCAACGAGGCTTTGAATCTTGCCCGCATCAATGAGTGCGGCATCCGCAGCCCCAAGGCGCTCGAGGTTTCCCAGCTCGAGAACGCCAACGGCTGGGCGCTCGTGACCGAGAAGGTTCCGGGCACCACCCTTGCCGAGAAGATGACTGCCGAGCCCCAGCGCTTTGGTGAGTACCTCGAGATGTTCGTCGACCTTCAGATTGAGATCCACAGCTACACCTCCCCGCTGCTCAACCGTCAGCGCGACAAGTTCGCCCGCATGATCGACAGCCTTGATCAGCTCAATGCCACCACGCGCTACAACCTTCAGGAGCGTCTGGACGGCATGACCAAGGAGTTCAAGGTCTGCCACGGCGACTTCAACCCCTCCAACGTCATCGTCGGCGACGACGGCCAGCTCTATGTGTGCGACTGGGCACACGCCACCCAGGGCTCCCCTGCTGCCGACGTTGCCACCACCTACCTGCTCTTTGCCCTCAACAGCAAGGACCAGGCCGAGGCCTACCTGGAGCTCTACTGCGACCGCGCCGACATGCCCATGCAGGTCGTGCGTCAGTGGACGAGCATCGTCGCCGCTTCCGAGCTCGCTCGTAAGCGCAACGTGAACGATGAGTTCCTTAAGAACTGGATCGACGTCGTCGATTATCAGTAGTATCTGAGCGATTCACTTCGCATCGGAGGCACAAAGGAAAACCCCGCAGCTCATATGGGCTGTGGGGTTTTCTTTTTGGCGATTGAGCACGCCGACAAGATAAAAGGACGGCCCCGCATCCCCCAATCTGGAGAAATGCGGGGCCGTCCCGTATATCGAACTACAAGCGGAATCGACGATTAGCGGCGGGCTGCCTTCACAAGCTCGGCGACCTTGGCGACGACCTCGTCAATCGCCACGTCCTCACGCTCGCCCGTGGCACGGTCCTTGAGCTCAACGGTACCGTTCTTGAGGCCACGCTTGCCAAGCACGACCTGATACGGGAAGCCCATGAGGTCGTTATCGGCAAACTTAAAGCCGGGACGCTCGTCACGGTCATCGACGACAACCTCGATACCCTCGGCGCACAGGCCCTCGACGATTTGGTCGCAAACGTTAGCGCACTCCTCCTTCTTGGGGTCAAGCGGAATCACCGCGACCTCGTACGGAGCAACGGAGACCGGCCAGACGATGCCGTGCTCGTCATTGTGCTGCTCCACGACCGCAGCGAGCGAGCGGGACACGCCCACACCGTAGCAACCCATGATCAGCGGCTTCTCTTTGCCGTCCTCATCCATAAAGGTGGCACCCATGGCCTCGGAATACTTGGTACCCAGCTGAAAGACCTGAGAGACCTCGATGCCACGGGCAGCGGAGAGTGGCTTGCCGCAGTGCGGGCAGGGATCGCCGGCGACGACGGTGACCAGGTCGGCCCACTCATCGACGGTAAAGTCGCGCTCGGGGCAGGCGCCGGTAAAGTGATAATCGACCTCGTTGGCACCGCAAGCCCACTGCTTGGATTCACGCAGGCTCTCGTCGCAGACCAGACGAATACCGTCAGGCAGGTTAACCGGCCCGATAAAGCCCTTATGCAGACCGTAGGTCTGGAGCTCCTCGTCGGTCATCATGCGATAGCCCTTGCCAAAGACATGCTCGGCCTTACAGTCGTTGAGCTCATGATCGCCCGGAACGATGGCCACGACGGGCTTACCCTCGGCATCGATCAACGCCAGGGACTTGCGCGTGCCGTTCTCGGGGAACCCAAAGAACTTAGCAACAGCCTCAATGGTGCCCATGCCCGGAGTCTCAACCTTGGTGAGCGTACCGTCACCGGGACCCTCAGTCACGACGACCTTGGTGCTTGCCGCCTCGTCATCGGCAGCAAAGCCGCAATCGTCGCAGTAGACCAACGAAGCCTCGCCGGCGTCGGCCAAAGCCATGTACTCGACGGATGTGTCGCCGCCGATCTCGCCGGAGTCGGCGACAACGGGCAAAGCCTTGATGTAGCAGCGCTCGCAGATGTTGGCGTAGGCCTGCTTCATCTTGTCGTACTCCTCCTGCAGACTCTCCTGCGTGGCGGAGAAGCTGTAGGCATCCTTCATGATGAACTCGCGACCGCGCATCAGGCCAAAGCGGGGACGGAACTCGTCGCGGAACTTATCCTGGATGTGATAGAGGTTCACCGGCAGCTGCTTGTAGGAACGCAGCTCATTGCGCACCAGGGCAGTCACGGTCTCCTCGTGCGTGGGTCCGAGAACAAACTCACGGCCGTGGCGGTCATCAAAGCGCACGAGCTCCTTGCCATAGGCGTCGATGCGGCCGGACTCACGCCACAACTCGGCATCGACCATGATGGGCATCATAAGCTCCTGGGCGCCGGCAGCGTCCATCTCGTCGCGCACGATATTCTCGATCTTGCGGATCGAGCGCCAAGCAAGCGGCAGGTAGGAATACAGACCGGCGGCCTCTTTGCGGATCATGCCGGCACGGAGCAGCAGGCGGTGGCTGGCGAGCTCAGCGTCCGCCGGATCCTCTTTAAGCGTCGGCGCATAGAGCTTAGACATATACATTGCTCGAGTCATTTACTTCTCCTCAATAAGTTTGTCGACCTCGGCCATAAGCGCGTCGACAATTTGATCCTCAGCTACTTTACCAATGATCTGGCCATGCGAAAAGAGCAAGGCCTGACCACGTCCGCAAGCAACGCCCAGGTCGGCATCAGAAGCCTCGCCGGGGCCATTAACGGCACATCCCATGACGGCAATCGAAAGCGGCGCGGAATAGTTCTTAAGCCGCTCGGTGACCTCCTCGGCAATGGGAATAAGGTTAACCTGGCAGCGAGCGCACGTAGGGCACGAGACAATCTCGGGACCACGGCGGCGCAGGCCCAGCGACTGCAGAATACCCCAGGCGACCGGCGGCTCCTCGACCGGATCGGCCGTGAGCGACACACGCATGGTGTCACCGATGCCTTCGGAAAGCAAGATACCCAAGCCTACAGAGCTCTTGATGGTGCCCTGGAGCTTGGTACCCGCCTCCGTCACGCCCAGGTGAAGCGGAACATGCGGTATCTCGCGCGACAGAGCGCGATAGGTATCAAGCGTCGTCTGTACGCTATGGGCCTTGGCGGAAAGCACGATGTTGGTAAACCCACGGTCCTCAAAATGCCGCACAAAGCGCTCGCTCGACATCACGAGCTTCTCGGGCTGCGTGAGGTCGTCGCGCTCAGCGATATCCTGCTCAAGCGAACCGGCATTGACGCCGATACGAATCGCACAGCCCGCGGCACCCGCGGCATCGATCACGGCATCGACCTTGGCCCAATCGCCAATGTTGCCGGGATTGATGCGGAGCTTGGCAGCACCGGCCTCCACAGCGCCGATGGCGAGCTTATGGTTAAAGTGAATATCGGCGACAATCGGCACCGGGGACTCAGCACAGATGGTACGGAAGCCCTCGAGCGCGGCCTCGGTGGGCACGCTCACGCGCACGATATCGCAGCCCGCCCGCGCCAACGCGCGAACCTGCCCAAGCGTTGCCTGAGCATCGGCGGTATCGGTGCAGGTCATGGACTGAACCACGACCGGCGCGCCGCCGCCGATCTGCACGCCGCCCACATGCACGGGGCGCGTCAGCTCGCGCGGCAAAGAATGGGATAGAGACAATCCAAACACTCCCCTAGAGAATAAATCGAAGGATGTCGGAACGAAGCATATAGACAAACAGCAGCGCAAAGAGCGCGATGCCCACATAGCTCACAATCGTCTGGACCTTGAGCGGCAGCTCGCGGCCCGCAATCTTTTGAATGATCTCGATGACCAGCTTGCCGCCATCGAGTGGTGGGATGGGCAGCAGGTTCATAAAGCCAAGCGAGAACGAAATGAGGGCGGCAAACGAAAGGAACGTGGCAGGGCCGGCAGCAGCGGCCTGTGAGGACATAACGCTAATACCCACGATCGAAGAAGACTGATCGAGAATCTCCATCGTATGCTGCGGCTGGAGCAGGCGCATCACGCCTTCCGCTGTCTGCACGACATAGGAGAACGACAGGCGAGCCGACGTGATGGGGTCTAAACGGACCACCTGCGTAGAAGCATACACACCTAGGCGCTCGTCCTCTTTGAGCGCAACCGTGGTCGAATGCTGCTTGCCGTCACGCTCGTAATCGATAGCGATATCGTCCTTACCGGCAGCCTTGCCGATGGCATCGTAAACGTCCATCCAAGTAGAGCACGATACTCCGTCAACCGAAAGGATCGCGTCGCCGCCCTCGATACCCGCCTTGGCGGCAATAGACCCCTCGTCAACCTGACCGATCACGTTGGTATCCATCGGCACGGTGACACCCGCAATGGAATAGATACTCATAAGGAGCAAAAAGCCTGTCAGGATATTGACGATAATGCCCGCAAGCAGCATAAAGGCACGCTTGACAAAGCCCTGGCCCAAATAGGTGTGCGAGCGCTCTTGCGCAAGGAACTCGGCCTCGCCGAACGGCAGCTCCCACACATCGCCCTCGGCAGTCGCATGTTCGCGATCGAAACGGCGACCATCAAAGGTGGTATAGCCTGCCGTGTCTCGCGGCAACGTCTGATATTTGGTGGGATAGTAGCTCGGCGAGGGCTTCTCCCCTTCCTCATACCAGGGCGCGATGGAGCCCCAGCCCAGCAAAAGGGCGCATGCCTCGAGCACAACCTCCTCGGAAAGCTCGAGCTCGACAGCAAGGTCGGCCACGGTCACGCGACCATGACGATAGATAGCCGCGAGCACGCGATCGGCGCACGAAACATCGGTCGGATCCATACCGCAGATGGCAGCGTAGCCACCCAGCAGCAGCGGGGTCACGCCAAACTTGGTTCCAATGCGACGCGACGTGTAATGGATGTCAAAGCGGCACGGCAGACCCAAAAAGAACTCGGTCACACGGACGCCGCAGGCACGCGCCGCCAAAAAGTGGCCGCCCTCGTGCAAAAACACGAGGACGGAAAGCATCAGCAGGCCCCAAAAGACCGATGAGAGAACGCTCAGAACAGTATCCATAAAACGAAAAAGCAATCCTTATGGGTTAGGAACGGGTTGCGGCGAGCACCTGCGCAGCCTTTTCACGCGCCCACGCATCGATGTCGCGAAGCTGCTCAAACGAATCGACCGCCTGCATATCGTGGGCGTCCATGCAGGATTCCACAATGCGATCGATATCGGTAAAGCTGCAGCCATCGTGCAGGAAGGCATCGACGGCAACCTCGTTGGCGGCATTGAGCACGCACGGCATGGTGCCACCCGTCTTGCCGGCACGCTCGGCCAGTGCCAGACAGCGGAAGGTATCCATGTCGGCAGCATCAAACGTGAGCTGCCCCAGCTCGCGGAAATCGATACGAGGCGCCGGGGTATCCCAACGCTCGGGATACGAGAACGCGAACTGGATGGGAATACGCATGTCGGATGCACCGAGATGCGCCATCACGGAGCCGTCGGCGAACTCGACCATAGAGTGAATCTTGGACTGACGCTGCACGACCACGTTAATGAAATCGAGGTCGCAGTTAAACAGATGCATGGCCTCAATGCGCTCCAGGCCCTTGTTCATGAGGGTGGCGGAGTCAATGGTGATCTTGGCACCCATGGCCCACGTGGGATGCGCGAGGGCATCGGTACGCGTCACGCGATCGAGCTCGTCGCGCGTGCGGCCAAAGAACGGACCGCCCGAGCAGGTGAGCCAAATGCAGTGGGCCTCGCGCGGGTTCTCCCCCAGATAGCACTGGTAGATGGCGGAATGCTCAGAGTCGACCGGAATAAGCTGGCCCGGTTGTGCCAACGGCATAAGCAAGTCGCCACCGACGACGAGGGACTCCTTGTTGGCAAGGGCAAGGCGCTTATTCGAGGTCAAGGCCGCATGGCTCGCCTCGAGACCGGCGGCGCCCACAATAGCGACGAGCACGCAGTCGACATCGTCGCGACGCGCGAGCTCGCAAACCGCCTGCGCGCCAACGCCGAGCTTCGTTCCCTCGGGCAACTCCTGCAGCACGGCGTCATCGCCATGATCGACATCGGCCACGGCAACCGCCGGAACCGAGAACTTGCGGGCAGCGGCAACGAGCTCGGAGGTACTGGAGTTAACGGACAGCGCCGTCACCTGCAGGCGATCGGCATGCTGGCGGCACACATCGAGCGCCTGGGTGCCGATAGAGCCTGTACAGCCCAGGATGGCAACGCGAAGGCGTCCATCGGGGCCATACGTCGTCTGGAAGGACATTACAGCACGCCTCCGATCATCAGCAACAGCTGCGCGGTGATGCAGCCGAAGATAAGCGAATCGCTACGATCGAGCATGCCGCCGTGGCCCGGGATAAGGTTGCCGGAATCTTTGACGCCCACACCGCGCTTGATGCGCGACTCGATAAGGTCGCCGATAACGCCCAGAATGGACACGACCACGCCGCACAGCAGCGCATAGGGCAGGCTGAGCTTGTAGAAGTGCGTCGCCCACAGGATGAGCCAAATCAAAACCGAGCCCAAGATGCCGCCGGCAAACCCCTCCCAGCTCTTTTTGGGAGAGATTTTGGGAACCATCTTGTGCTTGCCGATACGGCTGCCCACGATGTAGGCAAACGAATCGGAGACCCAAAGGGACGCGCAAACGCCCACTGAAAGCAGGGCGCCGGCAAAACCGGGCACGGCATCGCGCAGCAGCACGATAGCCGACAGCATAAAGCCAGTGTAGATGGGACCCATGAGCGTCACGGCCACATCAGAGATGCGGGTACGCGGCGACCAGACATACCAAATGCCCACAGCGAGCATGAGGGCAAAAAGCAGGGCATTCAGCAACATCGAATCGCCCAACGCCGACAGCGGAAAGAGTACGGCGGCAGCGATACCCATGCGCTCGTTAGCCATCTTGCCATCGAGCCTTGTCATACGGAAAAACTCATAGCAGCACAGACCGCTCATGACGGAAACAAAGATGGCCGTGGGCACGATACCCAAAACCAGGCACAGGATAAAGACAACGGCGTAGACGATACCGGCGGCGGCACGGGTAATAAAGCCCGCCAGCCACGAACCGGTGCCGCTCTTCGCTGCAGGCGCTCCCGCAGTGGCAGCTTTGCGCGCAGGCGTCTTGGGAGCAGATGCCTTGGGACGATCGGACACGATTAAGCCTCCTCGGTCTTGCTCAGTCCACCAAACCTACGGTCACGGCCCTGATAGGCCAAAATGGCGTCGACAAGGCCCCAACGATCAAAGTCGGGCCAATAGGTATCGGTGACGTAGAACTCGGAATAAGCCACCTGCCACAGCAGATAGTTCGAAAGGCGCAGCTCACCAGAGGTACGAATCACAAGCTCAGGATCGGGAAGGCCGGCAGTATAGAGGTGGGAAGCCACCATGTCGTCATCAATTGCGGCAGGATCGATCTTACCGGCGGCAGCGTCGAGTGCAATCTGACGGACAGCGCGGGTAATCTCGGCACGCGCGCCGTAGTTGACGGCAAGCGCCAGCGTCATACCGGTGTGATCGGCGCACTCGGCAAGACCGCGTTCAAAAACGTCGCGGGTCTTCTTGGGCAGCGCGGAAATGTCGCCCAAAAAGACAACACGCACATTTTCGCGCTTCAGAAGCGGCAGCTCGTCGATAAACGTCTTGGCAAACAGATGCATCAAGACGTTGACCTCATGCTGCGGACGGTTCCAGTTTTCGGTAGAAAACGCATAGGCAGAAAGCACGTCGACGCCCAGGCGCACGCAGGCGGTAATGATCTCGCGCAGCGAGAGGATACCTGCCTTATGACCCTCGGTGCGTGCAAGACCGCGCGACGTGGCCCAACGACCGTTGCCGTCCATGATGCACGAGATATGGTGCGGAATGTTATTGAGGTCAAGGTCGGAAAAACCGACGCCCGCAGGGGCGTCGGCAAAGTACTCGACCAGTTTATGCTCGTCGTATTGCACCTTAGATCTCCATGACCTCGGCTTCTTTTTCCTTCAGAAGCTCCTCGACCTTGGCGACATACTCATCGGTGTGTTTCTGGACCTTGGCCTGCTCGCGACGGACATCGTCCTCGGTGAGCTCTTCATCGCGCTCGAGCTTATTGTTGAAGTCGCGACGGATGTTACGGATAGACACCTTGGCCTGCTCGGCGTACTCACGGCACTCCTTGACGAGCTCGCGACGGCGCTCCTCAGTGGGGGCCGGGAACGGCAGACGAACGACGGTGCCATCGGAGTTGGGGGTAATGCCCAGATCGGAAGCGCCGATGGCCTTGACGATAGCGTTGATGAGCGCCTTGTCCCACGGCTCGATGAGCAGCATGTGAGCCTCGGGGGTCTTGACGGCGGCAACCTGCGTGACCGGCGTGGGGACACCGTAATAATCAACGGTGATGTCGGACAGAATGTTGGCGTTGGCGCGACCGGTACGGACCTTGGAGAAGTTATGCTTGAGGGACTCGAGCGACTTGTCCATATGGGCGGTGATGTTCTCTGCCATGCTTAATCCTCCTGATAGACGAGCGTGCCGACGGGCTCACCCGCGAGCGCGCGCTTGACGGTGTCCTCGCCATCGATGTTGAGGACCAAAATAGGCATACGGTTATCCTGGCACAGAGCCGTAGCCGTGGAATCCATAACCTGCAGGCCGCGAACGAGAACCTCGTGATAGGTAATCTTGTCAAAACGGACGGCATCGGCGCACTTGACGGGATCCTTGTCGTAGATGCCGTCAACCTTGGTGGCTTTAATCAGAATCTCGGCGCCGATCTCGCACGCACGAAGAGCCGCGGCGGTGTCGGTCGTAAAGTACGGATTGCCCGAACCGGCGGCAAAAATAACGACGTTGCCCTTGGAAAGGTGGTTGATGGCGCGACGTCGAATATAGGGCTCGCAGATCTCGTTCATCTGGATAGCGCTCATCACACGGCAGGGAACGTCGTTATGCTCGAAAGCATCCTGCAGGGCGAGCGCGTTCATAACGGTCGCGAGCATGCCCATGTAGTCGGCCTGAGCACGCTCCATGCCACCGGCAGCGCCGGCCATGCCACGGAAAATATTGCCGCCGCCGACAACGACGCCGACCTCATGGCCAACGGCGAGCAGCTCCTTGACCTGCTTGGCAAGATGGTCGGTAACCTTGGGGTCGATGCCATATTGGCCGTCGCCCATCAGTGCTTCGCCGGAAAGCTTAAGAAGCACGCGTTTATATCGGATGTCGGACAAAGCGATCCTCCTTTAATTAGACTCTCAATATGATATCAAAGGCTCTGATAAGAGCCATGAAAAAGCAGGCTGTGAGTAAAACCCACAGCCTGCTCATTACCAGCTACAAGAGCTTATTTACTCGCCACGGACCAGACGGTCGAAGGCAACGACGGTAATGGTGTCGCCGAGCTCCTTGGAGACCTGCTCAGCGTACTTCTTGATGGTGAGGGAGCTGTCCTTGATGAACTCCTGCTCGGTGAGCACGGACTGCTTGTAGAACTTCTCCAGACGGCCGACAGCCATCTTCTCCTGGATAGCCTCGGGCTTGCCGGACTCGGCAGCCTGAGCCATGTAGATCTGCTTCTCGTGCTCGACGGTCTCGGCCGGAACCTGATCGCGGGTAGCGCAGATCGGGGCGACGGCGGCAACCTGAAGGGCAACGTCGTGAGCGAAGGCCTTGAAGGACTCAGCCTGAGCAGTCTCGGCCTTCTCGAAAGCAAACTCGACGAGGACGCCGATCTTACCACCCATGTGGATGTAAGAAGCGAGAGCGCCGTTCTCGGCCTTGCGGGCGGCGAAGCGGGAGATCTTCATGTTCTCGCCCATGATGTGAATCATCTCGGTGAGCTCGGAGGAAACGGTCTCCTCGCCCATCGGCTTCTCGAGCAGAGCGTCGACGTCAGCAGGCTCGGTGGTAGCGACAACCTCAGCGACCTTGGAAGCAAAGCCGGTGAACTTGGCGTTGGAGCCAACGAAGTCGGTCTCGCAGGAGAGCTCGAGCAGAGCGCCGGTCTTGCCATCCTCGGAGACGAACGCGGCGACAGCGCCCTCGTTGGTCTCACGGCCAGCCTTCTTGGCAGCCTTGGCAAGGCCGTTCTTGCGCAGAACGTCGACAGCGGCGTCCATGTCGCCGTCAGCCTCGACGAGAGCCTTCTTGCACTCCATCATCGGGGAGTCGGTCATCTCGCGGAGCTGCTTGACCATAGCGGCGGTAATCTGGGCCATTGTGGTTCCTTTCAAAGAGATGAAAAAGAATTAACTAAGACTGATTTACTCGGCCTTGGGCTCAGCGGCCATCTCGGCCTCGGAGACCTGCTCCTTGCCGGAGCCAGCGAGGCAGGCGTCAGCCATGAGCTCGCACATAAGGGTGACAGCGGAGATAGCGTCATCGTTGCAGGGGATGCCGTACTCGACCTCGTCGGGATCGGAGTTGGTGTCGATCAGGGCGACGACGGGGATGTTCAGGCGCTGGGCCTCCTTGATGGCGTTCTCCTCGCGCTTGGTGTCGATGACGAAGAGAGCCTGGGGCAGACCCTTCATGTCGCGGGCGCCACCGAGGTTGGTCTGGAGCTTGGTGAGCTCCTTACCGAGAACAGCCTGCTCCTTCTTGGGCAGAACAGCCATGCGGCCGTCCTCGACCATGGCCTCGAGCTCCTCCATGCGGTTGATGCGGGAGCGGATGGTAACGAAGTTGGTCAGCATACCGCCGAGCCAACGCTGGTTGATGTAAGGCATGTTGGCGCGCTCAGCAGCGTTCTTGACGGCCTCCTGAGCCTGCTTCTTGGTGCCGACGAACAGCACGTTGCCGCCCTTGGCGACGTTCTTGACGAAAGTATAGGCCTGGTCGGCGTCGAGGATGGTCTGCTTGAGGTCGAGGATGTAGATGCCGTTGCGCTCACCGAAGATGAACGGCTTCATCTTGGGGTTCCAGCGACGGGTCTGGTGACCGAAGTGGCAGCCGGCCTCGAGCAGGGTGCGGATATTAATCTTGGTAGCCATGTTAAACCTCCTGTGGTTTGCCTCCGCGCGGGGTCATCCTCCAAAACCAACCCGGACATGTGCTACCAAAGCCCGGGCACCACGGTATGAAGTAGCCGCGCGTGCGTGATAAAAACCTGTTGCCGTGAAGCAACCCGATGAATCATAGCAGGAATGCTTCTTCCTGCCAACCCGCAATCAAAACCACACACCTGAGTGCGGCGCGGGACGGACCAGCCACTATTCGCCGCGGGGATGGGCTTGAGCCACGGCCCGCTTAAGCCGATCGGGCGTGAGATGCGTGTAGATCTGCGTCGTGGACAGGCTCGCATGACCCAGCAGCTCTTGAACCGAGCGCAGGTCCGCACCGCCCTCGAGCAAGTCGGTCGCAAAGGTATGGCGCATCGCATGCGGGGCGATGTCGGCCGGAATGCCGGCAAGTGTCGCCAGCGTATGGAACCGCCGCCTGAGTATGGCGGCACTCATGCGATTGCCGCGCGCCGATATAAGCAGCGGATGCGGCCCGGTAGCGGGGTCACGGCGCTTTGCCCGAGCGAGCAACTCCGGCCTCCCCTCCTCAATATAGAGACGCGTCACCTCGAGCGCACGACGATGCAGAGGGACGATACGTTCTTTGCTCCCCTTGCCCCACAGGCGCAGCGTGCGTTCGGACCACGCAATGGACTCCACATTGAGTGCTGCGAGCTCAGAGATACGGGCACCCGAGGCATAGAGCAGCTCGAGCATCGCCGCATCGCGCAGTCCCGCGGGTGTTGAGGTATCAGGCGTCTTGAGCAGCGCCTCCACCTGTTGGGTCGTCAGCACACCGGGCAGATCGCGCGGGAGCTTGGGCGAGGAAATTGCCGAGACCACATCGCCCTCCACGACCCCCTCGGCAGCCAGCCATCGATAAAGCGATCGGATAGCCGACAGATGCGCTGCAAGCGTTCGAGGAGCCACCTGCTCACGCGAAAGCTCGGCAAGATAGCGACGAATGGTGCGCGCGTCGGCAGCGAAAGCATCGATATCCTCGCGCTCGCACCAGGCAGCAAAGCGCTCCAGCCTCGAGCCATAGGCCGTCACCGTGTTGGGAGAAAGTCCCTCGACACGTGAGATATAGGCGATAAACGAGTCAACGGTGTCGTACAGGTCAAAGGCTATGACCGGTCGCCTCCAAACAGATCGAGGCGAGTGGCCAGATAGGCATCAAGGGCCTCGAGCGCACGGTCCGCATAGGCCTGGTAGCGGTCGCGCTTGCTGCGGCGCTTACCATCCTCGAGTGGCGGCACCAGGCCAAAGTTGACATGCATAGGCTGATAGCCCACGGTGGCAGGATCGGTCGCATAGCCCACGAGCGCACCCAGAGCGCCCACACGCGGCAACTCGACGCCCGCGGCCCCGATAGCCTCGGCATAGGTGTTGAGCGCCGCGAGCAGACCTGTCGCCACGGCTTCCATGTACCCCTCAGTGCCGGTGATCTGACCGGCCAGGCGCACGCCGGTACCGGGCACGGCAAAGGTGCCATCGAGCACGTGCGGGGCATCGACAAAGGTGTTGCGGTGCATGACACCGTAGCGGAAGAACTCAGCGTTCTCCAGGCCCGGCACCATATGGAAGACGCGCTTCTGCTCGCCAAAGGTCAGGTTGGTCTGGAAGCCCACCAGGTTATAGGCGGTCTTCTCCTTGTTCTCGGCACGCAGCTGAATCGCCGCCCAGGGACGACGACCGGTTCGCGGGTCGGTGAGGCCGACGGGCTTCATGGCGCCAAAGCGAATGGCGTCCTTGCCGGTGCGCGCAACCTCCTCGGCAGGCTGGCAGGCCTGGAACAGATCACCGCCCTCAAAGTCCTTGAGCACCACGCGGTCGGCCGTGGTAAGCGCCTCGATAAAGGCCTCATACTCTTCCTTGTTGAGCGGAGCGTTGAGATAGTCGCCGCTCCCCTGCTCCTCGTAGCGCGACTGTGAGAACAGCACGTCCATATCGAGCGTGGAGGCATCGACGATCGGCGCCGCGGCATCGAAGAACGCAAGGGCGTCGCCACCGACGAGCTTCATGACCTCTTCGCTCAGCGCCGGCGAGCACAAGGGGCCGGCGGCAATGACCACGTGACCTTCGGGAATCTGCGTGACTTCGCCGTGAACGATCTCGATATTGGGACGAGCGGCAACTTCGGCCTCGACAAGCTCGGAAAACTTGACGCGATCGACCGCTAAGGCGCCACCGGCGGGAACAGCCGCGCGATGGGCGCAATCGAGCAGAACTGAACCCATGCGCTCAAGCTCGGCCTTCAGCAAACCAGCCGCGGAATCCGGACGGGTCGACTTAAACGAATTGGAGCAGACGAGCTCTGCCAGGTGATCGGTATGGTGGGCCGGGGAGCTCACCTGGGGGCGCATCTCGCACAGCTTTACGGCAAACCCGCGATCTGCCAGCTGGATCGCGCACTCCGAACCCGCCAGACCGCCACCGATAACTGTCACCTGATCGAACTGCATCTGCAAACACCTTTCTAATTGACACGTTTTCCATTGTGACCGAAGGGTGTCTGGGCGTGAAGGGCAAACTTGGAGGGCGCATACCTTCCATCCATCATGCGCTCGATAAGACCCTCGAGTTCAAGCGAACCCAAGAGTTTGAGTACGCCGACAGCATCGAGCGAGACGAGCGCCGCGATGTCGTCGACCTTGAGCGGAGAGGCGATGAGCGCATGCATCACGGTCTGCTGCGTTGAATCCAGGTCGGCAATGCCGGGAGCATCGGGGCGCGAGTAGCGCAGGGTTCCATAGATGCGTGAGATAGCCATCTCGATAGATTCCTCGTCAATGATGCAGCAGGCACCGTTCGCAATGAGGTAATTCGTGCCACGCGACTCGGGCGATAGGATCGACCCCGGTACGGCAAGAAGTTCTCGCCCCAAATCCATAGCAGCCTCGGCTGTAGAAAACGTCCCGGAAGGCATACCCGCCTCGGATACAAAGAGGGCTTGCGACAGGGCCGCGATCACGCGATTGCGACGCGGAAAGGCAAACTTGCGAGGACCCATGCCCCACGGGGAGATCGACACGACCGCGCCACCCGTATCGAGCGTGCGCGTAATAAGCCCCGCGCTCGAGCGCGGATAGACCACGTCGGCGCCCGTCCCCAGCACCATGACGTGTTTGCCGCCAGCGTTGACCGCAGCCCAACCCGAGGCCTGGTCGCAACCGACCGCGCCGCCCGAAACTACCGTCACTCCCGCCTCGACCGCCACCTTTGCCGCAAGCTCTGCCACGGCAAGACCATACGGCGAGGCTTTGCGCGCGCCGATGATGGAGAGCGCGGGCGTCGAAAGCACCTCGGGGTTGCCGCGCACATAGAGCGTCTGGGGTACATCAGAAAGCTCCAAAACAGTCTCGGGATACAACGCATCACCTGGATGCAGCTCAAAGATCCCCTCGGCCATCATTGGTCCCTCCTTCCCTGATACATCGCCGCCTCGAGCACGTGGTCCTGCGTCACTTGGTCGTTCTCGGCGACATCTGCGATCGTACGCGCAATGCGAACCAGGCGCACGATGCCGCGGCCCGTGAGATGTGTGCGCTTCGACAGGCCGAGCACACACTTCTCCGCCGCATCATCGAGCTCAAAGGTCGATACGACGCCGTCAATGGACCGCGTCTCGTCATCCTCGGCCTCGGCATCCGCATCGTCCATACGGGACTCGCGCCAGGCGCGAAAGGCGCGACCGCGCACAACGTAGTCACGTAACTCGGCCGACGACATGCCCTCCGCTCCCTCGATAATCACCTGGGGGTCGGGACGGGTCACATCGATCATCATGTCGATGCGGTCGGCCAAAGGGCCGCGCAGTTTAGACCGATAGCGCTCGACCATCGCCGCTGAGCAGCGACACGGTACCTCGCGATCGCCCAAAAAACCGCAGGGGCAGGGATTGCTCGCAGCCAGCAGCTGAAAGCGCGACGGGAAGGTAAAGGCCCCGTCGACGCGTACGATCCTCACATAGCCGCGCTCGATGGGCTGACGCAGCGTCTGCAGCACACCCGTGGGAAACTCGGCAAGCTCGTCCAAAAAGAGCACGCCGCCATGAGCAAGGCTGATCTCACCCGGATGCACCGGGCGTCCTCCGCCAATGAGGCCCGCCGTTGAAATACTGTGGTGGGGACTGCGGAAGGGCCGATGACCTGCCAATAATCCATCGATGTTCTCGCCCAAGACCGAATGGATGCACAGCGCCTCCTGCTGGTCCTCAACGGAAAGCTCGGGCAGGATGCCGGTCATACGACGGGCGAGCATCGTCTTGCCCGATCCCGGGAACCCGATCATAAGCAAACCGAGCTCACCCGCTGCCGCCAGCGCCATGCCGCGTTTGGCAACCTCCTGCCCCAGTACGTCGGCATAGTCGAGCTCGGGCTCAAAGGTCGCCTCGACGCCCTCAGAATCCAAGTAGCGCCGCGCGGCATCGCCCATACCATGAGCAAGCTGAGACAAATGATCGATAAAGCCGCAATCCACGCCCGCGAGTGGCACATGCTGGTCGGACCTGCCGGCGATAAAAGACAGCCCCATATCACGCGCCAATAGCTGAAACGCCACCTCGCCCTTGACGGGAAGCACCGTACCGTCCAAGCCAAGCTCACCAGCGATAAGACAACGATCGAGGTTGTCGCGGGGAATCTGACCATCGGCCGCCAATACCGCGATGGCGATGGGCAGATCAAAGCCGCTACCGGTCTTGCGAATATCGCCGGGCGCCAGATTGACCGTAATGCCCGAGCGCGGGATCTCGAACCCGGCGGAACGCATGGCGCACCGGATACGCCCGCGAGATTCCATCACCTCCATGCTCGGGATACCGAGCATCTGGATGCCCGGAACGCCACCGGCAAGCGAGACCTCGACCGTGACGTGAATCGCCTCGACGCCGCGGATGCAGGCCGCGTGAACGGCAAACGTCTCGAACGCCATCACGACACCTGCCAATCGAACGCGTTGTACTGATGCTCGATCTCGGCGATATGCCCGCCACGAATGGTGACACCCACGGCATCGAAGCGAATCGCCTTGAGCGGATAATGCTCCATGAGGTAGCAACTTGCGATGCGGCGGTAACGGCGTTGCTTTTGGGCGTCCACGGCCTCCTCGGGAAAGACCCGCGTGTCGCAATCCAGTGCAACGCGTCTGGTCTTGACCTCGGCCATCACCACGACATCGTCGAGCTCATCGAGCAGCACCAGATCGGCCTCGCCCTCAGTGCAACGATAACCCTGCTCCAGCAAGGTGTAGCCGCGCTCGTTAAAATAGTCGATGGTGATCAGCTCGCCCAGCATGCCCAGCTCGCGGGGACTGAGTCCCTTGATAAACTCGGGCGTCATCGCCCCGCAGTCGAGCTCGCCGTTTTCCCAACGCTCCTTGAGCTGCTGCGTCTTGCTCTTTTTGCTTGCGGCACTCATGGGGTCTCCTTTCCCGCACACTGCATTGCCCCGATGATGAGGGCACCTTTCATGCGGGTAAGTACCGGAAGCAAACCAAAAGCTAACCAAATGCCGTCAAAAAACGGGCCGTATGCAGCAATGGTGTTGCATACGGCCCGCTACCAGCAGGTTTATAAAACCCCAGAGGTCCCTGTCTCCACAATTGACCTAGAAAAGGCGCTCAGTCTGCAGAAAGTTTCCGCAAAAGCTCACGCGGTGCAGTGGACAAAGTCCATGTTTGCGAATGGCCTCGATATGCTCGGGGCTTGCATAGCCCTTCGACTCGGCCAGATGGTACTCGGGATACTCGGCGTCGTACTCGACCATCATCTCGTCACGCGTGACCTTGGCCATGATGGATGCCGCGGCGATGCAGGCGATCTTGGCATCGCCCTTGACCACGTCGCGCTCGTTAGGAACGGCGCCTAAGGGGTTGCCATCCATGAGGACGCAGTCGGGTTCAAGTCCCGTATCGGCCACGGCGCCCGCGACGGCGGCACGGATAGCACGGGCCATGCCCATCTCATCGATATCCTTCGGCGCGATATGGCAAAAACCGATCGCCGTCGCCACCTCGGCAATCTTCACTGAGAGCAACTCGCGGCGCGCGGGCGTGAGCTTTTTGGAATCGTTGATACCCCAGACGCGCGGCTCCATAGGAAGACAGACGGCGCATACCGTCAAAGGACCGGCCACCGATCCGCGACCCACCTCGTCGACACCAACGACCACCCCATCGCCGCCAAGCTCGTGCATAAGCTCGTACATGTCATTGACGCGCTCGCGCTCGGCAAGCTCTTTGGCATGGCGTTTGAGGGCGCGTTCACAAGCCTTGATCACCTGCTGGCGCGGGTCCTCGCGATAATGCTCCACGAGGGCGGGAATCTCCTCAAACGTAGCGCTCGCCAACTCACCGGCAACCTGCGATGCCGAAACCGAGCTCGTCATGTTGGCCATACCAGGCCCTCCTTGCATGCAAATCAGATAAAAAGAAGGGCCACCCGAAGGTGACCCTTGTGTCCAAACGAGTGGACAGACGCTGCGATCTTCTTAGCGCTTCTCGGGGATGCGAGCAGCCTTGCCCACCTTGTCGCGGAGGTAGTACAGCTTGGCGCGACGGACGCGACCATGGCGAACGACCTCGAGCTTGGCGATCTTGGGGCTGTGAAGCGGGAAGGTACGCTCAACACCGACACCGAAGGACATCTTGCGGACGGTGAAGGTCTCGCGGGCACCGGCGCCGGCCATGCGGATGACGTCGCCCTGGAAGACCTGGATGCGCTCGCGGTCGCCTTCCTTAATGCGGTAGTGAACCTTGACGTTGTCGGCGACGCGAACCTGAGGAATGTCCTCGCGGATCTGCTGACGCTCGATTGCGCGGATGTAATCCATGTGCAATTCCTTACTCTTCTAGAGGTGCCGTACCATCTTGGCCGGCACGTAGTTGAACAAACGTATTCGAGTATACACGCGCGGGTTTCTGCTGCAAGAACAATTTTTTACGCAGACAAAAAGACAAAACCCGCACATGATAACCGCCCGCCTCACGAATGAGACGGGCGGCATGAGGGGGGCTACACTAGACGTCGATGTGCGGGGCGCTAGGCGTTGCGCTTGGCCTCGAGCTTGGCCTGAGCGGCAGCCAGGCGTGCGAGGGGCACGCGATAGGGCGAGCAGGACACGTAGTCCACGTCGGCCACGTTAAACAGGCCCTTGATGGACTTGGGGTCGCCGCCGTGCTCGCCGCACACGCCAAAGTGCATGTCGGGATTGGTGGCGCGACCCTTCTCCACGGCCATGCGCACGAGCTCGAGAACCGCCGTGTCGATGGTCTCGAAGGGGTTGTCCTTCAGGATCTTCTTGTGCAGGTACAGCGGAATGAACTTGGCCTCGGCATCGTCGCGGGAGAAGCCAAAGGTCGTCTGGGTAAGGTCGTTGGTGCCAAAGCAGAAGAAGTCGGCGTGCTGGGCGATCTCGTCGGCGACCATGCAGGCGCGCGGCAGCTCGAGCATCGTGCCCACGGGAATGTTGAGCTCGACGCCCTCCTCGGCGGAAACCTTGGCGATGACACGCTCGATGACCTCGCGGGTCTGGACATGCTCTGCCGTGATGGAAACGAGCGGAACCATGATCTCGGGGCGTGGGTCGATACCCTCCTTGATAAGGCGGGCAGCAGCCGTGGCGACGGCGCGAACCTGCATGAGCGGCAGATCGCTAAAGACGACGGACAGGCGCACACCACGCAGGCCGAGCATCGGGTTGGACTCGACCATGCCGTCGATACGACGCAGGCGGGCACGCAGGGCGGCAAGCTCTTCCTCGCTGGCGCCAGCGGCTTCCTTCTTAGTGATGGCGACCTCAAGCTCGCGAGGATCATCCAGGAACTCATGCAGCGGCGGATCAAGCAGGCGAACGACCACATCGCGGCCGGACATGGTCTTGAACATCGCCAAGAAGTCCTCGGTCTGAACCTTGAGCAGGTCGGCCAGGGCCTGCTGCTTTACGGCCTCGTCATCGGACAGGATAAAGCTCTGGATGATGTTCTTGCGATCGCCCAGGAACATGTGCTCGGTGCGGCACAGACCGATGGCCTCGGCGCCAAACTCGAGCGCGAGCGCAGCATCCTCGGGGTTGTCGGCGTTGACGCGCACGTGGTTGGCGTGACCGTCGGTCTCGTCCAAACGGATCTCATCGGCCCAAGACAGGATGGTGTCCAGGTCGCCGGTGAGCTCTGCAGAGACCAGGTCGACCGCGCCGTCGACGACGATACCCTGGGTGCCGTCGATGGAGATGACATCGCCCTCGCGCAGCACGCGGTCGCTGCCCTCGATGCGCACGACCTTCTCTGCCGCGTCAATGTGGAAGCGCTCAACGCCGCAAACGCAGGGCGTACCCATGCCGCGGGCGATAACGGCGGCATGGCTCGTCTTGCCACCGTGGCTGGTCAGGATGCCCTCGGCGGCAACCATACCCTTCAGGTCGTCGGGGTTGGTCTCCCAGCGAACCAGAATGACCTTGTGCCCCTCGGCGGAACGCGCAACGGCATCGTCGCTCGTGAACACGACCTCGCCCACGGCGGCACCGGGGCTGGCGTTAAGACCGGTAGCGAGTGCCTCGTACTTTTTGGAGGCGTCGAACTGCGGGTGCAGGAGCTGATCGAGTTGTGCGGGGTCGATGCGGCCCACAGCCTCCTCGCGGGTGATGAGGCCCTCCTCGACCATCTCGATGGCAATGCGCAGGGCGGCAGTGGCGGTACGCTTGCCCACGCGAGTCTGGAGCATCCAGAGCTTGCCCTGCTCGATGGTGAACTCGATATCGCACATATCGCGATAATGATCCTCGAGCGTCAGGAACACGCGCTCGAGCTCCTCGCCTGCGGACTCGAGGCCCGGGGTGGTCTTGAGGTCGGCGATGGGCTCGGTGTTGCGGATGCCAGCGACGACATCCTCGCCCTGGGCGTTCACCAGAAAGTCGCCGTAGAACTCCTTAGTGCCGTCGGCCGGGTTGCGCGTAAAGGCAACGCCGGTGGCGGAGGTCTCGCCCTTATTACCAAAAGCCATGGCCTGCACGTTGACGGCGGTACCGAGCTCGTCGGAGATAGCATGCTGCTTGCGGTAGATGCACGCACGCTCGTTCATCCAGCTGCCAAAGACGGCTTGGATGGCAAGGCGCAACTGGAGCTCCGGGTCGTGAGGGAAGACAGGCTTGCCATCGACAACCTCGAGCTCGGGGTACAGGGCGGCCTCGACGTTCTCGGAGAAGAGGCCCTTGAAGGTCTCGACGAGCTCCTGCAGGTCCTCGGCCGAAAGCTCGGAATCGACGCGAACGCCGGAGACCAGGCGTGCCTGGGTCAGAGCGTTCTCGAACAGGTCGGCGTCGACGCCCATGACGACGTTGGAGAACATCTGGATAAACCGGCGGTAGCTATCCCAGGCAAAGCGCGGGTTTTGCGTCTGGGCGATAAGGCCCTGAACGGAGTCGTCGTTGAGGCCCAGGTTGAGGACCGTGTCCATCATGCCGGGCATGGAAAACGGAGCGCCCGAGCGCACCGACACGAGCAGCGGATCGGAGGCGTCGCCGAGCTTTTTGCCGCAGCGGGCCTCGAGGTCTGCCTCGGCGGCAACGATCTCATCGAGTGCGCCTTCGGGCCAGACGTTGCCGGCACCGGAGTACTCGACACAGGTCTGGCAGGTAATGGTAAAGCCACCGGGAACCGGCAGGCCGATACGGCTCATCTCGGCAAGGTTAGCGCCCTTGCCACCAAGCACGAAGTTCATGGACTTGTCGCCCTCAGTGACACAGGTGCCCTGGGCGTCGGTTCCAAAACGGTAAACCCTCTTGCAATCGCTCACGATACTTCCCCTTCCATGCGCTCTCGCGCACGACCGTGGTGACGAATCGACCCGCCTGATGCGGGCCGTGAGGGAACTATACGGCGGGTTTTGGACAGGCTTGAGCAGAGGGTGCGCGGTTTGGTAAACGTGCTAAAACCGGCGGTAAACGGTAGGTAAAGGTGGTTACCTTATGGAGATACCACTACAAGGAAAATGCAGGTCGGATGCGATGTTTTTGCTAAATCGCTTTACCATTTATCAGCATTATTTCCAAGTATTCTCTTTGGGTAGCTAAAAGAGCCCCGTCCCAAATTAGCTACCCAAACAACCTTGTCCCAAGTGAGCTACTTTTGTTGAGCGCGGCGGGCGGCACGGCGGGCTCTTGCCTCTTGAATCTCTTCGAGGTGAGCAATGATCTCGGCAGCGCTTTCCTCGATGGCTTTGCCGTCGGTACGCACTACAAAGCAGCCCAGGCGTTTCATGAGCGCGCGGGCTTCAGCAAGCTCGCTGCGCACGCTCTCGGGCTCGGCATAGGAGCCTGCGACGGCACGAGCGTAGTCATCGCCCAAGCGGCTATCGCGAATTTCGGAAATCACATCGACGGTCGAAATCAGGCCGAACAGGCGCATCGGGTCGACCTCGTAAATCGACGTGGGCGGCTCCATGCCATGCGCCAGTGGGACATTGGCGACCTTGTAGCCCTGATAGGCTAAATACATCGACAGCGGGGTCTTGGACGTGCGCGACACGCCCAGCAGCACGATATCAGCACCCGACAGATCGTCACAATCACGACCGTCATCGTGCTCAACGAAATACTCCATAGCCTCAATGCGATGGAAATAGCGATCGTCGGTCTTGTGAATCACGCCCGCAACGCCCTTGGGCGGCACACCGATGAGCGACGACAGCACGGCGAGCGTCGGACCGATCAGGTCGACCGAACGGATATGCAGCATACCTAGGTAATCGAGCACGCGAGCACGAAGGGCCGGGTCGACGATGGTATGGAACACGGCGATATCGCGATGGTCCGCATCGACGCGCGGCCCCACAAATGACTTGACCTGCTCCACGGAGGTCACCTTAGGCAGGCGTAAAACGCGAAAAGCCCCTTCATCAAATTGCCCGGACGCCGCAAGCACCACCTCACAAGCGGTATCACCGAGCGAGTCGGAGATAACGATAACGGTGGGACGAGCGGTGACCGGGCAATCCATGCGGGGCTCCTTTTGCGCTTATGCGCAAGCTGGCTTACTTTTTGCGGGCAAGCTCACCGATGTTGGCGATGCCAGAGAAAACGGCCTCGAAGCGGTTGAGCAGCTTAAGGCGATTATCGCGAAGCTGCTCGTCCTTGTCCATGACCATGACCTCATCGAAGAAACGGTCGATGGGCGCGCGCAAGGCGGCCAGGGCAGCAAACGCGGCGGGGTAATCCTCGGCGGCGAGAGCGGCGTCGACGGCGGTCTGAGCGGCCTCGGAGGCGTCAGCAAGTGCAAGCTCGACCTCACCCATCAGGCTGCGGTCGTACTCCGCGCCCAGCTCGGGCTTGGAGATGTGCGCGGCACGGGCATAGGCGGTAGCCAGGTTGTCGAAGGTCTCGGCGTCGTTCTTGCGGGCCTCGTCCAGGGCGGCACAGCGAGCAAAGAAGACAGACGGGGCAATGATGTGCACCGCAGAGACGGCGGCAACGGTATCGACCGGAATCTTCTCGTCGCGGGCCATGCTCACCAGACGGCCGTGGAAGAAGTCGCGAACCTGCTGTGCGACCTCGGCGGCGTCAAACGCAATGCCCTGCTCGGTATAGAGCTCAAGGGCGAAGTCGATGAGCGACGTGGGGTCGATCGGCAGACGATCGCGCAGGATGTTGATGATGCCGATGGCGGCGCGGCGCAGCGCGTAGGGGTCGGAGGAGCCGGTCGGGGGTTCGCCGATGGCAAAGATACCGGCGATGGTATCGAGCTTGTCGGCGCAGGCCACGATGCAGCCGGCGGTACCCTCGGGCAGCTCGTCGCCGGCAAAGCGGGGACGATAGTGATCGCGAATGGCTTGGGCGACCTCGTCGTTCTCCCCCATCGCGGTGGCGTAGTAACCACCCATCACGCCCTGCTGGCTCGTAAACTCGACGACGGCGTTGGACACCAGGTCGGCCTTGCACAGGTGCGCGGCGCGGCCGGCATCGGCGGCCAGGTGAGCACCGAGATGGGCCTCGCGGGCAATGGCAAGCGCGAGCTGCTCAATGCGCTCGGACTTGGCGAGCACGCTGCCGAGCTTCTCCTGGAAGGCGACCTTGGCCAGACGCTCACGGAACTCGTCGAGGGAGATCTTCAGATCCTCCTCGTAGAAGAACTTGGCGTCGTCCAGGCGGGCGCGCACGACGCGCTCGTTACCATCGATCACGCGCTCGGCGTTCTCAGGCTTGCTGTTCGAGACGATCACGAACTCACGCGTCAGCTTGCCCTCACCGTCATAGATCGGGAAGTAGCGCTGGTTGGTGAGCATGGACTCGCAAATGATCTCGTGCGGGACCTTGAGGAACTCCTCATCGAAAGTACCGACGAGCACCGTCGGCCACTCGCAGAGGTTGATAACCTCCTCGAAGACCTTCTTGGGCGTATCGACATGGCAGCCGGGACGGGCAGCCTCGACCTCGGCGATACCGGCGAGGATGGCCTCGCGACGACGCTCGGCAGAAAGCACGCCGGCGTCCTCGAGCACCTGCTCGTAGACGGCGGGGCTGGCAACCACATGGTCACCAGGGCCAAGTACGCGATGACCACGCGTGGTGTTGCCACTCGTCACGTCGGCAAACGACACGGGAACAACATCCTCGCCCAAAAGGCAGCAGATCCAACGGACCGGACGCACGAACGTGGCGTGCTCGTGGCCCCAGCGCTGACTACGGTAGTTGGGCCACTGCAGGCCGGCGATGGTCTTCTCGCACAGAGCGGTCAGAATCGGCGTAGCCGGTGCGGAGGGAATGTTCTTCTCGGCGAACACATACTCGCGACCGTCAGTGTCCTCGCGACGGACCAGGTCCTCGGCAGCCACACCGCACTTGCGGGCAAAGCCCTGGGCGGCCTTGGTGGCGTTACCGTCAGCGTCGAAGGCAATGTTGGCCGCGGGGCCACGCTTGGCCTCGTGAACCTCATCGGTCGCGGTGGCGACGTCGGCAACGAGTGCAGCCAGGCGACGCGGACTCGAGATCACGCGTACCTCGCCGTGGGCCAGACCGGCCTCGTCGAGACCCTTGGCGATCATGGTGCCAAGCTGCTTGACGGCATTGTTCAGCGGTGCAGAGGGCATTTCCTCCGTACCGATCTCAAACAGGAAATCCTTAGCGTCTGCCATGGCTTACGCCACCTCGCCTTCCTGGTCGGCATTCTCGTTGACTCCGGCGACCTCGGCCATATAGGCCTCGCAGCACGCCTTGGCGACGGCGCGGACGCGCAGGATGTAGTTGGCACGCTCGACCGCGGACAGGGCGCCGCGGGCATCGAGCAGGTTGAAGGCGTGGCTGCACTTCATGACACAGTCGTAAGCCGGCAGCGGCAGCTTGCGCTCCAGGCAGGAGTGGCACTCGGCCTCGTAGTCGTCAAACTTCTGACGCATCATCTCGACGTTGGCGACCTCAAAGTTATAGGCACTGAACTCGCGCTCGTTCTCGAGGAACACGTCGCCATAGGTCATGGGCGTTCCGTCGGGCAGATAGCTCCACACCAGGTCGTAAACGGAGTTGACGCCCTGAGCGTACATGGCGATACGCTCCAGGCCATAGGTGATCTCGACGGGCACGGGGTCGACCTCGATGCCGCCCACCTGCTGGAAGTACGTAAACTGCGTGACCTCCATGCCGTTGAGCCAGACCTCCCAGCCAAGGCCCCAGGCGCCGAGCGTCGGGCTCTCCCAGTCGTCCTCGACAAAGCGGACGTCATGGTCGTTGGGATCCAGGCCGATAGCGGCAAGAGACCCCAGGTAAAGCTCCTGGGCGTTTACCGGCGAGGGCTTGATGAGCACCTGGAACTGATAGTAGTGCTGCATGCGGTTGGGGTTCTCGCCGTAGCGGCCGTCGGCGGGACGGCGGCAGGGCTGCGCATAGCAGGTGCGCCACTCGGCGGGACCGAGCGAGCGCAGCGTGGTCGCGGTATGGAAGGTACCGGCACCGACCTCGGAGTCATAGGGCTGCATAATGACGCAGCCCTGCTCGCCCCAGTACTGCTGGAGGCGCAGGATAATGTCTTGGAAGGAAAGCGATGAAGCGTTCATGCCTCTAATATCCCCTCGTCGAAACGATTACACGGTTAGGTACTGTACTATAGCGGTTTTTAGTCGATAGCGCCGATGCGGTTGAGCGGCCAGTAACGCACGAGCGCCACGGCGATCAAGTCGGAGCGGTCGACCGGGCCAAAGTAGCGGGAGTCAGCAGAGTTCTCGCGGTTGTCGCCCATCACCCACACACAGTCGTCAGGGACGGTGTAGGGATAGCTCACCTGGGCAGCGGGCGCCTGGACGGAAAGCGGCCAGCTCATGCCGGTCGTATAGTCCTCGTCGAGCGCCTGGCCGTCAACGACCACCTTGCCGTCCTGCAGGTCGACCGTCTGGCCGGCCGTGGCAATAACGCGCTTGACAAGAACATCATGCTCGGAGGTGCCATCGGGGTTGTGAAACACCACGATATCGCCCTGCTTGACGGGCTGACCGAGCTCGAGGCTCACCTTTTGCGCCAGGATCTGGTCGCCAATCTCGATTGTGTCCTCCATAGAGCCGGTGGGCACCACAAAGGGCTCGACCACAAAGGTGCGGATCAGGAAGGTGGCGGCGAGCGCGATTAGAATGACCAAAACCCATTCCAAGGCGCCCCGCAAAGTGAAAACGGACCTCTCGCCAAAATCATGTTCAAGATGAACTCGTTGGCGGCCTTTATTGTCCTCTATGTTATTCACCTCTTCCAGAAAGCAAATCCTGCGCGTAAGCACGCTCCTCGGGCGTGAGCCGCGCTGTCTCGATCAGGTCGGGACGCCAGCGGCAGGTGCGCTCGATGGCATTCTTACGGCGCCAGGCATCGACCTTGGCGTGATCGCCGCTCACAAGCACCGGCGGCACGCCCTCGCCGTTGAACTCGGCGGGGCGGGTGTACTGCGCGTACTCGAGCAGTCCTCCGTCCTCGGCGGTCGAGAACGACTCGTCCACATTGCTCATCTCGTCGCCCAGGGCGCCGGGAATCAGGCGTACGACGGCATCGGCAACGACCATGGCAGGCAGCTCGCCGCCCGTAAGCACGTAGTCGCCGATCGACAGACGCTCATCGGCATACGCATACGCGCGCTCGTCGACGCCCTCGTAGCGACTGCACACAAACAGCAGGCGCTCACTTTTGAGCAGGCGCTCGGCCACATGCTGCGTAAAAGGCTCGCCACAGGGGGTAAAGAACACCACAGTGGGCTTGGGACCCTCTGCGCTAATGGCCTCGATGGCCTCTGCGATAGGCTCGACCTTCATGAGCATGCCCTGCCCGCCGCCGTACGGCTCGTCATCGACGGTACGATGGCGGTCGTGCGTCCAGTCGCGCAGGTTATACGCCTTAAAATCAAAAAGGCCGGCCTTGCGGGCGCGGCCCAAAATCGACGTGGACATGACGGGCTCAAACATCTCGGGAAAGACCGAAAGGGTCTCAATCAGCATGTTGTCCTCCCTACTTGTCCATATCGATCAGGCCGTCCATCACGTGGACGGAAATTGTTCCTGCATCGGGAAGATCGAGCACGACTTGCTCGATCACGGGAATCAGTACCTCGCCGTACCGATCACCCTCGACAACCCAAACATCGTTGGCGGGCGTCGACATGATCTCGACGATCGTACCGAGCGAACCGAAGCGCTCGTCGACCACCTCGCGACCCATCAGGTCGGTATAGGCAGCGTCGAGCGAATCGAGCTCAAAGTCGTCACGATTTGCCAGCACGTAGCATCCCGTGATGCCCTCGGCGGCCGTCAAGTCGTCAATGCCCTCAAACGAGACCAGATCGCCATCGCCCGTATCGGTGACGGACACGACCGTGCAAAAGCGGTCGCGCTTGAGCGCCGGCGGCGTCAGGGCGACGCGCATACCCGGCTCTAATACAGAAGGAAGCCCCCGCAGCGGCTGCGCGAGGACCTCCCCCTTCCTTCCGTGCGGCTTGACCACACGGGCGATGTTTTTGTACTGGGATCTCAAGGTCCTAGCCCAGAACCTCTACCTCGACAGCAGTGTCGAGGCGAGCGGCCAGTGCACGGGCGAGCGTGCGAATGGCCTTGATGGTACGGCCACGACGGCCGATGACCTTAGCGACATCATCCTCGGCGACCGAAACCTCAATCGTAGAGGCGTCGTCACCATCGATGACCTCAAGGCTCACGGAATCCGGGTCGTCGACGATCTGAACAACGAGATATTCGACGAGATCGGCGATGCGATCTGAGAGCATTGCCTCACCCTCGAGCTGTGCAGCGTCAACCTCAGGCACGATTTACTCCTCGGCACCCTCAGCGGCCTCAGCGGCAGCCTTAGCGGCCTCGGCCTCTTTGGCGAGCTGCTTCTTGGACTTCTTGACGACGGTCTCGGTCTTCTCGCCCTCGTTGGCGGCCTTGACCAGAGCGGCGACGGCGTCGGTGAGCTGAGCGCCCTTTGACTGCCAGTCGGCGATCTTCTCGAGGTCGAGGTTGATGGTCTTGGGGGCGGTCATCGGGTTGTAGCGGCCAACCTCCTCGATGATACGACCGTCACGCGGGGCGCGGGAATCGGCGACGACGACACGGTAGTACGGACGCTTCTTAGCGCCGTGACGAGCAAGGCGAATCTTGACTGCCAAAGGAAACTCCTCCAACCAAGCAGCTTTAGGCTGCAACTACAAACAAACAGTTGAACATAATACGCCATCGACGCGGGCAGGTGAAGTCCGTGAGACCAACTTCTTCGGTGTAGTCGAGGGCAAATCCATATCTTAGACAAGAATTCGGGATTTGCAAGCACATACACGCACCCCACATGAGCTGCGCGGTATACTCATGACATGGAAAGACGCGAACATACATACGGTTATGAGGATGCCATGGGCGTCACGCCGCCTCCCTGGACGGGTCCAGCGGTGGGCCTGATGGACCTAGATGCGTTTTTTGCGAGCGTGGAGATGCTCGACCATCCCGAATGGCGCGGAAAACCGCTCATCGTGGGCGGGGACGCCGATTCGCGTGGCGTCGTGTCCACGTGTTCATATGAGGCACGTCGCTTTGGCGTGCACTCCGCCATGCCCTCGGCCGAGGCACGGCGTCTGTGTCCTCAGGCCATTTGGACACACGGGCACTTCGACCGCTACCGCGAGGTGAGCGCGCAGGTCATGGCGATTCTCGCCGACGAGACCCCGCGCGTGGAGCGCGTATCCATCGACGAAGCCTTTATCGATATCACACCGGGTCGCTTTGCGCCCGAAGACCCGCTGCTGGTTGCGCGACGTATAAGCGACCGCGTGGCAGGACTGGGAGTGACCTGTTCCATTGGCGTGGGCTGCAACAAGACAGTCGCAAAGATCGCAAGCGAGCGTGACAAGCCGTTTGGATTGACGATTGTGCGCCCCGGAACCGAGCAGCGCTTTTTGGCCGCGCTGCCGGTATCTGCCATGAGCGGCATCGGACGCTCGGCCGAGGAGCGACTGCGCCGCATGCGCATCTACACCCTCGGCGAGCTTTCGCGCGCGCCTGAGTCCACACTGGCCTCTATTTTTGGCGTCAACGGCGAACGCATGCGCCAGCGTGCGCTGGGACTCGAAATCTCCGAAGTCACGAGTCTCGATGAAGAGCGCGAGGTCAAGTCGGTCAGCAATGAACGCACCTTTGCTAAAGATTTAACTGAGCGTGGGGATATTGAGGCGGCGATTGCGCTGTTGGGAGAGTCAGTGGGACGCCGCCTGCGCCGTCAGGGACTAACGGGCGCCACGGTGACGCTCAAGCTCAAGTATTCGTATGGAAGCGGGCGTACGGCACAGCGCCGGCTGCCTCATCCGACCGACGATGAGAACATCTTCGTGGCGGTTGCACTCGAACTGCTCGACAACATCTGGCAGGAAGGCATGCATGTTCGCTTAGCAGGCATCGGTATGAGCGACTTCGACCACCAAGGCGGCATCCAGACCGACCTGTTCTGCGAGATCGATGACCGCGGGGCCCAATCCAGCGACCGCCGCGACCTCTCCGTCGCCATCGACGCCGTCCGAGACAAATTCGGCGACACCGTCCTTTCCTTCGGCCGCCAATCCCGCTTCAACGATTAACCGCCTTTGGGCAAAAAGAAAGCCGGGCAGGTGCGGAAAACCGCACCTGCCCGGCGATATGCGTGAGGGTAGCTAAACCCCGTCTCAAATGAGCTACTAGAGGAGGTTGAGGGGGAGCTGGGGGGCGTCGCCCCAGAGTTTTTCTAGGCGATAGAAGTCGCGGGCTTCGGGAGTGAAGACGTGGACGACAACCGAACCGTAGTCCATGAGCATCCAGGTCTTCTGTTCGCGGCCCTCGATGGAGAACGGATGCTCGCCGCAAGCCTCGGCGACCTTCTCCTCGATCTCGTCGACGATAGAATCGACCTGGCGGTTGTTGGTACCGGTGGCAAGCACAAAGTAGTCGCATACGTCGGAAAGCTCGGTCAGGTCGAGCACCTGAACGTCCTCGCCCTTCTTGTCGTAGGCGGCCTGCGCGGCGGCGCGGGCGACATCCTCGGCGGCGACACCGCTCGCGGACAGCGAGGCGGCAGTGCGGTCGGACATGGCGGCGAAGCTCTTGTGCTCCACACCTTCAAGAATCTGCTCGTCGGTCATGGTCTCGTCGGCCATGGAATACCTCTTTCTAGACACACCCGAGCTAGCGCAGCTGGGCGTAATGGTTGTAAATCGTAATAGCTGTGGGATAAAGATAGCGCCCGGACTGGATCACATAGACCAGACCCTGCGCAAAACAGGAGAAGAACAACTCGTCAAGCGTCGACTCCCCCACCATCTTGCGCAGCGCGTGGGCATAATCACCATGGCGGTTGGGCTCGATGGCATCGGCCACAAAGACCACCATATCGAGCGGCGTCATGTCGCAGGCGCCCACGGTGTGACGGTCGACAGCCTGGAAAACGGCCGGCGACAGCTCGGGGAAAAGCTGCGGAAGCTCATACGCGGCAACGGGGCCATGCAAAAGCGGCGTCGCGGCGGAAGGAGAGCCGGCAACCTTGATGCCATAGTGAAGCGCGCGGGCCACGAGTTCATCATCGGAAAGCACCTTGTCCCAGTCGTGAATTAAGCCGGCGGCAACGGCATCAAAGCGGTCAACGCCGTAGACCTCGGCCAGATGAAGTGCGGTCTCGGCAACACCCAGCGAATGCACATAGCGCTTGCGCTTATCCTTCATGCGAACATCGAGCAGCTCTTGAATGCGCTTGAGCAGCGCGCGCTCATCGCCCTCAAACTGATCCTCTACCGACAACGTAGCCCCCATCACTCAAAATCTTCTTGACCCAGATCGACATACAAACTGCGCTTGCGAATGTAGCCGAGCACAGACTCGCTCGTAAGATAGCGCACGCTCATGCCGCGGGCAACTCGCTTACGAATGTTCGTCGAGCTGATCGCCAGCGCCGGAATCTGAATATAACGCACATCGAACGGCAGCCCCGACTCTTTGATTCGGGCACGCGCCGTATCGATATCAAAACCCGGTCGCGTCGCCGCAATAAAGGTAGCAAGCTCAGCGATTCGCTCGGCATCATGCCAGGTCACAATATCGATAATCGCGTCGGCGCCCGTAATAAAGTAGAGCTTTACCTGAGGCGGGTAAAAGTCGCGAAGGGCATGAAGCGTATCGGCCGTATAGGTTACGCCCGGACGGTCAATCTCGAACCGGCTCGCCAAAAAAGCCGGGTTCGCGGCGGTGGCGAGGACCGTCATGGCATAACGGTCCTCGGCAGGCGTCACCGGCTTGTCAAGCTTAAAGGCGGGAGAGCCCGCCGGCATAAAGAGTACAGCGTCCAAGTCGAGCGACTCGCGCGCCTGCTCGGCAGTCACCAAGTGCCCGTAATGAATCGGGTCGAATGTGCCGCCCATAATGCCAAGCCGAAACTCTTTGCCCTCTTTTATGGGCAGCTCGGGCAAACCGATTCCACCGCGCAGCGACATGGCTTACTCGCCCTCCGAGGCCTCGGCATCGTCCGCGGCATCCGCCGCATCGACAACCTCGACGCCCTCATCCGCAGCATCGGCCACGTCAATGGCCTCAACGGCAACGTCCTCGCCAGCATCCTCGAGCTCCTCGTACTCAGAGAAGTCCTCGGCACCCTCAAAGTCAAAGGCGCGCTGGCAAATGCGGACCTCATCGCCCGCGCGGCAGCCAGCCTTCTCGAGCGCATCGTCAACACCCATACGCGCGAACTTATGCTGCAGGTAGATGACGGCTTCCTCGTTTTCCCAGTCGGTCTGAATGACCATGCGCTCAATCGCGCGACCCACCACGCGGAAGGCGCCGGGCTCTTCCTGGACAATGCGGAAACGCTTCTCACGCTGCAGGCGGCGACGCTCCCACTCATCGTCGCGCAGGTCGACCGGCTCATCGGAGACGGCCAACTCGGCGCGGAGCTTGGCCACCTGCTCACCTACGGCAAGCATCAGCGTGTTCAGGCCGGCGCCCGTCACGGCAGACACGGCAAAGAACATATGACCGTCGTCGAGCGCGGCGCGCTTGAGATCGGCAATCTTGTCGGCCGTGCCCGGCGCGTCGCACTTGTTGGCGACGACGATCTGCGGACGCTCCGAAAGCTCGGCACCATACTGCTCGAGCTCGCGGTTGATGATGCGATAATCCTCGACCGGATCGCGGTCCTCAAAACCGCCCGTCATATCGACGACATGCATGATCAGAGCGGTACGCTCGATATGACGCAGGAACTGGTGGCCCAAACCCTTGCCCTCGCTCGCGCCCTCAATCAAACCAGGAACGTCGGCAACGACGTAAGAATACTCACCGGCACGCACCATGCCGAGGTTCGGCACGAGCGTGGTAAACGGATAGTCGGCGATCTTGGGACGGGCGGCACTCATGCGCGCGATGAGCGAAGACTTACCCACCGAGGGAAAGCCCACGAGCGCGGCATCAGCCATAAGCTTCATCTCGAGCTCAATCCAGTGCTCCTCGGCCGGTTCGCCCAGCTGAGCGAACGCGGGCGCGCGGCGCACCGACGTCACAAAGTGCGTGTTGCCCAGGCCACCGGCACCGCCGGGCGCCACGACGACGCGCTCGCCGTCGTGCACAAGGTCGGCAATCTCGAACATCGGGGTCTGCGTCTCGGGGTCGAGCTCGCGTACCACGGTACCCATAGGGACCTTGAGAATCAGGTCCTCGCCGCTCTTACCGTTACGACGGGCACCCTGCCCGTGCGTGCCGCGCTCGGCGCGGAAGTGATGCTTAAAGCGGTAATCGATCAGCGAAGACAGCTGAGCATCGGCCTGGATGACGACATTGCCGCCACGACCGCCGTCACCGCCATCGGGGCCGCCCTTGGGGACAAATGCCTCGCGCCTAAACGACATGCATCCGGCTCCGCCGTCGCCGCCGCACACGTTAATGCGGCTGATATCGGTGAACTGTGACAACAGAATCGCCTCCTACAAAAAGAGGGAGACCCTTGAATCCTAAAACTCAAGTGCCTCCCACATATGTGCTCTATGAAGGGTGAATTACGCGTTCGCGAGCGGGCGTACGCTGACCCTGTGCTTGATACCCTTGTGGAACTCAACGGTACCGTCGACCAGCGCGAACAGCGTGTCGTCCTTACCACGGCCAACGTTCTCACCCGGGTGGATGTGCGTGCCGTGCTGACGGACGAGAATCGTGCCCGTGGTTACCGTCTGGCCGGCATAGCGCTTCGTGCCAAGGCGCTGACCGCGGGAGTCACGGCCATTACGGGAGGAACCGAGTCCTTTTTTGTGTGCCATTGTGTATACCTACTCTTTCGTTACGAGTGTAATCTACTCGGCGACGGGAGCCTCGGCAACAGCCTCAGCCTCTGCCTTGACAGCCTTCTTGGCGCGGGAGGTAGCCTGAACCTTCACGATCTTCAGCTTAGTGAGCTGCTGACGGTGACCCTTCAGACGACGATAGCGCTTGCGCTTGTGGAACTTGAAGACCAGCTGCTTCTCGCCCTTGAACTGCTCAACGATCTGAGCGGTAACCTTGGCCTTGGCCAGCTTGTCGGGATCGGTGACGATCTTCTTACCATCGTTGAGGAAGATAACCGGCAGGGTGACCTTGTCGCCCTCATTGCCCTCGATCTTCTCGACGGTGATGACATCGTCGGTGGCGACCTTGTACTGCTTGCCGCCCGTGTTAACGATTGCGTACATGTTTACTTGCCCTTCATGCATCAGTTAGTGCAACAGCCGAATATAGTAGCAGGCGAAAATACCCCCGTCAACGAGTATGTGGAGCAAATCCACAAGTTCGCACAGGTATGGGGCTGACGAGTCGGCCCTCGTCGTCCTCGCATGCTTGATTCTGACGCTCGACATCGTAGGAGCAGATGGTCACGAGGTCTTGCATACCGGTGGAAACAATAGGTGCATCCACGCCCGGGGTCAAGCCCTGCAACAAAACATCAGCAGCAGAAAGCAAAATTTCCGGACGCATGGAGCCCTCGTTGTCGGCATGGGTGTCGAGCATGAGTACCAAATGGTCCGGGCGCTCCCCCGCCGTGAGCTCATAGCCTACGAGCGTGTGATCCAAATCCAAGCGCTTGCTCTTTTTTCCGCGCGCGTAGTCGATGCCATGGTCCACGCGCAACGTGTCGATCGCACGACGCACCTCGTCGGCGCTTACGGGCGCCTCGGGATCCAAGTGCAGGTCGATGCGATACGACAGGCGCGTGAGCTGCGCCGTCAACGCCGGCGTGCGCACGTCGATGTACGCCGCCTCGATGGGCGCCAGATCGGCCGGAGACGCCGCAGACAGGCGCCCAAACGCCTCGTCGAGCGCCACGAACTCGGTCATAAACAGGTCATACCACTCGCAGGTCGACGACGTGCCAACCGGTAGCGCCGAAGAGAAGCCCACGCGCATGTGCGGAGAGAAGCCCTGCGTGACGGCATAGGGAAGTCCCGCACGGCGCACGATGCGCTCAATGGTATGGATTACTTCGAGATGGCCCAGGTACTTAAGGCGATCGCGCTTGCCATAACGAACACGAAGCCTAAAGAGCGAGGGGTTGTCGGTCAGGCGTTCACTCATGCGCGATCACCCATCAATACATTCTTGGCGTGGAGCGTGGGGCAGATCCCGCAGCCGGTGCACGACGTGCGGGTGCAGTCGGGAGTCGTGACGCCCTCGAGCGAGCGACGGTACTCGCGCTCGAGGAAGCCGCGCGTGCAGCCGGGGCTCACGTGCTCCCACGGCAGGCGCCAGTCCAACTCGTAGGGCAGGTGCACGAGCTCATTGAGGTCGATGCCGTTTTTGGCAGCAGCTTCCTTCCAGTTATCGAGCGAGAAATGCTCTACCCAGGCGTCAAAGCGAGAGCCCGAGCGCCAAGCATCAATGATGACGGGCGTCATGTCACGACCGGCGCGGGAAAGCGCGGCCTCGATGAGCGAGGTCTCGGCATCGTGGTAATGCACGCGGACGGCACGGTTGCGAACGCTCGTGATGAGCAGCTTCTGGCGACGCTTGACGTCGTCGTAGTCGAGCTGCGGGCACCACTGGAACGGCGTGGCAGCCTTGGGGATAAAGACCGAAACCGAGATGGACACCGAGATCGAGCCGCGACGAGCCTTGGGCACCACGGAACGACCGAGCTCCAGCACGTGATCGGCCAGATTGGCGATGGCCACGATGTCCTCGTCGCGCTCGCCGGGAAGGCCCATCATAAAGTAGAGCTTCATGCGGTTCCAGCCGGCCTCGAAGGCCGCCTTGGCCGCACGGTCCAGGTCCTCTTCGGTCACGTTCTTGTTAATGATGTCGCGCATGCGCTGGCTGCCGGCCTCGGGCGCGAACGTCAGTCCGCCCTTCTTTTCGCCGGCGACCGACTCGGCCATATCCACGCCAAACGAATCCAGGCGCTGCGAGGGAATGGACACGCGAATGCCCGTATCTTCCAGACGGCGGTTCAGGCGACCGAGTACATCGCGGATGCAGGAGTGATCGGTGGTCGAAAGCGAGGTCAGCGACACCTCGTCATAGCCGGTCTTTTCCAGACCCTGAATCACCGACGAGACGATCTGGTCGGCCGAGCGCTCGCGCACCGGGCGATACGTCATACCGGCCTGACAAAAACGACAGCCGCGGGCGCAGCCGCGCAGGATCTCGATAGACAGGCGGTCGTGAACCAGCTGTGCATAGGGCACGCACGACTGCGACAGCGGATTCGTGGCGCCGAAATCCTCGACGACGCGCTTGTAGACCACGGTCGGCGCATCCTTGCCCTCACGCGGCACGGTGTAGCCATGCGGCGAGCAGGGCTCGTCGTGACGAACCTCATAGAGCGACGGCACGTAGTTGCCGGCAATGGATGCAAGCTGCTCGACAATCTGCACGCGCGGGACCCCTTCGTCACGCAGGCGGCGATGCAGCTGGCAGGTCTCGAGCAGCGATTCCTCGCCCTCACCGATGAGGATGGCATCGAAGAAGGCCGCGTACGGCTCGGGGTTGTACACCGAGGGGCCGCCGGCGATGATAATGGGGTCGTCCTCGGTGCGGTCAGCCGCTAACAGCGGAATACCAGCGAGGTCGAGTGCCTCGAGAAAGTTCGTCACCGCCATCTCGTGCGGCACATGCAGACCGACGATATCAAACGAAGCGACCGGCGCTGCTCCCTCGAGCGAGAGCAGCGGAATGCCCGCCTCGCGCATGGCGTCACCCATATCGGGCCACGGCACATAGCCACGCTCGCAGGAGATGCCCTCAGCCTGGTTAAGGATGTTGTAGAGGATGGCGATACCCTGGTTGGGCAGACCGACCTCGTACACATCCGGATAGATCAGGCAGCAACGGTAGTCGGCATCGGCCTTGGAAAGCGTACCCCACTCGTGATCGATATAGCGACTCGGCTTCTCGACCTTGGCGAGCAACGGCTCAATTAAATGAAAACAATCTTGGTATGCAACGCGCAACGGAAAACCCCTAAGCAGCGAGATCTGATGCGTCCTGATAGGACGCCATAGGACGGGTAGCGCCCGCGACCGTGGTCACCAGATCGCGAACGCGGGAGAACGTGGCAGTGACCACCTCGTTGGCACGGCTGTAGTCGACATCGCGCTCGTAGAGCGAAACGAGCGCACGGCCCATGCCATAGGTGCCCGCGGCAGCAGTGAGCGCCTTGACGGCAAACCCAATATGCGGCGTCTGCTTGACGAGCGCGCGGGTGACCGCGCGGATCACAAGACCGCCGGCAAGCACGCCCGCGACCTCGTAGCCGCGCTCGGGCTTAATGCCGCGTCCAAAGACGGCAGCGAGCTCAAAGAGCATGCCCACCTGCGCCAGCGCCATAACGGGATAATCGGCGCCCGGCAAAAACACCAGCGCGCCGGTCGCCATATTGGTGAGCGCGCACGAGGTGATGATACGATTGGCGGCCGCGATGCGCATGAAGGCAAAGTTCGCCGCAAAAGCCGTTTCCTTGTCGGTGCGATCGAGAATCCAGCGGGCAAGCGTCTCGAGCAGATACGTCTTATCGGTTGCCGCTACCACGCCGAGCATGGGCGTGGACTCCTCGATAAACGGCACCTCCACAGCAGACTCGGCAAGCACGCACACGGGCGCGCCGGCGATCACGAGCTCCTGCACGGCACTCTCCAAGCGGTCGGAACCACACGAGAGCACCAGCACCACATCGGTATCGGTCTTTGGAGCAATTCGCTCCTCCCCGAGACGCTCGACGCGCACAATGCCCGAGGTCGTCTGCGGCACAAAGGCGTCACGCACCGTCTCGGCCAGAAAGCGCGAGGCGGACGAATCCAGATAGACCGAGACGCGCACCGGCGTATCGGAATCCTTCTTAACGGACGCGCCCATCTTAAAAGCGCGGGTCAGCTTATCTACGGGAATTTTCATAGCAAACCCCTCCAGCGGTTACGCGGCGCCCGAACGATGCCGCCATATGGATTGTACGATACCCACCGTCAGCAGCTGAATCATCATCGAAGACGAACCGAAGCTAATAAACGGTAGCGGAATACCGGTAATCGGCATCATGCCGATGCACATGCCGATGTTTTCGAAAGTCTGAAACGCCCACATGCCAACGATACCTACGCATGATAAGCGTAGGAACAGAGACTCGCACTTAAAAGCAACGCGGATCGTCGAGAAGATGAGCAGTACGTACAAGCACAGCAGCAAAAAGGAGCCGCAAAAGCCAAAGGTCTCGGACAGAAAGGCGAAGACGAAGTCGGTGTGGAACTCAGGCAGAAAGCCCCCGGCCGACTGCGTCGCATGGCCCAAACCCTTACCAAAGAAGCCACCCGAGCCAACGGCGATAAGCGACTGCTGCAGGTTGTAGGCATCGTCCGAATCGGCATTATCGGGGTCGATAAAGACCGTCAGACGGTTCATCTGATACTGCTTGATAAGCACATCGTGGCCGAGCAACGAATCAAAGACCGAATCGAGCGCCAGGACGAGGGCCACCAGGCCCACGAGCAGGGCCAGGGTCGACAGCACCCATTCGCGGCGTGCACCACTCATACAAATGACGATGGCGCCCGAAACCAGCACGACAAGGCCCGAGCCCAGGTCGCCCATGGCGACGACGGCCAAAAACGGAATGGACAACATGCCGCAGAGCTTGACGTAGTCGCGAACGGTATCGATGCGACCGTTATACTGCGAGCCAAGCGTAGCAATAAAGAAGATGGTGATGAGCTTGGCAAGCTCAACCGGCTGGAATGTCAAGCCGATACCGGGAATCTTGATCCAGCCCGTCATGCCCAGACCGCCCGTATAGGACAGACCCGGAATCTTGGGCGAGAGGATCACGATCAGGTCGATGACGAGCAACGCCGTCGAGAAATTGGAAATACCGCGCAGGTCGGAGCGCCAGACCAGCACCGCCAGCACCGTGCCGATGCCAATTCCCAGCAGATGGCGTGAGAACGAAGCATCGGCCTTAAACTGCGAAGCCGACCAGATAATGATGGCACCGTAGGCGACGAGCGCCACTGTAGCCACGAGCACACCGATATGGACCTTTTGGCGAAACGTGCCGCGCGAGGCCGAAAGTTGCTTGTTGACGCGGTCCAGGCTGCTGCGAGAGCCGGTCTTGGTTGAACGGAACAGATCCGCCGGAGAAAAATCCATCGCAACCTCCTATCGAACCGAGGAATCGCCCGAGGCCGAAGAGGTATCGGGCTCGTCATAAATCACGCCGAGCACGTCGCGCACGACATGCATCGCGGTATCTGAGCCGCCGCCGCCCTGCTCCAGGACAGTAGCGATGACATACTTGGGATTATCGGCCGGTGCATAGGCGCAGAACCAAGCGTATTCGTCCTCGCCGCTTTTCTCGCCCGTGCCCGACTTGCCGTATACCTGCGGCGTCAGGGTACCAAAGTGCGCCGCCAGGGACGTCGATGCCGTGTAAATCACGTCGTGCATGCCGTTGCGAACAAGAGCCAAATCCGAATCGCTGTTGATCTTGGCCTCCAGGCGCTTCTTCTTGCCCTTACCGTTGTACTTATAGGCATCGCCGTCGCCATCGCGCGACACGGCAGACAGAAACACGTGAGGCACGTACTGTTTGCCGCCGTTGGCAAGACCCATATAGGCACACGCCATCTGCAGGGGCGTCACCAGGATGTCGCCCTGACCGATGGCAATGTTGGTCATATCGCCGGCATTCCACTTGCGGTCCTCGGCAGATGCGTCGGTGAAGTACGACTCTTTCCACTCGGCATCGGGAATACGGCCCGCGCCCTCACTCGGCAGATCGATACCGCAGGTCTTGCCTAGACCCCAGCGACGAAAGACCTCCTGCAGGCCCTCGGAATGTTTCTCGTCATAAAAGAACGCCTTGCCCATGTCGTAGAAGACGGGGTCGCACGAGTTGGCGATACCCGACTGCAGCGTCATGGTGCCGTGGCCGGAATGCAGCCAGCAGTACTTGCCCCACGACTTGCCCAGACCCGTCCAATAACCCGTGCAGTTGGTCGTCTGCCCCGACGTGTAGGTTCCAAACTCAAGACCGGCCAGTGCCGAGAGCGGCTTGATGGTCGAGGCCGACATGTACTGTCCGCTAATGGCGCGGTTGAGCAGCGGGTGCGAACCCTTGTCATCATTGAGCTCGGTCCACACGTCATTTGAGACACCGCCGATAAAGACGGACGGATCGAACTTGGGCTCGCTCGCCATGCCCAGGATCTCGCCATTGTTGGGATCGAGACACACCACTGCGCCGTTGCCGGCATTGCTGTAGCCAGTGGTCTTGGCAAGCTCGATAGCGCTCGCCAGCGCCGTCTCACAGGCCTGCTGAATCTTAAGGTCGAGCGTGAGCTTAATGTCGGAGCCGGCCTTCGCGGGCACGGCGCCGGCCTGACCGGTCACATTGCCCGAGGCATCGACCTTGACGGTCTGCTCGCCACGAATGCCCTGCAGCAGGTTTTCGTAGTAGCTCTCAACGCCCGCCTGGCCCACGATATCGCCCGACTGGTACGTAATCTTGCCAGCAGAAGCATCATCATCGCCAGAGGTTTTCTTATTCTGGGCCTCGAGCTGCTCGGAGGTAATGGTGCCGGTATAGCCCAAGATATGGCATGCCGTCTCGCCATATGGATACTGACGCTCGGTACGCTCGGCAATCTTGACGCCCGGGAACTCGCCGGCGTGCTCCTGAATATAGGCAACCGTGGAGCGACGGACGTCCGTCGCGATGGTATGCAGGCTCTGAGCGCCCTCTGTATTGTCCTGAATATTGCGAAGGACCGCCACGTAAGGCATTCCAAGCACGTTGGCAAGATGGCGAACCAGAACCTCATCCTCGGCAAGGTCGCGGTAGGCCACGACAGCAAGTGAGGGACGGTTCTGGACAAGCGCCACGCCATTGCGGTCGAGGATGCGACCGCGCACAGCGGGTGTTGTAACGGTGCGAGTCTGATTACTATTGGCCTGCTTCTCGTAATAGTCAGATGAGACCATCTGCATGCCCCACAGCTTGACGGCGAGCGCCGCAAACATCGCGCCCACACCCGTGGTGAGGATGGAAAAGCGGCCCTTAAAGGCGGTCACCGCGGTATTGCCCTCGCCCTCGGTGGCGCGCGGGGCCGTTCCATGCTGCGTATCGTAGGTAAAACGGGAATCGCCACGACGCATGATGACCAGCGCGACCACGATGGCCACAACCAGCACGATACCGGCGATAATAACCGTCATCTGGGAAGACATCTACGGGCCTCCCCTATTTGAGCTTACGGGTCTTGGGCTTAAAGCGCATACCCGTCTGGCGTCCGCCACGTGCGGAGAATCCATAGCCGGACTGCGGCACGACGCCGGACATCAAAAACGGAATGGCAACCAGACCCGTCAGGATCGAGGACGGCAGCGCATGGCCGAAGATCGCCACGACAAAGCTCGTCTCCAAACCCATAAACAGCAAGACGATGCTGTAGATCACATTAATGACGAGCGCAAAGGCGCCCACGGTGACGCCGCGCGCACTCGGGGTACCGCCCGTCTGACCGACGGCGCTGTGCACCAGGGCAAAAGAACCCACGGTCAGCAGGAGCGACATAACGCCCACCGGCACGGCAGCGGACAGGTCATAAAACAAGCCGCTGCAAAAACCGCACACGACGGCACGGGTCGGGTCGCCCGAGAACACGCTTAGGCACACCAGGATAATCATGAAGTTGACGCGACCTCCCGCAATGGAGATCTGCGGTGCCAGGCCTGCCTGCAGCAGCACACACACAATGGCGGCGATTACAAACGTGCGGGAGCTCATCCCCTGCTCGCGTAGATCCATGGACATGCCCCCTATTCGCTCGAGCCAGAATCGGTCGTCTCGGACGTGTCGGAACTGTCATCCGAGCTCTCGTCCTTCGTCTTGGTCGCAGCATCGCGCGACGTTCCCTGCGGCGTGCTGTTGGCCGTGCTCACGTCCTCATCCGAGGCCGACTGTTCGTCGGTCAGCGAGGTGATGACCAGCACTTCCTCGTTGTTCTCGGCCGTGGTCTGAGCGCGCACCACAATGGTGTAGTACACGTCGTTTGCCGACTTCTCAACCGACGAGACGGTGCCGAGCGGTAGACCCTTGGGGAATACACCGCCAATGCCCGAGGTCACGATGATGTCGCCAACCTTAACATCGGAGTCGACGCTCACGTACTCAAGACGCAGCGTGCCGTCAGCCTGACCCTGCAGCATGCCCTGGGCGCGCGTGTCCTGTACCATGGCGGACACACCCGAGTTCTCGTCGCCAATAAGGCGCACGGTAGAGGTCTTGGCCGATACCTCGATAATCTGACCGATAACACCGGCAGAACTCGTCACGGGCATGTTGATGGTAAGGCCGTCGGCAGAGCCCTTGTCGATGGTTACGATCGAGGTCCAGGCATCGCCCGAGGCACCAACGATACGAGCAGCGGTCGATTTGAGGTTGTAGGTCGACTGCAGGCCGACCAGCCCCTCCAGACGCTCGGCGGTCTTTTGAGCCTCGGAGAGCTCAGCAACCTTAGAGGTCAGCTCCTCGTTTTGCTTCTTAAGCTCGTCAAGCGTGTCCTGCGACGCCGTAAGGTTAGAGAACACGTTGCCGATCGCATTGAAGGGGGCCGCCACAGCCGAGCCCACAAAGCGCACCGGCGAGGTAATCGTCGTCACGCCCGAACGCACGGCATGAATCGGTCCTGCCTCGCCCTCGCGGATGTAAAACGTGAGCAGCAACACCGAAATCAGGCTGAAAACAATCAACGGGCGCATACCCGTTGATTGTCGCTTGGTATTCAGATTTGTGGAGAAACCCGAAGATCGTGCCAAATGGAATCCACCTTTTGGAAATTAAGCATTGGTCTGGACGAAGCCGCCATCAAACGCATTGGCCTCGAGCACGCGGGCACAGCCGTTAACGACGTTATCGAGCGCCGTGGGGCTGACGTTGACCGAAACACCGGTCTCATCGCGCAGGCGCACGTCGAGACCGCGCAGCAGCGCGCCGCCACCAGTCAGCAAAATACCGTAGTACATAAGGTCCGAGGCAAGATCGGGAGGCGTAGCGTCGAGTGCGTCCTTGACGGCCTTGGCCATCTCGTCGAGCGGCTTGTTGAGCGCGCGACGAATCTCCTCGCTCTCGATGCGCACGGTCTTGGGCAGACCGGTGATCACGTCGCGGCCGTTGACCTCGACGTCGAGCTCGTCCTTGAGCGGCACGGCGGAGCCGACCTTGATCTTGATGTCCTCTGCCGTACGCTCGCCGATGGCCAAGTTGTAGGCATCACGAACGTGCGTGAGGATGGCCTGATCGAACTCGTCGCCGGCAATACGGATGGACTGCGAGACGACGATGCCACCCATAGCGATAACGGCAACCTCGGTGGTACCGCCACCGATGTCGATGACCATGGAGCCGGTGGGTTCCTCGACGGGCAGATCGGCGCCGATAGCGGCAGCCATGGGCTCCTCGATCAGGTAGGCCTGGCGAGCGCCAGCCTGGATCGTGGCCTCAAAGACAGCACGCTTCTCGACCGACGTGACGCCGGAGGGAACGCAGACGACAACGCGCGGACGCGGGGTCCACGGATAGCGCTTCTCGGACGCCTTGTCGATAAAATAGCGAAGCATAGCCTCGGTAACATCGAAGTCGGCGATGACGCCGTCCTTCAGGGGACGAACGGCCACGATGTTGCCGGGCGTACGGCCGAGCATGCGCTTTGCCTCGATACCGACCGCCAGGATGCGCTCGTCGTTCTTATCGATGGCGACGACAGAGGGCTCGCGAATGACGATGCCCTTGCCGCGCACGGAGACAAGCGTATTTGCGGTGCCGAGGTCGATGGCAAGATCGCCCGCATAGCTACCGAAGAACATATCCATCAAAGAAAACAACGCAACTCCTGATGTGTTGGATGATTGCTGGAAAACTACTAGCTCATGATACTAGCGCAAGCCCGGCACCTCACTTGCGGTGAAGCGCCGGGCAAAGCTAAATCCCATAAGGTCACTACTGGTTGTCAGCAGCCGAGAAATCCATATCGAGCGAGGAAACGGCCCAGCCGATATGATTGTCGGAGCGCACGAATTTGACGGTGTACTCCTGCTCGCCGCCCTTGGACAGCGAAGCCTTGACCTTGGCGGTCGTCTCGGTCATGGACTGATCCATGCCCTCGACGGACACGGTGGCGCCCTGCGGAATCGAGGAGATGATCATCGACTTGGCGTCCTCGGACAGGCTCGAGGCCAGGCAAGACTCGGCCTTTGCGGTGTCACCGTCGCCGGCAGCCTGGAACAGATCGGTGATAACCGACTCCTGCGAGGGGAAGCCAAAGCCGCGCGTGTAGGCAAAGCCCAGACCGCCCGCAGCAATCAAAATGAGCAGAAGCAGCACGATGAAGACTTTGAGACCCGTGTGGCGATGGCGACGACGGACCTTGGCCTGCTTACGATCCTGACGGTCCTGCTGGACCATCTCGGACTCGGACAGCGTAAAGAAGCCGGTGTCCGAGGGATCGGGCATAAACTGACCGGTCGCGCCCGTAGGATCGAGCGGATCGACGGCAGGAGCGTCCATCGCGGGCGCCGGAGCCGTGGCCATAGCCGTCTGGGCAGACAGCGCGGCAAGCGAATCATGCACGCGGGCAAGCTCATCGGCCTGCTCGGAAGTGAGCTGGTAGATGCCATCGGCAGTAGCGGCGTTAAAGGCGTCGAGTGCGTCGGAGGGACGGCCGGCGGCAGAAAGCGCCTGACCCATGCCGGCGTTGAGCGCACGCGTGTCGTCGCGGGGGCCGGCAAAGTCGATAGCCGTGCGGTAGGTCTCCACGGCATCCGCCGGACGGCCGAGCTTAATGAAGCAACGACCAAGCTCGCCCAGTGCGGCGGCAGGAGCCGGATTGGCGCCGTCGATGGCAGCCTGACGGAAGGCAGTACCCGCGTTGGCATAGTCGCCCGACTGGAATAGCGCGTTACCCAGGCCCAGATAGGCCTTGAACGGCGTGGCATAGGAAGCATCCTGCGTAGCAGCAGAGAACGCCTGGGCGGCCGTCGTGTAGTCGCCCACGGCGGCGAGTGCCTTGCCGCGGTTGGTGAGCAGCGCGCCGCGCTTGCCGTAGGTGCCGTCATTGAGGGCAGCGGCGTAGGCCTCGGCGGCCTCGGCATACATGCCCAAGTGCATCAAGGCGTTGCCACGAAGGTGATCGGCCTCGCCCATAATCTCATCGGGAGTTTTTGCCGCCCCAAGCATCTGGGCTGCAGCGGAAAAATCACCCGCGCGGTAAGCGGCGCGGCCCTGTTGGATCAGCTGGCTATTCAAGGAAGTCCCCTTTACTCGTGAACGATCTCGACATGGACGATCTCGTCGCCGGCACGCAGCTGCGAAATCACATCGAGACCCTCGACCGTGGTACCAAAGACGGTGTAACCGGAATCGAGGTTATGCTGGGCACCCAGGCAGAAGTAGAACTGCGAACCCGCGGAATCGGGGTCCATGGAGCGTGCCATGGCAAGGGCACCATCGACATGGCTGTTGCGCGGATTGGTGGCAAACTCGCCCTTGATGCAGTAGCCGGGACCACCGGTACCGGGCATGCCGTCAGGGCCCTCAAGACCGGCAGCGACGTCGGCGCCGGACATATCGCGGGTATTGGGGTCGCCGCCCTGAATGACAAAGCCGGGCACATAGCGATGGAACTTAAGGCCATCATAGAAACCCATCGTGGAAAGCTCGCAGAAGTTCGCGACATGAATGGGAGCGCCCTCACCGTCAAACTTGACCTTGATGGTACCCTTCGACGTCTCGATAACGGCGCACTCGTCGCCGGCAAGCTGATACTCGGGCGTGTAGAGCTCTTTCTTAAAACCAAACATGTGGTTCCTTCCTCGTGCGTTTAAAGCATATTTGTACGAATTGTAGCAATAAGCATGCGCTTACATCAATTGCGCACGTAGGTTATGCCGACTATGGCGAACTAATTTTAGGAACGCTGCTGTGGCTTCCAGGAGCCCACATTGGCGTCGTACTGGTTCAGCGCGCTGTTGCCGCTCTGCGCGATGGGCGCCAGGATCTCGCTTTGGTGGGAACTCATCGACTCGCCATCGGGAATGGCCAGCGAGATATCCCAGCTCTGGCAGATCACGTCGACACGCTCGTACATCCACTCGGCAAGCTGCTTTAAGTGGGCGATGTCATCCGCATAGACCGTATCGTCCTGTACTTTCAGGTTGTTGAGCTCATCTTGCGTCTTTTTGATCTGGTCGCGCAGGGCGTAGGCACTCTGCGACAGCTCCTGGCGCGTGGAGAGCGGAGAGCGGAGATAACCGTTGTTGAACGAATCGATGACCTCGCCGATCTGGTCCTCGTCACCGTACGACACGATGGTCTGATACAGGCCATCGAGCCTGGTATAGAGCTGGTCATCGGTGAGCACGGTTTCTTCCTGGACCACTTCGGCAGGATCGTCCTGTTTGGCGTCGTCCTCGGTCGCCTCGCCCTTTTGACGCGTGGGGAAGGTAGTCTGCGCAGCCTGTCCAAACTGGTCATAGAAACCGGGCATGACACCCATGGGATCGGCCGTCACAAACCAATAGGCGCCACCGCACACGACGGCAAGAACCGCGATGACGATGAGCGGCTTGGGGATATGACGCTTGTGCTTATGATAGGCATCCTCGTCGGGGTGCACTTTGCGCTTGGACTTTTGGGCATCGTCATGCAGGGAAACCGGCATCGGGATATCGACCTTGGGGATACCGAAGTCTTTATCGAAAGCCGGCAGCACGCAGGTCTCATTGGGATCGGCGGCATCCGAAAGCACGGCGGCAGCCGAAGCGGGCGCATGGGGCACCTCGGTATCGATCTGCTCTTGCGTCAAGCGCGGAAAACCGGCGGTACGGCCCGCCGCCAGGTCAGATGCGGCAGCGTCCTCGGAAAGGATGCCCGGAGCGGGGCGTCCACATTTGGGACACGTGCGATCATGCGGGGAAAGACGGGCACCGCAGCCCTCACAGAACACGAACTCGGTATGCTCGGGGCCATCGCCCGGACCCACATAGGCGTTGCAGTAGGGGCAGAACGAGGCGCCGTCCTCGATGTTCTTAAGGCAATGCGGACAGATCACGGCATCCTCTTTTCGGAGCAATTCAAACAATCGAGGTTAGAGCATAACATCGCTACGCCCCCACAGGGCCAAGGCACCAATTCAACATCGCAGGGCAGCTAGTTTGGGACGGGGCTTTTCAGGGTAGTCAATTTGGGACGGGGCTAATTTGACTACTTTTGCACGCGGAAAGCCGCGCAACAAACCTTGAGCCCAATAGTAGTCAAAATAGCCCCGTCCCAAATTGACTACCCCGGGATACCGGCCGCAAACTACTTCTTCTTATTCTTGGGCATCGAGACTTTGATGCCCTGGGCGGACTTGGTCACGCGGGAGCGTTTAGCGCCCGTGCTCTTCTTTTTCTTGGGCTGTGGCTGGCCTTGGGCCACGCCCTCGAGCGCGCGGGCCTCGGCCTCGCGCGCGGTGCGATCCTCGCGGCGCTGCGCCATATCGGCAGCAACGCGCTTGGCAAAGCGTCCAGCCGTCGGACCCGTCGAGCTCACCTTGCCACCACCGCGGCCCAGACGCACGCGTACACCGCGACCAAAGCCGGTGGCCGCATGACGGCGACGCGGCTTAAGCGAATCCATCATCGTGGCGAGCTTAAAGAATACCGAGCAGGTAAAGACGACGATAACCGCCAAGATAACCATCGGGCTCACCGACAGGTTGGCAATGGACAGCAGCTCCGGGAAGCCGATAACACCCGTCAAAATGCCGGCAACAACGAACACGAAGAGCACCACGCGCAAGGGCGTGAGCGGCTGCGAAATTCGCCAGATGAGGCTGACGCTTGCCGCGCACGACGTGATCAGGCACATGGTCGAAAGCGTGAGCTGGCTAAACCCAAACACGCGAGCCACAAAGATATCGAGCGCCGCGGCCAAAATGACCGCAATCGACGCCGGCAGCGCGCGCTTGAGCACGTTAGTCAAGAACGACCCCTTCACGCGGGCGTTGTTGGGCTCAAGGCCCAAAACAAAGCCCGGCGCGCCGATGCAGAAGAAGTTGATGAGCGTCATCTGGATGGGCTCAAAGGGATATGGCGGCAGCGCGATGCAGAGTGCCGCCAGACCCATCGAGAACAGCGTCTTGGTCAGGAACAGCGAAGCCGAGCGTTGCAGGTTGTTGATGGAACGACGGCCCTCGGCAACCACGGCGGGCATCGAGGCAAAGTCGTTGTCGACGAGCACGATCTCAGCCACGTTGCGCGCGGCATCGGAGCCGGCGGCCATCGCCACGGAGCAGTCGGCCTCCTTGAGCGCCAAAACGTCGTTGACGCCATCACCCGTCATGGCCACAGTGTGCCCGCGACGCTTGAGCGCCTGCACGAGTTCACGCTTCTGCTGCGGCGTCACACGGCCAAAGACGTGGTAGCGGTCCACCGCCGCATCGAGCTTGGACGGCGTATCGAGCGTCGTGGCGTCCACGTAAGCGTCCGCCCCGGGCACGCCCACCACGCGCGCGATCGACGACACCGTGCGGGGGTCGTCGCCGCTGATCACGTTGAGGGTCACGCCCTGCTCGTTAAAGTAGCCGATGGTCTCGGCAGCCGAGGTGCGGATCTCGTCACGGATGGTCACAAAGCCCACGGGCTCGGCCTCGCCCACCATATCGCCGTCGGGCGTAAAACCGTCAACACGCGCTACCACGAGCACGCGGCAGGTGTCGGCAAGCTCGGCAACACGATTCTCGACCTGGGCAAACGCGCGATCCGAAAGCACAAACTGCGCCGCGCCCATCACATAGGAGCCCTGCGCAAACGAGGCGCCACTCCACTTTTTGGACGACGAGAATGGAATGACCGACAGCGGCTCGGAAACCTCGACCGGGCGGTCGGCATAGTAGTTGAGCAGCGCCTGGCAGGTCTCGTTGGCATCGGCCGAGGTCGCGCGCGCCACGTTGGCAAGTGCAAAGTCGAGCACCGTGGTATCGACGGGAACGGCCGCCTCGCTCTCCCCCACGCTCACGCCTTCAACCGGCAGCGGATAGGTGCCCTCGACCTCCATGCGGCCCGAGGTAATGGTGCCCGTCTTGTCCAGACACAGCACGTCGACGCGCGCGAGCGTCTCGATGCAGTAGAGTTGCTGTGCCAGCACCTTGCGACGCGCTAGACGCACCGTGGCAATCGCGAGCACCGACGAGGTCAGCAGCACCAGGCCCTGCGGAATCATGCCCAGCAGGGCACCCACCGTGGAAAGCAGCGCCGAAGAAGGCACACGACCGGCCAGCAGCTCGGAGAAGCACCAGGAAAGCGCGCTATCGCCCGGGGTTCCCGCGGCATCCCACAGCTCGCTCACACTCGAGGCAAAGAGTGCCAGACCAAGCGGAATCATGATAATGCTCGCGAACCGCACGATGGCGTTGAGCGCGTTCATGATCTCGGAATTGACCTTTTTGACGTACTTGGCCTCGTTGTTGATCTTTGCCACGTAGTTATCGGCGCCGACATGGATCACGCGGGCGCGCAGCAGGCCCGAGTCGATAAAGCTGCCGCTCATGAGCTCGGAGCCTGGCTGTTTCTTAATGAGGTCGCTCTCGCCCGTCAGCAGACTCTCGTTGACGAGCGCCTCGCCCGACACCACCACGGCGTCGGCGGGAATCTGGTCACCGCGCCCCAGGCGAATGATATCGTCGAGCACGATCTGGTCCAGATCGAGCTCCACCTCGGCGCCGTCGCGCACCGCGAAGGCCTTCTTAGAGGTGAGCAGCGTAAGCTTGTCGACCATCCGCTTAGAACGCATGGACTGAATGACGCCAATTGCCGTGTTCAAGAACACCACGAACAGGAACGTCAGGTTCTTAAACGAACCGGTCAGCAACACCAAAAACGCCAAGACCACGTTGATCAAGTTAAACAGCGTGCAGAGGTTCTCGATGATGAGCTCTTTGACCGACTTGGTCTTGAGCTCCATGTTGCGGTTGATCTTACCGGCGGCGATGCGCTCCTCGACCTCGGCGGTCGAGAGTCCGCGCTCGATATCCGTTGTTGCCATACCACGTCCCATCACGTCGCGTCGGTATAAGAAAACCGCCCGGACCATGCGAGGTTCGGACGGTCTTACGTTCGATGGTGCCCCATGTTGGATTCGAACCAACGGCCTTCTGCTCCGGAGGCAGACGCTCTAATCCCCTGAGCTAATAGGGCGAACGGTAGGCATTATACCCAAGTGCGCCACGGGCTAACAAAAGAATAGAAAAAGCTTTGCAATTACGTGGGAGACGCGGCGCAACGGCCCACTTTAGAACGCAAAAGTGAAATAATTAGTATAAACTCTCATGCACCATATAATACGGCTCGCGATGCGGGCCGTTTTTGCAAGGACTATCCATCGAGGTGAGAGGCACACCATGATTGCGATTTTAAAGCAGAGCGCCAGCGACGAGGCCGTAAGCCACATTGTCAGCTGGATCGAGAAAAAGGGACTCAAAACCGACGTCTCGCGCGGCGAGAACGAGACCATTATCGGCCTGGTGGGCGACACGACTAAGATCGACCCGTTCCTGCTCGAGTCCATGGACGTCGTCGAGCGCGTGCAGCGCGTCTCCGAGCCGTTCAAGCGCGCCAACCGCAAGTTCCACCCCGAGGACTCCGTTATCGACTGCGGCCACGGCGTCAAGATCGGCGGCGACCAGTTCCAGGTCATCGCCGGCCCCTGCTCCGTCGAGGGCGAGAACCTCATCCGCATCGCCCGCCGCGTGAAGGCCGCCGGAGCCACGATGCTGCGCGGTGGCGCCTACAAGCCCCGCACCTCCCCGTACGCCTACCAAGGCATGGGTCCCGCCGGCCTGGACCTACTGTGCGAGGCATCCGCCGAGCTCGACATGCCGATCGTCACCGAGATCATGGACCCGCGCGACGTGCAGGTCTTCCTCGACAAGAAGATCGACGTCATGCAGATTGGCGCTCGCAACGCCCAGAACTTCCCCCTGCTCAAGGAGGTCGGCAAGACCAAGACCCCGATCCTGCTCAAGCGCGGCATGTCCGGCACCGTCGACGAGCTGCTTATGGCAGCCGAGTACATCATGAGCGAGGGCAACGACAACGTCATCCTGTGCGAGCGCGGCATTCGCACCTTCGAGACCCGCACCCGCAACACCTTCGACCTCAACGCCGTGCCGGTGCTGCACCACCTGTCGCACCTGCCCGTCGTCGCCGACCCCAGCCACGCCACCGGTTACACCCGCTATGTTGAGCCCATGGCGCTCGCCGCGACTGCCTGCGGCGCCAACGGTCTGGAGATCGAGGTCCACGACGACCCGAGCCACGCTTGGTCCGACGGCGCTCAGGCCCTCACCCCCGACCAGTTCGACGACACTATGCGCCGCATCCGCGCCATCCGCGAGGTCGTCTGCCAAGAGACCGTTCAGGAGTAGCCCATGGGTACGGTAAGAAACGCACGCGTTAACCAAGGTGGCCCCAAGTGCGCCGGCATCGTGGGCCTGGGCCTCATCGGCGGCAGCTTTGCCCGCGGCTATGCGCAGGCGGGCGTCCGCGTGCTGGCCTGGGACCCCGACGACGACGTCATGACGGCCGCCAGCATGGGCACCGTTGCCGGCGAGCTCAACGACGAGACGCTCGGCGAATGCGACATCATCGTCCTGGCATGCTACCCCGAGGCCTGCATCGAGTGGCTCGAGGCGCACGCCCAGGCACTCGCCGACGCCACCGACACCGAGGCCATCATGGGCCCCGTGGTGATCGATACCGTGGGCGTCAAGGGCATCGTGTGCGAGCGCGCCTTTGAGCTTGCCCGCGAGCACGGTTTTTACTTTGTAGGCGCGCACCCCATGGCGGGCACGCAGTTCTCGGGCTACGCGCATTCCCGCGCCGACCTGTTCCAGGGCGCACCGCTCGTGCTCGTACCGCCCGCAGTGGACGACGCGCTTAAGCTGGAGCTTTTGGGCCAGGTGCGCGAGATGGTACGCCCCTTAGGCTTTGGCAAGTTCAGCGTAACGAGCGCCGCCGAGCACGACCGCGTCATCGCCTTTACGAGCCAGCTCGCGCACGTCGTCTCCAACGCCTATGTTAAGAGCCCGACCGCTCAGGTCCATCACGGCTTTTCGGCCGGCAGCTACCGCGACCTCACCCGCGTGGCGCATCTCAATCCGCAGATGTGGTCAGAGCTCATGATCGACGACGCCGATGCGCTCGCCTTCGAGATTGACCATCTGATCGAATCGCTCGGCGCCTACAGTCGCGCCCTTAAGGACCGCGACCAGCGCTATCTGGAGAATCTCCTTGCCGAGGGCGACCGCATCAAGCGCGCGCTCGACGACGAGGCCTCCCACTAGACCACCCATCACGCCAGGTCGAAAGGACCGAAGCTTATGGCGATTACCATCGATATCGACACCGCACGCCCCTACCAGGTGCATGTGGGCACGTTTTTGCTGGAGCAGGCTGGCCCACTCGTACGCGCCACCGCCGGCGGCACCCGTGCCGTCATCGTGACGGACACCAATGTAGGCCCCCTCTACCAGATGCCCGTTAAGCAGAGCCTCGAATCCGCAGGCTACGAGGTGAGCATCTGCACCTTCGAGGCCGGCGAGGCCCACAAGCGTGCCGAGACCTACGTTGGCATTTTGGAGTTTGTGGCCGAGCACGAGCTTTCGCGCTCCGACGTGATCGTGGCACTCGGCGGCGGCGTCGTGGGCGACGTTGCGGGCTTTGTGGCCGCCACCTACATGCGCGGCTGCAAGTTTGTGCAAATTCCCACAAGCCTGCTCGCCATGGTAGATTCGTCGGTGGGCGGCAAGACCGCCATCGACCTGGCTGCAGGCAAGAACTTGGCCGGCGCCTTTTGGCAGCCGAGCGTGGTTATCGCCGACGTGGGGTGCCTGGCCACCCTCACGCCCGAGCAGTTCGCCGACGGCTGCGGCGAGGTCGTCAAGCACGCCGTGATCGCCGACCCGGAGCTTTTCGCCGAGCTGGAGAAGACCCCGCTCACGCTGGAGCTGCTCAACCGCGATGTGGCCCGCGTAGCGCTCATCATCGCCCGCAACATCGACATCAAGCGCGCCGTGGTCGTCGCCGACGAGCGCGAGACCAACCAGCGCAAACTCCTCAACTTTGGACACAGCGCCGGACACGCCGTCGAGGCCTGCGAGCACTTTGAGCTCGGACACGGCAACTGCGTGTCGATCGGCATGGGCATCATCACGCGCGCCGCGGCCCTGCACGGCGTCTGCGATGCTGCACTGCCGGGGCGCATCGAAGAGCTCTGTGCACGTCACGGTCTCAAGACCCGCTGCGACCTCGATGTCGATGCCGTCTTTGCCGAGGCGCTCCACGACAAGAAGCGCGCGGGCGACACCATCGACCTGGTGATTCCGCACGGCATTGGCCGCTGCAGCATCGACCGCACGCCGCTTTCCACTTTCCACGAACTCATTGCCGAAGGCCTCGGCCAGAAGGGAGGCGCATCCGCATGCTAGCCCGCATCACCCCGTCCCCACTTAAGGGCACCGTTCCCGCCATCGCGTCCAAGTCGATGGCGCACCGCCTGATCATCTGCGCCGCGCTTGCCAACGGCGAGACACACGTTGCTTGTAACACGACCTGCGCCGATATCGAGGCCACGGTGCGTTGCCTTACGGCCCTGGGCGCTCGCATCGAGACCGTCGAGGATGGCTTCCAGGTCCACCCCACCATGAAGAGTGTTGAGTTTGGCCTGCTCAAGGCCCTTGCCGGCGGCACGCTCGACTGCGGCGAGAGCGGCTCCACGCTGCGCTTTATGCTGCCCGTCGCCTGCGCGCTGGGTGCGGATGCCACCTTCGTGGGCCAGGGCCGCCTGGGCGCCCGCCCGCTCTCGCCGCTCTCGGACGAGATCATCGCCGGCGGCTGCGACCTACAGGGTCTGGGCGGTTTTCCGCTCAAGACGAGCGGACGCATGCGCCCGGGCACCTTTGTGCTGCCGGGCAACGTAAGCTCGCAGTATATCTCCGGCCTGCTGCTGGCAGCCCCGTTGCTCGCCCAGCCCTCCTGCGTGCAGGTAACCGGCCTCATCGAGAGCCGTCCCTACATCAACCTGACGATCCAGGCCATGAAGGCCTTTGGCGTCGAGGTCAACGTCGAGCGCATTCCCGCTAGGGACGGCCAGCCCGAAGTCACAAACTTCCGCGTGAGCAGTGGCTCGTATCGCACGCCCGGCAGCGTTGCTGTCGAAGGCGACTGGTCCAACGCTGCCTTTTGGCTGTGTGCCGGCGCCATCGGTACCGACCCCATCACCGTCGAGGGCGTGTCGCTGAGCTCTGCACAGGGCGACCGCAACGTGCTCGCCGCGCTTTCGCGCTTTGGGGCCCGCATCGTGCGCTCAACCAACGCCGCCACCGTGCAGTCCGACAAACTCGCCGGCTTTGAGATGAGCGCCCACGACATTCCCGACCTCGTGCCCGTTATCTCGGCCGTGGCCTCACTGGCACAGGGCCGCACCTTTATCCGCGATTGCGCCCGTCTGCGCATCAAGGAATCCGACCGTCTGGCCACCACCACCCGCGAGCTCACCGCGCTGGGCGCGCAGGTGCGCATTGCCGGCGATGACCTCATCATCAAGGGAGTCGATGCCTTCACCGGCGGCGAGGTCGATTCGCACAACGACCACCGCATCGCCATGATGGCCGCCATCGCCGCGAGTCGCGCCACCGGCGAGGTCATGATTCACGGCGCCGAGGCCGTCAACAAGTCCTATCCCGATTTCTTCGACCACTACCGCCTGCTGGGCGGCAAGGTCACACTCGAGGAGGAATAGCATGTCCTCGACCTTTGGCAACGTATTGCATCTGAGCATCTTCGGCCAATCGCACTCCCCCGCTATCGGCTGCTCGCTCGATGGCATCCCGGCGGGTATCGCCGTGGACCAGGAGCAGCTGCAGGCTTTCCTCGACCGTCGCGCCCCCGGTCGCGACGAGACCGCAACCAAACGCCGCGAGGCCGACGCCGCGCATATCATCGCCGGTGTAGTCGATGGACACACTACTGGCGCACCCATCGCCGCGATTATCGAGAACACCAACACGCGCTCCAAGGATTACTCCGAGCTGCGCCGCAAGCCCCGTCCCGGACACGCGGACTTCCCTGCGCGCGTGAAGTATCACAACATGCACGATGTCGCTGGTGGCGGGCATTTTTCCGGCCGCCTAACGGCCCCCTTATGCATCGCCGGCGGCATTGCACTGCAGGCACTCGAGGCCCGCGGCATTCAGGTCATGGCGCACGTCGCGCAGATCGGCGGCATCTCCGACCTGCCGATGGACGATATGGTCTATCGCGAGGCCGACCGCAAGGCGATCCTTACGAACAATCTGCCGTGCATTGACGCCGCCGCAGCCGGCCGCATGCGCGAGGAGATTCTGGCCGCGCGCGACGAGCTCGACAGCATCGGCGGCATCGTGGAGTGCGGCATTTACGGGCTTCCCGCGGGCATCGGCGACCCCATGTTCGACGGCATCGAGAACCGCATCGGGCAAATCGCCTTTGGCATTCCCGCCGTAAAGGGCGTGGAGTTTGGCATGGGCTTTGCCGTGGCCGCCATGCGCGGCAGCGAGAACAACGATCCGTATCGCATCGATGCCGAGACCGGCGAGATCGAAGTCGAGTCCAATAACGCCGGCGGCATCCTGGGCGGTATTTCGACCGGCGCGCCCGTCATGTGGCGCATGGCCGTAAAGCCGACGCCCTCAATTGGCCGCGAGCAGCAGACCGTAGACATGGACGCCATGGAAAATGCCGAGCTCTCGGTCCACGGCCGTCACGATCCCTGCATCGTCCCCCGAGCCGTCCCCGTAGCCGAAGCAGCCGCGGCGCTCGCCATCTGGGACGCCCTCCTCGAGGACGCCGCCCAGCGCTAACCAGCCCACCCCGGGCAATGATTCACGAAAGGGGTCCCTATGGACCTTGCTGACATCCGCCAGGCCATCGATGGCATCGACACCACGCTCCTCAACAGCTTTATCGAGCGCATGGACATTGCCACCGAAGTCGCCAAGTCAAAAATCGAGATGGGCAAGGCCGTCTTCGACCCCGCCCGCGAGCGCTCCAAGCTCAACAACCTCGCCAGCCGCGCGCCCGAGCGCTACGAGGCGCAGACCATCACCCTGTTCCGTCTCCTCATGAGCATGAGCAAGGCCGAGCAGCAGCGCTACGTCAACGAACTCAAGGGCATCACTGTCTCGCAAAAGGCCCACGCCACGGCTGCAGCCTTTGACACGCCCTTCCCTCAAACTGCCACCGTCGCTTGCCAGGGCGTTGAGGGCGCTTACAGTCAAATCGCCGCGTGCAAGCTCTTCGACGTGCCCGACATCGCGTTTTTCGAGACCTTCGAAGGCGTTATGCGCGCTGTGCGCGACGGCTTCTGCGAGTTTGGCGTGCTGCCCATCGAGAACTCCACCGCCGGCTCGGTCAACGCCGTCTACGACCTGCTCGCCCAGTTCGACTTCCACATCGTGCGCTCGCTTCGCCTCAAGATCGACCACAACTTGCTCGTCAAGCCCGGCACCAAGCTCGCCGACGTGCGCGAGGTCTACAGCCACGGCCAAGCCATTGCCCAGTGCGCCGGCTTTATCGAGAACCACGGCCTGCGCGCCACCAAGTACCCCAACACGGCCATGTCGGCTGAGATGGTCGCCAACTCCGAACGCACCGATGTTGCCGCCATCGCATCGCGCAGCTGTGCCACGCTGTATGGCCTCGAGGTGTTGGAGCCCAATATCCAAGACTCGGACAACAACTACACGCGCTTTGTCGTCATCAGCCGCGAGCCGCGCGTCTACCCCGGCGCTAATCGCACCTCGCTCATGATCACCACGGCCAACGAGCCGGGCGCCCTCTATCGCGTGCTCGAGCGCTTCTACGCACTCAACATCAACCTCATCAAGCTCGAGAGCCGCCCCATCCCCGGCCATGACTTTGAGTTTATGTTCTACTTTGATCTGGACTGCCCCTTTGGCAGCAAGGCCCTCGACTACCTGCTCGATTCCATCGACGACGTGTGCGAGAGCTTCACCTACTTTGGCAGCTACACGGAGGTGCTCTAGATGACCGATACCGCCGCAACCCGCCCCTACGGCGTGCTGGGCCGCGTGCTGGGCCACAGCTACACCCCGACCATCTACAAAGAACTCGCTGAGCTCGAGTACGTGCGTTTTGAGCGCGAGCCCGAGGACCTCGCGGCCTTTATGACGGGCGACGAGTGGGAGGGCACCAACGTGACCATCCCCTACAAGCGCGCCGTCATGGACTACCTGGACGAGCTGAGTCCGTTGGCCGAGCGCATGGGCAACGTCAACACCATCACGCGCCTAGCCGACGGCCGCCTGCGCGGCGACAACACCGACTACTTCGGTTTCCAGTGTCTGGTCGAGGAGTTGGGCGTAGAGGTTGCCGGCAAAAAGGTCCTCGTGCTTGGCGCCACCGGCGGTGCCGGCACCACGGCAAGCATGGTGCTCGGCGACCTGGGCGCCACCGTGGTGCCCGTGGGCCGCACGAGCGAGGTCAACTACGGCAACATCGCGCAGCAGTCCGACGCCGCCCTACTCGTCAACTGCACGCCTGTCGGTATGTTCCCCCACTGCCCCGACACCCCCTGCACGCTCGAAGAACTTGACGCACTCGAAGGCGTCATCGATATTGTCTACAACCCTGCCCGTACGGGACTCATGCTCGAGGCCGAGCGCCGCGGCATCCCCTGCATCGGCGGCCTGCTGATGCTCGTGGCCCAAGCGGCACAGGCCGTCGAGCGCTATACCGGCCAGGTCACCCCGCGCGAGCGCATCCTGGATGTAACGGAGCGCTTGTCACGCCGCGAACAGAACATCGCGCTGATCGGCATGCCGGGCTCGGGCAAAACCCGCGTGGGTGAGCAGATTGCCCTGCTCACGGGTCGCGAGCACATCGACCTGGACGCCGCGCTTGAGAAGCGTCTGGGCATGCCCTGTGCCGACTATATCGTCGAGCGCGGCGAGGCGGCCTTCCGCGAGCAGGAGACGGCGGCGCTGTCCGACATCTCCAAGCGCAGCGGCCTGGTGCTCTCCACCGGCGGCGGCGTGGTCACGCGTGACGAGAACTATCCGCTGTTGCACCAGAACAGCCAAATCGTGATGCTCAACCGCAAGCTCGATGAACTCGCCCACAAGGGCCGTCCCATCACCGCCCGCGACGGTATCGACAAGCTGGCCGAACAGCGCATGCCACGCTACCGCGCCTGGGCCGACTACATCATCGATTCACGCGACTGCGCCGCCAACACCGCCCAGGCCCTCCTCGACACCCTCCCACCCGCTCTCTAACCAAAACCACCACAAAGGGGACCGGCACCTTTGTGGTGGTTTTTCGACCGCAAAGGAAGCAACCATGAAAGCACTCGTCATTAACGGCCCCAACCTCAACATGCTCGGCATTCGCGAGCCGGGCATCTATGGCAGCGACAACTACGACCGCTTAGTGCAGATCTGCCAGGAAGCGGGCGCCGCACAGGGCTTCGACGAAGTCGAGGTCTTCCAGTCCAACCACGAGGGCAGCATCGTCGACAAGATCCAGGAGGCGTACGGCATGGTCGACGGCATCGTCATCAACCCGGCGGCCTACACGCACACGAGCGTGGCCATCCTGGACGCGCTCAAGGCCGCCGCCATCCCCGCAGTGGAAGTCCACATCAGCGCCGTCGAGACGCGCGAGGACTTCCGTCAGGTGAGCTACGCCCGCCTGGCCTGCTTCGTGACCATCACCGGCGAAGGCTTGCAAGGCTACGCGCACGCGCTGGAGCTGCTGAGGGAGCGTCTCGAAAAGTAGCCTCACGAGCAAATCCATCAGCGCGATTCATACGCTAATAATGCCAGTGCCGCCAGCAGCAACCTCGCTACTGGCGGCACTTTATTACTGGCATATAATCATTGCAGTCACACAACGTCTGGAGACGCGCATGTTAAGCATCCATCTGGGGGATTACCCCGGTTCCATCTACGATACCGAAACCTATTTTAGGAACTCATACTTGGACTCATGGTTCGAAGACCCTATGGCCGCACAGATTATTAAAAGCGTGGACGGATCAGAGCTCATCGGTCCCCACAACATCGTAAGCAAACAGCTGGGCTCGATCACCCCACTCGAACTGTCCGGCGGCGTTAAGACGCTGCTGCTGGTGCGCAATCTCCCAAATATGGTGTTCAACGCATCCACCTGCGGAGACAACTGTGCCCGCTGGCTACTCAAGATCGGCAAAGAGCAGGATGTGATGGTGACCTTATACCACATCATGAAATTCCCCTGGAAGAGCTTTGAAATCCGCATTGAAAACGATGGCCGCATCGTCAGAAACATGCAGGAGTTTGTCGGCGCCACGAATGACTTTTTGGATGTTGATGAGTAATGAAGGGAACGCATACCGTTGTCGTAGAGCGTGCAAAGGTCAAATACACACTCACGTTTAAGCGCAATATTTCCTTTATACGCGGCAACAGCGGCACGGGTAAAACGACGCTCATCTCGATGATTCGCGACTACAACGACCGAGGACCGGAAAGCGGCGTTGCACTCAGTTGCGACGTGCCTTGCGAAACGCTTTCCGGCAGACGCTGGGAGCGCGAGCTATCGATCATCGAAGATTCAATCGTCTTTCTAGATGAGGGTAACGAGTTTATCTACTCAAAGGACTTCGCCAAAGCCGTCAACGGCTCGTCCAACTATTTTGTTCTGATATCTCGTCGCGATGCCAACGAGCTCCCCTACAGCGTTGATGAGATCCTGAAGCTAGTCAACACGACAAGTAAAACAATCAATGGCCGCAAGAGCGACAGGCGCTTCTACTCGGTGACCAAGCCGCTATATGACCACACGGCAAGTATGCTGTATCAGGATCTAAATGTTGGATTCGAGGTACCCGACGCCGTAGTTGTCGAGGATAGCAAATCTGGCTATCAATTCTACGACGCTCTTTGCAACCGACTCGGGATCCCCTGCTATACCGCCACCGGCGTTGCGAATCTAAAACGTACGATTCACGAATGTCCCGAGCAAAACATCCTTGCTATTGGAGACGGAGCAGCATTTGGTCCCTACATCGAAAAGGTGCTCGGACAGCGCGTTTACAAGAACGTACGCTTGTTCCTCCCCGAATCATTCGAGTGGACACTCCTGCAATCTGGCCTCATTCCCAGTAACGATATCTTAAAAATCCTCGAGGATCCCTCAAGCTATATCGAAAGCCGCGACTACCTGAGCTGGGAGCGGTTCTTCACCGATGTGTTGATCAAATACTCGGCAGACACTCGCTACGCCTACAGAAAGGTAAAGCTCAATGAGCAGTACCTGAGGCCGCAGGCGATGAATGCAGTTGCAAACGTCTTGCCCGAGTGCCTGAAGGCAGACTAGATACAGCGGGGAGGGCCAAGTTGGTCCTCCCCGCTTTTGTTACGCCTTCTTGATCACGTACGCCAATCCAATATCGCAGGCACAGCGTACGATTGACGCGAAGAACCACGATGCTGGCAGCGTCATAAGCAGAGGCTTGCTCACGCTCGGCTCCAGCCCCCTTTGGCGCGCCGTATAACCAATCCACATCAGCAGCACAATAGCAGCTCACGCCACGGCTTCGGCCTAAACGTATACCCGGCAAGAACAAAGAACACCGGCATGTGAAAAAGCCCGGACCACCAAGCGGTCCGGGCTTAATAAACGATGGTGCTCCATGGCGGATTCGAACCGTCGACCTTGGGATTAGAAGTCCCCTGCTCTATCCAACTGAGCTAATGGAGCAAATAACCGCACACCCAAGCACGCGCACGCGTGCCAGGCGCTAGTAATTATAACCTAGTTGAACTGCTCGCGGTACGCCTTGCAGACCTCATCAACCGGGCCGTCCATGCGAAGGTCGCCCTTCTCAATCCAAACGGCGCGCTGGCAGATGCGCTCAACCTGCTCCATGGAGTGCGAAACGAACAGAACCGTCACGTCGCCGCTCTGGATAAAGTGCTGAATACGCGCCTCGCACTTTTGCTGGAAGAACACATCGCCGACGGACAGCGTCTCGTCAACGATCAGAATATCGGGCTCGGTGATCGTCGCGATTGCAAAGGCAATACGCGCCACCATGCCCGAGGAGAAGTTCTTAAGCGGCATGTCGACAAAGTTCTGCAGCTCAGCGAACTCGATAATGCCGTCAAAGTTGGCGTCGATGAACTCCTTGGTGTAGCCGAGCAGGGCACCGTTCAGATAGATGTTCTCGCGGGCGGTCAGCTCGGGGTCAAAGCCGGCACCAAGCTCAATCAGCGGCGCGATGTTACCGTGCACCTTAACGCTGCCCTCACTGGGCTCAAGCACGCCAGCGATGATCTTGAGCATCGTAGACTTGCCGGAACCATTGGTGCCGACCAGACCCACAACTTCGCCGCGATGAATATCGAACGAGATGTGCTTAAGCGCCCGAAACTCCTCAAAGAACAGCTCGTGCTTGGCAAGCTTAATGAAGTACTCCTTGAGGTTGGTCAGCGACTCAGACGCCATGTTAAAGATCATGGTGACGTCGTCGACCTCGACAGCCAGAGGCTGCTCGCTGTAATCAACAACAGATTCAGTCATCACAGCACTCCTTAGATGTAGAGGATGAACTTGCGCTCGGACTTATGGAACACGGTGTAGCCAATAACAAGCGCAAGAACCGCCCAAGCAACGCACATACCAAACGTCATAAGCGAGGGCGTAGTCTGGAACAGGAAGATATCGCGCATAAACTGCAGGTAGTTATACATGGGGTTCGCATAGACCAGAATGCGCACGAGATGCGGCATTTGCGCAACGAAGTCGGTCGTCCAGAAAATAGGCGTGATGTAAGTCCACGCCGTAATGACGACGCTCCACAGATGCATGACATCGCGGAAGAAGACCGTGAGGGCGGAGAGCATCATGCCCAGGCCCATGCAGAAGCACATAAGCAGCAGTAGGCAGACCGGCAGCAGAATCAGGTGCCAAGAAGGCATAACGTGGAACCACAGCATAACGATGGCAACGGCGACCAGCGAGAAGGCAAAGTTGACCAAAGAGAAGAGCACCTTCTGCACCGGGAAGACCCAGCGGTGCACTTTAACCTTCTTGAGCAGCGGAGCCGCGCCCACGATCGACGTCAGGGCCTGGTTCGTAGACTCGGACATGACGGCAAAGGTGACGTTACCCACGATCAAGTACAGCGGGTACATCTCGGGCGTAATTGAGCCATTGCGGCCCTGGGCGAAAATCGTCGAGAACACGATGGCCATGACGATCATCATCAGCAGCGGGTTGAGCACCGACCATGCGACGCCCAGAACGCTACGGCGATACTTGATCTTAAAATCCTTGGTAACCAGCTGACGAAGGATAAACGCATCCTTCTCAAATTCGTTCTTAGCAAACGTCGCAGGCAGACTGCGAGTTTCTTGTTGCTTTGTCTGATCCGACACGGATGCAACTCCTTTACTCGTAATCGTTGACAAACGAACAGTATAGACCCGACGACCATGCAAACGATTCACGCAACAAAACTGGAGAACTAACCCACATCTTAGGATGCCATGACCAAACGGCTATACTTTCAAGGATTGAATGTATAAGGAGCATTGAGTGAATTCTGAATCCATCGCCGTCATCATCCCCTGCTACAACGAAGCGCTCACGATCGGCAAAGTCATCGACGACTTTCACCGCGAGCTTCCGCAAGCGACGGTCTATGTCTATGACAACAACTCGTCGGACGATACCTCACGCATCGCCACCGAGCACGGCGCCACGGTCCGCTTTGAGCCCCGTCAGGGAAAGGGCAACGTGTGCCGCCAGATGTTTCGCGACATCGACGCCGATTGCTACCTGATGGTCGACGGCGACGACACCTACCCCGCCGAGGCGGCCAAAGCCCTCTGCGAGCCTATCCTCAGCGGCACGGCCGACATGACCGTAGGCGATCGCCTTTCCAACGGCACCTATGCCGAGGAGAACAAGCGTGCCTTCCACGGCTTTGGCAACAATCTGGTCCGTGCCATGATCAAGTTGATCTATGGCTACAGCTTCGATGATGTCATGACCGGCTACCGTGCCATGAGCCGCCCGTTCGTTAAAACCTTCCCTGTGCTTTCCGAGGGCTTCCAGATCGAAACCGAGCTCTCGATCCACGCCGTCGACCACCGCTGGCGCATCAAGGATGTGCCCATCGAGTACCGCGACCGTCCGGAAGGTTCCGAGTCCAAGCTCAATACCGTAAGCGACGGCATTAAAGTCGTTGCGATGATTGGCACGCTGTTCAAGGACTACCGCCCTCTGAAGTTCTTCAGCCTCGTCGCGCTTCTGTTTGCGGTGATCGGCCTCGCCTTGGGCACGCCCATCGTTGTCGAGTATTTCCAGACCGGCCTCGTTCCGCGCTTCCCCACCGCCATGCTCGCCGCGTCGTTTATGTTCCTGTGCGGTCTGAGCCTTGCGACCGGCTTCATCCTCGATTCCGTGGCAAAGGTCGAAAAAAAGCAGTGGGAGGTCAACGTGTACAGCAAATACGCCTACGATGACCAGCCCGGCAGGTCCGCCACCACGCCAAGCGAGTGAAAGATCTTCCGCAAAATACTATTGGCACCACTGCGCAGATAGCCATCAATCAAAACCACCCCTAAAAGGGGTGGTTTGCTCTTAGGGTATAACCCTTGGATTTCCGGCACGCGTCTAAAGGCGCCGGCCCTCACGGGGTTCGGGCCGCACTGCAGATTGACCCGTGACGGGCCGGTCAAACCGGCGCTATTTACGCCCCGGCCCCCTACCGAAGGGGTCCTCGTACTCCTTGACGCTCAGCCGGTCGATCGCGATGTCGGCCTTCTCCTGCTCCCGGATGTACTTCGCGATGGTGGCCTCGTTCAGGTCGACGGTGGACACGTAGTAGCCCTCGGCCCAGAACTTCCTGTTGCCGAACTTGTACTTCATGTTCGCGTGCTTGTCGAATACCATCAGCGAGCTCTTCCCCTTCAGGTAGCCCATCACGCTCGATACGCTGTACTTCGGCGGTATCGCCAGCAGCATGTGGACGTGGTCGGGCATCAGGTGCCCCTCGATGATCTCTATCCCCTTGTACTGGCAGAGC
>JAXIYC010000032.1:0-4546 GCA_036304725.1 Collinsella sp. | reverse complement strand
GACAGGGTGCCTTACGCAGCCTAGCCGAAACGCACCGAGCAGACTGAAGCCCACCGGCCTAATGGCTTGGCGTCAGCATGCCGCGATTCGGTCGCACGGAGAGCATTTCCCAGTTGACAAAACTATAGGAACACCCCCCTGAACAGAATCGCCGTTATCGGTTGACGGTGCGGCGATTGCCGCCAGCGGCGACATGAGCGGCTGAGCAATGAGGCCCGCCGTCAAAACGGTTGCGACGGCGCGGTTAGCAACGCCCTTGACGTTGACGGCCTTAGCCCGAGGCTCAAAGTGTTGTGGACTGTAGTTTGCCATGGCTTTCTCCCTTTGACACGGATGTATCCATACGCTTCAAAATGTAGGAGCTGATTTTTGAATTCTGTTGCGCAACATTGGTCACCAGCGGATTTTTTGAAATTCATGCTCCTGTGCTTCACAATTTCGTCACATTTGAAGGAGCTGGTGCATCATATTTTCGCGTGATGGAATTGAGCCTGTGATTTGCATTTGCTCCCGCGTCATCCGTCCTATCGGATTCCGCATCCAACAGACACCTCGCCCGCCACGGTGTAGAGTTAGGACAACGGGCGCGTTGCGCGGACCGCGCTGGAACGAGGTGGACATGGAACTCGACAAACAACAGATCAAGCGACTGCGTGAACGCCATCACCGGCGCCATGGCATCCGCCCTGCCCATAGCGAAGCCATGGAAAACGTCACCCGCTTCCTCAAGCGCGCGTTCAACATTCGCGAGGGACGCGCGCCCTATCACGTGATTCGCAAGCGTTTTGTAAACGGGGCGCGCCTGACTGGCTCGCACTTATGCATCCTGATTATTGCCATGTTGATCGCGAGCATCGGCCTCGATATCGACTCGGATATCGCCATTGTAGGCGCCATGCTCATCTGCCCGCTCATGGGCTCGGTCCTTGCCATGGCATACGGCATCGCCACGCTCGACCGCGAGATTACCGTCGAAGCTGTCGCCAGCCTTGCGCTGCAAATGGCCTTTTGCCTAGTCACATCCACGTTGTACTTCAAGCTCTCGCCCCTCGGCACCACCACGGCCGCCATTATCGACAACTCGACGCCCACCGTGTGGGATCTTGCCGTCGCGCTCGCGGGCGGCTTTGCGGGTGGCCTGGGCAATTCGCGCGACCAGGAACCCGCCACGCTCATCGCCGGCGTGGCCGTGGCGACCGCGCTCATGCCGCCCCTGTGCGCGGCGGGCTATGGCATCGCCATCGCAAGCGGGCCGCTGTTTCTCTCGGCGCTTTACGAGTTTGGCATCAACGTGGTCTTTATCGCACTGGCTGCCGAAGCCGTGCTGCTTCTTTTGCGCGTGCCGCTCAAGCGCGACCTGAACGGCGACGGTATTGTGACTGCTGAAGAAGATGCCGAGGTCGACGAGTTATCGCACAAGGTGCGCCGCCGCATCATTATGGGCACGGTAGCCTTTGCCATCCCCTGCATCGTTATGACGGCAGGGTCTATTGGCTCGGCGCAGGCCGGCGTGCAGGACGGCTACGGCGTCACCGAAACCACACGCGAGCTTGCCGCGGTGCTGCCGGGCTTTAAGGATTACACCGTCGCCGTCGAGACCTCGGCTGCCGAGGGCGACAAGGAGGGCCTTGTCGAGCGCCAAACTGTCGCCCATGTGACAACGAGCGAGGCGCTCGGGACGCACGACCGCCACGTCGCCCGCAAGCTCATCGACCTCAATGTGCCCGAGCTCGATCGCGTGGAGTTTGATGTGGAGTAATGCGGAGCATGGGATGGCTCCCGCGCACAGGCGCAAGTCGCGGCGAGGCTCAGACGCGACGCAGGCACATGCAAAAAGCGGGACGTAGTTCACGTCCGCGCCCCGCTCGCTGTTTTATTGCCGTGAATCAGACGTCCGCATCGACATCGCCAGACTCCACCGTAAACGCAGGTTTGGTGCTCACAAGATAAAATCGGGTCACCTTAGTATTTCTAATTAGGTAAATCTGCCCTTGATTGCGTCGGCGCGATATATATGCAACGTGAACCGTGCCGAACTCTTCGCCGTTTTCCTTCTTTAATACCAGGATATTGGGATCGTCCGTACGCTTAAACTGCCCGTCAACGCAGCTGCCGTCTTTGTCGACCAGTTGCCACCGATGGTTATCCTCTTCAAGAAAGGCCAGGGTTTCCAGACTCGTCTTGTCGTCCCGATAGTAACCGTCAATGGCAAACCCTTCGGAAGCGCATTCCTGCATATAGGACGTTTCTCGGCTTATAGCAAACAGCCCTGTAGCGCCCAGGAGCACAGCCAGGCAGACCACTGCAAGGGTTATCGAAATAGTACGGCGACCCATGTTAGCCCAGCCGATAGTTGCTTAACGGAGCGCGAAACATACCTGGAACCTCCGATATCAGGGGGAAGGTCGCTAGCAGGCTGGCGACAACTATATGTTTCTGATATCAAACCATATGGCTGCCACTCGCGGAGGGGGCATCGGCGAACGGCGTGTTTTCATACTCCATTGGTCAAACCTAAGCGCGGCCCTACAGCTCGTACTTGTACACACGGTAGATGTACTTTTCGGCTTCCATCTCGTAGGTGGCGATGGCCAGACCGTAGCGATCGTACTCGGCAAAGGTCTTGGCCTGGCCCGATGCCACGAGCATGCTGTTCGAATTGCCGACGCGCTGAGTGCTGCTGACGTAGCCCGAGAACGGCACCGCGATCTGGTCTTCGAGCTCGTAGGTGCGCGCGATCTCATCCACCGTAAAGATGCGCCCAAACGAATGCGTTCCCTTGCTGTAGTCGGTCACCACCGCGGCGCCCAGCTGGCCCCAGTCGAACTTGGGATAGCGCTCGGTCGCACCAAAGTTGTTGTCGTATAGCAGCACCTGGTAGCGACCGGTCGTTGCCATGTCAGAACTCGGCAGATACGTCACGCTGTGCTGGCCCGCGTTGAGCGAAAAATCGCCCTGGGCCTGCAGCAACTTGTCCTCAAAGCCCGAGCCGGCCCATTGCCACTCCTTTCTATTTCTGGATCCATCTTCTCACTGTTGGCGGACGAAAATGATCCGTTTTCCTCCGTCCCCGAGAGGTCATTTTTTAGTACTTGAAGAAGCCCTCGCCCGAGCTTTCGCCCAGCTTGCCTTCGTCGAGCATCTTCTTGAGGACGGACGCCATAGCCTTAAAGTTGTAGGGCATCATCATCTTTTTGAGCAACGGGCTCACCAGGCCCGGGACCTTCTGATACTGCATAACGATGTTGTAGGCCGTCTGAATACCCACGGTGTCGAATACGCGGAATGGGCCCTTGGGAGCGCCAGTGCCGCGCGTCCATGCGAGGTCGATACTCTTGGGGTCGCTGACGCCCGAGACATACAGGTCAAGGCCCGAGAGCAGCCACGGCACCAACATGGAGTTGAGCAGGTAGCCGTTCTTTTCCTTGTTGACGGGAAGCGCCAGCATGCGGATGTCGTTGGCGAAGTCGACGAGCTCGTCGAAGTAGCGCTTGTCGGTCTGGTCCTGGGCCATGACCTCGGTCATGTTGTTCTTCCAGATGGAGTTGGCAAAGTGCGGCGACAGGTACTTCTCGGGGCGGCCGGTGTACTTGGCAAAGGTGCTCGGCAGCAGCGTGGAGGAGTTGGTGACGATGACGGTCTTTTGCGGCAGAACCGGGGCGAGCTTCTTGTAGAAGTCGATCTTTGCCTGTGTGTCCTCGGCCATAGACTCGATGACCAAGTCGGCGTCGGCAACGGCCTTGGCGAGGTCGAGCTCCAGCTTGAGTGTGGAGTAGGCACGCTCAACGGCGGCGAGCGCCGCCTCCCTGTCGAAGGTCTGGTCGCTATCGGCGATACCGGCACACCACTCGCCCGTACCGTCCGCCATACCCTCGATTGCCGCGATGTACTCCTCGCGCACATGATCGATCTTGGGCTGGGTACGGCCGATGCTGTCCTCGCTGCGCAGCCAAATCGTTACATCAAAGCCGCAGTAGGCTGCCTGAAAGGCAATCTGGCTTCCCAGCACGCCGCCGCCGACAACGCAAACGGTCTTGTAGCTCATAGGAACAGTCCTCTCTTACGTAATTCCATAGATGTGTATTTATACAACCGTAAGGGGACAGCACGCTGGGGGTGGGTTCTATAAACGGACGGTAATTTGCGGCGAACGGCTACACCTGTTCATTAACTCTCGATTTTGAGGGCATTTTTTGGCGCTGCTGAACCGCTGTTTTCGGAAGTGCGGGGAAAAATAGGGTTTCGCCGACCAGACCGGCTTTTTTACAACAAAACCGACGCTCCTATAAGTTGTCAAGAGGCAGTTTGCGGGAGCGCTCCCTTCAATTCGCACAGGAGCTCGTAATACCTCCTCTCCAGTTTCGTCGACCGCCGTTTCCCCCGCTCCAAGTGCCCGAGTGTGGCCGCGGACAGGCCGAGCCCCGCGGCGGCCTGCTTCTGGGTCACCCGCATCGCCTTGCGCATCTTCGCGAGCTCGGGGCCCTCCGGCGCGGCGCCGTCGGGGTTCGGGTCCATGAGCACGCGGTACACCTCCCGCGCTATGTAG
>JAXIYC010000031.1:0-47292 GCA_036304725.1 Collinsella sp. | reverse complement strand
GCGTAAGAACGACCGGCGCGACGCCGAGTTCATCGCCCGCATGCTCGCCACCCACAACATCGTCGAGGTCCCGCTGCCCGACATGGCGGTCGAGGCCGCCCGGGACCTCGACCGCGCCCTCGACGACGCGACCCGCGAGCTCCGCCGCTCGAGGCAGCGCCTCAACATGTTCCTGATCAGGCTGGGCCACGTCTGGGACGAGCGCAACGCCGACGGGGCGAGGAAGAAGGCCTGGACGAGGGCCCACTGGAGGTGGGTCTCGGAGATCAGGCTCGAGGGGCCGCAGCGCGACGCGCTGGAGTACTACGTCACGGCCGCCCGCTGCGCGGAGTCGGACAGGCGGCAGCTCGAGAGGAGGGTCGTCGCGCTGGCCGGCGCCGACCGCTGGCGGGCGACGGTGGAGGCGCTGTCCTGCATCAAGGGGATCGACACCCTGACGGCCTTCAGGCTCGCGGCGGAGGCCGGGTCCTTCAGCAGGTTCCGCTCGGCGCCGGCCTTCGCGAGCTGGTGCGGGCTGACCCCGTCGGAGCACTCGAGCGGCGAGTCCGAGCGGCGCGGCGGGATAACCAAGGCCGGCAACGCGCTCGCGCGCACGGCGCTCATAGAGTCCGCATGGCACTACTCCACGTGCTCCCCGAGGCCCAAGGCCCCAGCCCCCGGCACCGACGTGCCCCCGGCGATACGCTCGAGGGCGGACGACTGCACCGCCAGGCTCCACCGCCGCCGAGAGGCGCTGGCCGCGGCGGGCAAGAGCGCGTGCAAGGCCAACGCCGCCGTGGCGCGCGAGCTCGCCTGCTGGGTCTGGGAGATCGGGTGCAGGTCCGAGGGGACCGTCCTCTAGCGGCCGGCGACAACCGACTCCCGCCGGGAGGGCCCGCGCCTCGACGCATCGCCGGCGCGAGTTCACGACCTTTTTGATGGGCAGCCCCCGGGCCGCGCCCGACAAAAGACTGGATTCGTACGATAGCGCCGGACGGAGAATCGAAATGCGGTGGGGTGCGCGGACATACCGGGCTGACCGCCGGAAGCGCACCCGCAAGAGCCCGCGGATATTAGCTTGCCAGGCAAGCGTCGACTAAGCCATGCAGCGTGCGCGGGCCCTCCCGACGGGAAACGAAAAAGCCCGGTTTCAAACCGGGCTCGAACGAACATGTCTATTGACAATGGCTTTCTCATATTAGATTTAGGCCCGGTGACTTGAATCAGCGGTCATCCCGGGCCCATCAATATGCAGTGTACCTACAGAGGGCTGGTTAATCAAACGGGCTTTCGGTGACGAAGACCTGCGCGTCTAGCCCCAATCGCCCAGCGCCGTCTTCTGCCGCCCTTACGAAAGGCTGCTATTCGAGGGAATCACGTTGCTGTTATTATCGAACATATATTCGTATTTATGACCGCGCTTTGATTGAATGGCAGTTGTTGACGGCAGTTCCATGTGCCGAGCAGCGCCCTCCATGCGACGGGAGGTGATGCCCATGACCGATCTGATTGATTTCGTGAAGCTCCTGACCGCTTTGGTCTCGCTCCTCACGGCGCTTATCGGACTTTCCGAGGCACTTAAGCAGCGTACGAAGCAAAAGAAGAGGGGTCGACGCCGTTAAGGCATTGACCCCTTAATCGAAGTAACCGCGCTGCCCAGCTATCCACAACTTGGGCTGCCGTCGACCTTACTCTACCCACGGACATTGAGTTTAACAAATGGTTTTTTCGGTAGCGAAGCCTCGGTCCCTCAGCCGCTCAGCACCTGCTTCCTACTCCAGCCACCATTCCATATCCACGGAGCACTCGACCTCGATAGGCTCTGGCTCCAGCACCGTCTCCTCGGAGCCTCCGGACGCCCCATCGGGAGCACACGCGGCAACACAGTATGTTCGACCATAGCCCGCCGCCCGACTGTTATACGAGATATGCTTGACGCCGCCCAGCATAGACCCCGCCGCAACGGCAAGTGCCTGCGCGTTGCCGCGAGCACGTTCAACCGCACGGGCAATCAGGGCGTCTTCCGCCGCGCGCTGATCCGCCAACTCAAATCGAATGCTCATGTCGGCATGTGACTCGCAGGTATTGAGTGCGGTCCACACAGCAGCAAAGTCAGTCGAATCGACAGGCGCGGCAACCGTACCGTACGCATAGTAGTTGTAGCCCACAATCGTCGCCTTCTTGCGCGTCATCTGCGCATAACAAGTGTACCGACAGCATGTTAATTCGCTATCCAAACCAAAGGGCGCCAGCGCGGCGGCTACGCGGGCGCGATCGGTGTTGTAATCCTCCAGGCACGATTCCTTGGTGGTGCGGCGACCACCAAAGCCAATGCTAAAGATCACGCGGTCGGGCATAACCTCGTCCTCTATCTCGGCGCCAACGCTCACATAACCGGTCTTATCCGTTGCCATGACATCCGTCCTTTCCACGAATGGCTACGTTGCGGTAAGCGTAGCCACCCGTGCGGACACAAAAATGGGATGCTGTGCCACGCGCGCCAGGCACGCGCCATGCAGATGGCCCCAAGAGAGTCGCCCGCTCTATTCAAATGGATGAAAAAGATTGAGGCCCGGTGACTTGAATCAGAGGTCATCCCGGGCCCATCAGAGCTCGTAGAGCTCTTGGTTGCTTTGGTCTCGCTCTTCACGGCGCTTATCGAACTTTCCGAGGCACTCAAGCAGCATTCGAAGCATAACAAGTCGCTGCCATTAAGGCACCGACCTCTTGACCAAGCAACGGCGTTTCCCAGCTCTCCAGAACTTGGGCTGCCGTCAACTTTATTCTATCCGCGAGCATCTGGTTTACCAAATGGATTTTCGGTAAAGGAAGCACGGCACGCCCGCAAAACCACTACGCCCCAAGTGCCGCCATGGGAATCACCGCCACGCCGTCGTCGCGTGTGTAGGCAATGCTCCCCTTTCCAACCACGACCGCCAAAAACGCCGGCGCGGCATTCTGGGCGGCAGGATTGGAGAGCACTTTCCTCTCCAGCGCCTTGAGATTTCTCGCTCCATCGTCTGCTTTCGCATCACTCAGCTTGACCTCGATGGCTCCCATCCGCACAGGTCCTCGGTCAGCTTGAGCCTGTTGAAGAGATCCAGGTGCGCAGCGATGGTCCTCTCGTCGGGGCCCGTCTCACCGTACGAGGCGTCCTTTATGAGCGTCTTGTACGTGACAGCCTGGCTCTCGTTCATGGCAAGAGCTCGCAAAAGGCCGTGTGCAAGCTCGGGCGATCATGCGATATACGAAATTACGCCATTCTCAATGCTGTTTTACGCCGTTCTCAATGTAGTTTTTACGCCATTTTCATTGTAGGTTTTACGCTTGGCATCCTTAGCGCGACCCATTCCGAGCAATCACATCAGAGCGCGCTTGGTTATCTCCGCTCGCACATCTCGGCAAACGAAATCAGCTTGGTATCTCCCCTGCTCGCCGCAGCTTCCTGACATCCTTGCGTAAAGCCACGCTTCGAGAAGATCACGTAGCTTTTATGCTGACGCCTAAAGAGCTCGCTTCGGTACACGAGCTTTTCCAGAACATCCTCGCCTGCCGGTTCGTTACGCCATTTGCACTCCGCAAAGAGCGCCGCGCCCTCTCCGTCGTCGACAATCAAATCGATCTCTTCCTGCGTACGCATCCGATTGTCCGTTCCCCACCAACGGCCAACTGTTGCCGGCACCACACCAAGTTCGCCCGCGCGTGCGAGTTCGTACACGTATTGTCTGCATATAAGCTCAAAGACCGTACCCATGTAATCCGATACGTGCGGCTCAATGCGCCTATACGCCATCTCGGCCATATCGTTTTGAATCAGCCCAATGTTCTGCGGCACAAACTTGTACCAGAACCTAAACATCTGGTCGCTCAGCAGATACACGGCTCGCTTATTGCTCGTCTCGTTTAGGGGCAGCTCGCGCTCGACAATCCCAAGCGACGCCAGCTTATCCACATAGCTCTTTACGTTGCTCGCAGGGATTCCCATAGAGCTCGCAATCTCTGAGATCTTCGAGCGCCCCTGGGCAATTGCTTGCACGATCGCATCATATTGCTCGGGATTGCGGCACTCTTGCAATAGCAGGTTACTCGGCTCCTCAAAGAGATAGCCCGTAGGAGTAAGAAAAAGACGTTTGATGTTGTCCTCGAGCGATACGGTAGGATCGACTTTCTCGATATATGCAGGAATGCCGCCCGTCATGCCATAGCAAACCGCAGCGTCTTCGCGACCCATGCTCTGCCACAAGCCGAGGGTCGTCGTAAAATCCAGCGGCATGATCTTAAACTGGGCCGTACGCCTACCGTATAGCGGACTCTCGTAGCCCAGCACCTGCTCTTCCATGAACGAAAGCGACGACCCGCACAGGATAAGCATGAGCTTGGTCTCTTTGTACAAGTGATCGATCTTGTCTTGCAGCAACGAGCTGATCTCGGGATTCGATTGGGCGAGATAGGGATACTCGTCAATCACGACAATCAAACGTTCCGTGCGAGCCATGGTGGCCAACGCATCGAACGCCTCGTCAAAACTACGAAACGACACACCTGCAGCACCAACCGAACCCGCAAGTATCGCCTGGCTAAAGCCGTGCAGGTTTGCCACTGCATTGGTACGACGAGCTTGAAAGTAAATAGCCTTCTTGCCTTGGATAAACTCTGTGATAAGACGCGTTTTACCCACGCGACGGCGGCCGTAAATCACAGGCATTTCAAAGGAGCCCGTGCCATACAGTCGATTGAGCTCGGACATTTCCACTGTTCTTCCGATAAACATAGGGCCATCCTTCCTTTGCGTTATAGCTAGCTATATTATACCTTCCTATAATATAGCTAGCTATAACGCAATTCGACAAGCGGCGCACGCAAAAGGGGCGGTACACCCCCGCACGTGGACCGTTCCGGAAAATGTATCCCGTTCTGGAGCCAAAAACTGGGCCGTAGTTTCCGCCAAGCATGCCATCCGGAAAGCGAATCCCATTCTGAGCGTCGAATCCGGGACGCAGTTTCCGGTTGAGGGCTGTTCCGGAAAGCTTGTCCCGTTCCGAGCGGCAATTCCGGGTCACGGTTTCCTCAGGTACAAGGCGACAGTCCGCCGCCCTTATCACATGCCTTCAAATATGCGATCCAGAAACACAAAACAGCAGATAGAATGCTCTTTTTCAAAAAGTACACGTCCCGAAACTTACCAAGACTTCATATCTAGCTACCGTTCACGGTCGCCGATTACCACCCACCGATTCAAACAAGAAATATGTCGCCAAAAGCAGGTCATCTACCTGCATGGTTAGATTTTGGTCAGCTTTTGGTCAGCTGAGCGGCAAGTTCCAGCTGATACGTTTTTGCTACCCAAAAGGAGGCGGTAGCTCATGACCCATTGCAATGACCAGCTCATCGACCAACTGCTCACTCAAGCCGAGCAAGAGGGGCGCTGTCTGATTCCCCCGAGCGCGGCGATCCGAAAAGCGCTCCTTCGGCGCACCGGCGGCACGGTTGTCTCGCCCATTCCGGGGTTGTTTGCGCGAAAAACGCGCTGGGATGAACTCAACCGAGCGCAACGCCATTGCGAGATTATCCGCGCCCTTGCGATCATCCATCCCGATTGGACGTTCTGCTCGTTTTCGGCAGCTTGCCTGCTGGGGCTCGAGGTCTCGTGGCGACACCTGAACGTCGTGCATGTTTGCAGCTCGACAAAGCCGTCGGCTCGTCCGGGCGCACATATTCAGCGACACCAGATTGAGCCGGCCGGAGCAATACGCAGAGCCGGCATATCGGTAACGCCGCCCATCCAAACGGCCACAGATTGCCTGCTGCAAACTGGTTTTGCCGACGGCATGCCCATTGCCGATTCGACGATCTCAAAGCTCGGCCTTGCGCCGGAACAGCTGATGGAGGCCGTGGAGCAACGAGCGACTGCACGCAATGGTCGCGCGATTCGCACCGCCCTCACAACGCTTCGATATGCCGACGTCCGCGCCGAGAGCGGCGGGGAATCGGTCGCCCGAGCCGTCATGATCGAGACGGGCTTTGCGCCCGACTGGCTTCAATACGAGCTGACGGACCCCTTCGATTCGGCCAAGCCCATACGAACGGACTTTGCCTGGGAGCGCCAGGCGCGGGAACTCACACTGGGCGAGCTCGACGGGCTCATCAAATATACCGACCAGACCATGCTGGCCGGACGCACCACCGCCGAGGTGCTCGTTGCCGAACGACAGCGCGAGGCGCACCTATCGCTCTACGGTCACCCTCTGCTGCGCTTTACCATGAACGAGGTCCGCTCGACAGGAATGCTCGCCAAAAAGCTGCAGACGGCAGGCATCCGGCAGACCGCGCTGCCGACATGGCTCAACGAGGTGGACCTGTAGGAGCTGCTAGGCCACGCATCGCCGAATCGCATCCCCCCTATCTGGGCCGCGTTTTCCCAACGGCCACGCCAACGGAAAGCGCGTCCCAGCCTGGACACTCAAAACGGGATGCGCTTTCCGGATGGCGGGCCTGGCGGAAAGCGTGTCCCGGAATCCCGTCTCAGAGCTGGACAGGCTTTCCGGTTGAGTCCTTCAGCGGAAACCGCATCCCGGAATAAACACTCAAACTGGGATGCGCTTTCCAAACGGCCGGCCAGCGGAAAACACATCCCATTCTGAGGCACGATTCCGGGACGCAGTTTCCGCATGCGGCCCCGTTGGGAAAGTTAATCCCGTTCCGAGGCTGGATTCCGGGACGCAGCTTCCGCATGCGGAGGCGCTCCAAACAAAAGGCCCCGGCTCGCGATGGAGCTGGGGCCAAAGGCGCAGCATATACAGTTGATGTTGAGCGCGAACAGCTCGTCAGCAATGGCCGTCCGCACCCTACCCTACCCGCGGTTGCGGGCGCGGCTGTAGGGCGTATCCACCATGGGCAGATCCGGACGCAGCTTGCCGTCAAATGCGCGATAGGCGTTCTGTACGGCGGGCGCCGTGGGAATCGTTGCGATCTCGCCGATGCCCTTGCCGCCGTATGCCACGGGCAGTAGCTCGTCCTTCTCCACGTAGATGGCGTGGATATCCGGAATCTCGGGCGCACGGAACAGCCCGAGCGTGCCGTACCTTGCCTGGGGCACGCAGTCCTTGAGCGGCCAGTCCTCGGTAAGCGCATAGCCCATACCCATAAGCACACCGCCTTCGATCTGACCCTGGATGGAGATGGGGTTGACCACCTTGCCGGAATCGTGCGCGGCATAGACCTCGCTCACGCGACCGTCATCGTCCAGAATGACCACATGCGTGGCAAAGCCGTAGCAGATGTGGCTCTTGGGATTGGGAACGTCGGCGCCCAGCTTGTCGGTCGGCTCCAGGTACACGTAGCCAAACTCGCATCCCTCGAGCGCCTTGATGGCGGCCGCGGGATCCTGAGGATGCATACCCTGGCCGGCGACGAGCTCCTGCGTGTGCAGCTGATAGGCGCGACCGTCGTCGTACTCGATCTTGACGCCGTCGCCATGCGCATTCACGGGAGCGGCGGGCGCAGACTTGCCGGCCTCGATATCAAGCATGGCATCGCGCAGCAGGAAGGCGGCACCGCGCACGGCCTCGCCGGTCACGACCGTCTGACGCGAACCAGACGTGGTGCCGGAGTCGGGAGCGTTCTCGGTGGAGCACTCGCCGTTGGCAATGCAGCGAAGCGGCAGGCCGCATGCCTCGGCAACGTCCTGCAAAAAGACGGTGTTGCAGCCCTGGCCGATGTCGGACGTGGCGGCATAGACCACAGCCACGCCGTCCTCGATGCGAATCTTGCAGCGGCCGGCATCGGGCAGGCCCACGCCCACGCCGGCGTTCTTCATGGCGCAGGCGATACCGGCGTGTCCGGGATGCGCATAGTAGGCATCCTTGACCTCGAGCAGCGTCTCTTTAAGCGCCGTGGAGCAGTCGGCAATCTGGCCGTTGGGCAAAACCTCGCCCGGCTCGATGGCGTTACGGTAGCGGATCTCCCACGGATCCAGGCCGACCTTCTCTGCCAGCAAGTCGATCAGGCTCTCGAGCGCAAACTCGGACTGGCAAACGCCAAAGCCGCGGTACGCGCCGGCGGGCGGGTTGTTGGTGTAGTAGCCATAACCGCGAATGTCGGTGTTCTGGTACTTGTAGGGGCCGACGGCATGCGTGCAGGCGCGCTCGAGCACCGGGCCGCACAGCGACGCGTAGGCGCCGGTGTCAAAGTTGATCTCGCAATCTAGGCCGGTAAAGTTGCCCTCGGCGTCGCAACCCAGCGTAAAGGTGCCGTCCATGGCGTGGCGCTTGGGATGGAACGCGAGCGACTCGGCGCGCGTGAGTTTGCACTTCACGGGACGCTGGAACTTATATGCGGCGAGCGCGGCCAGGTGCTGGATGGACACGTCCTCCTTGCCGCCAAAGCCGCCACCCACGAGCATGGTCTCGACGACCACGCGCTCGGGCTCGTTGTCCCAGCCAAACATGTGGGCACACTCTTTGCGCGTGTCGTAGGCACCCTGGTCGGTCGACTGCACCTTGACGCCGTTCTTATACGGGAACGCCACGGCGCACTCGGGCTCCAAGAAGGCATGCTCGGTAAAGGGCGTGGTAAAGCGCTGCGTCACGGTGAATGCGCTCTCCGCCAGCGCCTTGGCGGCGTCGCCGCGCGTCACGTGACGGCTCTGACACACATTGTCCTTGAGCTCCACCGTGTTGCCAAAGGCAAAGAAGCTGTCGTGCAGGCGTGGGGCGTCGGCAGCCCTGGCCTCGACAATGTTGCGCACGGGCTCCAGCGGCTCGTAATCGATCTTTACGAGCTTCTTGGCCTTTTCGAGCGTCGCTTCGTCCTCGGCAACCACCAGCACGATAGCGTCACCCACGCAGCGGGTGATATCGCCCTGGGCGATCATGACGTCCCAGTCCTGGATAAGGTGGCCGACCTGGTTGACCGGCACGTCCTCGGCGCGCAGGATGCCCACCACGCCGGGCAGGGCCTCGGCCTTGGAAGTATCGATGGAGAGCACACGGGCGCGCGGGTACTTGGAGCGCACGGCGCTGGCATAGGTCAGACCCGGCTGATCGAGCTCGTCGATGTCGTCGGGATACTTGCCCTCGCCGAGCACCTTCTTGCGCACGTCGATGCGGAAGGCGCGCTTGCCCACGCCGTAGTCGTCGCCGCGCTCCAAATCCTCGTCGATCTGCTTTTCGCCACGGAGCACCGCAGCTGCCAGCGAAATGCCCTCGATAATCTTTTTGTAGCCGGTGCAACGGCAGACGTTGCCGCGAATGGCGTACTTGATCTGTTCCTCGGTGGGCTCGGGGTCCTCGGCGATGAGCGCTGCACCCGCCATGACCATGCCGGGGATGCAAAAACCGCACTGCACGGCGCCCACGGCGCCAAAGGCGTACACAAAGGCCTCGCGCACGTCCTCGGGCAGGCCCTCGACGGTCACGATGTTACGGCCGGCGGCAAGAGCAGTGGTCAGTACGCACGCCTTGACGGCCGCACCGTCCACATGGATGGTGCAGGTGCCGCAGGCGCCCTCGGAGCAGCCGTCCTTGGCGGAGTGAATGTGCAGGTCGTCGCGCAGATAGCGCAGCAGTGGTTTATTCTCCGTCGTCGTGTGCTCGACACCGTTAACGGTAAAAGTGAATTCCTGTGCCATGGTGATTCCCTTCTACACGCCGGCGGCGATGCCGGTGCGGTCGTGGATGGCGCCATGCGGGCAGACGACGGCGCACATGCCGCACGACAGGCAGTCCACGCCGTCGATATGGGCGCAGTTGTCCTCGATGCGGATAGCGCCGGCAGGGCACTTTTTGGCGCACATACCGCAACCGATACAGCTCGTGTCGCAGACCTTGCGCGCAATGGCACCCTTATCGGTGTTGTTGCAGCGCACCAGAATGTTCTGGTAGCCGGGGACGAAGGCAATCACGCGCTGCGGGCACGCCACGCCGCACAGGCCACAGCCCGTGCACTTGGAGCGGTCCACGCGGGCGATGCCATCGACCAGCGCAATGGCGCCGTGGGGGCAGGCCGTGACGCAGGCGCCACAGCCAATGCAGCCTTCGCTGCAGCGGGCATCGCCGCCTGCGGAGGCGCAACCGCTTCCGCAGGCAACGTAGGCCACGTTATGTTGAATGGATTTGGCCATAAGAGACTCGCCTATTTCTTAAGAAGGTACGAATAGTTGTCGCGCACAGCCCTGATGGTCAGGCGGACGGCCTCGGGAAGACCGGTGTTGACGGCATCGACCGAGACGGTGCGGACCGTGCCGGCGACGCGAACCTTAAAGTGGTCCTCGTCCACGGCCAGGAAGCCCTCGTTCTCGGAGTTCTCCATGTCCTCCTCGCTCCAGAACAGGGTGAGCTTGTCCTTGTAGGGACGACCCTCCTGGTAAGGGCAGAACACGGCGCAGTTGCCGCACTCGTTGCACATGCCGTCGACATGGACGACCTGATGCTTGGCCAGGCCCGGCACCTTAATTGCCACGTTGGCGCGGTTGGGGCACACGTCGCAGCAGACCTCGCACACCGAGCCGCAGCCCAGGCAGCGGGTCTTGGTGCAGTTGCGCTTGTCGCGGCACAGCGACCCCTTGCGCTCGTAGCAGGTGTCCTCGCGGCCGGCCTGAGCATTCTGGTCGGCGTACTTGTTAAAGTCCACGCCGGCGATGGCACGGGCAACCTCGGCGGCATCGGCGATGGCCTCGACCACGGTGGCAGGACCGCGACGGCAGTCGCCCGCAGCCCAGACGCCCTCGACGCCGGTGGAGGTGGCGGCAAGGCGGCCGCGACGGTCGTGCTCGACGCCCGCGGCATCGTACAGGCTGGCGTCGATGCCCTCGCCCACGGCGCAGATCACCGTGGTGGCGGGAAGCTCGACGGTCTCGCCCGTGGCGACGGGGCTGCGACGGCCGCTTGCATCCGGCTCGCCAAGCTCCATAACATCGCAGGTCAGCACGGCGCCGTTGAACGCCTTGGGCGCCAGCAACTCGCAGAACTCAACGCCGTCGGCAAGAGCAAGATCGAGCTCTTCCTCGTCAGCGGGCATCTGCTTCTTGGTGCGGCGATACACCAGGCGCACGTTCTTCACGCCAGCCAGACGCTTGGCCACGCGGGCCGCGTCCATGGCGGTGTTACCGGCGCCAATGACCACGACGTCCTCGCCCAGCTCGAGTTTCTCGCCCTTCTTGGCGGCCTCGAGGAACTCCAGCACGTCGAGCTCGGCACCCTCGCCTAGGCCCGCAGAGCCGGGCATCCAGGCACCGGTGGCCACGACCACGTCGGTAAAGCCCTGGGCCTTGAGCTCGTCAATGGAATCAACGCGAGCGTTGAGCTGCACCTTGGCGCCAAAGGCCAGGCAGAGCTCGGCATCGTGGGAGATATCGTCGCTCGCGATGCGGAACTCGGGAATCACGTGACGGACCACGCCACCGAGCGAATCGCGGGCCTCAAAGATGGTGACGGGCACGCCGGCGCGCGTCAGGAAGAATGCCGTCGCCAGGCCGGCCGGGCCGCCGCCGATAACGGCAACGTTGCGCTCGCCGTCGTTGGCGATAGCCTGGGCACGCAGCTTGGGTAGCACGGCGGTCATGGCCTCGCGGGCGGCCTTGAGCTTGCTGGCGCGAATCTGGGCGCCCTCGGGCTCGTAGAACGCACGCTCGCAGGCACGACCGCAAGGATGCGGGCAGATGGTGCCGGTAATGAACGGCAGGGCGTTGCGCTCGATGATGATGTTGAGTGCGTCCTCGTAGCGGCCCTCGTCAACGGCCGCCAGGTAGGCGGGAATATCCTGCTGGATGGGGCAGCTCGTGCGGCACGGCGTGGTAAAGCAATCGGAAAGAGGGCTCTTGCCGGCGACCTTGCGGTCGGGCAGCGGACGCAGCGGCTTCTTGTAGAGCGGGTTGGTGAGTGAGTCGGTCTGGATCGCAGTCACAGCCTCGAGAGAGACACCCGCGAACGGCTTGCCATCCAGGTCGGTAAACTCGCCGGCCATCTGGCTAAAGCGCTCGTAGCCACCGGGCTTGAGCACGTCGGTCGCCAGGGTGACGGGCCAAATGCCGGCATCGTACAGGGCGCGGATGTTGTAGACCGTAGCACCGCCGGAGTAGCTGATGCGCAGCTTGCCATCGAACTGCTCGGTAATGCGACGGGCAGCCTCGATGGTCAGCGAGAACAGCGAACGGCCGGACATGTACATCTCGGTGGAAGGCAGCTCGTTCCTCGTCACGTCGACGGGGAAGGTGTTGGTGAGCTTGACGCCAAACTCCAGGCCGCGCTCGGCGCACAGGGCAATCAGGCGCTCGAACATGGGCACGGCGTCGGCCCACTGCAGGTCCTCGCGGAAGTGCGTATCGTCGAAGACGATGTAGTCGAAGCCCAGCTCGTTGAGGCGCTGACGTGCAAACTCATAGCCCAGCAGCGTGGGGTTGCACTTGATGTAGGTGTTGAGGCCCTTCTCGGTGATGAGGTAGGTCGCGATGCGCTCGATCTCGGCGGGCGGGCAGCCGTGCAGGGTAGACTCGGTGATGGAGTTGGAGACGCGTGCCGGGATGGACTCGACAAACGCGGCGTCGACATGCTCAAACTTGTCCAGGTTGGCGAGCGCCCATGCGCGGCACTCGTTCCAGACGTCGGAGCCGCTGGCGTCCTTCATGCCCTCGATGTAGGCGTCGACCTTGGGGCTCTTGATGCCCTCCAGGTCATAACCCACGGACATGTTGAAGACAAAGCCGTCCGGGCTGCCCAGGCCGTACTCGCGAGCGATCAGGTGGCAGGCAAACCATGCCTTCACGTACTCGGCAAAAGCCTGCGGAACCTCGAGCTCGGTCGACCACTCGCAGTTGTAGCACTCGTCCTGCGCCACAATGCAGGGCTTGTTGACACACTTGGAGAGCTCCTCGCCGTCCATAACCTGAACGGTCTTGAGCTCAAAGAAGCGGGAACCGGCCACGTAGGATGCCACGATGTTTTGGGCCAACTGCGTATTGGGACCGGCGGCCGGGCCAAACGGAGTCTCGATGCGCTCGTCAAAAATGGGAAGCGCGCCCTCCTGGTTGGTCGTGACCATCTTGCGCACGCCAAAGATGGCGCCCTGGGTCTTGTGCTCCTCGATGATCCAGTTCATCAGCTGCGAAAACGGGATCGGCCTCATGATGTCGCTCATAGTGAGCTCCTCTCTGTAACGCCCGGCGAGACCGCGCGGCGGGCGCAAATACGGTGTAGCGCTAGCACAGCGCCGGCGACCCCGCGGAGGTCGCCTATACGCGCGTCGAATGCGGCGAAACACCCGACGCGCGTGAATCTACTTGTGAATTAGTAGGTGCGATCGTTGAGCGTGCTCCAGAGCTTCTTGGACTCAGCCATGGTCCACGCGTTGATCTTGTCCTCATCAATCCCAACGAACTCGCGATCCTTGTACAGGACGCGGCCGTTGATGATGGTGGTGCGGCAGTTTTTGCCCATCATGCCAAAGAGCATGTGGCCGTCGATGTTCTCCTCGCTCAGCGGCGTAAAGGGCTTGTAGTCCATAACGATAACGTCGGCGGCAGCGCCGGCCTCGAGCACACCAAGCTTGCGATCGAAGTACTTGCTCGCCATCTTGGCGTTGTTCTCAAACAGCATCGTCATGGCCTCGCACCAGCCCACGTTGGGCATGGCAGCGTTGTGGCGCTGAATGATCAGGAAGACCTTAAGGCTCTCGAGCATATCGTGGGTGTAGGCGTCGGTGCCCATGCACACGGGAATGCCGCGGCGGAAGAACTCGAGCACGGGGGCGCAGCCCACGGCGTTGCCCATATTGGATTCGGGGTTGTTGACGAGCCAAGTGCCGGACTCCTTGACGATATCCATCTCGGCAGGCGTCACGTGGATGCAGTGGCCGAGCATGGTGTCGGGACCCAGCAGGTTGTGCTGCAGCAGGCGCTCGACGGGGCTGATACCACCGCGGTTGAGGCGGGAATCCCACACGTCGTTCATGCCCTCGCACACATGGATGTGGAAGCCGGTCAGGCCGTTGTTGGCCTCGGCCATCTTATCCATGGTCTCGTCCGAAAGTGTAAAGGTGGCATGTCCGCCAAACATGGCAGCGATCATGTGGTTGTCGTTGTCGCGACGCTCCTTGGCGGCCCACTGGGCAAATTCGGCGTTCTCGGCAATGGCCTGGTCGCATTTTTCCTGGCCGCGGCGATCGGAGACCTCGTAGCACAGGCACGAACGCATGCCCAGCTCCTGAGCTGCATCCTTAATGGTAAAGAGGCTTCCCGGGATCTCGCAGAAGCTCGCGTGGTGGTCGAAGATCGTGGTGACACCATCGCGAATGGAGTCCAGAATCGTGGCATAGGCGCTTGCCTTGGTGCCGTCGAGCGTCAGATTGTCGTCGATCTTCCACCACTGCTGCTCGAGATTCTCCAGGAAGTTGGTGGGGTTGCAGCCCTTAATGGCAAGGCCGCGGGCCAGACCCGAGTAGATGTGGGTGTGGCAGTTGATGAGTCCGGGCATGATGAGGTTGCCCTGGGCATCGACGTACTCGGCATCCGGGTACTTGGCCTTGAGCTCGCACTCGGGACCTACTTCGACGATCGTATCTCCGTCAATGGCGACCGCACCGTTTGGAATGAACGGGGCCTGAGCATTGCGGGTAAAGACGGAACCGTTAGCGACCAGAAGCATAAATGCTCCCTTCAACATCAGAGGCGGGGTTTGACACCTCTGACATGGCGGAAGTGCGAAGCGCCGGCCTACACCGGAAACGGGCCCTCTCCCGTCAACGCTTCACCAAAGGGACAAGCCCTTTGAAGTGCGGCTTGGCGCCGCATGGCGCCGGCGGACGAGGCGATGCGTCCGCCGGCGAATAGCACCGAAATTGGTTACTTCTTGCTCTCGGGCAGGACCAGATTCACAGCGGCATCCTTGGCGGCATCGATGTGCTGAGCCACGACCGGCGTCTGCGGAAGGATCAGGTTGAGCACGATGGCCATGATGGCGGTGGGGGTTACGGCGTTGGAGCCGATGACGGTGGACACCCAGGTGGGCATGCCCTCGCCGGCAAGGCAACCGCTGGCCATCCAGATACCCAAGCCAAAGACAACGGAGGTGCCGACGATGGTGGTGGTGCGCTGCGTGAGGCCCTCGCGGGTGAACATGCGCACACCGTTCATGGTGATGGTGCCAAAGACGCCGACGGTCGCGCCGCCGATGACGGGCTGCGGGATAGCGGAAAGGACGGCAGAGAGCTGCGGGAACAGACCGGCGATGGCAAAGACGGCCGCGATGATCACAAAGACCCACTTGTTAACGACCTTGTTGGAGCAGATGATGCCCACGTTCTGGCCAAGGGCGCTGGTGGGAAGACCGCCCAGCAGGCCGCCGACCATAGAGGTGAGGCCCTGGGACACGATAGCGCCGGAGAGCTCGCGCTCGGTGGGCATACGGTCGATGGAGCCCAGGCAGGCGGCGGAGACGTCACCGATAACCTGGATGGCAACCATGGGGAACACGACGGCGAGGGTAATGCAGACCTCGGGATCAAACTCGAGCGCGTAGGGCATGAGCTTGGGAAGAGCGAAGACCTGAGCGGTGGCGACGCTGGAGAAGTCGATCATGCCAAAGGGGATCGAAACGATCATGCCAACGATCATGCCAAAGAACACGGATCCCAGCTTGAGCGTGCCCTTGCCAAAGTTGGCGAGCGCAAAGACCACGGCGAAGGTGATAAGAGCGACGCACCATGCCTGCGGGGTGCCCCACAACGGCGTGCCCATGCCACCGGCCATGTATTTGACGGCCGTGGGATAGAGAGAGACACCAATGGAGAAGATGACCGTGCCGGTCACGACGGGCGGGAACAGCCACTTAATCTTGCTGTAGGCCAGACCAAAGAGGACCGCGACGGCACCGCCAACGATCTCGCCGCCCAGCAGCGCGCCAAAACTAAAGCCCGAGGCGCCCATGGCCTGAAGGGCCGGCAGGAACGCGAACGAAACGCCCATGACGATGGGCAGGCCGCCGCCAATGCGACGGAAGGGAGCGAAGGCCTGAAGGGCCGTGTCGATCGCCGAAAGAATGAGTGCAACCTGAATGATGTCGGTGCTCTGCTGGCTATTAAAGCCGTAGACGCCGGCCATGATGACCGCCGGGGTAATGATGCCGGCAAACGATGCCAGTACATGCTGAAGGGCACACGGGATCATTTCCTTAACGGGCGGCATGCCTTCGCGAGTGAACAGGGCTTCAGTGCCGTTCGTAACCGTCTCCTGGGTCATTTGACCACCAATCCTCGAAATAGTTGTTTTCGCATCTAACGCTCTATTGTGACGCAGTGCGGGGTTGAGGTTGTGCCTTCGTTGCATATCGTATTAAAGATGATTCTCATTCTCAATAATAATTTTTTGTTATCAGACTATTCTTCAGCTGAGATAATGCATTTCCGCAGGTCAGGAAAGTGTCTGGTCAAAATGACATCTTACTTTTCTTTTGGTCAACCGTTTACCGCTAAATTCCTACCGTTCGTCTGTATTACGCAATGTACCTGCGGATATACGAGATGATGAGCAGCGTGTTACCATGATAAAAAATTGTTATGAACACTTCGATAGAACCCAAAGGAGTTGCCCGTGAACGAGACCGTACGCCGCTTTTTGCCGATGGTCGATTTCCTGGAGCAGGTACTCGGTAAGAACAGCGAAATCGTGCTGCACGATTTCTCGGATCCCGACCACGCCATCGTCGATATTCGCAACGGCATCGTGAGCGGCCGTAAGGTCGGCGGTCCCGCCACCGATCTGGCACTCAAGATCATGCACGATGGTAAATATCGCGATCTGCCGTTCATTACGGGCTACGAAGGCCGCGGTGCCGGTGGCAAGACGCTGGAGTCGGCGACGTACTTCATTCGCGAGGACGGCGAGATCGTCGGCATGCTCTGCGTCAACACCGATCTTTCGGCCGTGCGCAACATCAGTGCCATGGCCCAGCAGCTTATGGCCTGCTTTGACGCCGCTCCCGCACGCACCGAGCCCTCCCCCATCGAGGTCGAAAGCCTTTCGGAGTCCACGCAGGAGCTCATCGACCGCAGTATTTCCGAGCTGCTGAGCGCTCGCGGGCTGGATGTGACGTCGCTTGGTCAAAGCGACCGCGTGGACGTCATTCGCCACCTCAACGGCAACGGAGTGTTCATGCTCAAGGGCGCCGTAGCCTGCGCCGCCACCGCACTGGGCATCTCGGAGCCCAGCGTCTACCGCTACCTGCAAAAAGTCCGCAAGGAAGGCTAACCCGCTGACTCCTTGGGGACGGAGGAAAACGGATCATTTTTGTCGCATCGCTTGACAAAAGACCCTGCAGTTCACACGCACTGCAGGGTCTTTTTGCATGTCATGTTTAGTTGTTGCCAACGCCTTAGAGAGCGGCGACGACCTCGATCTCGACCAGACCGCCGGCCGGAAGGGCGGCAACCTGGAAAGCGCTGCGCGCGGGGAACGGAGCCTCGAACTTGGAGGCGTAGATCTCGTTCACGGCAGCGAAGTCGGCAATGTCGGCCAGATAGACCGTGGTCTTAACGACATCGGCAAAGGTGGCGCCGGCAGCGGTCAGCAGGGCCTCAACGTTAGCAAGGGACTGCTTAGCCTGGGCCTCGACGCCCTCGGGCATCTTGCCGGTTGCGGGGTCGATGCCCAGCTGGCCGGACAGGAACACCATGTTGCCGGTCTGGATGCCGGGGGAATACGGGCCGATGGCTGCAGGTGCGTTATCGGAAGACACGACGGTCTTGCTCATGTTTTTCTCCTTACGATCAGATAGAGAGCGTGAGCGCGGCGTTCACACCGGGAGGCACAATTCGGTCTGAACACCGCGCTTGATTTGGGATAGTACTCAAGGTTTCCGCGCGATGCAAGATTATTATCACGTTGCGAGAATATTTTATCGCCCAACGGTGCCTGTCGGCCGCTGAACGGCACGACCGGACAGTGAAGCTCAAAATGATCCGTTTTCCTCCGCCACCTATGGATCACCCGATCCGATGGGAACGAAGGGAAACGGATCATTTTTGCTGCAAGGGCTGCTGAAGACTTTATCCTGCTTGGAGCACGGGCGTCGCCCGCCGCGACGGCACCACTATACTTTTGAGTATCTGAGCATTTTGAAAGGCAGGATATGACCGCAACCGCCAGTAGAACCACCAACCGCAGACCCGAGCTCTTGGCACCCGCCGGAGGCCCGGAGCCCTTTGCCGCCGCGCTTGCTGCCGGGGCAGACGCCATCTACTGCGGCATGGGCAGCTTCAACGCCCGCCGCAAGGCCACCAACTTTACCGACGAGGCCTTTGAGCAAGCCTGCCGAGCCGCACATCTAGCCGGGTCGCGCGTCTACGTCACGGTCAACATCGTCATCAAGCAGTCCGAGATGAGCGATGCGCTGCAACTCGTCCATCGCTGCTCCACGCTGGGCGCCGACGCCTTTATCATCCAGGACTGGGGCCTGTTCTTTGAGGTCAAGCGCACCATGCCCGGCATCGAGACGCACATCTCAACCCAGGCGAACATCCACGACGACCGTGGAACCCTTTGGTGCCGCGAGCAGGGCGCCGACCGCGTGACCCTCTCGCGCGAGCTTTCCATCGACGAGATTGCCGCCATTCACGATGCCGCGCCCGATGTGGACCTGGAGGTCTTTAGCCACGGTGCCATCTGCTTTTGCTACTCGGGTCTGTGCCTGCTGTCGAGCTTTGCCATGGCGGGCCGCTCGGCCAACCGCGGCATGTGCGCTCAGCCCTGTCGCCTGCCCTACGAGCTGATTGACGAGAACGGCCGCTCGCTCTCCCCTGCCGGTCGCGAGCGCGCGCTGTGCCCGCGCGACACCAACACGTCGCAGCTCGTTCGCCGTCTGTATGACGCCGGCGCTGCATCGCTCAAGCTCGAGGGCCGCATGAAGGCCCCCGATTACGTGTATTCCATCGTCGATGTGTATCGTCATCAGATTGATGACATGCTGGCCGATGTTTCGACCTCTAAGGATGAGGATGCCGCCCGTCAGCGCCAACTCAAGCGCTGCTTTAATCGCGACTTTACGCACGCCTACCAGGATGGCACCTCGGGCGACGAGATGATGAGCTACGAGCGCTCCAACAACCGCGGCCAGATTGTGGGCACGGTGCTGGGCAGCCGTCTGGCCAACCGCGATGTACGCGGACTCAAGCCCGACGATCGCCGTCGCCGCGCCGCCATCGCCCGCATTGAGCTGCTTGAGCCCGTGGGCAAGGGCGACCTGCTGGAGCTTCGCCACGATAACGAGTTTGACCAGTTCCTGACCACCATTGCCGCCGATGATGCCGCTGCCGGCGATGTTATCGAGTGTCGCGTGCCCCGTAGCATGCCCGAGGGCTGCCGCGTGCGCGTGATTCGAAGCCAGCGCGCCATTGACGCCGCCGGCGCCGCGCTCAAGCGCGATGTGCTGCGCCGCCGCGCCGTAGACGTGTCCGTCGTGGCGCGCCTGGGCGAGCCGTTTGCCGTTACGCTCACCTGTTGCGACGATCCTTCGCTTACGGCCACGGCCACGGGCTTTACCGTCGAGGCCGCCAAGACCCGCGCGGTCGAGGCGTCCGATCTGGTTGAGCACGTCGGGCGCATGGGCTCCTCTCCCTTTGAGGCAGCGAGCTTTGATGTGGCGCTCGATGAGGGCTGCGGTATGGGCTTCTCCGCCGTGCACAAGGTGCGCGCCGCCGCCTGTATAGCATTGGAGGAGGCCATTCTGGCACCGTATGAGGAGCGTGCGAAAACGCTCGAGATTCCGGGGCTCGACAAATGTACGCACGCCATACCCGAGCATTACCGCGATGAGCCGCAGATCTGCGCCACCGTCACCTCGCTCGAGGCCGTCGAGGCAGCCCGCGCGGAGGGTGCAACGCGCCTCTACATGACCACCGACGTGCTCGAGGCTGTCGGACTCTCCCCTGCCGATGCATTTGAGCAGGGTATCGTGCCCGTACTCGACGAGGTCTGCCGTGCTGTTGACCACGAGCGCGTTGACCCCTGGATCAATGCCGGAGCCACCGTCGCCGTCGGCAATATCTCCGAGCTCGCCGTAGCCGCGCAGACCGGCGCCACGGCCGAGATTCGCTCTTGCCTGCCAGTGCACAACACGCCCTGCATGGAGGCGCTTGCCGAGCGTGGAGCCGGTGCGTTTTGGCTCTCGCCCGAGATCACGCTCGACGAGATTGTCTCGCTCGGCGCCGCCGCGCCCGCGGCTCTGGGCATCACCGTCTTTGGCCGCCCGCGCGTTATGACAAGCGAGCATTGCATTCTGCAGGTTGCCAACGGCTGCATCCACGATTGCGCCAACTGCCGCCTGCGCGCCCGCAAGCTCTCGCTCAAGAATATCGACGGAAAGGTCATGCCCGTCCGAACCGACATCCACGGCCGCTCTCGCCTGTACGATGCCTACCCCATCGACCTCACGCCGCAGGTCCCTCAGCTGCTCGATGCCGGCGTGCGCCGTTTCATGGTCGACGGAACTTTGCTCGAGGCCGATGAGATTGGCCGTGCCGTCGCTCGCGTCCGTCGCGCCGTCGAGGCGGCACAAGCCGGCCGCAAGCCCGCCGCCCGCCTGCGCGGGGCGACCTCGGGCTGCATGTTTGTGGGAATCAGCTAACCGAAAGGCTTACACGTGAACGAAGAACCTCAAGTCCTCTACTGCGACGCCTGGCTCATGGCCATCGACAAGCCCGCCGGCATGATCGTCCACGGCGACGGCACCGGCGAGCGCACGCTCACCGACTACGCCAGCGACCTGCTGCTGGCGATGGGCGACGGCTTTGCCGCGACCGACATGCAGCCGCTTAACCGCCTGGACCGCGACACCACCGGCGTGGTGCTGTTCTCGCTCGACAAGCAGACGCAGCCCGCCTTTGACCAAATGGTGATCGACCACGCCTTCGAAAAGCACTATCTGGCGCTGGCCGAGGGCAAGATCGACTGGAACGAAAAGCTCATCGACAAGCCCATCGCCCGCGACCGCCACGACAGCCGAAAGATGCGCGTCGGCGCCAGCGGCAAGCCGTCTCAAACGCGCGTGAAGGTGCTCAAGCGTCTTAAGAGCCGTCGTGGCCTGCCCACGCGCTCGTATATCGATGTCGAGCTGCTCACCGGCCGCAAGCATCAGATCCGTGTGCATCTGGCCAGCGAGCGTCATCCCCTGGTAGGCGACGAGCTCTACGGCACGCCGCGTCCCTGCGGCCTGATGCTCCATGCCCACAGCGTGTCCTTTACGCATCCCGTAACCGGCGAGCACATCCACATCGAAGCCCCCTGCCCCTGGGAGCCCTAAACCACCACAATGGGGACAGGCACCTTTGTGGTGGTTTTGCCCCAATGGCTCAGCCGCGGTCCCAAAACGTCTCGATCTGTAACAGTAACTCGGCAAAATCGGCCCCAGATGTTACAGATCGAGACAAAGGAACGGCGTAACCACCACAATGGGGACAGGCACCTTTGTGGTGGTTTTGGCCTTGTCCCGTCGCTAGACCGTGATGACGTTGTCCATCGACTGGTACTTGGCGGGTACTTCGCCCGCAGTAATAATCGTTGCGTCGCGGAAGTCCGCAAACTTGACGGGCGCCACCATGCCAAATTTGCTGGCGTCCGAGATTACGAAGCGTTTGGCGGTATGGCGCATCGAGATACGCTTGACCTGCGCTTCCTCGATATCCGGTGTGGTGAGACCTTGCTCGGCGGCGATGCCATTGGAACCCCAAAAACCGCAGTTGAAGTTATAGCGGTCCAGGGTTGCCAAGGCATCGGGACCGACGAGTGCCTCGGTCTCGGGCTTGAGCTCGCCGCCCAGCACCACGGTGCGCATGCCGCGCAGAGCGAGATGCTGGGCATGGAGCACGGAATCGGTCACATAGGTGACGCCCTCAAGGCGCGGAAGATGCTCGATGAGCTTGAGGGTCGTGGATCCCGAATCGATATACACAAAGCTATCGGGCTCCACAAGCGCCGCGGCGCGGGCGCAGATACGCTCCTTGTCGTCGTTATGGAGATCGCTGCGCTCACTGATCGTTAGGTCGCGCGTCACGTGCGCGCGCTCAAGACTTGTCGCGCCACCGTGCACCTTGGCGATACGGTGTGCGCGGTCGAGCGCCTGCAGGTCGCGCCGAATGGTAGACGCCGTCACGCCCAGGGCTTCAGCAAGCTCCGGCACGGTAACCGAGCCGGCCTGCTGCACCATCGTCACGATCGCGTTGAGCCTATCTTCCGCAAGCATCGCTTACTCCTCCTCGGGGTACACGACTCCCCAGTCGGCGCGGAGCTTGGTCATCAGCTCCATAACATCAGAAGCATAGCCCAGAAGCTCGCGCTTCGAATCATCGCCGGCAACGGCCTTCTCCAGGTCGGCCATCTCGTAGCACAGAGCGTATGCCTCGGTGCCAGCGTGGACCTCCTCACGGTGACCGTCCGCAGTCCACACGATGGTCGCATGGTCGGCACGCGGATACTCGTTGACCTCGATATAGCACTTATCGAAGCTGATGACCGAGCGCTTGGGCTGCTTGGAGTGGAGCGTAAGGCTCACGACGCCCAGCTGCTGCTCAGCATTACGGCAGACAATGCCACCCGCGACGTCAACGCCAGTCTCGCAGGTATTGCCCAGAGACACGACCTCGGTTGGCTGGCTGGCCATAAACAGGCGCATGACGGACAGGGCATACACGCCAATGTCGAGCATGGCGCCGCCGGCAAGACTGCGGTTGTAGAAACGGTTGGTCAGGTCGCCGTACTCCTTATAGCTGCCAAAGTTGAGCTGGGCGAGGTTCATGCGGCCAAAGTCGCCCGCATCCATGCGACGGCGCAGCTCCTGATACAGCGGCATGTGGAGCACCGTGGTGGCATCCATAAGGACCACGTTGTGCTCGTCGGCGATGGCACGGGCCTCGCCGAGCTCGGCAGAGTTGAGGGTAATGGCCTTTTCGCAGAGCACGTGCTTGCCAGCTGCCAGAGCGGCTCGCAGGTAGGTGATATGTGTGTTGTGCGGCGTGGTGATATAGACGGCGTCGATATCCGGATCGGCGTAGAGGTCCTCAACCGTCTCATAGACCTTCTCGATGCCATACTGCTCGGCAAAAGCTTGAGCCTTGGATAGCGTACGGTTTGCGACGCCCGCAAGCTTGCGGCAGGCAAGAGCTAAAGACTGGGCCATCTGGTTGGCGATAACGCCACAACCGATCACGGCCCAGCGGAGCTCGGGAGCCGTAAAGATATCATCGGGGAATGGCTTGTCCTGAACCGAAGCGAACGCTGCCTTTGCGGCTGCCGCGGAATCGAGTGGAGCCTGCTTGGAATCTGCCATTATGTGCCTCCTGAGTCATCGGAAGTTCTTCATTTCCAATAGCCTTATATTCGCACAAATGAGCGCACATTTGCTTGTATTTGCGTGTATATTTGCTTTTCGGTCATTATTTGGCCATGGTTGACAGATGTTTGCGCGGCCATGCGCATCATCGCGCAAGACTCTGCGCGTAAATGCGCATGCGACAATCCTTGTGAAACATATAGGGGCGGAGCACAAAGCCCTAAAGACAGAGCCAGCTGTATTACTTCACCCCTCCTGGGGACATCAGACATCAAAGGACCGTCCCAAACTGGCGGCACAAAGGGACTGTCCCCAGCTGCCGGCACCTGGGGGGGGCGTTCCCCACTCATTTAAGCCTGTCCCCAATGAGTACCCAGGTGTCGGCATTCAACGGCCACGCATTTAAGTCTGTCCCCAATGACCACATGTGACGCTTTCGTTACAAGACTGTCCCCATTGACTAGTCATTTAAGAACGTCCCCAACAACTACTCATCTAAGTCTGTCCCCAATGAGTACCCAATGAGTAGGAATCAAAAAAGGCCCGGGTGCCGTGGCATCCGGGCCTTTGCTAGCAACTTAATGTTGCGGGCAGCTTAGAACTTGTGGCCGCACTTCTTGCAGACGCGCAGCTTGTTCTTGCCGTCCTTCTCGTGACCGACGCGGGTAACCTTACCGCACTCGGGGCAAACGAGATTGACGTTGGAGGCGTCGATGGGAGCCTCCTGCGAAACGATGCCGCCCTGCTGGTTGGCAGCGTTGGGCTTGACGGCCTTCTTGACGACCGAAACGCCCTCGACAACGACCTTGTTCTCGGCGGGGAGAGCACGCAGGATAACGCCCTGCTTGCCGCGATCCTTACCAGAGAGAACCTGGACCTTATCGCCCTTCTTGATATACATATATCTCCCCTAACTACAGGGTCTCGGGAGCGAGCGAGACGATCTTCATGTACTTCTTGTCACGAAGCTCGCGAGCGACGGGCCCGAAGATACGGGTACCGACGGGCGAACCATCGTTGTTGATGACAACGCAGGCGTTCTCATCAAAGCGAATGTAGGAGCCATCCTTGCGGCGGATCTCCTTAACGGTGCGAACGACGACGCAACGGACAACGTCCTTCTTCTTGACGTTGGCGCCAGGGGTAGCCTCCTGGACAGCACCGATGAACACATCGCCGATGCCTGCATAACGACGCTTGGAACCGCCAAGCACCTTGATGCAGCGAATCTTGCGAGCGCCGGAGTTGTCGGCGACGTTCAGCATGGTTTGCATCTGAATCATGGTAGATGTTCCTCCGAACTAAGAACCGAAGAGAGGTGCGCAGCCTTTATGCGGCTCGTGGTGTGCAAGCCAAGCATACGCACATCTTCGGAAACGTACAAGTCGTAAGAGCGACTGCTTATTTAGCGCGCTCGACGACCTCGATGAGGCGCCAACGCTTCATCTTGGACATAGGACGGGTCTCCATAACGCGGACGGTGTCGCCCACGCCAGCCGTGCACTCCTCGTCGTGAGCGTGCAGCTTCTTGGAGCTGGTCATCATCTTGCCGTACTTGGGGTGACGCTTGCGCTCGGTGATGGTGACAACAATGGTCTTGGCACCGGAGACGGAGGTAACGACACCCGTACGGACCTTACGCGAGTTACGCGAATCAGTCATGTTCTCTCCTTAGGTCCTACTCGGCGACAGCGGACTTCTCCGCTGCGATCTCACGGGCGCGCTGCTCCGTGAGGACGCGAGCGATGTCCTTCTTCACGGTGTTGACGCGAGCGGTGTTGTCCAGCTGGCTGGTGGCCATCTGGAAACGAAGGTTAAAGAGCTCGGCGCGCATTTCCTTCAGCTTCTCAACGAGCTGAGCGTCCGAGAGCTCACGAATCTCTGCGGGCTTCATTAGTTCTCCTCCTTGGCGGCGGCGGCGTCCTCAGCAGCCCACTTGGCCTCGAGAGCGGCCTCCTCAGCCATCTCCTTCTCGATGCGCTGCTCAGCGTTCTTGGCAGCAACAATCTTGGTCTTGATGGGAAGCTTGTGCTGTGCAAGACGCAGAGCCTCGCGAGCGACCTCCTCGGGCACGCCCTTGACCTCGAACATGATGCGGCCGGGCTTGACGACGGCCACCCACTCCTCGGGGTTACCCTTACCAGAACCCATGCGAGTCTCAGCAGGCTTCTTGGTGATGGGCTTATCGGGGAAGATCGTGATGTAGACACGACCGCCACGCTTCATGTAGCGGGTCATGGCAATACGAGCGGCCTCGATCTGACGGTTGGTGATCCAATGGGCCTCGAGAGCCTGGATACCAAACTCGCCGAAATGCAGCTCGGTATTACCCTTGGCCTGGCCCTTCATGGAGCCACGCTGCACCTTGCGGTGAAGAATACGCTTAGGGGCAAGCACTACTGACCCCTCCTCTCGGAGTTACGACGACGAGGACGGGAAGAGCCCTCGAGTGCAGGGTTGGGAACAGGCTGGCCCGGGAGCTTCTCGCCCAGGTAGATCCAGACCTTCACGCCGCAAGCGCCCATGGTGGTGCTAGCGACAGCCGTGCCATAGTCGATCTTGGCACGGAGGGTGTGCAGAGGCACGCGACCCTCGCGGTACCACTCACGACGGCCCATCTCGGCGCCGCCGAGACGACCGGAGCACTGGATACGGATGCCCTTGGCGCCGGCCTTGCGGGCGGACTGGACAGCCTTGCGCATAGCGCGACGGAAGGCGACGCGGCCCTCGAGCTGCTCGGCGATAGACTGAGCAACGAGGTTGGCGTCGAGCTCGGGGCGCTTGATCTCGACAACGTCGACGGAGAGCTGGCCCTTGGAGACGCCAGCGACCTTCTCGAGCTCGGTGCGGAGGGTATCGATCTCGGCACCCTTCTTACCGATGACAACGCCGGGGCGAGCAGTGAGGATGATGACCTTCACCTTGTCGCCAGCGCGCTCGATCTCGACGCGGGAGACAGCTGCGCGGGAAAGACGCTTCTCGAGGTACTTGCGGATCTCGAGATCGTTACCGAGGGTCTTAGCGTAATCCTTCTCTGCGAACCAGCGGGAGCGCCAGTTCTCGGTGATGCCAAGACGGAAGCCGGTGGGGTAGACTTTCTGACCCATACAGCTTTACGCCTCCTTTCGAGGAGCAACGACGACGGTGATGTGGGAAGTACGCTTCAGAATGCGAGAAGCGGAACCCTTGGCGCGGGGACGGATGCGCTTAAGCGTCGGACCCTCGTCAACATAGGCAGCGGCGACAACCAGGTTGTCGGCACGCAGACCGTTGTTGTTCTCGGCGTTCGCAACGGCGGAACGGAGAACCTTCTCGACATCCACGGCGACGGCGCGGTCGCAGAAGTGGAGGATGTCGAAGGCCTGAGCGACAGGCTTGCGGCGGATCAGATCGACCACCAGGCGGGCCTTGCTGGGGGAAACACGCACGTACTTAGCGACGGCGCGAACCTCGGTAGCCTCAGTTTCAATAGACTTAGTTGCCATTTACGGTTAACCCCCTATTTGGCCTTGTGGCCACGGAACGTACGAGTCGGCGCGAACTCGCCGAGCTTGTGACCAACCATGGACTCGGTAACATACACGGGCACATGCTTGCGGCCGTCATGGACGGCGATGGTGTGACCAACCATCTCGGGGAAGATGGTGGACGCGCGGGACCAGGTCTTCACGACGTCCTTCTTGCCAGCCTCGTTCATCGCGGTGATACGCGAGAGAAGGCGAGTCTCCACGAACGGGCCCTTTTTGAGACTTCTGCTCATAAGTGCTTTCTCCTAAAACTCGGTATCCGAAATTACTTCTTACGGCGACGAATGATGTGCTGGTTCGAGACCTTCTTCTTCTTGCGCGTACGAAGGCCCTTCGTCGGCTTACCCCAGGGGGTAACGGAGGGACGACCAGAGGTGTGGTTCTTGCCCTCGCCACCGCCGTGCGGGTGGTCGACAGGGTTCATGACGGTACCGCGGACGGTCGGGCGCACGTTCATGTGACGCTTACGGCCGGCCTTGCCGATGACGATGTTGGAGTGATCGGCGTTGCCGACCTCACCGACGGTGGCGCGGCAGGTAACGAGGATGCGGCGCATCTCGGAGGAAGGCATACGGACGATGGCGTACTTGCCCTCCTTACCCATCAGCTGGCAGGAGTTACCGGCGGAACGGGCGATAGCAGCGCCCTTGCCCGGCTGGAACTCGACGGCGTGGATGAGCGTACCGACGGGGATGTCGGCGAGGGGCAGAGCGTTGCCCGGCTTGATGTCGGCGTCAGAACCGGACATGATGGTCTGACCGACCTCGAGGCCCTTGGGGGCCAGGATGTAGCGCTTCTCACCGTCAGCGTAGTGCAGCAGAGCGATGCGAGCGGAACGGTTCGGATCGTACTCGATCGTGGCAACCTTGGCGGGCACGCCGTCCTTGTTGCGCTTGAAGTCGATCACGCGGTAACGACGCTTCACGCCGCCGCCCTGGTGGCGGGTGGTGATGCGGCCGTTGTTGTTACGACCGGCCTTCTTGGGCAGGGGCTCGAGAAGAGACTTCTCGGGCTTGGTGCAGGTGATCTCGGAGAAGTCGGAGATCGTCTGCCAACGCCTACCAGCGGAGGTCGGCTTAAGGTGCTTTACAGCCATTACAATCCCTTTCAATAGGAATCCGTTAGCCATCGCAGACAGGGATTCGAGGTTCTGCCTCGGGTGCGATGACACCGGACGTATACACGGTTCCGGGCGTGTCCATTTAATACGCCCAAAACCTTGAGCTCCCGCCTCCCCTATTTGGGAGGCATGAGCTCACTCAACAGCAGCGAGTCTTAGGCCTGGTTGCCAAAGACCTCGATGGTGTCGCCCTCGGCCAGCGTGACGATGGCCTTCTTCCAAGAACGGGTCTTGCCGGCGACATAGCGCACGCGCTTGGTCTTGGGCTTGACCGTCAGGGTGTTCACGCGAACGACCTTGACGCCGAAGATCTCCTCGACAGCGTCCTTGATCTGATACTTGTTAGCATCCTTGGCGACCTCGAACGTGTACTTGTTCAGCTCCATGCCGGAGAAGGAACGCTCGGACACGATCGGACGGATGATGATCTCGTGGGCGGTCATTTATGCAAGCACCTCCCCGAAGTGAGCGGCGATGTCGGCGGGCATCAGCACGGCGTTGTTGTTGACGAGATCGTAGGTGTTGGCCTCGTCAGCGGTGATGATGAACGTCTTGGGAATGTTGCGGAACGACAGGTAGGCGTTGACATCCTCATCGCGAACGATGATGGTCAGACGCTTGCCCTCAAGACCGAGAGCCTTGAGCATGGCGACGGCAGCCTTGGTGGAAGGCTTCTCGAAGCCATAGTCGTCGACGAGCACGAGCTCGCCATCGGCCAGCTTGGCGGACAGCGCGGAGCGCATAGCCAGCTTGACCTCCTTGTTGTTCATACGCTTAGCGTAGGAACGGGGCTTGGGGGCGAAGACAACGCCACCGTGACGCCACTGGGCAGCACGGATGGAACCCTGGCGGGCACGGCCGGTGCCCTTCTGACGCCAAGGCTTCTTGCCGCCACCGGAAACCTCAGAGCGACCCTTAGCAGACTGGGTGCCCTGACGCCAAGAGGCCATCTGGCACTTGACGATGTGGTGCATAACGTGGATGTTCGGCTCGATGCCGTACACCTCAGCGGCGAGCTCGGCCTCGGCGACCTTCTTGCCCTCGCTGTTCTTTACTTCAAACTTTGCCATTTAAGTGTTCTCCTTGGTATGACGCTGGGCTAAATGGGCTGGGCCCTTAGGCCATACGGATGGCGACGAGACCATTCTTGGCACCCGGGACAGCGCCCTTGACCAAGATGAGGTTCTGCTCGGCATCGATGCGGACAACGGAAAGGTTCTTGACGGTAACGCGCTCGTTACCCATGTGACCGGCCATCTTGACGCCCTTGAGGACGCGCGCAGGATAGGCGCACTGACCGATAGAACCGGGGTGACGCTGGAAGTGAGAACCATGCGTCATAGGACCGCGGCGCTGACCCCAGCGCTTGATGCGACCCTGGAAGCCCTTACCCTTGGAGGTACCGATGACGTCGACCTTCTCGACATCAGCGAAATCAGCGACGGTGACGACCTCGCCGACCTTGTGCTCCTCGCCGTTCTCGACGCGGACCTCACGAAGGAAACGGACAGGCTCGACGCCAGCCTTAGCGAAGTGACCAGCCATGGGCTTGTTCACGTTCTTGGCCTTGATGTCGCCGAAACCGATCTGGACGGCGTCATAGCCGTCGGTTGCCTGAGTTTTAACCTGCGAGACAGCGCAGGGGCCAGCCTGGATGACCGTGACGGGAACGACGTTGTCGTCCTCGTCCCAAACCTGGGTCATGCCAATCTTGCGGCCGAGAATCATGCTGATCAAGATATGATCCCAACTCTCGCGTGGTCTTGGGACAATGCGTACACCACCGAGCGTACGCCCCTAGAGGACCACTACTTACACGACGTGCTCCCCAGCCTTGTATTTCGCCCGGACTACCTGACAACCCTATTAAGCAGGCATTTTGTCCAGCCAGAATACTCCCCTGGTTTCACACAGCTGTTTAGTATACACGGCTGCGGGCGTATCCATCGAGATTCATATTTCACTCACATTGTTTACGCAGGTAAAGTGCGTGGCACGTTCCCAGTGTGCGGCGGAGGGGGCGGGCCTGAGACATATTAAGGTTGCTGCTCTACAGTCCTGCTCACGACGGAGAGCACATTAAGTGCTCTCCTGTTCGTGCGGAACTCGCGACAACCTTAATATGTCTCAGGCCCGCCCCCTCCGCCGCACACTGGGAACGCCACGTTGATGTCTGCTAAACCTTGCTCGCTCAGGCTAATGACTTTGTTGGGGGTCCACTATTTGCTGGAGGGTGAACTTGCATTGGGACGGTTCGCCTTCTGCTTGTGGCTTTGCCTCATCGAAATCGAAGATCATGATGGCGCAGTTGGGGAGTTTTGTTGGGAGCTCGAAGCCCTCTGGGGCTGCGGCCTTGATAAATTGGCGGCTGGCGCTGCCGTGGCTTACTGCTAGAAGGGTTTCGATGCCCTCGGAGCCCATGATATTGGTAAGCGCATCCACCATACGTTCTTGCAGCGCCTGGCTTCCTTCTCCTCCGAAGGGGACCAGGTCCTCGCCCGGATCCCAGACGTCGGTGGGCAGCGCGCCGTGCGGGCCTTCTTCGAAGGTGCCGTAGCAGCGCTCGATGATGCCTTCGCAGGGCTCGGCTGCTGCGTCCGGGCCGAGGAGCTCGCATGCGACGAGACTTGCCGTGTCCATGGCTCGGTCTAAGGGTGATGAGACCACTTTGTCGGGGACGACGCCGTGGGCTTTGAGCCATGCGGCTGCCATCCCGGCTTGCTGACGGCCTAAGTCGGTGAGCGGTGAATCGCAGCGGCCCTGGACCAGCTTTTTGACGTTGAACTCCGTCTGACCGTGGCGGAGTAGATACAGCTTCTTCATGCTCTCCCCTTCTGCATAACCTGCTTTGCCGGCATAGCCTTACTCGTGGGTATGCCCTACGTAGTCTTCGTCGATCGTAATCTTGGCAATCGACTTGGGATATTCCGATTCGACCCGTTGTGTCAGCGCGTGCTTTACGTCTTCGGCACTCATCTGCAGATCCGAGGGACGCACGCAGTCAAAGATCACGTTGGTGTGCGTAGGACCCGGCACGCAGCGCAGGTCATGAATCGAGAGGCGGCTATCGATCTCCTGGGCCATGGCGTGAATGCGCAAGCGCATGCTCGCCAGCTTGGGGTCATCGGTCACGATGGGATCGTAGTGAAGCGTAACGATCATGCCGTCTTCGTCCCTAAACGACTGCTCGATGTTATCGAGCGTGTCGTGACTTTCCAACGGGCTGTCCTCGGCCGCCATCTCGGCATACGCACTTGCAAACTTCCTGCCCGGGCCGTAGTCGTGAACCATCAAATCGTGAACGCCCAAAACGCCGGGATAGCTCATGATCTTGTCTCGAATGTGCTTGACCAGCTTAGGATCGGGCGACTGGCCCAAAAGCGGGCTCACCGTATCCTGGATGAGCTCAAAACCGCTCCAGCCAATATAGGCGCCAACGGCAAGGCCGACCCATGCGTCAAGATTGATGTGCGTCACCTGCGAAACAATTGCGCACGCCAACACGGCGCCTGTGGCAAGGACATCGTTCTTGGAATCCTGCGCGGTCGCATGCAGCGTCTCGGACTCAATGCGATCGCCGAGCTTTTGGTTGAGGGCCGCCATCCACAGCTTTACAACCATCGAAAGTGCCAGGACCGCCACCAGGGCAAGCGAGAACTCGACAGGCTCCGGGTTGACAATACGCTCCACCGAGGACTTCACCAGTTCGATGCCAATAAGCAGCACGAGCGCCGCCACGACCAAACCCGAGAGATACTCGTAGCGACCGTGGCCGTAAGGATGCTCGGGGTCGGCCGGCTTGCTCGCCAGCTTAAAGCCCAGCACGCTCACGATATTCGAGCTTGCATCGGACAGGTTGTTCATGGCATCCGCCACAATCGAAACCGATCCCGACAGCACGCCAATTACGCCCTTCGCAGCGCATAGTGCCACATTGGCGAGAATACACACCACGCCCGTCAACGTGCCCACGCGCGCACGGTCGCCCTGCGCACGCTTAACAATCCACTCGACCATCTACATCCGCCCCCACGGTACTACCTATATATCTATTGCTCAAACGGATTGTAGTGTAGCCACTTTGTCCCCCAGATACAAAAAAGGCCGCAACCCACACGGGCCACGGCCTTGGAATATGGCAAAGGAATCGTCCTTGTGTCGCACAGGTTTACGCGCTTACTTCGGCCACGCTCTTCGAGGTTTCGGGTGAATCGGCTCCGTCCCCCGTCGTCTGTCCCTTCGCCGGCACCACGCCAAAGCAGTAGCTCAGCGCCGCAGACACCGCAAATGCCACACCGCCGGCAGCGCAGCACCACAGCAGGTTCGAGATGCCGCCCGTGGCAAAGCCAATGACCATAAGGACATTCGTCATGCCGATGGTATAGGCCGTAACGTGGCCCACGGCCGCAACAAGGCCTCCGACGGCGCCGCCAATGGCCATGCACGTCAGGCACCTGCCATATTTAAAGCCGCAACCGTACAGCGCCGGCTCGCTTACGCCGCCAAGAACACCCGAGATTGAATAGCCCAGCATGAGCGCCTTCTCGTCCTTATCCGCAACGCGAAGCGACGCGCCAAAGGGCATGCCCCAAACGGCGAACGTTGCCATCGTCGCGGCGATCAGGATGCACGAATCCGTTCCCACACTCATAAACTGCGCATAGGCGAGCGATAGGACAACGTTGCTGACGCCGGCGATCTTTAGGAACTCCCAGCCCGCAGCAAGCCCCATGAGCGTGAGCAGCGACACGATGCCACCGGAATTGCCAAGCATAAACATAAGCTGGCCCAACAGCATGCCCAGACAGCTGCCCGCCGGCGCCGTAATACACAGCGAAACCGGAACCATGACAAGCATGGTCGCAAACGGAACGAACGAAAACGCCACGGCCTTAGGGATAACGCGCTTAAAGAAACACTCCACTCGCCATAGCACGGGCACCGAGATGAGAACCGGAATAACAGTCGTCGTGTAATCGTTGACCGGCGCAGGAAGCAGACCATACACGGAAGTCATCGATGCCCCCGTCGTCGATGCGGCATCGACAAGCTTGAGTAAATCGGGTGCAATCAATACGCCGCCCAGCATCATGCCCAGCTGCTCCGAGCAACCGAGCTGGCGGGCGGCCGCCCAACCAAGATAAATGGGCAAAAAGTAGTAGCCGGCGTTATAGAGCCAACTGTAGAACAGGCGATAGATATCGGAATCGGCAGACCACAGGCCCAGCATGCCTTCGCCCATAATGACAGCGACGGTGCGGAACAACGCCGCGCAGACAATAAACGGCAGCGCCGACATCATGCTTTTGGACAGATAGTCCACCACGGCCATGGCGTTTGATGAAACCGACGTTGTAAACGAGGTGTTAGAAACTTGTAGCATGGAATGCCTTTCCCAATATGACATGCGGGCTGTCCCTTTGTCACATCGTGCGGTATCGACCGATTGCGCGGTACTTTTCGTAGCGGAGGTTTGTGAGGGTCGCGTCGTCGAGCTGCCCAAGCGTATCGAAGGCATCAAATGCCGAGGACATGACGGCACCGGCGATCTCCTCATGCGACAGGCCCCTATCGTCAACAATGCCGTCGATGATGCCGAGCGCCAACAGATCGGGGGCCGTGAGCTTAAGCGCCTCGGCGGCCTCATTCGCGCGCTCGGTATCCTTCCACAGGATCGACGCACAGGCCTCGGGGCTCACGACCGAATAGGCCGAGCTCGAGAGCATCAGGATGCGGTCGGCCACGGACAGCGCCAGCGCGCCACCAGAGCCGCCCTCGCCTGTCACCACCGAGACAATCGGCGTCTTGAGGCCGCTCATCTCCATGAGATTCTGGGCAATCGCCTCGCCCTGGCCGCGCTCCTCGGCACCGATGCCGCAAAACGCGCCCGAAGTATCGACCAGACACAGAACCGGTCGACCAAACTTTTCGGCCTGGCGCATAAGGCGACGCGCTTTGCGGTAGCCCTCGGGATGTGCCATACCAAAGTTGCGACGCATGCGCTCTTTGGTCGTGGTACCGCGCTCGACGGCGATAACCGTCACGGGTCGCCCGTCTTTCCAGCCAATGCCAGCCACCACGGCGGCGTCGTCGCCAAAGTAACGGTCGCCATGCAGCTCCACAAATCCATCCAGGCCCAGCGAGATCATCTCGCCCGCCGTGGCGCGATCTGCCGAGCGGGTCTGCTTGACAATCTCGAGCGCGGTTTTTGGTGCGGTCGAGCGCTTGAACAAGTGTCCCAGCTTTTTGCCGCGACGACCCGTATGCACGATCTCATGCGGTGCCCCCAGGCCGGGCGCGTGCCCTTCGTGCAGTGCCAGCAGCTCGCCTACCGTGAGCGCAATCTCGCCACGCGGAACAACGGCATCGCAAAAGCCGTGCTCCAGCAAAAACTCGGAGTGCTGGAATCCCTTGGGCAGGCGCTTGTGCATGTTCTGCTCGATCACGCGCGGGCCGGCAAATGCCGTCAGGGCATCGGGCTCGGCCAGGATAATATCGCCCTCCATGGCAAAGCTCGCGGTTACGCCTCCGGTCGTGGGGTCAGTGAGCACCGTGATATACAGGCCGCCCGCCTCGCTATGGCGCCTAACCGCCGCAGAAATCTTGGCCATCTGCATAAGCGATGTCACGCCCTCTTGCATGCGCGCACCGCCCGAAACGGTAAAGCCGACAACTGGCAATCCGAGCTCGGTCGCTCGCTCAAATGTGCGACAGATCTTCTCGCCCACCACGGAACCCATCGAGCCCATCATAAAGTTGGCGTCCATAAAGAAGAGCGCGGTATCGCAACCGCAGATTTTGCCCCTGCCGCACACAACGGCGTCGCGCTCGCCCGAACGCTCGCACACGCTCTTAAGCTTGTCGGCATAGCCGGGAAACGAGAGGAAGTCCTCCGACGCCAGATTGGCATCCCATTCCTCAAACGTGCCCTCGTCGACCGTCATGCGCATGCGCGCGCGACCGCTCACGCGAAAGTGTTTGCCGCAACGAGGGCAGACCTCGAGGTTGTCGTGCAGGCGTGCCTCATCGATCACACGGCGGCACTCCGGGCACTTGATAAACACGTGGCGTGCGGGAAACTCGGCGCACGACTCGGTTATCGGCCCCTCAAGGACATTGACCGTCTTCGCTTTTCTATTCATCAGCATAGAGATGCCCCATCAGATCGGTGTGGTACATGCCCGACAAGAACTCGTCGTTTGCCAGCACGTCGAGCTGAAGCTCGCTGTTTTCGCTCACGCCCTCAATCACGAGCTCGCCCAGGGCCGAGCGCATCTTACGAATAGCGCCGTCACGCGTGGGCGCACACACGATGAGCTTGCCGAGCATAGAGTCGTAGTACGGCGGAACTTTCGCACCGGTAAACATGGCGGAATCCCAGCGTACGCGCGGACCGCCCGGCACACGCAACGCGGTGACCGTTCCGCAGGACGGCAGAAAGTCCGGCGTTTCGGCATTGATGCGGCACTCCATGGCGTGGTTGCGGACCGGCATGTCCTCCTGCTCAAAGGGCAGAGGCTGGCCGGCTGCCACGCGCAGCTGCCACTTGACCAAGTCGGTATCGGTCACAAACTCTGTAACCGGATGCTCCACCTGCAAGCGCGTGTTCATTTCCATAAAGTAGAAATTGCCGTCGTCCGAATACAGAAACTCGATGGTACCGGCTCCTTCGTAGCCGACGGCACGAGCCAGGTCACGCGCTGCCTTGTGCATGCGAGCACGAATGTCGTTGTGTCCGTCGAGGCACGGCGCGGGACTCTCTTCGATCAGCTTTTGGTTGCGACGCTGCACCGAGCACTCGCGCTCGCCGAGCGAAAATACATGGCCCTGCTTATCGGCCATAATCTGCACCTCAACGTGGTGCGCCGGCGCGACGAACTTTTCCATGTAGCACTCGCCGTCGCCAAAAACGGCCTCGCCCTCGGCACGCGCCTCGATGAACGCCTTTGCCGCATCTTCCACGCGCTCGACCTTGCGAATGCCGCGACCGCCACCGCCCGCGCGCGCCTTAATGAGCACGGGACAGCCAATGCGCTCGGCCTCGGCCGTCGCCTCCTCGGGACTTTTGAGCAAATCGCAGCCCGGCACGATTGGCACGCCCGCCGCGGCAGCCGTTCGGCGTGCGGCGTCCTTGTCGCCCATGCTGTCGATCACCTCGGCCGAAGGACCGACAAAAGCCAGGCCATACTTGTCGCAGTCGCGTACAAAGCTCGCCTTCTCGGAAAAGAAGCCGTACCCAGGATGGATCGCCTTTGCGCCCGACTTTACGGCACAGGTGAGCACGGCATCGTCGTTGAGGTAGCTCTCGGCAAGACGCGGGCCGCCGATGCAATACGCCTCGTCGGCAAGCTGCACGTGCAGCGCGTCCGCATCGGCCGTGGAGTAGACGGCGACGGTCTTGATGCCCATATCGCGGCACGCGCGGATAACACGGACCGCGACTTCGCCGCGGTTGGCGATGAGCACTTTGTCGAACATGAAGCCTTCCTTAACTTTCGTGCATGAGTGCAAAAGACATATCGGCGCGGCAGCAAACCTCACCGTTGACGCTCGCAGTACCCGTCGCAAAGCGGAACGGCCCGCGCGCACGCGTGATGGAGCACACCAGATCAACCGTGTCGCCCGGGCGCACCGGACGCTTAAAGCGCACCTTGTCCAGACTCGTGTAGAACGGCGTCGCGCCGCGCGCCTCCTCATCGCCCATCAGCAGCACGCAACAGTTTTGGGCGAGCATCTCGCACTGAATCACGCCGGGGACCACCGGGTTTCCCGGAAAATGCCCCTGCAAAAAGTACTCGTCGCCCGTGATCGTGATCTTGCCGTGGGCCTCGTCGCCCACCAGCTCGGCCTCGTCGAGCAAAAGCATCGGTTCGCGATGCGGCAACAGTTCCTTAAGCTCTTCTTTGTTCATGGATATCACCTATCCGATCCTCATGAGGCAGCTGCCAAACTCCACGAGGTCGCCGTCGGCCACGCAGATCTCGAGCACCTCGCCGTCTGCCTCTGCCGTTACCTCGTTGAGAACCTTCATGGCCTCGATGATGCAGAGCGTCTCGCCGGCCTTGACCTTAGAGCCCACGTGCACAAACGGCTCGTCGCCCGGCGCCGGGGCAGCATAGAAAACGCCGACCATGGGAGCGGTCACCTCGGTGCCCTTGGGCTCTGGTGCGGCGGCAGGTGTCTGCGCGGCGGGCTCCGGTGCGGCAGGCGCGACTGTGGGAGCTGCAACTGGAGCGGCCATAGCGCTCGGCATGGGCATGGGCACGGCAACCGGCTGTGCGGCGCTCGCGCGCTCGAGTTCGACCGCGGTGCCATCGGGCTCCTCAACGCGCACGCGCGTGAGGCCGCGGTCCTCCATCACATCGGCTATCTCGGCAAGTCTTTTGGAATCCATGCTCTAGCTCCTCGTATATCTACGCAGCGCGATGGCGGCGTTGTGCCCGCCAAAGCCTAGGTTGGTCGAAAGCGCCCAGGTAAGGTCGGCGCGAACTGCGCGATTGGGCGTGTAGTCAAGATCGCAGGCGGGATCGGGCGTGCGGTAGTTAATGGTCGGCGGCACCACGCCCTGCTCGAGCGCCATGGCGCAGGCCATGACCTCGATGGCGCCCGTGGCACCGATCATGTGGCCGGTCATCGACTTAGTCGACGAGACGTGCGCGGCGCGCGCCGCGTCCTCGCCGAGCGCACGCTTAATGCCCGCCGTCTCGGACGAATCGTTGAGCTTGGTCGATGTGCCGTGGGCATTGATGTAGAGACCCTCGGAAGGCTTGACGTCGCCCTCGGTCACCGCCAGCGATATCGCGCGGGCAATGCCGGCAGCCTCGGGATCAGGACTCGTGATGTGATAGGCATCATCGGTGTTGCCGTAGCCCACGACCTCGGCATAAATGTGCGCACCGCGCGCCTGCGCATGTTCCATGCTCTCGAGCACGAGCACGCAGGCGCCCTCGCCCATCACAAAGCCGTCGCGGTCTGCATCGAACGGACGGCAGGCCGTCGCGGGATCGGGGTTGGTGGTCAATGCGCGGCAGGACGTAAAGCCCGCAGCGGCATCGGGGATAATGGCCGCCTCGGCGCCGCCCGCGAGGATCGCGTCGGCATAGCCGTGCTTGATGGCGCGGAACGCCTCGCCCACCGCATGGGCCGAGGTTGCGCACGCGGTCACCACGGGCAGGGTCGGGCCCTTTGCCTTGTGGCGGATTGCGATATTGCCCGATGCCATGTTGGGGATCATCATCGCGATCATATAGGGCGATGCGCGGCGGGGCCCACGTTCGGCAATCGTATGGACGTTGTCGACGAGCGTCGTCATGCCGCCCACGCCCGAGCCCACGTAGACGCCCAGGCGCTCGCGATCGATGGCGCCTTCGACATCAAAGCCCGCATCGTGCATGGCTTCGTCCGAAGCCGCCATCGCAAACTGAACGCAGGGGTCCAGATGCTTGGCGTCACGCTTGCCAAAGTACTCGTTGCCGTCAAAGCCCTTGACCTCGGCCGCCACCTTGACGGCAAATGCATCGGTATCGAAGTGCGTAATCGGGCCGATGCCGCACGTGCCAGCGCACATTGCCGCCCAGGTGGCAAGCGCGGTGTTGCCGAGCGGCGATACGGCACCTATGCCGGTGATTGCAACTCTCTGTTCCATCATGGTCTCCTCATCCAAGCCGTTCTTCGGCCCTGATTTCTACATCGCCATTCCGCCGTCAACGCGTACAACCTCGCCCGTAATGTAGGAAGCCGCATCGCTCGCCAAAAAGCGCACCACGCCGGCCACTTCCTCGGGGCGCGCCATGCGCTTAAGGGGAATCTGCTCCTCGGTTGCCGCACGAACCTTTTCCGAAAGCTTTGCCGTCATATCTGTCTCGACAAACCCGGGGGCGACCGCGTTCACTCGTACACCGCGGGGCGCAAGCTCGCGCGCCACCGCCTTGGTCAGGCCGATCACGCCCGCCTTGGAGGCAGCGTAGTTGGCCTGCCCGGCATTGCCCATCAGGCCCACAACCGAGCTCATGTTGACGACGCAGCCGCCGCGCTGGCGCATAAAGGTCTTGGTGAGCGCGCGCGTCGTGTTAAACGTTCCTTTAAGGTTGACATCGAGCACGCGATCGAAGGCGTCATCGCCCATGCGCATGAGCAGGCCATCGCGGGTGATGCCAGCGTTGTTGACGAGCGCCCAAATGGAGTCAAAGTCGTTGAGGACCGCTTCCACGCACGCGTTGACGGCAGCGGGGTCGGCCACGTCGCATTGATATGAGCGCGCCGTGGCGCCAGCCGCCTCGCAGGCGTCGCACGTCTCGCGCGCCGCATCGACGCTGCCGGCATAGACGACGGCGATATCGTAGCCATCCTCCGCCAGACCGATAGCGCAGGCGCGGCCGATACCCCGCGAGCCGCCCGTGACCAGTGCCACGCGACGTGAGTCGTTGCGCTCGAGCGCGCCATTGTTCAAGTTGCCCATGTCATTCCTTTCGGGTTACAGCCCTGTGGACTATGCGAGCTCGTCGGCAATAGCTGCGACCTGCTCGGCCGTCTCGCACGAATACACGCGAACGTCGCTCAGCGTACGCTTGACCAGGCCGGACAGCGTTTTGCCGGGGCCGACCTCAATAAATGTGTCGATGCCTTGATCCTGCAGAGCATGCAGCGTATCGACCCAGCGTACGGCATGGCTCACCTGATTGGCCAAGACATCCGATGCCGTCTGGGGATCCGCCGGATAGGGCGCCGCTGTCATATTTGCCAAAACAGGAATGAGCAACGGGGACGGCGCGTGACCGGCCTCAATATATGCGGCAAGGCCACAGGTCGCCTCGGCCATATAGGGGCTATGAAATGCACCCGACACCGCGACCTTCATGGCGCGGCCGCCAGCCTCTTTTACTAGGACGTCGAGCTCCTGCAGCGCCTCGGGCGCTCCGGCCACAACCGTCTGCTGTGGGCTGTTGTAGTTGACTGGCCAGCAGTCCTCGCCGGCCTGTTTTGCCAGGCCCTCGACTTGCGCCGCATCGAGTTTGATGACGGCGCGCATGCCGCCGGGGTGACGCTCGGCCGCCGTGGCCATCAATGCCGCGCGCTCACACACGAGCTCAAAACCCGCTCGCGTATCGAATGCCCCCGCGAAGGTGAGCGCTGCGACCTCGCCCAGCGAGAATCCCGCACAGGCGGCAGGCACCACGCCGCGCTCGCGCAGGGCGACTGCGACAGCTAAGTCGTGCACGAACACGCAAGGCTGCGTGTTCTCGGTCTGCGAGAGCTCCTCTTTCGAGGCGCTCCGGCACTGCTTGCTCGTCCCCGGGCGCACCTCGTCGACAATGGCGAACACCTCGGCAGCCGCCGGCGATGTCTCGATCAGGTCGACGCCCATCGCGGGATGCTGGGCACCCTGACCGGCAAATAGAAACGCTACGCTACCCATGCGGACGCACCCTTCAGGACATGCTCGGCGCCATCGACCAGATCGTCGACGATTTCGCGTGCGCTCTGGCGTTCGTTGACCATGCCGGCAATCTGTCCGCACAAATACGAACCCTCTTCGTAATTTCCGTCCTTTGCGGCTTTACGAAGCGCGCCCGTGCCCATGGCCCCGAGCTCCTCGGGGCTTGCGCCCGCCGCCTCGTTCTTGGCATACGCGTTGGTGAAGGGGCTCTTGAGGGCGCGAACCGGATGCCCCGTCGAGCGACCGGTCGCACGCGTCGACGTATCGCCTGCCTTGAGCACCAGCTCTTTGTACTGTTCGGATACGGTGCACTCGTTTGCGACCAGAAAGCGTGTTCCCACCTGGACGCCGGCAGCGCCGAGCATAAAGGCGGCCGCCACACCACGGCCATCGGCGATGCCGCCGGCCGCCACCACGGGGATATCGACCGCATCGACAACCTGCGGCACCAATGCCATCGTCGAGGTCTCGCCAATATGGCCGCCTGATTCGGTGCCCTCGGCAACCACGGCAGTGGCTCCGCGACGCGCCACGAGACGCGCCAGCGCCACAGATGCAACAACCGGGATGACCTTGATGCCCGCCTCGTTCCACGCCTTCATGTACTTGGTGGGATTGCCGGCACCCGTCACGACGACCGGCACCCGCTCGTCAATCACAACCTGGGCGACCTCGTCGGCAAACGGGCTCATGAGCATGACGTTCACGCCAAAGGGCTTATCCGTCTTGGTGCGCAGCTCGTGAATCTGATCGCGCAGCCAGTTGGCGTCGGCATTCATGGCCGCGATGATTCCCAACCCACCTGCCTCGGACACGGCCGATGCCAGCGAGGCATCGGCAATCCAGGCCATGCCGCCCTGGAACACGGGCTTTTCGATGCCGAGCAGCTCGCAGAGAGGAGTCTTGAGCATCTCTACTTCTCCAATGCCGCCTCGACCGTATCGGCGAACTCGCCGACCGTCTTGGGGTTCTCCTCGGTATCGAGCTGGATGCCAAACTCGTCCTCGACGGCGACGAGGATCTCGACGGTGCCCAGGCTGTCGAGACCAATCTCCTCGAGCGTGGACTCGGGCTTCATCTCGACATCGTCAAGGCCGGCGGTCTCGCGGATAACGTCGCAAACGCGCTCGAAGGTCTTCTGATCTGCCATGGTAGTTCTCCTTTGGTTGTGCCCTAGGGCGTTTTTATTTCCTATGTGCGACTACTTCCAACGAAGCAGATAGCCACCTATATCCAGACCGGCGCCGAATCCAACGAGGGCGATGGTGTCGCCCATGTGAAGCGCACCGGCGTTTGCCAGCCGGTCGAGAGCAAACGGAATGCATGCGCTCGAAATGTTGCCGGTCTCGCGCAACGTGCGAACCACGCGCTCGTCCGGCACGCCCAAGCGCTTGACCGCCTGGCTCAGGATTCGTTCGTTAGCCTGATGGAATACAAAATGATCAATGTCTTCGACCGAAATGCCCGCATCGCTCGCAAGCTTATGGACCGTGTCGCAGATGGCGTTGACGCCGAACTTGAACACGCGGCGGCCATTCATGGACAGCACACTCTCGCTATCTACGGAGGCCTTAAACGGCGAGGCGCCGACCAGACCGGGAACGCGCAAGGTCTCGACGTCGGGCGCCGTCGAAAGCTCAACGGCAAGGGGGTTGTCTCCCCCAGTCCCAATCACTGCGGCTCCTGCCCCATCGCCAAAGAGCACGCACGTGGTACGGTCGGTCCAGTCGAGCGCGCGCGTCATCTGCTCGGCAGCAACGACAAGTACGCGCTCGGCACGGCCGCGGGCGATATAGCCCTCGGCGACATCGAGCGCAAATACGAAGCCGGCGCAGGCCGCCGAAACATCGAAGGCAGGGCACGTCGCGCCCAGTCGCTCAGCAACGGCACACGCCTCGGCGGGAACAAGGTGGTCACCCGTCGTCGTCGAGCAGACGATCAGATCCAGCTGACTCGCGTCGATTCCGGACACCTGGAGTGCTCGCTCGCTCGCCGCTACGGCAAGGTCGTCAAGTGACTCGGTGGTGCAAACGTGGCGGCTCTTGATACCAGTGCGGGTAAAAATCCACTCATCCGAGGTATCGAGGAACTCGGACAGCTCGTCGTTGGAAACGCTGCGTTCGGGAAGTGCCGAGCCCGTTCCCAGTATCGTGAAACCCATCACTAACCTCCTTTGAGTTGTTGACGTGTTTACATCGACCAAGAGAGGATAACGCATTCTTCGCTTTGTTGACGTGTTAACATTAAATTGTCCAAATGCGACAAAGGCTTCACATTGTGTCTATCTCTCGACACCATTGCGTCATTCACTTTTTCATTAAGGAGGTAGCAGCCGCTATGGATGCCCAATTAACGATTGTCGACGTAACCGGATCGACCAACGATGACCTGCTCGAAGCAGGAAAACAGGGTGCGCCGCACGGCACGGGACTTGCCGCCCGGGCTCAGACAGCAGGACGCGGCCGGCGCGGCCACAAGTGGGATTCAACCGCCGGCAACCTGTTGCTTTCGATTGTCCTGCGTCCATGCGTTAATCCTGCAAAGTACTCTGGTCTTGCCGCCGTCAGCGGCCTAGCAGTGCTCGAGGCGCTCGAAAAGCAGGGTCTTGCAAACGAAATTGGCCTCAAATGGCCCAACGACCTGGTCGTGCGAGGGCGCAAGCTCGGCGGCATTCTAGTCGAGGCCGCACGCGATAACGAAGGCAACCCCTTTGCGGTCTGTGGCATCGGCGTCAACGTGAACTATGTGCCCGCGGAGGTTCCCGATGGCGGCCTGCCGGCAATCGGTCTCTCGGATCTCAACGAGAACGTTCCCGCCGTCGACATGCTCCTCGATGAGGTCTATCACGCCGTTATAGACGCTGTAGATGCCTGGGCAGAACGCCTCAACGCCATGGAAGAAAACACCGGACCGCTCGCGCCCGTCCACGGCGAATATGTCGCTCACCTCAATTGGATCGGGGACCACGTTATCGCCCGCTCCCCCGCTGGAGACGAGCAGGCGCGAGGCATATTTAGAACGGTCGACGATTGCGGCCGCGCAAGCATTGAGACCGAGAGCGGCTTGTGCGTCTTCCACTTCGAAGAAGCGTCCTTGCGCCCCCTGAGCGAATAGGACGCCGCAGCCGTCGGCTCGGCAGACGAATTCACTATCCCAAAATCTAAACTCAAAACAAAAGGACCCCGCTACCGTAACAGCAGCGGGGCCCTTTAAGCTATGAGCGATATCGCTTAGAGCTTGATGTCGATGTCGACGCCAGCGGGGAGGTCGAGACGCATAAGCGAATCAACAGTGCCCGAGGTGGGGTCGAGGATGTCGATGAGGCGCTTGTGGGTGCGCATCTCGAACTGCTCACGGGAGTCCTTGTTCACGTGCGGCGAGCGGATAACCGTGTACAGGTTGCGCTCGGTGGGCAGGGGGACAGGACCGGAAACGCGAGTGCCGGTCTTCTGAGCGGTCTCGACGATGAGCTTCGCGGACTGATCGACGACCTCGTGATCATAGCCCTTGAGGCGAATGCGGATCTTCTGGGTAGCCAACTTAAACCTCCAAAGAGTGCGAGAGATGTTCTCGCGGATTACGTAACAGGGAGCTCGAACTTAGGCGTTCTTGCTCATGACCTCGTCCACGATGGACTTGGGCGCGGGCTCATAAGAGTCGAACTGCATCGTGTAGGATGCACGGCCCTGGGTCTGGGAGCGAAGGTCGGTAGCGTAACCGAACATCTCGCCCAGCGGCACCTTGGCACGGATGAGCTTGCTGTTCTTGCGATCCTCCATGCCCTCGATCTTGCCGCGGCGACCGGAGAGGTTGCCCATAACGTCGCCCATGTACTGCTCGGGGGTCTCGACCTCGACAGCCATGATCGGCTCGAGCAGCTGCGGATCGGACTTCTTGAGGGCGTCCTTGATAGCCATGGAACCGGCGATCTTAAAGGCGGCCTCGGAGGAGTCAACCTCGTGGTAAGAACCGTCGAACAGGGTGACCTTGACGTCGAGGACCGGGAAGCCGGCGATAACACCGGTGTTCAGGGCCTCCTGGATGCCCTTGTCGATGGACGGGATGTACTCCTTGGGCACGACGCCGCCGACGATAGCGTTGACGAACTCGTAGCCGAAGCCCTCCTCCATCTTCTCGAGCTTGATGACAGCGTGGCCGTACTGACCGCGACCGCCGGACTGACGGACGAACTTGCCCTCAGCCTTCTCGACGTCGTGACCAGCGGTCTCGCGGTAGGCGACCTGGGGCTTACCAACGTTAGCGTCAACCTTGAACTCACGGAGCAGACGGTCGACGATGATCTCGAGGTGCAGCTCGCCCATGCCGGCGATGATGGTCTGGCCGGTCTCGTGGTTGGTGGACACCTGGAAGGTCGGGTCCTCCTCGGCGAGCTTGGTCAGAGCCAGGGACATCTTGTCCTGCTCGGCCTTGGTCTTGGGCTCGATGGCAACGTCGATAACGGGCTTGGCGAACTCGATCTTCTCGAGGACGATCTCGTTGCCCTCGGCGCACAGGGTGTCACCGGTGGTGGAGTTCTTGAAGCCGACGCAAGCGACGATGTCGCCGGCGGCAGCGTCGTCACGGTCGATACGCTCGGCGGCGTTCATCTCGAGGATACGGCCGAGGCGCTCGCGCTGACCGTTGGAGGCGTTGACCACGTAGGAGCCGGACTCGGCACGGCCGGAGTAAACGCGGACATAGGTGAGCTTACCGACGAACGGGTCGGTCATGATCTTGAAGACCAGGCCGGAGAAGGGCTCGTCGAAGGAAGGATGACGCTGGATCTCCTCGCCAGTGTCCGGATCGGTACCGGTGACGGCCTCAACGTCGAGCGGGCTGGGCAGGTAGTCGACGACAGCGTCGAGCAGCTCCTGGACGCCCTTGTTCTTGTAGGCGGAGCCCACGAAGACGAGGTTGAGCTCGTTGGCCAGAACACCCTTGCGCAGAGCAGCCTTGAGCTCCTCGACGGTGAAGTCCTCCTCCATGAGGATCTTTTCCATGAGCTCGTCGTCAAAGCTGGCAGCAGCGTCGAGGAGCTCCTCGCGCTTGGTGGCAGCGATGTCGGCAAACTCAGCCGGGATCTCGTCCATCGGCTCGGGGTAGGTCATGCCCTTCTCGTCGGCCTTGAAGTCCCATGCAGTCATGGTGACCAGGTCGATGACGCCCCAGAAGTTGTCCTCGGCGCCCATCGGGACCTGAGCGGCCACGGCGTTAGCGTCGAGACGATCCTTCATGGTCTCGATAGCGTTGAAGAAATCAGCGCCCACGCGGTCATACTTGTTGATGAAGGCGATGCGGGGGACGTTGAAGGTAGAAGCCTGACGCCAAACGGTCTCAGACTGGGGCTGAACGCCGGCAACGGCGTCGAAGACGGCGACAGCGCCATCGAGGACGCGCAGGCAGCGCTCGACCTCGGCGGTGAAGTCAACGTGGCCCGGGGTGTCGATGATCTGGATGCGGTAGTCCTTACCGTCCTTGTTCCAGAAGCAGGTGGTAGCAGCGGAGGTAATGGTTACGCCGCGCTCCTGCTCCTGAACCATCCAGTCCATGGTGGCAGCGCCCTCATGGACCTCACCGATCTTGTGGGTCTTACCGGTGTAGTAAAGAATACGCTCGGTCGTGGTGGTCTTACCGGCATCGATGTGGGCCATGATGCCGATGTTACGGGTATCGGAAAGCTTGTACTTAGGCTTAGCCATGTTAGTTCCTTACCTTAACTTACCAACGATAGTGAGAGAACGCGCGGTTGGCCTCGGCCATCTTGAAGACGTCCTCACGCTTCTTGACGGAAGCGCCAAGACCGTTGGAGGCGTCGAGGATCTCGTTAGCGAGACGCTCGGCCATGGTCTTCTCCTTGCGAGCGCGGGAGAAGTTGACGATCCAGCGGATACCCAGAGCGGTGGAACGACGGGAGTTGACCTCCATCGGGACCTGATAGGTAGCGCCACCGACACGCTTGGGCTTAACCTCGAGCGTGGGCTTGACGTTGTCCATAGCCTTCTTGAAGGTAGCGAGAGCGTCGCCACCCTCGGACTTCTCGGCAACGATCTCGAAAGCGGTGTAAACGATGCGCTCAGCGGTGGCCTTCTTGCCGTCAAGAAGGACCTTGTTGATGAGCTGAGTCACCAGGCGGTTGTTGTAAACGGCGTCAGGCTGAACCTCACGACGATTAGCTGCTGCACGACGCGGCATGTGAAATCTCCTTAAGTGTCTACCGTGCGGCGCTTAGGCGGCACACGGCGAAAGTATCAAAACGTTATCTGGCTTATTTGGCCTTGGGGCGCTTAGCACCGTACTTGGAACGGGCCTGCATACGGTTCTGGACCGGAGCAGCGTCGTAGGCGCCACGGATGACGTGATAACGGACACCAGGGAGGTCACGGACACGACCGCCGCGGACGAGCACGATGGAGTGCTCCTGCAGGTTGTGGCCCTCACCCGGGATGTAAGCAGTAACTTCGATGCCGTTGACGAGGCGAACACGGGCAACCTTACGAAGAGCCGAGTTCGGCTTCTTGGGGCTCGTGGTGAAGACGCGGGTGCACACGCCGCGCTTCTGGGAGTTGTGCTGCAGAGCAGCGTTCTTGGACTTCTTGGGCACGGAACGACGGCCCTGGCGAACCAGCTGGTTAATAGTAGGCAAAGCGTACTCCTTCTCGAATGATTCCAGCTTTCTGTAAAGTGCAACGGCTTGAATCGAGGGGTCAGCATCCCCCTACGAAACACGCAGTTCGATAGGATACGTGCCGTTAGCTGTGCCGTCAACAGACCACGCCGCCGGGCGTATCCCAAAATGAGCACATTTCCGCAAAGCCTACACAAAAGGAATCCCCTTCTGTGCGCGGGCCGGGGATCCGACGTGCTCGTCGGGGCAACGTTCCCTGCCAAAAAGGGACAGGTTAATTTTGGTCGGTTTTATCT
>JAXIYC010000030.1:0-2528 GCA_036304725.1 Collinsella sp. | reverse complement strand
TACTACTGCGATCCGATGAAGTCGGGCCAGAAAGGCAGCTGCGAGAAGAACCACGTCGAGCTGCGCAAGGTAATCCCCAAGGGCTCGTCGTTCGCCAAGCTGACCCCGGCGAAGCTGTCGGTGGTGTGCTCGCACGTGAACTCGTACGGGCGTCCGCAGTTCGGCGGCGCGTCGCCGCTGCAGCTGGCCTCCCAGGTCGTGCCGGCCGAGCTTCTGGACGGCCTGAGCATAGGGCTCGTGCCCGTCGAAGAAGTCATGATGAAGCCGGGGCTGATCGAGCTTTAAGAAACGGAAGAGCAGGAAACCCGAAGAGAAAACGGCCCGAATGCCATCGAAAACCGCATACCGAGGCAAAAACAAGGAACGGCCCCGCGCTCACGGCGTGCATTTAGTCTCGGAATCGCAAAATGAGGGGTCTATCTGGGCATGCGCGTCTTCATATCCCGCACACAAGCGAGAAATGCCATGCATCGATTCCAATACTAAACGCATGATGAAAACAGCACGAAAAGGCAGCGATTCCAACACTAACTGCATTACTCCGCGTCACCTGCGCAAATACGTGCATTTGAGATTGCAATTAACCCATCGAAGGGACTGTTCAAATGAATTCTCGTAGGTAACTTCATTACCTCCAGTCTTGCATAAACGATGGAATGCGCCGAATCCCGCCCCACGGGGCCTCCCGTTTGCTTCCCTGTTCCCATGAGGCCGAAACCGGACGAGAGGAGGGCCCATGGAGGCAAACGGGGGGCGCGAGAGGAGAGCCCTGACCTACGACGACAGGCTCGAGATAGAGCGCGGCCTGAACAGGGGCGACAGGATCGCCTGGATCGCGCGGACGATAGGCCGGGCGCCGAAGGTCGTCGCCGACGAGGTGAGGCGCAACTGGACGGACGACCCGCAGGGGATGCTGGTGGTCAGGACCCGGAACATCTGCACGAAGGCGGCGGGATGCCAGGCCAGGGGGCTGTGCAAGGGGATGTGCAGGATGCGCTGCAGCAGGTGCAAGGACTTCCTCTGCAACTCGCTGTGCGAGGAGTTCGAGGCGAGGCCCTGCCCGCGGCTCGGCGGGACGCCGTTCTGCTGCAACGCCTGCCCGCGGAGGCTTGGAGGCGGATGCAGGCATCCCTATAGGTTCTACCAGGCGAAATGGGCGCAGGACCTCGCGGATGCTCGGAGGAGCGACGCGAGGCGCGGCATAGACTGCGACCCGGCCGAGTTCGAGGCGGCGATGGCGCTGATCTCCGACGGCCTGGCCAAGGGCCAGTCCCCCGCGCACATCATCGCCGCGAACCGGGGCGCCATCCCCTTCGGGGTGAGGTCGCTCTACAACTACCTGGGCGGCGCGAAGGCGGGCGACCTCACGAAGCTCGACCTCCCGCGCGCAGTGAGGTACAAGCCCCGCTCGAGGCCGAAGGCGCCAGGGGCGTCGGCGATTCCGAGAGGGGATCTCGAGGGGAGGAGGTGGGCCGACTTCTGCGCCCTCGACCAGGCCGATCGCGACAACGCGGTGGAGATGGACACCGTCGTCGGCAGGTCCGGCAAGGACGAGCAGTGCATCCTCACGCTCTTCCTCAGGAGGATTGGATTCCAGTTCTACATCCTGCTCCCGCGCAAGACGGCCCGCTGCGTCGTCGAGGCCATAGACACGCTCCAAGCGGTGTGCGGGCCCAGGTTCCCGCAGATGTTCGGCCTCGTCGTAACTGACCGCGGGCCCGAATTCAGCGACGTCGAGAGGATCGAGCACGGCAAGAACGGCGTCAAGCGCCTGAGCCTCTACTTCTGCGACCCGATGCAGAGCCAGCAGAAGGGGCGCGCGGAGCGGTGCCATGAGGAGCTCAGGAGGATCTTGCCGAAGGGCAAGACCGACTTCGATGCGCTGACGTGCCGCGACATGGCTGCGTGCATGAGCCACGTCAACAGCTACCTGCGCGGGAACATGGAGTGGATGGCCCCGGTCGAGATGGCGAGGCTCGTGCTCCCGCCGGGGGTGCTCGACGCATACGGCGTCGAGGCCGTCGACCCGAGGGAGGTGAACCTCACTCCGCAGCTCGTGCCGCACTCGATCGCGCGTTTATAGCCGGGTAGCCCGAGCGAATAATTTACCTGCACTCTTTCATAGGACCCACATAGGGTCTGACCTGGCATTGCGCCGCTTTGGTCGCGTCTACACATATCGCGGAGCCGGCAAATCGAAATGAAAGACTGGAGGTAAACGATTCGAATCCGCGACCTGGTTTTTGAAAGAGTGCAAGTAAACGAGCCTTTGAACTGCACAAACGTTTACTTAGGAGAATTCAATCAACCCATCGAAGGGACTATTGCCTCGATTGACAATAGTTTACATAATCTCGATTATCACGAATTGTAAAATGAAGAAGGGGAGTCATGGGGGGTTGATTGACAGGACAAAGTCAGCATTTCGCGTAGCCTGGATTTTTGTTGCAGCTGGGGCCGCCTGGGCTTGCAGGTCGCGAATCGCTTTCCGCAACCTGCAAGCCCAGCGGCCTCGAACTATTAATCGG
>JAXIYC010000029.1:0-33340 GCA_036304725.1 Collinsella sp. | reverse complement strand
TCCCGACGTGGGGTAGGGCGGCGCCCCCGCGGACCTTTCCCGGGAAGGAGGGCTTTCGGCCCGCGAGCGCGCCGCCCGTCCGACGAGGCGGGCCGCACGGCCCGCCCGAACCGTTTTGAAAGGAAGGGCGCATGCCTAACGAGAGCAAGAGCGTCTACGTGACGCTCCACAAGAACTTCGTGAGGGAGGGAATCCCCTACACGGATCGCGAGACGGGCGAACAGCGCACGTTCAACTCGGCAACCATGCCCAGGGGCACGTCGATCGACGGCCGGGACGTGAGCTTCTTCGAGTTCTCCCCGCTGTACGTGAACGAGTCGCGCAAGGGGGAGGACTATCGCGACATCCCGTTGCTGAAGGGCCGCGAGGTGTGGCTGCAGAAGACCGTTCTCGGCGAGGACGGGAAGCCGGTGCTGGACGCCGACGGCGGCAAGGTGCGCGAGACGGTCAAGGTCATGCCGGAGCAGGTTCGCCTCGCCTTGGACCAGCAGCGGCAGGACTACCTCGCCTCCTTGAAGCAGCGAAGTCTCCACGACCGGGCCGATGCGGCCACCCGCGGCGCGCTCGGCCGCGCGCAGGACGACCAGCCGCGCCGGCAGGGCCTGGCGCACGACGATATCCCGTTCTAAGGAGGCGGCCATGACAGCGAGAGCAACAGAGACCGCCGCCTTGTCGAAGATCGTTCGGATCATGATGAGCGTGGCTCTGCTCGTCGGCATGTGCGCATCGGCGCCCATGCAGGCGCAGGCCTCCGAGTCCGTCGAGGTGACCGTCGGCGACGACGTCCCCTACGCCGGCTACTTCACGACGCGCATGTGGGCCGACGGCGAGGTGGCCTACTGCGCCGAACCCGCGGCGGGCACGCCCGCGCCGGGGACCTACTCTAAGTCGGGCATCTCCGACGGCGACCTGGCCGCCGCGATGTGGTTCAGCTACGGCGCGCCGGGCTTCGACGAGTCCGTGTTCCCGGAAAGGTGGTACGACGGCACGGGTTGGAGCGAGGATAAGTACCTGGTGGCGAGCCACGTACTGCTGTCGTTCGCCTACCAGGGCTCGCGCGGCGAGGCGGCTTACGGGACCAACGCGCAGTTCGAGAAGTGGGCCAAGGACGAGCTCCTCGGCGACACCTGGTCCAAGGTAAAGAACCGTGCGGACGAGGTGTCCACGGGCTTTGAGGCCTTCTCGGTGAAGACCGGCTCCGCGACGCAGGTGCTCATGAGCTTCACCTGGAAGACGGGAGGCCTCAAGGTCGCCAAGGAAGACTCGCAGGCAGGCAGCGCGCCCCAGGGCGACGCCAGCCTCGCCGGAGCGAGGTTCGATATCGTCAACGCCTCCGGAAAGAGCGCGCTGGTCGACGGAAGGTCCTACGGCGACGGCGAGGTCGTGAAAACCATCGAGGCAGAGTGGGACGCTGCGGCGAAGGCGTACGTGGCCGCCACCGGGTCAGGCGACCTGCCGTGCGGCGTCTACAAGGTCGTCGAGTCGCAGGCCCCCGAGGGGTACCTCGCCTCGGATTGGTCGAAGACGGCGAAGATCAAGGAGAACGGCGAGGTCGTCGACCTGACGGGCGGCCCCTGCAAGGACGACGTCGCCCGCGGCGGCGTGCAGGTCACGAAGTCCGACAGGGAGCTCGGCAAGTCCGAGGCTCTGGGCGGCGACTCCCACGGTGCGTTGGGCTGCGGCTCCACGCTCTCCGGCATCGAGTTCGCCATAACCAACGAGTCGGCGGCTAAGGTGCTGGTCGGCGGCGAGTGGTTCGAGCCTGGCGAGACGGTGGCCACCGTGACCACGGCGTGGAACGAGGAGGCGGGCGCCTACACCGCGCAGACCGCCGCCGACGCGCTGCCCTACGGCACCTACGCGATCCGAGAGACCAAGAGCAACGACTCCTACCTGCTGACCGACGGCGAGCCCAAGACGTTCCAGGTCCGCGAGAACGGCGCCATCGCAAAGGCCTCCTCGGGCGGCGGCGAGCTCGAGTTCTTCGACCAGGTCATCCGCAACGACCTCGAGATAGCGAAGATGGCCGAGGACACCAACGAGTCCCTGCAGGTCGCCTTCAAGGTGACCAACGAGGCGACGGGCGAGGCCCATGTTGTCGTGACCGACAAGAACGGCAACGTCTCCACGGCGTCCTCCTGGAACAAGCACAGCGCCAACACCAACGGCAACGACCGGCTGCTGGGCGTCGGGGCAGTCAACGCCTCGGACATGGACCCCAAGGCGGGCGTGTGGTTCTCCCTCGGCGAGGACGGCTCCGTCGCCGAAGTCGACGACGGTCTGGCAGCGCTGCCCTTCGGCAAGTACACGCTCGAGGAGCTGCGCAGCGACGCCAACGAGGGCTACGACCTGATCAAGAAGACGTTCGTCATCGAGCGCGACTCCTCCGCCGCCAAGGCGGTGTGGATGAGCCTCGACGACAAGGAGGGTCCCAAGGTCCAGACCGAGGCCACGGACGCGTCCGACGGCGACCATGTGGCTCAAGTCTCTGGCGAAGTCACACTGTCAGACACCGTGTACTACGAGAACCTCAAGACCGACGGCACCGAGTACACCGTCACGGGCACCCTCATGCTCAAATCCACCGGCGAGGCGCTCGTCGGTGCTGATGGCAACCCCGTGACCGCGAGCAAGACCTTTAGGCCCAAGCAGCGCTCCGGCGAGGTGGAGCTTCAATTCGCCTTCGACGGGAGCCTGCTGGCGGGTGAGGACGTCGTGGCCTTCGAATCCCTGGTGTCGGGCGGCGTGGAGGTGGCGGTCCATGCCGACATCGATGATGAGGGGCAGACCGTTCACCTCGTGGGCATCGGCACCACGGCGACCGACAAAGCGGACGGCGACAAGCTCGTCACCGGTGTCGACATCACCATCGTCGACGAGGTCGCATACGAGGGACTGACCCCCGGCGTCGAGTACACGCTCGAGGCTGCGCTGATGGATGCCGAGACCGGCGACCCCGTGACCGTCGGCGGCAAGCAGGTTGCCGGAACCGCAACGTTCGCCCCCGACGAAGCCGACGGCGTCCAGGCGGTGGAGCTCGCATTCGACGGCACCGGCTTGGGCGGTAAGGGCGTCGTGGTGTTCGAGAAGCTCTTCGCCGCCGGCGCGCAGCTCGCAGCACACGAGGACCTTTCCGACGAGGGGCAAACCGTCACCGTCGTCGAGATAGGCACGAAGCTCACCGACGCCGAGGATGGCGACCAAGTCGTTGCCAACGGCAAGGTGAAGCTCGTCGACACCGTGGAGTACAAGGGCCTTGTCCCTGGCGAGACCTACACCGCAAACGGCACGCTCATCGACAAGTCGACCGGCGAGACGCTGGTCGATGCCGGAGGCAATCCCGTGACCGCCACCGCCGAGTTCGCCCCCCAGGCGGCCGAGGGCATTGTGGAGGTCGCCTTCGAGTTCGACGCGTCCCATCTCGAGGAGGGAGCGGCCCTCGTGGCCTTCGAGCGCTGTCTCGATGCCAAGGGCAACGTCGTCGCCGTCCACGAGGACGTCGACGACGAAGGCCAGACGGTGGTGGTCGACAACCCCGACACCCCCGAAGTTCCCGATGCGCCAGGCGAGAAGCTGGACAAGACCGGCGTGGACCTCATGCCCTATATGCTGGGCGCCGGTATGGCCCTCGCGGCTGCCTTGGCACTCGCTGCATACGGCTTGCAGAGACGCAACCCCGACGACCCTGAGCCCGACGACCACGGGCACGGAGAGGAAGCGGCGGAGCGCGAGGCCTAAGGCCGACGCCCGCTCGAAAGCAGGAAGGCGGCCTCGGGCCGCCTTCCTTGTGGATATGGAGGAAACCATGGAAGGAACCACCCGAGAATCCGGCATCGAGGACGTCGCGGGAGCGTTGGAGAAGACGGGAAGCGGCGGCAAGCGCTCCGATGGCGGGCATCGATGAGGGGCAAGGCCAAATCGCGCATCGCCCTCGTCCTCGCCGCAGCGCTCGCCTTGGGGGCCGTGGGCGTGCTGTCGTCCATGGCCTGGCTGACCGAGAGGGCGAGCAACCTCGATCCCGATCCGAGCGGGGTCGAGGCAATCGGCGCCGAAGACGAGGCGGCCGGAGAAAACGACGGCTCCGGGGGCGTCGACTGGGGCTACTGGCAGGGCGTCAACCCGGACATCATCGGATGGGTCACCGTGCCGGGCGCCGGCATCGACTACCCGATCGTCCAGGCCCATGAGGGCGACCCCGACCACTACCTCCGCTACGACGTGTACGGCGGCTGGAACTACCACGGCGTGCCCTACCTGCACTGGAAGTGCGCAGATGATGGCCTGCTGGGCGCCGGCAACGCCCTGGTGTTCGGCCACCATCTCAACGACGGCACGATGTTCTCCGCGTTGGCGTGTTTCTCGGACGCCGGTTACGCGGAGGGGCATTCCCCGATCATCCTGCAGACCCCCGAGGGCGACGCCGGGCTGAGGGTGCTTGCGGTCGACGTTGTCGATGCCGGCCGCGAGGGCGCCAAGGTTGAGTTCACCGACGACGCCGAGCATGCGCAATGGCTTGCCCGGGTCGTGGCCGACGCCGACCTGAGTCTCGTCGGAGAGGGCTTCGACTTCTCGTCCGTGAAAAGCGTCGTCACCCTCTGCACCTGCAGCTATAACCGCTGGGGCAACGAGCGCACGCTGGTGATATGCGCCGTCGACGCGCTCGGGTGATGCAGGGGTGGGCGCGTTCGGCGCCGATGCGCGCCTGTCGCACGAAGCACGGGCGCGTGCGATGTGAATCATGGAAGTCCGCACGTGAAAGGCGAGATCGATGGCAAAAGGCAAGGCAAGAGGCGGCGCCGAGGCCGCAGCGAAGCGCGACGAGGAGCTCAGGCGGACCATGGAGCGCCTCGAGGAGGGCGTGAGGGGCGTCTTCGAGTCGGCAAGGTATCGCCGCTACCTTGCCGTCATGTCGCGATTCCACAGCTACAGCGCCAACAACTGCCTGCTCATCGCGATGCAACGCCCGGACGCGACGCTGGTAGCGGGCTATCGGGCCTGGCAGGACAAGTTCGGCAGGCAGGTGAGGAAGGGCGAGCGCGGCATGAGAATCCTCAGCCCGGTCGTGGTCATGGTGAAAGGGGAGGGCGACGACGTCGGCGAAGCGCTTGACGGCAGCGCCGGAGATGGGCCCAGGCGCAGGCTCGCGGGCTTCCGCCTGGCCACCGTGTTCGACGTGAGCCAGACCGAGGGAAGGGAGCTGCCTGCCTTGGGGGTCGACGAGCTGACGGGCGGCGTCGCCCGGTACGAGGCCGCCATGCGCGCCGTCTCGGAAGTCAGCAGGTACCCCGTTTCGTTCGAGGACATCCCGGGCGGCGCGAAGGGATTCTTCTCGAGGTCCGAGCCCAAGCGCATCGTGATCCAGAAGGGCATGTCCCAAGCGCAGACCCTCAAGACCGCCATCCACGAGCTCGCCCACAGCGTCATGCACGATTCCGGGTCGGAAGGGGAGGGGCCCGCCCTGCCGGGCCGTGCGACTCGCGAGGTCCAGGCCGAGAGCGTCGCCTTCATCGTCTCGAGCTGGCTTGGGCTCGACACCGGCGACTACAGCTTCGGGTACGTGGCCGGGTGGAGCGAGGGCAAGGACCTCTCCGAGCTGAGGGCCTCGCTCGACGAGATACGCGGCGCTGCCCATGGCATCATCGGCAGCATGGAGCAGAAGATGGCCGAGAACCGTGAATCAGAAGGGCTCGAGCGCGTCCGCGCCCTCGAGCACAAGCCGGACGCAGCCTGCAGGAGCCTGTCCGAGCGCGCGGCCATCGCAAGGAGGGCGTCCGCCCGCGACGACCACGCGCCGCGCCTCCCCGACAGGTCCGATAGGTGAGCGCCGGGGCGCTGCACGCGATGACGTTAGCGGGCGTTCGCGCAGCGCCGCCTCACATGAACCATCTGAATACGGCTCGGAAGAGCCATGCGAGGAACGCCCCTGTGGCGACGATGGCCCGTTTAATCCATTTCATCGAAACCTTCCTCCCCGCAATCTGCGCCGCCTGCCTGGGCCATTTCCTCGTCCTCGGCCTCCCTGAAGGCGGCAACCGGGTAGCCGAACAGCGGGCATATCTCGGCTTCGTCGCTGGCGAGCTCGGGGCGGGCCCGCTCCAGGTACCTGAACAGCGCGACGGCCTTGGCGTTGGTGCCGGCGCCCATGGGGCCCGAGTACCACTTCATGCACGCCAGCTCGAACTTGGCGGCATCCACCAGGCACCCGCCCTGGGACCAGGTTAAGAGCCGGCCGTCCAGGGAAACGCTCTCGATGTCCGGCACCTCGCTGGAGTCGATGAGCTTGAGCCTGGGCCCGCGGATTCGGTCGGCACTCGCCGACGCCTCGTCGTCGCTCGGTGCCGATTCCTCCATATGGTGCTCGTAGACGACCAGGTGTTGCCCGTCTTCGCCTTCCTCCCAAACGACGTCGAACTCCGTGAGGATGTTCGCCCTGCCGAACACGGCGCCGCCGGTGAGGCTGTTGCTGTCGAAGCACTCGTGGTGGCCGTCTGAGTACGTCACCTCTAGAATCATCTCGCTCTCCTGTCCCTGTCGCTTCGCTGCTGCTCCTGCTGGATCTGCCGCAGGCGAGCCGCCTGCTCGCCTGCGCGCGCGGAGGCGTCGGCGCGCTGTCTTTGCCAGGCGTACTGGTCCATGGCGGTTCGTGGTCTTGCTTTCGCCGCTTTGGCGGGCAGCAGCCTCAGTTCCTCGGTGGTCTCCTCTGCGTGGCGCAGCTCGCTCGCCGCCCTGTCGTCGCCCCTGCGCTCCATAGCTGCGATGCGGCTGCCGAAGTCGGCCATGCAGCGGATGCCGTACCTCGAGCAGAGCTCGAGCGCCGTCGCCATGTTCTCCAGCTGCGCGTAGTCCTTTACCTCGACCGCCTTCGCTGCGATGGCCGCGATTTGACCGGGGTCGATCGCCGTGCTGCCCTTCAGGGCGCCTTCGACGGCCTTGCGCCCGTAGGCGAGGCCGAGGTTCTCCCCGCGGATCCTTTTCGACGGGTCTTCCGCCATCGAGTAGAGCCAATCCGAGCGGCCGCCCTTCCTTGAGGCTTCGCTGACGTCGACGCCCATCAAGCCGAGGATCTGCAGGTATTCGCCCGGCGTTTCCGCCGCCCTCTTCGCGATCGTTACGCGATTGCGGATGTCGGCCACCCACGAGTAGCCGCCCTTCCCGGCTATCTCGCGCTCGGCCCTCCTGACGTAGACGACCTGCCTGGTCTTCGGAGCCGCCCTGCCCTTCGCGGCCGACCGCCGCTTCTCTTCGTCTGAGACGCCGACGAAGAAGCTCAAGCCGCGTTCTTCGGCGAGCCGTTGAATCGAGGCCTGCATCTTCCGCGGGTCGGGGTTCTGGAATCGGTTTCCTGTGGCGAGGTTTGTGTTGTTAACCACCACGTGGGCGTGCATGACCTCGTTGGCGTTGTCGTCGTGGAACACGGCGGCGCACTCGTAGTCGTCCCAGTTCTCGCGGACCCAGGCCCTCGTCAGCTCCCGCAGCTGTGGGAGCGTCACCTTGTCTTTCGGGTCGGGGGAGACGATGAAGTGCATGTATGTTCGCGCGCGCTTGCCGCGCCATGGGGTGTCGTTGCCGTTGGCGATGCGGGTGAGGTCCATCTCGGCCGCCCAGTCGACGTCCTGCTTCAAATCGGGGTCGAGCTCCGCGTCTCGCTCCTCGTCCCACGAGAGGTTGTACAGGTCGACGGCCAGGGCGCGGCCGTCCTTCTGGAGGTAGTCGGAGACGCCGCGAACGCTGGTGTGCCCGGCTATGGGTTTTATAACGGGCATGCTAGTCACCGCTTACGATCGTGGAGCCGGCTATGTCCGTCAGCACGTACTCGATCACCTGGCGGCCCTGCTCGACTTCTTCGAGCTTCTCCTCGGCTTCTGACAGCATCTGGCCGAACGTGCCGTACTCAGGCGGGCTCCCTCTCCGGATGAACAGCGCGATGGTGTTCAAGGCTCGCACCGCCTGGTTGTAGTGCCGGCCCCACCGGATGAGCTCTGCGAGCATCTTGGCCATGGTCCGGTTGTCGATGACGTAGACGGCGCCTTTGCCGGAGGCGCTTGCCGGGATCCTGATGAGGGTCCGCAGGTATTCGGAGCGGGCCATGCCGGCGAGCTGCGCCGAGGCGGTGAGCCTGTCGAGGTCGTCGGATGTCATGCGGCAGCTGACCATTTTGGGGTAGTCCATGGACTTGCCTCCCTTCGTCGGTTGCGTGTCTCCAGGGGCGCGGGGAATCCCCCGCACGAGGGCTGCCGGCGCGCGGTCTCGGCGCGCCATGCCGCCCGTTTCGGCGGCGGCCCCGGCGGAATGCCGCGGGCGGGGAGGAGGTCGGAGACGCCGCCGCGGCGCTCCGCCGGAACCGCCGCCGCAAGCACTATCCCGTATCTGTGATACGGGATAGGTAGCTTGCTAGCCCAAGGGGCCGGAACTCAGATTCCGGCCATTTGCCAGCGGGCTCAGAATGAGCCCGTGGTTCCGGTCCGTCTGCGGGCTCGTTTTGAGCCCGCGGCCTCAGCATCGCTGCGGGGTCGATCTGGGCCCGCGATCGCGCGCAGGTCGCGCACGCAGCGCTCGATCTCGTCGAGCTGGGAGGCGTCGACGGCGGCGTTCTCGTCGGCTGTGCCCGCCGCCTTTCGCAGGGCCTTGAGGGCCTTGGCGACGAGCTTGCCGACCGCCTCGGCCCCTGGCCCGCCGGCCTCGCGGATCAGCTTGGAGGTATCCGCCCTGCCGGCGTTCGCGGAGGACTTCTCCTTGTAGAGTCTCGCCTGGGCATCGGGGTCCATGGCGGCGAGTGTGGCGATGTCGGTGTCCGAGAGGTTTCCCTCTATCGCCTCGGACCTCCAGTCCTCGGTGAGGCCCTGCTCGACCCTTCGCGCGGTCTGCTCCTGGCGCTTTATGGTGGCGGGGCTGACGTTGCGCCCCGTCTGGTTGCGGATGATCGCCGCCTTGAGCTCCGCGGTGCGGACGCCCTTCAGCTCCGGGTTCTCGGCGCGCATCCGCTCCACCTGGATGCCGAGCGCCTGCGTGGCCTTGGCCCGCTCGATGACGTTGAGCTCTCGGGTGAAGTAGTTCGCGGTGTGCAGGAGGGTGACCGCCTGATCGTCGCTGACGCCCTCGACGATGCGGCAGGGCATGCGCCCGAACGCAGGGTTGTCCTTGGCCAGCAGCGCGTAGGCCGCCTTGCGCCTGTGGCCAGACAGCATCTGGAAGCCGCCGTCTGGCTTCCGACGCACCATGGGGATGTCTGTGAGGCCGTCCTTCCTGATGGATTCCGCGAGGCTTTTGATGCCGTCCTCGTCCATGGAATAGGCGACGTTCGCCGGATGGTCCTCGATGGCCGCCACCTCGATCTCCTCGACGGGGAACCTCTGCTTCGCCTGCCTGTCCTCGTCGAGCACGCCCGCCAGGCTGAAGCGCTTGGCGATGTCGTCTACTCGTCCCATAGCCCAAGCTCCCTTCCCAGGTTCTCGTAGTCGACGGCGGCGCGGTTGCCGGGCATGAACTCCACGATGGGCTTCCATTCCCAGCTGCCCTCCTTCACCTTGGCGGACTCGTGGATCACGGTGCGGAACTGCTGGTCGGGGAAGAAGCGGTCGAGGATCGCCTCGCCCACGGCCTCGGCGTTGGTCATCCTGCCGGGCACGCAGGTGCGCAGGATCCTCCAGCTGGGCACGGGCAGGCGCAGCTTTGTGGCCACGAGCCGCAGCGAATCCACCACCGAGGCCGTGCCGCGCATGACGGTGGAGTCAAGCTTCACGGGGATGATGACGTCGCCTCGCCCGCTGGTGGCCACGTAGGCGCAGAGCACCAGCTGCTTGGCGCTGGGGGCGGTGTCGATGATCGCGACGTCGTATTCGCCTGCCGCGTCGTCCAGCGCGAATCGCAGCGACTGCTCGGCAAGCAGCAACTCGTTCTGGTTGATGAGCGCCAGCGTGGCCGGGATGACGCGCAGGTTGTCGGTTCCGCTGTCGTAGGCCATCTCGCTGACGGTCATGCCCTCGTAGAGCAGCCCGATGACGTTGGCCCCGTCCTCCGCCTGCTCGTAGAGGCCGAAGTAGTCCGTCGCCGACGCCTGGGGGTCCAGGTCGATCAGCAGCGTCCTCTTGTCGTGCCGCGCGCAGAGCGTGGCCAGGTTGACGGCGGTCGTGGTCTTGCCCACGCCGCCCTTGAAGTTGCTGACGGTGATAACTCTCACGGTTTTCCTCCTCCTTAGTCGGTTTCGTGCCCGCTGTGATACGGTCGGATGCTAGCAGCGGGGCGCGCGCCGCTGCCCGTCGGGTCGGCGGGCAGCGAAAGTGTCCAACGCGCCCCGGTTTCCCGGACCCGTCACGCGCCGGCCTCGGCCAGGGCCGGGATCGCCCTCGAGTTCGCCCTGGCGGCCAGGTATTGGCTCACTGCCTCCTCGAGGCTGCACTCGCCCGCGTAGCTGACCCTGGTCTTGATGCCCCTCGCGCCTGCCGCGCCGCCTCGCGCCGCGCCGGCGATCGCCGTGGCTCTTTCGCCCGACGGCTGCGCGATCGCTCTGGCTCCGTTTCCGGTGGCTGCTGTTCTCATGCTGCGTCGCTCCCTTCTCTCTGCTCGATCCGGCCTTGCTCGGATGCAAGCCCGGCTTGCATCCGCTTGGATGCCGATCCGCGCGCGACGGCTCCGGCGGAGCCGGCTTCACGAAGGCGAGAGCCGCCATCTCCGCCAAACCCGGTTTCCGCAGGGCCCTTCCCCGGGTTTTGCGGGGATGTCGTGTGGGCGGCGCAGCCGGGGTCCTCGCGCGCGACAGCCCCGCGGCGCCTGAGCGCTGCGAGCCCGTCCGGCTCGGAGGACGTGCGTGGGATTCCCAAGGGGGCGTGCCCCTTGGGCGGGGCATGGGGCGCGCAGCCCCGTGCGCGATGCGGCTTCCGGGGTTTTTCAGCGGCTTTCCCGGCGGAGGGGCCAGGCGGCATCCCAGAGCCGGCGCAAGCGCGCTGGAAACCCGTGGCGGGAGGGGTGCAGGGGCCGGGGCTGCCTGGGAGCGCGAGGGTGGACCCTCGCAGCCGAGGCGCCGCCGCGGCTGGGGACGCGGAGGGGAAGGAGCCGCTGGCTGCGGCCCCTTCGGCCTCCGGAGTCGGCTGCTATGCGAAGGACTCCGCGAGCGAGCCCAGCTTGTTGATGTGGTGCCTGAGCAGGGCCCTTCCGGCGTTGACGACGATCATGTCGATGCCGTCGAAGCGGACCGGGACGTCGCCCTCGGGGGTGTAGCCCTCCAGCCAAGTGGCTGCCAGCAGCTCGAACTGCTCGCGGGTGAGGTTTCCCTCGCTGAAGCCGCCCTCTTCGCGGTTGGCCGCGGTGACGTCGATGAAGACGATGGCGTCCTCGTCCATGGCCACCAGATCCAGGCGGCCCGCCACGCCCTCGCAGCTCCAGTTCCGGTCCAAGACCTCGTAGCCCTTGCGCTCCACGAATCGGATGGCTGCTTCGACCGCGCGCTCGTGCAAGTTCTTCATAAGTGACCTCCTGAGTCGTTTCTGGCCCGCCCCTTTGGCGTGCCTCGCGGCGCGTGGGCCGCATGGGCCCGCTGCCGTGCAAGGGGGAAAGGAGAAGCCGACGGCAGGAGGCGCCGTTGTCCGAAGCCCGCAGGGCGGTTTGTTTTCCCCGGCGTCCCAGGGGCGCTGGGGAAAAGAAATCGGAGAACGTCGACGGCCCTTGCGCGGTATGAGCGGGGGCGTGCGAGCGTGCGTGTTCGAGAGCACGGTGGCGGGTCGACGGCGACGGCGCGGGGTCGCGGGGCTTGCGTGCGCGGTTTCGGGGCGTGTTCGCTGTGCGCGGGGGCGTGGGGCTTAGAATGTACGCGAGCGGAAGGAGCGCGAATGAGGGTCGGTTACTGCAGGCCGCCAGCTGGCCATGGTCCGAATAAGCAACGGGAGGCGCTGGAGGCGGCTGGCTGCGAGCTCGTGGTGGACAGCGGCATCGCATCGCTGCTGGGGTCGGTCGATGCCGGCGACGTTGTTGTGGTCGCGTCGCTCGGGGCTCTGGGCTCCACCTCCGCGTCCGCGGTGAGGGCGGCGCTCGAGATCGGGGCGAAGGCCGCCGAGCTGGTCGTCCTCGACCAGGGTATCGACACGTCAAAGGAGGAGCACGGGGCGTTCTTCCGGCATGCCGCCGCCATCATGGGGGTCGACGAGGGCCGGAAGGGTCCTCGGGCGAAGCCCGGGCATTCGGGCGGCAAGTCGAAGGTCGATCCCAGCGCCCTGGCCAACGCCATCGGCATGTACCAGAGCGGCGATTACAAGCTGTCCGAGATCACCTCGGCCACCGGCATCAGCCGCAGCACGCTGTACCGCAACCTGCCGAAGGGCGGCGACGGCGACGGTTAGCTGCTCGGGGGCGTGAAGGCGAAGGCTCCCGCAAGCCTCCAACCGAATAGCGGCAAGATCGTGAGCGCCCAGGGATGCCGGCGCTTCTGCGCCCTGCCAAACTACGATTACTTCGCCAAGCGCATGGGCGACCAGCGCGGATGGCGGCTGCAGTACGCATACTCCGAGTACGTGTCCGCATGCCGCGAAGCCGGCGAGAGGCCGTACGCGTACTCGAGCTTCTGCACGGGCTTGCGAGGGTGGCGGCGTGAGATGGGGGCCGCCGGGATTCCCGAGTGGTACCCAGGCGAGTACATGAGAACCTACTGGTCAAAGGGGTCGGCGCTGATCGCCGGCGAGCAGGCGGCGTTCCCGGTGTTCGTGGCCGCGATGGCCTACAGCGACGCCACGTTCCTATGCAGGGCGGACGATATGGGAACCAAGAGCTGGATGACCTGTTGCCAGCGGGCCTTCAGGTCGCTCGGCGGCGTGCCGTACGTGACCGACTGCGCGCAGTGCAAGGTCTCGGTCACGGCTCGCAGCACGATCGAGGCGTTCGCCCGGCACTACCGGACGGTGCTCTACGGCGCCAGGCCGAAGACCGCGAAGGGGGCGGAGGGCGCCGGGAAGCCGCTGGACGCGAGGACCGTCTCGCACGTTGCGAGAAAGGTGATCGCGGATGTAGCGGGCATGGACTTCGCGAGCTTGGAGGACCTCGATGCCTACGTCGAGGGGAAGCTGGAGGCGTACAACGCCATGGGATCAGAGGACGGGCCGGCCCGCTGGACGCTGTTCAAGGAGCGGGAGCTTCCGCAGATGCTGGAGCTTCCGGCGGAGGACGCCGATTTCGCTACGTGGTCGACGCGACTCGTTCGGGACGACTACCACTTCGTTGTCGACGGCGTGCGCTATTCGGTGCCATGGCGCTACTCGAACGAGGAAGTGCGCGTCAGCTGGACCGACGGCGAGGTTCGCTCATACCTCAACGGAGAACTGGTCGCCCGGCACGAGCGCATGACCGAGATGCGGGGGCGGTGCACGGTGACCGACCCCGCGCACAGGCCGCCCGGGCACCGTTGGTTCGCAAAAAGGATGGACGACAGGTTCCTGGCGCTCGCTAGTGAGGAGGGCCCCAATGTGGTGCGCGTCATGAAGCGCGTGCTCTCCGCCTGCAAGAAGGAAGGCAAGGGGTTCCGCACCTGCAAGGAGTTGATCGACTTGAGGAAGACGCCGTCGGCTGCCGGGGTCACTTTGGACGAGGCGTGCCGCGCGGTCTTGGACGGCGGCGGGGAAATCGGCGTTGCCGAGGTCATGGAGAAGCTGGCCGGTGATGCCGAATGAGCGCGCTGCCCTACAGGGAGATCATCGAGCTGCGCTCGGTGGGGCTCAGCTTCGAGAAAGTCGCCTTCCTCTGCGGCTGCAGCGCCACGAAGGCGTCCGCCGTCTCGAGGCGAGCCGCCGAGCTGGGCCTGGGCTGGCCCGTGCCGGTGGAGCTCAGCGACGACGAGCTGGCCAGGCTGGTGGATCCCCGCGACGCGGCGCGCTGCAACCCCGTCGACCTGGAGGATATCCAAGGCCGTGCCGGGCGCAGGCTGGATGCGGACGACGTCGAGGAGGCGTATGCGGCGTACGTCGCCCTTTCCGTGGACAGGCCGCCTTATGTCTTCGCGACGTTTCGCGAGAGGTTCGTGCAGCTGGTCAAGGCCCAGGCGAGGGGCGCGAAGATGCTCGTCAATTGGCATCCCGGCGAGGAGGTGCAGGTGGATTGGGCCGGCAGGAAGCTCAGCCTGTACGGCGCCGGCGAGGAGGTGACGCCGGTGTCGCTGTTCGTGGCCACGCTGCCTTACAGCGACAAGACCTTCGTGCGCGCGAGCCTGGAGATGGGCATGCAGTCGTGGCTTGAGCACCATAAGGCGATGTTCTCGTACTTCGGCGGCGCGCCGCTCTTCGTCGCGCCGGACAACCTCGCAACGGGAGTGGTGTTCGACGAGAATCGCGAGCGCTCGATCCACCCGCGTTACCAGGAGCTGGCGGATCACTACGGCGCCATGGTCCTGCCCGCACGGGTCCGTACGCCCACCGACAAGGCGGCTGTGGAGAGCCATGTGCGCATCATGGCCAACAGCATCGCCGGCGTGCTTGAGCAGATGCGGTTCACGAGCCTCGGCCAGCTCAATCTGGCCATCGCCGAGCTGCTGGAGGTCTACAACGACCGGCCAGTCGTGGCATTCAAGGGGCGCAGCAGGAACGAGATTTTCGAGTCAGAGGAGCGCGAATGCCTGCAGCCGCTGCCGGAGGCCGAGTTCGCGCCTGTCACCTGGAGAAAGGTCGGCGTCTCCTTCGACGGCGTGGTGAGGGTGCGCGGCAACTTCTACGGCGTGCCGCCGCGCTATGCCGACCGCAAGGTCGCCGTGCGCATCGCCGAGGACGCCATCGAGGTCTACACCGCCGACAGGCGGCAGTGCATCGCAAGGCATCCGCGCAGGGAGGACGGCGCCGAGACGTTCGAGGGGCTGCCGGGCGTGCACCCCGACCGGTTCAAGCCGCTTGACGTCTGGTGCGAGGAGCATCGCCGCACGCGGATTCTGGAGCAATGGGACTACGATGCCAACGGCGGTAAGGGCCCGCACGACTGCGTTTGCCGCTCTGGCAGGCCGGTCCATTGGAGATGCCCCGACTGCGGGTTCGAGTGGGTGGAGGCGCCCGCCAGGAGAACGGGCCGCTCCTTCGACGACTGCCTAGCCTGCGCGGACGTCGCGTTGGTCCCGGGCAAGAACGATCTGGCTACGGTGAGGCCGGACATCGCCGAGGAGTGGCATCCGACGAGGAACCCGCTGCCCGCGAGCGCGGTCTTCCCCGATTTCAAGCAGCAGGTGTGGTGGCTCGGCAGGTGCGGTCACGAGTGGCGGGCGCCGATTGCCAAGAGGGTCAACAGCCGTGACGGCGCCCTCTGCCCGTATTGCTCCGGCAGGAAGGCCCTCAAGGGATTCAACGACGTCGCAACGCTGTGCCCCGAGCTTGCCGAGCTCTGGCATCCCGTGAAGAACCGGAACCTGACGCCCGACGCGGTGAGCATCGCGAGCCACCGCGAGGTTTATCTGTGGGACGGCGTGATGACGCGCATCTGGAGGCAGAATCCCCGGAAGTGGCTGGAAGAGCACGGGCGGGCCGAGCTGCTGGCCCCCTTCGACTCGTTGGTGGAGGAGGCCCGGGCGCTGGACGCCGCCGATGGGCGCGCGTGCCACGGCATCGGCCACGGCAAGTCCAGCGTCAAGTGGTCGCGCTTTCTGAGGGAGGCGGAACTCAACGTCAGCTTCGAGGAATGGTGCCTGCGGTTCGGGCATGCGGATCTGCTGGCGCAATGGGACGAGGAGCGGAACGGGCCCCTCAAGCCGTCCGACGTCTCGCGCTGCGATTCCGCCCGAGTGTGGTGGCGCGGCGAGTGCGGCCACAGTTGGCGGCTGTCCGTGAGGACGAGGGCGTTCAACGATGCCGGATGCCCGTATTGCGGCAGGAGGCTGACGTTGGAGGGCTTCAATAGCGCCGAGTGCCTGGACGCGGGCATCCTGCACCTTTGGCATCCCACCAAGAACGGCGACCTGAAGCCTTCGCAGGTCTCCGACCGTACGGCCAAGAGGATCTGGCTGCAATGCCCGACGTGCGGGTATGAATGGCGCGAGAGCCTGCGGGGGACTCGCAAAGGGAGCCGCAAGTGCCCGTCGTGCCATGGGGGAAGGGGACACTATCTCGCCAAGGGCAGCAACGACCTCGGGTCAAAGAGGCCGGACGTCGCCAGGCAGCTCGACCCCGAGCTGAACGGCGGCCTGCGCGCCGAGGATCTCCACGCCCACGCAGGCGCCATGGTGTGGTGGCGCGGATCGTGCGGCCATGTCTGGCGCGAAAAGGTGAGCATGCGTTCTATGCGCGTCGACGACAGCTGCCCGTACTGCAAGAACCGCAAGCTGCTGCGCGGCTTCAACGACCTGGCCACCGCGTATCCCGAGCTCGTGGCCGAATGGGATTTCGAGCGCAACGGCGACCTGGGGCCCGACGGCGTGAGGTTCAACGCGACCAAGCAGGTCTGGTGGAGGGGAAGCTGCGGCCATGAATGGCAGATGTCGCCGCGCCAGCGGGCCGCCGAGGGGCTGGGCTGCCCGTACTGCTCGGGCCATCGCGTGCTCGCCGGCTTCAACGACCTCGCGAGCCGGCATCCCGAGCTTCTGGCCGAGTGGGATTGGGAGCGCAACGGCGACCTGAGGCCCGACGGCATCGTCTCCGGCAGCGCGAGGAGGGTCTGGTGGAGATGCGGGCGTGGGCACGCATGTCAGATATCCTCCTACAACAGGACCGGCGGCGCCGACCGCGGTTGCCCCTACTGCGGCGACCGCAAGGTGCTGAAAGGCTACAACGACCTGAGGACGACGCATCCCAAGATCGCGAGGGAGTGGAACAAGGAGCGCAACGGCGACCTGAAGCCGACCGACGTGATCGCCAACTCAAACAAGCGCGTCTGGTGGAAGTGCAGGGAGGGCCACGAGTGGTCCGGCCTCATAGTGAACCGAGCGCGCAAGGGCAAGGCGGACCCGGGCTGCCCGTACTGCTCGGGACGCAAGGTGCTCGCCGGCTACAACGACCTGGCCACCACGCATCCCGACATAGCGGCGATGTGGCACCCGCGCATGAACAAGCGCTTGAAGCCCGCCGGCGTGCAGGCCATAAGCCGCAAGCTCGCATGGTGGCGCGGCGAGTGCGGCCACGTCTACCAGATGGCCGTCCGCGACAGGGTGGGGGCCAAGCCGGGCTACTGCCCGTACTGTTCGGGGAGGAAGAGGCCCGAGAGGCCGATAAGGCTCGACTAGCCCTCGGCCCCTCGGCGAGGAAGGAACGGGGGAGGCGTCGGCGCCTCCTGCCCATAGGCGTGATCTTGCGAATATTGGACTGGACGGCTATGCGTGGCGGTTATGGGGGTCTGCATCGTTTTCGATGCTGGATTTATGTATACGTCGACGCTGATGCGAAGAATCGTCCCATTGGGAATCTGCCCCAATGGGACGATTTTCTATCCGATTCGAAGGCAGCTTTTCGGAGCTGGTTCATCGTCGATGACGGTCGGAATGAGCTGCAAAAGTCTGGAGGTTCAAACTCTAGGAAACAGATAGCTCAGCTATCTAGTCGGAGCATTTCTGCAGGTAATCTTGTTTTTTCGTCTTGACAAAAGGGATGAACCTCATTGGCCCGCGCCCCGGCCTGCCGCGCGAGGTTGCCCTGTACAGCGAGCACGACATGAAGCGCCTGGCGGTAAAACCCGGCTGCAGCGGTCCTTGGCAGGTAATGGGCCGCAGCTACCTGGGCTTCAACGAAATGGTTGAGCTGGATCTTGACTATATAGAGAATCGCAGCCTGCGCCAGGACCTGCGGTTGATATTCGGCACGCTGAAGACGATGTTCTCTGGGGAAGGTGCCGTGTAGCATGCGCATCGCCATGATAGGCCAAAAGAGAACGGGTTCGCGCGAGGGCGGCGTAGAAGTGGTGGTAGGCGAGCTTGCTCGCCGTATGGCAGACCTTGGTCACCAAGTAACCTGCTACGACCGTATGGGCGAAGGAGCTCCTTCCGAGCCCTACGAGAAGGATGGCTACCGCATCGTTCCCGTAAAGGCTCTGGACATCAAGGGGCTCTCTGCGCTCACGAGCAGCTTTGCCGCAACAAGGGCCGCCATCAAAGACGGGGCAGACGTAATTCACTATCACGCAGAGGGGCCGTGTGTCCCCCTTCGTTTTGCGCGTTCCGCGGACATCAGGACCGTGGCAACGATCCACGGCCTGGACTGGCAGCGTGCAAAATGGGGCGGCTTGGCTTCCAAGTACATCAAGTTCGGCGAGGCGACGGCGGCCAAGTGCGCGGATGCGCTCATCGTGCTTTCCCGGGGTAATCAGGAGTACTTCAAGGAGGCTTACGGCCGCGAGGCTACGCTCATTCCCAACGGCATCACTCCCGAGGCGGATCTTCCCGCGAAGGAGATCTCCGAGCGCTTGGGGCTCACCCAGGGCTCCTATGTCCTCTACCTCGGTCGCATTGTGCCCGAGAAGCGACCGGAACTGTTGGTGGAGGCGTACAAGCAGGTAAAGACGGATAAGCGCCTGGTTATCGCGGGCGACTCCTCCGATACGGACGACTACGCCGTGGCGCTCAAAGAGGCTGCCGCGTCCGACCCCCGCGCGCTCTTTACCGGCCACGTTGAGGGCAACCTGCTCTCCGAGCTGTACTCCAACGCGTATTGCTACGCGCTCCCCTCCGACGTTGAGGGCCTGCCCATGAGCTTGCTGGAGGCCATGTCTCACGGTGCGGCATGCGTTACCTCGGATATTCCCGAGTGCGCGGATGTTCTGCAGGGTTGCGGGCTCACGTTCCCACACGGAGACGCGGGGGCGCTGCGCGACGTGCTTGAAGGCCTGATAGCGGATTCTGCCCAAGCGGAGAGGCTGGGCGCCATGGCACGTGACCGCGCGATTAATGGCTATGACTGGAACAGCGTCGTCCAAAGGACGCTTGCTTTGTATGAGGGTGTTGCGTAATGAAGATCCTTCTTGTAAATAAGTTTCATTGGCGCAAGGGTGGAAGCGAGACGTACTACTTTGCTCTTGCCGATGGTCTTCGCGCTCTTGGGCATGAAGTTGCCTTCTTCAGCATGGAGGATGAGCGTAATGAGCCGACTGAGTGGTCGCGTTACTTTGTAACGAATCGCGACTATAACGGACCGAGCTCTATTGTCGATAAGGCGAAGGCCGCGCAGGCACTTGTGTATTCCAAAGAGGCGCGCGAGAAGTTCGATGCGCTGTGCCGTGAATTCCAGCCCGATGTAATCCATCTCAATCTCACTCATAGGCAGATTACGTTTTCCATCTTGGACGCTCCTTGGCTAAAGCAGCATCCAACGCCGGTTGTGTATACCTCGCACGACTTGATTCTTGCTTGCCCGAGCTATCTTATGCTTGATTCCGAGGGCAACGTTTGCGATTCGTGTCTCGGGGGTCATTTTGGCAATTGCCTTAAGAAGAAGTGCGTAAAGGGTTCGATCGCAAAAAGCGCGTTAGCGGTGGCTGAGGCGGAGTGGCTTAAACGGCACAAAACCTATTCACGTCTCGATCGCATCATCTGCCCGAGTGAGTTCATGCGGAACAAGTTTATTGAAGCGGGGCTTCCCGAGCGTCAGCTTGTCCTCATGCGGAATTTCCTGAATTCCGATTCGATGTCACGGGAAGTTGCCAACCAAAATAATGAAGATCCCTACATGCTGTATCTGGGACGCCTTTCTCGCGAGAAAGGCGTGTTAACGCTCGTGCATGCTTTTGAGAAGGCGGCACCGGTGATCCCTGATTGGCGTCTTGTTATTGCAGGCGATGGCCCTGAATGTGATGCTGTGAAGGTCAAAGTTTCCGCAATGCCAAACGAAATAAGCTCGAGGATTGAGCTGGTTGGATATAAAACCGGTGACGCCCTGCGCGGACTTGTGAATCGAGCCACTCTGGCGGCTGCGCCGTCAGAGTGGCTCGAGAACGCGCCATATGCGGTTCTCGAGGCACTCGCCGCGGGCAAGCCCGTTATCGGTACGAACATGGGCGGAATACCCGAGCTGGTACGTGAGGGTGAAACGGGCTTCCTGGCTGAAGCCCACGATGAGGCAGGACTCGCAGATGCAATCCGTAGGGGTGCGGCGGTGGCCGCCGATCCTGCGGCTTACGCCGCGATGAGCGCGCATTGCCGTTCATTCGTGGCAGAGAACTGTAATCAAGAGAAATACATCCGGAATCTCGTCTCCCTGTATCAAGAACTAATTGACCGGAAGGTGGTGGCCTAACCCATGGCCGAGAAGAAACTCAACGGAACCGTAATCGTAACGTACCGCTGCAACGCGCGCTGCACCATGTGCAACCGCTACAAGGCTCCCAGCCGTCCGGAGGAGGAGCTCTCCCTCGACGTGATCAAGAAGCTCCCGCGCATGTACTTCACCAACATCACTGGTGGCGAGCCCTTCATCAGGACCGACCTTGCGGATATCGTGCGCGAGCTGTACAAGAAGTCCGACCGCATCGTCATCTCCACCAACGGCTTCTTCACCGACCGCATCATCGCCCTTGCCGAGGAATTCCCCCAGGTGGGAATCCGCATCTCCATCGAGGGTCTGCAGCAGACCAACGATGAGATCCGCGGTCTCCAGAACGGCTTCAACCGCGGCTACGAGACGCTCAAGAAGCTCGTGGAAATGAAGCACCCGGACGTGGGCTTTGGCATGACGGTGCAGGATCGCAACGCTGCGGACTTGGTGCCGCTGTACAATCTTTCCGACGAGCTCGGCATGGAGTTCGCCACCGCCAGCCTGCACAACAGCTTCTACTTTGTCGAGGCGAAGAACATCATCAAGGACCGTCCCATGGTGGCCCAGAACTTCGAGGACCTGGTAAACGAGCTCCTCAAGTCCAACGAGCCCAAGAAGTGGTTCCGCGCGTACTTCAACATGGGCCTCATCAACTACATCTATGGGCAGAAGCGCCTGCTCCCGTGCGATATGGCGTTCGACACGTTCTTCATCGACCCCTACGGCGACGTCATGCCCTGCAACGGCACCAAGGAGAAGCTCGTTATGGGCAACCTTAACGACGAGTCTTGGGATGAGCTGTGGGAGAGCGCCCAGGCCGAGAAAGTGCGCGGCTGCGTGCGCCACTGCGACCGCAACTGCTGGATGATCGGCTCCGTGTCTCCTGCCATGCACAAGTACATCTGGAAACCCGCGTCGTGGGTGCTGGCGCACAAGCTCAAACCCGGCAAGAAGTTCGACATGCACGAGCTCCCCATCGTGCGCGACTACGAGTCGGGCAAGGTGACGAAGGAGGAGCTGGACGCTCTTTCCACCTGCGACATGCACGCCGCGATCAACGACGGCCTTTCCGACGCAAGCCGAGCCGACGCGCACGTGTACGAGACTGAGGAGGCGCTGTAGTGCAGCCGGGTGGAAAAATCGAATGCAAAAATTCAGAAATAGCGGTTGCTCGATATCAATCGGAGGAAGCACGTGAAAGTATCCTGCATAACCAGGCACGCAATCTCTAATTATGGCTCCCTGCTCCAGGCATATGCGACACAACGAGCGGTAGAGAGCTTGGGGCATGAGTTCGAGATTATGGACTATGTACCTGCTTGTGAGGACGTATCCCAGCAGGTGAGGACGCTTCTTTCGACAAAGCCGTCCTGGAACGGGAACCCGTTGAAGAAGTCTGTCTACAGACTTCTGATGGAGCCTGAGACAAGGGTGGCGGGCAAGCGGTTTGCGCGTGAGCGTTCCCAGCTGCTTAAGATGAGCCCTCACTATGCATCCCTGGAGGAGCTGAAGGCTAATCCGCCCAAGGCCGATGTCTATATGACTGGAAGCGATCAGGTGTGGGGTCCCATCAGCTCGGGCGCATACGACCTGTCATACGCGCTTGAGTTTGCTCCCGAGGGCGCAAGGCGCATCTCATATGCGGCAAGCTTTGGTAAGAAGAATATCCCGGATAGCGTGCGCCCCAGGTTTCTCGAGGACCTTCGAGCATATGAGGCCGTGTTCGTACGCGAGGATGCCGCGCGCGAGCAGCTTGCCTCGTGGGGCATAGAGGCCGGACAGGTTGTCGATCCCACGCTGCTGCTTGATGGCGAGGCGTGGAGAAGGATGGCGGCACCTGCCCCGAAGGGCGAATACATCCTCGTCTACCAGATTCACAGCGACCCGACGGTGGGGCAGTACGCCGTGAAGGTTGCCAAAAAGCTTGGCTTGCCCCTGATACGGATCTCCGCAAGCCTGCACCAGGCCTCACGCGAGGGCAAGTTCAAGTGGCTGCCGACGCTTGCTGAGTTTCTCTCGTATGTCGACAACGCAGCATGCCTAGTCACGGACTCGTTCCACGGTACGGCTTTTGCCATAAATCTCAATACGCCGCTGGTAGAAGTGCTGCCCAAGAACGGAACCTCGAGCAGGAACGTGAGTATTCTGCGACTCACGGACCTCACGGACAGAGTGCTTCAGAATCTAGATGATGTCGAGTTAGCATCCAAGCAGATTGACTTTGGTCGGGTCAACGACGTGATGGGTGCGGAGAGGGAGAAGTCCCTAGCGCAGCTCAAGAGCATGATTGAGGAGTAGGGCATTGTCAAACGTTGGCACTAGGACGGTATGCAAGAAGGATATGTGCGCTGGCTGTATGGCCTGCGTCGATTCATGCCGACATGGAGCGATTGCCATTGAGGATACGATTGAGGCGTATAACGCCCGTATTGATCCTACAAGGTGCGTGGGATGTGGACTGTGCGAGAAAACGTGTCCCCAGATGGTATCCCCATCTTCGTTGCGTCCTCTCGAGTGGCTACAGGGGTGGGCGAAAGATACATCGCTCAGAATGTCATCTTCGTCCGGGGGTCTGGCTACGGCCATCTCGGAGGCGTTTGTGGCGTCAAATGGATTAGTGTGTTCATGTGCACAGGAGGGCGGTGAGTTCCGGTTCCACCTCACTTCTGATGCGGATTACTTGAGGAGGGCCCAAGGCTCCAAATACGTCAAAAGCAATCCGCTTGGTGCGTACCGCGAGGTTAGGGAGGCCCTGCAAGGTGGTCAAAGGGTTCTCTTTATCGGTCTTCCTTGTCAGGTTGCTGCGATGCGTAACTTCGTTGGAAGCCGTTTAGCCGATTCCCTTTACACCATCGACCTTATCTGTCATGGTTCACCGTCCCCCAAGGTCCTGAGCCGATTCTTGGAAGAGACAGGTAACAACCTGTCTAATGATCTGATACTGGACTTTCGAAAGAAAGTCCAGTATCAGCTCCGCTATCGCGGAGCTGAAACTGTGGGTAGGACGGGTGTCCGCGATCGCTACTCGATTGCTTTCCTCTCGGGTTTACCGTATACGGAAGGCTGCTACTCCTGCCGCTACGCCAAGGGTGATCGTGTCTCCGATATTACGCTTGGCGATTCATGGGGTAGCGAGCTTTCTGATGAGGTCGCGAACGGGATATCCCTCGCACTTGTGCAGACAGACAAGGGTCGAGAACTGTTAGAAATGACGGACCTTGAGCTTTTGCCGGTTGATCCTGGTCTAGCTGTGGCCAACAATGAACAGCTTCAACGTCCTTCGACGAAGCCTATAGAAAGAAATACCTTTATGGACGGCTTTCGTAACGGGGTACGGGTTAACCGACTCGTTCTCAGGGCGAGGCCAAAAGACTGCGCCAAGTACTTGGTCAAGGATATACTGCTTGCACTGGGTTTGCTCAGGGGTTAACACATCGAGAGCGTTTGCTTTAGGCATTAATGATAAGGTAATCCATATGTTGAGTAATTCCAAGGTGCCAAAGTGCGTCGTATTAATGGCGTCATACAACGGCATCCCATTTATTTCAGAACAAATTGACAGCATTCTCTCGCAGGCTGAAGTTGACGTACGTCTTTTTGTCCGTGATGACGGGTCATCTGATGGTACTCGTGATCTTCTGCAGCGCTATGCAGATGAGGGCAGTCTGACTTTGTTAACAGGAGAAAACCTAGGACCTGCTTTAGGGTTTTTGACGTTGTTGCGGAATGCTCCCGAAGCTGATTACTATGCGTTTTCCGACCAAGATGATATTTGGGATAGCGATAAACTGATAACTGCGATTAAACAGCTTAAGAAGCAGGAGAATTTGGCTCTTTATCATTGCAATTCAAGACTTGTAGATTCAGCTGGTAATGAGATGGGCCGGTTAACCTATGGGCAACAAAGGTGCATATCTTATCGAGATAACGACCCTCTCAACCAGCTTTGCATTGGGTCACCTATGGGATGTACGCAAGTATTTGATAGGCGTATTTGGGAAGTTGTTTGCTTGCATGAGCTGCCCCATCCCGTCATCATGCATGATAAGCTGATAGCTAATCTATGCGTGCTGCTGGGTTATCGGATTGTTTTCGATGCTTCTCCTCATATGGGATATCGCCAGCATGGTCGTAATGTGGTCGGTGTGAGTACTGATTTACCATCTAAAGTGATTGAGAAAATCAATAGTTTTTGTCATCCGCGAGAGATTACTCTTGCAAAGCAAGTTACTGGACTTCTTTCAACTTATTCCGACTGCATTCTTCCTCCAGAGCGTGCTCTTGGAGAGTTGGTATCGAAAATGGACGCTTCTTTCATGGCTAGGTGCAGGGTTTCTTTCTCTTCGAGGCTGAATTTCGGCAGTCTACAAGAGGGCCTTTTCAATAGATCTCTCCTCTTGTTTGGGAAGCGATGATATGAGTAAAAGCATCCCCAAACCGCACAATAGTGGGTACGTCCTAGCGCTTGCCTTTTGCGACTATCTCAAGGACAAGACCGGCACCCCAAAGGCTATTATGGCGAGTCAGCAGGCCATGGCGTCGCACGGCATAAGTTACGTCTATCTCCACTCGGTTAAGAAGACCCTGTTCAGGGACGACCAGATGCTATTTTGCGAATTCGGGGTTACGGTCGACGGGGTGGAGGCTGGTGTTTTCAGTATTGCCCAGGTGTGCGAGGCCCTTTGCAGCTGGCAAAAAAGCGGCTTCAGCCTTCTTGAGCTTCATATCCACCACCTTCTGTACGTGAGCCTTGAGAAAGTCTCCGAACTGCTAAAAGTTACAGGCAAAACACCGGTCAGGGCCTTTCTCCACGACTATTACCTGTGTTGTACAAGCTATAACCTCCAAAATAGGAGCGGCTTTTGTGACAGCTCAAGGCTCGGCGACGCTCCCTGCGAGAAATGCCCCCACTTCAGTAACAGCCTTCGTGTGGAGTCGAAGATCCAAGGGTTGTTTGACTCCATCAAAAATCTCCGTTTTGTTGCACCTTCGACCTATACGAAGAATCGGTTTCTCTCATTCAGGCCCCAATACGAGGGCCTTGTTGATGTAATACCGCACCAAAAGCTGCTTGGAGAGTATCTGGGCAACAGACGTCCTCTGAAAGCAGGGGAGCGCATCAGGGTTGCCTTTCTGGGGATGCCGAGGAAGACAAAGGGCTGGGAGACCTGGCTTCGCCTCGTATCTGCGGTCGATGAACAAGAGTACGAGTTCTTCGTCTTCAACAGCTCGAACGATATGTATCCAGGGATGAACAAGCGGTTTGTCGAATTTGATGAGAAGCACCCAAATGCCATGACCGACTCTCTCAGGGAGTGCGAGATTGCCATCGTTGTCATGTGGCCATCTTGCCCAGAGACCTATAGCTACACCTGTATGGAATCTTACTCCGCAAACGCTTATACGATTTCGAGTGCATGTGCAGGCAATGTCGCCGACTTTGTCGTTGAGCATGGGTCCGGTTTGGTGCTGAATAACGAGGAGGAGCTAATCGGGCTGTTAAGGGATAAGAGCCGGCTTATCAGGGAGGTCAATCGTTTCAGGAGCGGAAAGCCTGGTCCGCTCGATCTTGTCGATTCAGATGAGATCGTAGACCTGCTTCCATGCTCCTCGGTAGGTCTCAACACGGGAGTTCACATGCACACGAGGCTGATTGAACGTGTGCTGCTGGAGGTACTCAATGCAAGATCATAGGCATGCGAGGCTCGTTATAAATAAAGCGGAGGAGCGGGCTGGTCGAAGAGGTCGTTGGTATCTCCCTAATAAGCAAGGCGTTCTAACCGTTTGCATGGGTGACCTGGCGGATGCGACGATCGTTATAGGTATCTTGGCGCAGGTTTTCTTCCTTGAGTACTATGGTCTGGGGCGATACCTCAACTGGGTAATTACCGGCATGATTTGCGTGAGGGCGCTCTTCTCCGGATGGAAATATAGCGGTAGAGCGCTACTACTTGGGCTGATTACCGTTGCAGGGTGGCTGTCTGGTGCCCTCTTGGGTGGCAATATGGAAACGTTTAGGGCGAATATTTTGCTGCTCCTCTACCCGTTTGTCTATACGCTTTACTTCTTTCTTTTGGTCACTAACAAGAGGGATTTTCTTCTTGGACTCTTTGATGCAGGTTTTCCGGTCTTCAACGCCATATTGCTTCTCAATATGGCGATCATGTTTATCCAGTACTCTACCCATGGGATGATCGCTGCGACAACGAACGACATCAGTTACTTCGAGGACAATATCTCCGGCCTGTTCTCTTATGCGTCCGTCCATGCGGTGGCCCTTTACACTTCATTCGTCGTGCTCTACAACTTCGTCTGGATTAGGAGGCTTCGGGGTCCTCTCTGGCCATCCCTTGCCATCGCTTACAACGTCTGCCTTATCGTCCTGTCCTTCTATCTTGCGACACTCAACGATAATAAGGCGCTCTTCATAATCCTTCCTCTCGTTTTAGTGATGTTCTGGCTTATTTCAGTCATGAGAGGAGAAGCGGATGTTTCGGGTCCCTTCTTTTGGCTTGTCGCCTTGTATTTTATCCTGACAATTGCATACGCCTTGGTGCCTGCGTTCCAGATCCTCGTGGATACGCAAGTGTTTGGTCTGTTCGATATGGTTGGCAGTTCAGCTTCCGTCGGTACTGCTGCCGACGGCAGTAACGAGAGGATTGCTATCATCGGCTTCGCTCTCTTGAGACCGGCTACATGGAGTCTCGGAGAGGGTCTTGGAGCCTCAAGCTTCTACGCGTCCGGGTTCATGTCGTTTAACCACTTTGGTCAAGCGGATATGGGGTCTTTCTTGATTCTCATGGGGGTTTGGGAGACGGCAGCGTATGTAGCGTTTTTCCACTCCGTGGTTAGTGAGTTTATGGAGCAGGAAAAAGGATCTAATGGCCGGATTGTTCGTTTGCTCCTTTTGCTAACAATTCTTATTACCTTTCTGTATACGCAGTGCTTTACAAGGGTGAACTGCTGCTTGTGCCTACTGCTGCTCTGTGGAGCGCTGGCTTGGTCGTGGAATTCCTCGGCTGCAGACTATTTGATTATTGATAGAGACGAAGAACAGGTTTGAACATGAAAATAGGCATTTCCACATTTACGCATGGGGACAACTATGGGCAGAGGCTCCAGAACCTTGCTGTCCAAGAAACTCTCAAACTCTCGGGTGCAGATGTCCTTACGTTCAGACAGAAGGACTCGAGATCTGCCAAATACAAGCTCAAGTCTTTGGCTTCGCTCATTCCAAAGGGGCTTGCCGTTGCCCACATCCAGAGGCATCGTTCGTTTGAGGATTTCAATTCCCGTAACATTTCCTTTAGCCGGGAGGTTATATCTGATTCCAACCCTCCACGTGACATTAAATCCTATGACTTTTTCGTTGCTGGGAGCGACCAAGTTTGGTCTCCGTATTCCCCTGACGCTAACTCCACTATGTTTCTCACGTTTTCGCCAAGAGAAAAGCGTATTGCTTTTTCGCCAAGCTTGGCAGCTCCGACGATTCCCGAGGAGAAGCGTGAGCTGTTCCACGGCTATTTCGACGGGTTTGATAGGCTGTCCGTTCGTGAGCAGAAGAGCGCCGAGCTTATAAACAGTCTGTACGGCTTAAAGGCCGAGGTGTTGATTGACCCAACACTGATGTTTGACGGCTCCTGGTGGGAAAGGTATGAAAAAGAGCCGCACTGCGGGCTTCCAAATGATTATGTATTGACGTACTTCCTCGGGAGTGCAGCTTACGAAGAGAGGGTTGCCGAAATCTGTGATTCACTTAGCTGCAAGAGGGTCGATTTACTAGGGGATGCGCGCTACTACGCCCTCGGGCCTTCAGAGTTCCTCTATGCCGTCCGTCACGCAAAGCTTGTAGCGACAGATTCATATCACGGATCAATTTTCTCGATCTTGTTCGGGAAGCCGCTGATTTATTGCCCTCGTGAGTCCACTGGTCCAGACATGAGCAGCCGATTCGACACGCTAGCCAGCGAGCTGGGTGTTTCTTTCGTTGAGCGGTCAATTCTTTCCGTATGTAATTCGGAACTGCTCGAGAGTGACTATTCAAAGGCGTATGACAGGTTGGCAGCTCAGAGGAAGATCGTTGTTGAATTCCTCGATAGATGTGGATTGAGCATTCCCTCGGAGGCCGCCCGTGGCTAGCCAGCGTAAGGCGGGCGCCCTCCTCGGCTACGCCAACATCCTCGCAAAGAACCTCGTCAACCTCGTCTACACGCCGATGCTACTGTCCTACGTGGGGCAGGCGGACTACGGCGTCTTCCAGAGCTCGAACTCCTTTGTCTTCTCGCTGACGCTCCTGTCCTTCGGCTTCTCCGAGGCCTACGTGCGCTTCTACACGCAGACGGTGGCGCACGGCGGCGAGCGCGACATCCGGCACCTGAACGGCATGTACCTCACGCTTTACGTCGCCGTCACAGCCGCGGCGGTCGCCCTCGGCATGGGCTTCTCCGCAAACGCCGGCGCGGTGTTCTCGGCCGGGTTCACCGAGGCGCAGGTCTCGCTCGCCCGGGAGCTGCTCGCCATCATGACGCTCAACGTCGCCTCGACGTTGTTCACCGTCGTGTTCAATTCCTACATCACGGCGCACGAGCGCTTCGTCTACCAGCAGACCAGGCAGCTCGTCACCACGCTTGCGACGCCGCTGTGCGCCTGGGCCCTGCTGGCCGCCGGTATGGGGCCCGTGGGCGTTGCCCTAGCACAGCTCGCGGTGAACCTCGTCCTGCTCGCCCTCAACGCGCGCTACGCCATCGTCGTGCTGGGCATGCGCTTCGAGCTCAGGGGTGCCGACTGGGGCGTCATGCGCGGCATCGCCGCCTTCAGTGCCTGGATCTTCGGTAACCAGGTCTGTGAGATGGTCAATCAGAGCGTGCCCAACATCATGCTGGGGGCCATCTCGGGCGCGACTGCGGTATCTCTGTTCGCGGTGGCCGTGAACATCCGCCAGGTCTTCTACTCGCTCTCCACCACGATGTCGAACGTCTTCATTCCGAAGGTCAACCGCATCGTCGCCACCTCGGACGACAACGCCGAGCTCACTCGCCTTATGACGCGCGTGGGCCGCTACCAGATGGTACTGTTTTGCTGGGTGTACGGAGGTTTCGCTATTCTCGGGAAGTTTTTCGTGACGAGGTGGGCGGGCCCGGGCTTCGCCGAGGCCTACTGGCTCGTGCTCGCCATGACGCTACCCGTCATGGTGCCCCTCTGTCAGAACGTCGGCATCGAGATCCAGAGGGCCAAGAACATGCACCACGCCAGGAGTCTCGTCTACCTTGCGATGGCGGTCGGGAACGTTGCCTTCACCGCCGCGGCCGCCCCGGCGCTGGGGCCGTGGGCCCCCGCGATCGCCTATGTCGTCAGCATCGTGCTCGGCAACGGACTGTGGATGAACTGGTACTACCAGAAGCGGGTCGGTCTCGACATGCTCTTTTTCTGGAAGCGGAACCTGCCGGTGCTGCTCGCCTGGGCTGCCGTCACCGTCGCCTGCCTCGCTGGCACGGCGGTCCTGCCCGTCAACGGATGGCCCGCGTTCCTCGAGTGGGGCGCCGTTTACAGCGCGCTTTTCGCCATAGCCCTTTGGCTCGCCGTCCTAACGAAGGACGAACGTATCGCGGTCGTCTCTCGTCTCCCGTTCCTTAGATAGGGTCCATCATGAATGATTCCGAGAAATCCCCGAGGGTCGTCTCGCTTGGCGACCGTTGCTGCGGCTGCGGCGCGTGCGCTGCCCGCTGCCCCAAGTCATGCATCTCCATGGAACCCGATGATTGTGGCTTCCTACACCCCACCGTCGACGCCTCCGGGTGCGTAGGCTGCGGGGCGTGCGACGCCGTATGCCCGGCGCTCAACGCCCCTGGGGAGGACGGGTGCGAGTTCGCCCTCTGGGCGAAGGCTCATGACGTCGGCTTGCTCGATAGATCGTCGTCGGGCGGCGTGTTCGGTCTACTCGCCGGTGACGCTCTCTCGCGCGGCGGTGTTGTGGCGGGCGCCGCGTGGACGGACGGTTGCCGCGAGCTTCGTCACGTGCTCGTGGAGGACAGGCCGGCGCTCGGAGCCGTTATGCGCTCGAAATACGTTCAGAGCGCGGTTGGCCGCGGCGTCTTCGAGGGCGTCCGCGCTGCCCTGCGTGAAGGCAGGCCGGCGCTCTTTGCCGGTACTGCATGCCAGGTGGCTGGCATGCGCTCATACCTGGGGAAACTCGCCGACTCTGACCTCTTCCTCGGCGTCGACGTCATCTGCCACGGTGTTCCGTCTCCAGAGCTCTGGTCGCGCTGGGTCGACTACCGTGGTGAGGCCTTCGGGTCGGACGTCTGCGACGTCAATATGCGGAGTAAGACAACCGGATGGTTGTCTTACTCCGCTATGTACAAGCACATAGCGGAGAAAGACAACACCGGGGACACCGAGTCCCAGATATTCGGCAAAGACTGGTACATGAAAGCGTTTCTGGCCAATGCGAGCCTTCGTTCGTCCTGTCTGGCATGTCCAGCAAAGCGCTCCAGCGGCGCCGATATCACGCTCGGTGATTTCTGGGGGTTCCAGAATACCCATCCCGAGGTCGACAACTCCAAGGGCGTATCTGCCGTCCTATGCAATACCGAGAAGGGCGTGCGGGCATTCGAGGCTATTTCTGGGCTTACTGCAAACGGTCCGGCGACGCTTGATGGGGTAATCGCGGGCAACCCTAGCCTCGTCCATTCTGTCACGCCTTATCCAAAGCGCGACGAGTTCTTGAACGACGTGTCTGCCGGGCTTTCCATCCCAGATCTCATGGACAAGTGGGATTTCCGTCCCACTCTCTGGCAGCGTGTCCGCGGCAAGCTTGGTGGTATTAAACGACGACTAAAGAGACTCGTTGGAAGGAGAGCCTAGATGGCCAAGGATCGCTACCTTCAAGCTCTTCGTGGGCTTGCGATTTCCGCAGTGGTGCTTATCCACTGTCTTCCTCAATGTGCCGCGTCGGTCGCCATTCGCCCATTCCTCAACTTTTCTGTTGCGTTGTTCTTGTTTTTATCCGGTGTTCTTACCGACGAGCGCAAATTTAATGCGGGGGGGGTCTTCGACGCCGCATTAGCAAGGTTGCCGGACCTTATGCGTTCTGGAGCGTTATCTATCTTGCGGCGTTTCCCGCCCTTCATGGGCGTCTGGGTTTCTGGCGTTCGCCGTGGGCTCCGTATCGGCTCAGATGTACTATCTATTGGTCTATTCACAGCTTGTGCTGCTTACTCCGGTACTGTTCAGGCTCCTTTCACGGTATAGGTTCTTTGTCTATTGTGTGACACCGGCTTGCTTGCTTCTAAGGGAGCTCGCTGCCGTTGCCGGTATCGCATTGCCTCTAATACAGGTTTTCTGCCCCATGTGGCTCATCTTTTATGTTTTCGGTCTCGACTGGAGGCGTTGGGCTGCGCTCATTGAAGGACGAACCACTCAGCTTGTTGCAGTGCTCTTTATATTTTTAATAATACAGGAGGTCGCAGGCTTCTGGTGGTATTTGACTGGCGATTTCAATATGGCCACAACTCAGCTTAAGCTCGGTTCTGCCGCGACCTCTTTAGCTGTGATCGCGCTTCTTATGGCGGTTCCGGGATCATTCAAGTCGCGATTATCTTCTACTTTGCTTGTTGACCTTGGGAACGCCTCTTTTGGAATCTACCTCTGCCATATACTTGTTCTCAAGGCCGTTTGGAAACTGCTTGGATTATTCGTCATTCCACTTGGTGTTTCGACATTTGCTGTTTGGGCGCTAACTCTTGCCGGATCTTATTCGCTTGTATCACTTTGCGGTCGTTATTTGCCCGAACGAATTCACATCATTGTGGGATTATAAATTGATTTTCGATACTGGCGCTTTTCATAGCGTTGAAGCAAAGTGAGTCCATTACCAACATTTGGCACGCGATCATCAGTGAAGATACCGGACTTCCTGTTTTCGAACGAGAAGATGACTTTTTACTCAAAATGGCTGATTGGATTAACCAACCTGAAATAACCGGAATCAATCTCCCTTGGTCGAGCATTGAAAAATGGAAGGGGCAATTCAGGTAGCCATATTCCGCAGTCATTACCTTGCCTATTTCGTTAAGAATGAGGGGGTTTAGCAAAATAGGATACCCAAGTCTTATTTATCACTCGATCTAAAGCGCATTTCGATTGTAGAGGACAGATTAAATGAAAGGCATCATCCTCGCGGGCGGGTCCGGCACGCGACTGTACCCGCTCACTCTCGTGACCTCCAAGCAGCTGCTGCCGGTCTACGACAAGCCCATGATCTACTACCCGCTGTCCACGCTCATGCTGGCGGGCATCAAGGACATCCTGGTCATCTCCACGCCGACCGACCTGCCCAACTTCCAGCGCCTGCTGGGCGACGGCTCGCGCTTCGGCGTGGACCTCTCCTACGCCGAGCAGCCCTCGCCGGACGGCCTGGCGCAGGCCTTCACCATCGGCGAGGAGTTCATCGGCGGCGAGCCCTGCGCGCTCGTGCTGGGCGACAACATCTTCTACGGCAACGGCCTGTCGCGCCACCTGACGCGCGCCGTCCAGAACGCCGAGTCGGGCCGCGCCACGGTCTTCGGCTACCACGTGGACGACCCCGAGCGCTTCGGCGTCGTGGAGTTCGACCGCGGGGGGAGGGCCGTGTCCATCGAGGAGAAGCCCGCCCGCCCCAAGAGCTCCTACGCCGTGACCGGCCTGTACTTCTACCCGGGCGACGTGGCCTCCCGCGCCGCCGAGGTGAAGCCCTCCGCACGCGGCGAGCTGGAGATCACCACGCTCAACCAGATGTACCTGGAGGAGGGGACGCTCTCCGTGGTGACCCTCGGCCGCGGCTACGCGTGGCTGGACACCGGCACCATGGAGTCGCTCCACGAGGCGGCGGAGTTCGTCCGCGCCGTCGAGCACTCCCAGGATCTCCCCGTGTCCGTCCCCGAGGAGATCGCCTGGGAGAACGGCTGGATCGACACGGCGCGGCTGGAGGAGGCGGCCGCGGCCTACGGCAAGTCGGTCTACGGCCAGCACCTCAAGAAGGTCGCCGCCGGCGAGATCGTCAACAGCCCGCGCGAGTACTAAACGGATGACTGGAGATAGAGACATGACTGAAGAGCTCTTCGAGCCGAAGAACATCATCGTCACGGGCGGCTGCGGCTTCATCGGCAGCACCTTCGTGC
>JAXIYC010000028.1:0-42457 GCA_036304725.1 Collinsella sp. | reverse complement strand
GGCGCCCCCGGACCCCAGGAGGGGCCGCGGGGGCGTTCGGCTAACTGCGGGAATGGCCTATCCGCTCAATGTGTTCGGCTGAGATCGGAAATCAACCCGTCGATTTGAACCGTGTTGGGAATAAGCTCAGTCGCGCAGGCCCACCAGCCATTTTGCTGGGCAGCATCGGCAAGCCTTTCGGCCGTGGCAGCGGTGTCGCAAATGGCAAACGAGCAGGCACCCGATCCGCACACATCTACAGCAACGGTTCCGTCCTGTTTACGCAGCCAGTCGAGAACCGTTTGAATCTGCGACTCCATCTGTGCGGAAATGACACCAAGGTTGTTATGGATGAGTGCATATGCCGTCTCGGCATCACCAGCACGCAAGGCAGAAGCTATCGCGCCGGGCTTGTCCGCAGGCACCGAGGCCTCGTCAAAACGTCGATAGGCTTCAATTGTCGAAACACTTGCCTCGCGCGGCTTGACCAGCACGACGGGCGTCGCGGGCAGCGCGGGGTACTCAGTTGCCAGCACGTCTCCCCCACCTACGTAGAACGCAGGACTCGCGTGCAAAAAGAACGGGACGTCAGCACCAATGCCTCGCGCAATATCGTCGAGCGCTGGGTCGGTGCGATCAATGCCCCAGAGCTCCGCCAAGGCGACAATGACCGCGGCCGCATCCGTCGAGGGGCCGCCCAAGCCGGCGCACAATGGAATGCGCTTCTCAATCGTCACGCAGATGTTTGCCTCGCGACCATAATGCTCGGCCATAGCAACCGCAGCCCGATACGCCGTATTCTTTTGCATGGGAAAATCTGATGCCGGAACCGTCTGGACGGTCAGCGCCTGCGCCAGCGTGACCGTCACGGTATCGGAAAGACCGACGGCCGCCATCAGGGAATCGACCCTGTGGTAGCCGCGGTCATCGCGCTCGGTATGAACCCCCAGGTAGAGGTTAATCTTTGCCGGCGCGGAAAGAGTCAGGGACCAATCGGTCACCGTTAATGCTCCTCGAGCTGATTGCCGAGCGGGGTAAAGATATGCTCGCCGCTCTCGGGGTCGAACAGCTCGACCTGACCGGTGAGGACATCGATATACTGGTAGGACTGACGCGACTTGCGACCGCGACGCTCGTCGACCTCGACGATAAAGACGGCGGGGTGGACGCTCTTGATGGTGCCCATGCGCTCGACGACGCGGGTGCGGCCCATGTTGGCCTTAACCTTGACGCGATCGCCCACCATATCGGTCAGCTTCTCGTGGATGTCGTCGACGTGATTGACTTCCATCTCTTCCATGAACAGGGCCTCCAGAAGGTGCAATTCAAAAAGGGGATAATACCCCTAAGATAGACAAAACTCTAATACTATAGCACGCTGTTGTGGCCATACGCAAGTAGCTAAAAAAGCCCGGCCCCAAATACGTACCAGACGACAACCTCGCATGACCAGTTGTTACGCGGTTTGGTAAAACCGCGTAACCTAAAGGTTGTCGGTGTCCAAGACGATGGTGAATGGGCCGTCGTTGACCAAGTCGACTTTCATATCGGCGCCAAAGATGCCGTGCGCCACGTGTTCGACATCTTGGCGAACGAGCGTCAGGAAGTACTCGTAGAGTTCGTTGGCGACATCGGGGGCGCCGGCATCCGTAAACGACGGACGGCGGCCGTGGCGGCAGTCGGCAAACAGCGTGAACTGCGACACCACGAGCACCTCGCCGTCGACATCGGCAAGCGCCAGATTGGTCTTGCCGTTCTCGTCCTCATTGATGCGCAGGCCGCGGAGCTTGCCCCACAGTTTGTCGGCCTCGGCACGCGAGTCACCGTGGCCCACGCCAAGCAGCACCAGGTAGCCGCGTCCAATGCGGCCCACGCACTCGCCGTCGACCGTCACGCCGGCGTTGAGCACGCGCTGCACCACCGCACGCACGGTCTACTCCTCGCCCGTCAGCTTGGCGGACAGATGCTCGAGCGCATGGAATCGATGGCTGATGGCGTTCTTCTCGTCCGCCGTGAGTTCGGCCATGGTCTTGCCCGGCGTATCGACCGGCAGGAACAGCGGGTCGTAGCCAAAGCCGTGATCGCCGCGACCCTCGTGCGCGATAACGCCCTCGCAGGTGCCCTCGCCATAGGTGACCAGGCCGTCCGTGTCGATGAGTGCAACGACGCTCATAAAGCGCGCGGTGCGATCCTCGTCTGCCACGCCATCCAGATTCACGAGCAGCTTGGCGTTGTTGGCGGCATCGTCGCCGTGAACGCCCGCGTAGCGCGCGCTATACACACCGGGCTCGCCGTCCAAGGCATCAACGACCAAGCCCGAATCATCGGCAATGGCCATGAGCCCCGTCTCTTCGACGGCAGCCTGCGCCTTGATGATGGCGTTCTCCAAAAACGTCGTGCCGTTTTCCTCGGGGTCCTCAAAATCGCCCAGCTGACCGAGCGCCACAAAGCGTACCTCGGGCATGACCTTGCCCAAAATGGCCTCAATCTCGGTGAGCTTATGGGCGTTGCCGGTTGCCACGACGATGGTCGCCGCCGGGTCGAGGGTGTCGATGTCAATCTTCTCAAGTGCCATAGCTGGCCTCCTTGTCTCTATAGCAATGCCGTGTTGAGGACGACGAGGACCTCGGCCTCTCTCCCCTCTCAATCAACGGCAGTCTTATACTTCGACGTTTTCCCAGATAAAACCTACCAAAATAAACCTGTCCCTTTTTGGCAGGTTAGGCGAGGGCTTGGCGCTGGAGCTCGATGAGCTCGGCGATGCCTTTGTCGCCCAGGTCGAGCAGGGCGTTGAGGCGTTTGCGGTCGAAGGGCGCCTGCTCGCCGGTGCCCTGGAGCTCGATCATCTCACCGGTGTCGGTGGCGACGAGGTTCATGTCGACCTCGGCATGGCTGTCCTCGGAATAATCGAGGTCAAGCAGCGTATTGCCGTCGACAACGCCCATGGAGATGGCAGCCACCTGGCCGATAAGCGGGATGCGCTCGATCTTGCCCGCCTCGACCCACATGGCGAGGGCGTCGTGCAGCGCCACCCAGGCACCGGTGATGCTCGCTGTACGCGTGCCACCATCGGCCTGAATCACATCGCAGTCGACGGTGACGGTGTACTCGCCGAGCGCCTTCATGTTGACGACGGTACGCAGGCTGCGGCCAATGAGGCGCTCGATCTCCATGGAGCGACCCTTGCGGTTGGCGTGCTCGCGCTTGCAGCGCTTGCCGGTCGACGTCGGCAGCATGGCGTATTCCGCGGTCACCCAGCCGGCCTTAGCTCCCTTTCGCCAGCCCGGCACGCCCTCCTCGATAGTGGCGGCGCACAGCACGCGCGTGTCGCCGAACTCGGCCAAACACGAGCCGTGGGCGTGCTTCATGACGCCATGGGTGAGCTTAACGGGGCGCAACTCGTTGGCGGCGCGACCGTTGGCGCGGTTGACCTGCATGTACTCCATAGAAATATCCTTTCGGCAAAAGATGTGGCGAAGGCTTTGGCGGACGCCTTACATCTATTTCAGCTCATCGATATCGATATGTTCGATGCTCTTGAGCGGCTGACCAAAAATAAAGCTGCCCGCCACCGCAAACTCGGCAATGTTATCGGCCGTCGTAGCAAAACGATGCTGCGGCTCGGCGGCGTCGCCCGCCAGCTGCTCGCGGCGCGTGAGGATATCGGTCAGCTCGCGCGTGGTCTCCTCGGCGGAACTCACGACGCGCACCCCAGGCCCCAGCGCATGGCGGATAGGTCCCACCAACAGCGGGAAATGCGTACAGCCAAGCACCACGGTATCGATACCGTGGTCGCGCAGCGGCTCAACCGTGGCACCCACCAGCGCACGCACGGCAGGCGTATCGAAGATGTCCTCGTTCTCAAGCCACTGTTCCTGCAGATGTGCACCCGAGGCGAGCTCGTGTTCGACAACCTCGACAAAGCTCGAGGCAGGACAGCCGTATACATCGACGCCGGCATCTAAATCCTGAATGGCGCGCGTGTAGGCGCCCGAGCGAATGGTGAGGTTGGTGGCGAGCACGCCCACGCGGCGCGAGCGGGTGCTGTTGATTGCCGCACGGGCACCCGGCGCGATCACGCCGATCACGGGAACGTCGAGCACCTGCTGGGCCAGACGCAAGGCCGCAGCGGTCGCCGTGTTGCAGGCGATGACCATAATCTTGACATCGTGCTTCGAAAGCCAACGACCCGCCTGCAACGCAAACGAGCGCACCTCATCCTCGGTACGGGTGCCGTAGGGGCAGCGCTTGGTGTCGCCAAAGTAGTAGACGGACTCGTGCGGCAGCGCCGTCGCAATCGCGCGCGCAACCGTCAGACCGCCCAAACCAGAATCGAACACGCCAATCGGGCGCGTGTCGCCTGCCGGATTCTCGATATCGGACATTACCTCACCAGTCTCTCTCGAAAAGACATGTCCAAGTGCGGCGGCGCGCTACGAACGCGCCGCGACCAGCAGCTCTGCCGTCGCCGCCCAGCCGTCGACAATTTTGCCTCGCGTAACGAAAGCATTCTCGCAAGCAGCCAGGAACTCGGGCGCGCCGGCGCTCGTCAGGCCATTCTCGACCAAGCAGAACGTGCCCACGTGATCGGCCATGTAGAAGTCGGACTCGGAGTCGCCGAGCGCGAGCGTCTCCTCGCGCTCGATCCCCAGGTGCTCGCAGAAGCGCGCAATGGCGACGCCTTTGTTGAGGCCCGCGGGGTTGATATTGAATGCGCGACCGTCCTCGACGCGATCGAGCTCGAGCGTCGTCGGCTTGGACAGATGCGTCAGGTGACCGTTACAGGCCCACACCAAGCCGCAGCCGGCCTCGTCGAGGATGGCCTGCGCCTCGTCATCGGGGATGTCGCCGCGCATGCCGACGGTGACCTCACGGTACTTGTAGCCGGTCGACATGTCGTTGTGATACTCGATCTTGTGCGGCCAGCGGGCGAGGATCTTCTCGCACACGCCGGTCTGCTCGATCACCTGGTGCGGCGTGAGGCCGCAAGAGGGGTCGTAGGGCATGTCGCCGGTCAGATACTCCCAATCGTTGGCTTTGAGGTCGTACATGACCAGGCCGCCCATCTCGCCAATATAGGAGTTGAGGCCGAGCACTCGCGCGTCCTCGTGGATCATGGTGCGGTTGCGGCCCGAGGTGGGAACCACTTGGATACCGGCGCGGGCAAGCGCCACGACAGCCTCGACGAGCTTGGTCGAAGGATTGCCGTCGTTGTCGCGCAGCACGCACGAGCCGGGCGCCAGCATCGTGGCATCGAGGTCGGTAAAAACGTACTTGACCGTGGCCAAGCGCTCGCGCATCTCGCCCGAAAGCTCGGCAACGGTCGGCAGGGTATTGTGGGACATGGTTACTCCGTTTACGTAGAAGGGTTTGGACTTGGACGGCATGTTTTGATTAAGGGAACACGCTTATGGCGACAGCGCACTCAGGGCGCCGCCGCCATCATGGTTCATTAGTCAAACTGGGTAACATCGATCAGGCGATTGGCCAACGAAAGGTCGCTCTCGATGGGCACGAACTCGTCACCCACGTGCATGAGCTCCTCGTCACCCTTTGCCAGCAGCAAGACAATGGTGGGAGCATCGGGGTTGACGTACTCCTCGCGCGCCGCCTTGAACGCCGCATGCACAGCGGCTTCGCGGTCGAGGATGATCTTGTTCGGCGTATCGTCGGGAACATGTTCGGCAAGCTCGCGACAGACCTTCATCGGGTCCTCGTGAGCCGGGTCCTCATTGGCAAAGATCATCAGGTCGGAATACGGTGCGGCCTCGCGCGGAAGCTGCTCGCGGCGCTCCTGCGCCTTGCCGCCGGCAGCGCCAAACACTGCGATGACCGGGCTGGCAGGAAACGCGCGCTTGACCGACGAGAAAAGCGAGCGGAACGAAAGCTGGTTGTGCGCGTAGTCGACGACACAAATCACGCGGCCGTCCTTCGACTCCACGACCTCCATACGGCCCGGCACACGCAGTTTGGAGAGGCCCTTCTTGATAGCCTCGATACCGATGCCGATCTCGCGCGCAGCGGCGATAGCGACCAGCGCGTTTTCCACGTTAAAGTCGCCCGCGATACCCAGCAGGACCTTCTCCCCCGCCTCGGGCTCGTCGGCGCTCATGCCGTGCAGGTTAAACTCGATGCTAAAGCCGAGCATGCGGACATCGCTCGCCCACAGGCTTGCCTCGGGATGCTCGACGCCAACGGTCACCAAGCGCTCGGCCGTCGACGCTGCCCCCAGCACACGGTCAACCTCTTCGGTGCCCAGATTCACCACGGCGGTCTTTGCCTGGTCAAAGATCCTGAGTTTGCTCTCAAAATAATCCTCAAACGTGGGGTGTTCGATCGGCGAGATGTGGTCGCGGCCGATGTTGAGAAAGCACGCCACGTCAAACGGCAGATTCTCGACGCGTTGGTACTTGAGCGCCTGGCTCGAGACCTCCATGACCATGGACTGGCGACCGGACGTGCGGCAGTTGGCGATATGGCGCCAGACCTCGGGGGCCTCGGGCGTAGTATTGGTGCTCTCGTAGCACTCGATACCATCGTCGGTACTCACCGAGCCGATCATGCCGCAGGACTCGCCCGCCGCCTTGATGATGGACTGGAGCATAAAAGCGGCCGTGGTCTTTCCCTTGGTGCCGGTGATGCCCACGATCTTGACGTCGTGGTCGGGACGGTCGTAGACCTCCGGCGGCAGCAAAGCCATGGCCGTGCGAACGCTCTCCACAACCAGCATCGCGGCACCGCTCTCCTTCGCCAGCGGCTCCAGAGACTCGACCAGCGACTCCTCGCACACAAATGCGACGGCGCCAGCATCGAGCGCCATGCTCAAAAACGCGGGCTTAAAGGCAGCACCTTTGCAGAAGAACACGTCACCTGCCGAGAGCGCGCGCGAATCAAACGAGCAGCCGGTCACGGCACGCTCGTCAACCTGCTCTGATGCGCGCAGCTCGCCGCACACATCGAGAAGCTTGGCAAGCGTATCGACCGTGGTCACGGTCGCGGAATCCGAATGGTGCATCTTTCACCTTTCTCAGCCATTTGGCAGGGACGGTTTTTATAGTAACTGAAACGCACCCACGCAAAAACGGCTCCCGGAGGAGCCGTTACGCGCAGGCGTTCGTAAGCCGAGGCTAGGCAGCCTGAACAGTGGGCTGGTCCTCGTCGATAAAGAAGCGCTTGTACCACACCAGGAACACGAGCGGCGTATAGATCTTGCGCTGGAAATCGCCCTTGCCCGCAAAGTGCAGATCGAGCAGGTGCATGAGCTCGTCGGTATCGAAGAACTCACTTGCCCACGGCGCGGTGAAGTACTCCTTGACATAGTCGTACCACTTTTGCTCGCGCAGCCAGTAGACAATCGGCACCGGGAAGCCCACCTTGGGACGGGTGGCCCACTCATCGGGCAGCGACTTGTTGGCAGCGTGGCGGAGTACCTGTTTGTTGCCGTTCTCGTTGATGCGGTAGCGGTCGGGAATGTGCTCGGCGAACTCCATGACTTTGCGGTCCAGGAAGGGCACGCGCAGCTCCAGCGAGTGCGCCATGCACATCTTGTCGGCCTTGAGCAGAATGTCGCCCGGGAGCCACATGTTCATGTCCAGGTACTGCTTCTTGACCAGCTCGGGCTGACCCTTCACGCGCGCATAGATGGGAGCGGCAAGCTCGAAGGCGCCATCGCCGGTGTTGTACTCGGGCTTGAGCACGCCGTCGACCTCGCGCTCCGGCCACACCAGAGCCTGTCCCAGGAACGACTTCTCGGGGATCTCGGCACCCTTGACCAGGAAGTTATGTCCCTTGAAGTACGGCATATGCAGCGCCAGGTTACCGAGCGCACGACGAATGGGCAGCGGCACCATCTTTTTGTACTTGCGCACCGGGACCGTGTCCTCGTAGTAGGCGTAGCCGCCAAAAAGCTCGTCGGCACCTTCACCCGAAAGCACGACGATGACGTCCTTGCGGGCCATCTCGGCCAAGAACCACAGCGGCACGGAAGACAGGTTGGACTGCGGCTCGTCCATGTGATACTGGATGTCCTCGAGCGCACCGAAGAACTCGTCGGCGGTAATCATCTTGCGAACGTTCTCGACGCCGAGCTTATCGGAAAGCTCCTTGGCGTAGTTGGTCTCGTTGAAGTTCTTGTAGTCAAAGCCCACCGAGAAGGTCTTGTCGGGCATGAGGCAAGCGGCGATGTAGCTGGAGTCGACGCCGCCGGAGAGGAACGACGCGACCTTGACGTCGGCGATGCGATGGGCCTCGACGCTCTCGTGCACGACCTCGTCCAGCTCGTCGACGTACTCCTCGAACGGCTTCTCGACGGCAGAGTAATCGCAATCCCAATAGCGCTCGATGTTCATCTTGCCGGTCGGGATGTCTACGGTAAAGTAATGCGCCGGCGGCAGCTTGTAGACACCCTCGAAGAAGGTCTCCTCAGTCGCCGAATACTGCAGCGTCATGTACGGACGCAGAGCCTTTTTGTTGACCGCCTTGTGGAAGTGCGGGTAGTCCAGGAAGCTCTTGATCTCGGAACCAAAGAGCACGCCCGGAGCGCCGTCGCCCGCATCGGCCATGGGATAGTAGTAGAGCGGCTTGATGCCAAAGATATCGCGGGCGCCAAAAAGCTTGTTCTTCTTCTTGTCCCAGATGACGAAGGCGTACATACCGCGCAAGCGATCGAGTACTGCCTCGCCCCACTCCTCGTAGCCGTGCAGGAGGCTCTCGGTGTCGGCGCCGCAGTGGAACTTATAGCCCTTGGCCTCGAGCTCGGAGCGAAGCTCCTGGAAGTTGTAGATCTCGCCGTTGAAGACGATAACGACGCTGCCGTCCTCATTGGCCATGGGCTGAGCGCCGGCCTCGGTCAGGTCGAGGATCGACAGGCGGCGGAAGCCGAGGGCAACGCGGCCGTCGATAAACTGACCGCCCATGTCGGGACCGCGATGGACGATGCGGTCCATCATCTTGGTGAGCACCTCGGATTGGTTATCCGTCCCACCGACAAAACCGACAAAACCGCACATATACTATCCCCTCTGCTGTTGCTGGGCATCAAATCGAATCAGTAGCTTTTGAGTATACCCGAGGGCGTAAAGAGGGGCGGAATGTTCAGGCAATCTCAACTGAATCAGCTCCGCTGTGACACGCTGTGACACGCGCCAGTTACCTTTAATGGATATGAGGTGAATGAGGCGATTGTTTTGCTATACTCTCTCCGCACGGGCGATTGGCGCAACGGTTAGCGCAGGTGCTTTACACGCACAAGGCTGGGGGTTCGAATCCCTCATCGCCCACCACTGATTTGATAGGCTCCCAGCTATGGGGGCCTTTCTTTTTTGGGCCCATCGCAGAGGGATTCGAACCCGAAAGGGTGCGGAGCTGAGGAAACGCGAAGCGTTTTCCAGCGCAGCACGCGAGGGCCGTAGGCCCGAAGCGAGAGCGGGCGGCGCCAGCCGCACGCGGACATCCCTCATCGCCCACCACCGAATTGGAAACGGTCCTCGCAAGGGGACCGTTTTTGTTTGGGCCCAGCGCATGGGATTCGAACCCGAAAGGGTGCGGAGCTGAGGAAACGCGAAGCGTTTTCCAGCGCAGCACGCGAGGAGCGGAGCGACGAAGCGGGGCGCGGGCGGCGCCAGCCGCACGCGGACATCCCTCATCGCCCACCACTGATTTGTTAGGCCTCCAGCGATGGAGGCCTTTCCTTTTTCAGGCCCAGCGCATGGGATTCGAACCCGCCAGCACGTCCGTCACAAAGGCCGTGGCCAAAAAATGGCAAAAATGAGTACTGTTACCAATTTTATAGCAGCGATTTTTGGGTTTCGCTGGATAAATCTAGCTCTGAATCAGCGATTTGAAGCCTTTACTAGCTGTTTTCCCATTAACATAACTGAACATGTGTGGTCTAACTAATCCTAGGTAGTCGGTTTCATATGAGATTCAACTGGTGACAGTACTCATATTTGGCATTTTTTGTCCAAAGGCTCTCCTGGCCATTGCAGATTTATGGCAAAACGGGCTCCAGACCGCCGAATCGTGCCGCATATGGCACGTCCGCAGTCCGGAACCCGGTCAAAATTGAGTTATTGCGCTGCGTTAGCCCAAGACACCCGACAGGATCTCGATCAGACTGTCCACGTCGGATTCCTCGCAGACGAGCGGCGGCAGGAAACGCAGCGTATGGGCACCCGTAGCGTTAATTACGGCACCGGCGGCCAGCGCGCGGGCAACAATATCATGCGCGTCGCCCGCTGCCTCATCCAGGTCGCAGCCGAGCATCAAGCCGCGACCGCGCACATCGGTAACATGCGGTAACTTGGCGAGTTTTGCCTCCATATAGGCGCCTACCTTGGCAGCGTGGTCGGCATAATCGCCGCGCACGAGCGCGGAGAGCGTCGCGGCGCACGCCGCGATGGCCAAGCAGCTACCGCCAAAGGTCGAGCCGTGGTCACCCGGCTTAAACACGTCGGCAATCTCCTTCTTTGCCACCACGGCGCCCATGGGCACGCCATCAGCAATGCCCTTGGCAAGGCTCATGATGTCGGGCTCCACGCCATAGGTTTGGAATGCGAACGGCTTGCCGGAGCGGAAGATGCCGCACTGGACCTCATCGGCGATAAGCACGGCGCCCACTTCGTGTGCCAGGTCGCGCGCTGCCGCCATAAACTCCTCGGTCATGGGGTGCACACCGCTCTCGCCCTGAATCGGCTCGAGCATCACGGCACAAATTTCGCTCCCCAGCTGCTTAAAGATCGCACGCAGTTCATCGATATCGTTGGGCGTGCAGGCCACAAAGCCACCCGGCAGCGGGCGGAAACTATCCTGCAGCCAATCCTGCATGGTGGCGGCAATGGTCTCGAGCGTACGACCGTGGAAGCCGCCGCGCATGCACACGATAGTGTTGCCGCCGTTACCGGCACGCTTGGCGTACAGGCGCGCGAGCTTCATCGAGCCCTCGTTGGCCTCGGCGCCGGAGTTGGCAAAGAAGGTCTCCCACACCTGCTCGTCCGCAGCCGGGGCACCAAGAGCAGCTGCCGTGGTCTCATCGCCGGCGGCAATGGCATCGGCAAGCACGCGCGCACCATCTACGTCGTCGTTAGCAAGCTTGGACAGCAGCGCCGCGACCTGTCCGCGCTGCTCAATGTAGAAGTAATTGGAGACATGCATGAGCTTTTTGGTCTGTGCCTCGAGCGCCGAGAGCACAGCCGGGTCGCCATGACCCAGGCTGCACACGCCGATGCCGGCAAGAAAGTCGAGGTACTCACGGCCATCGTCGCCGGTGAGTTTCATGCCGTGGCCCTCGACAAACTCGACCGGAGAGCGGCCAAAGGTATGCATAACGTAATGGGATTCAAGCGATTGCTGAGCTGCAAGTGACATGGGATGCCTTTCGTTGAGCGCCGGACGGCGCAGGCCTATGGGTGCAGGAATGGGGCGGCTGCGGGTCAGTTAGACCGTCTGAAGCTTCTCGACCTCGTCGAGGTTCTCGGTCAGACGCGCAGCAAACGTCGAAAGCGGATGCGGATGCGTATCGAACTCGTAAGCCGTCTCGGTGGAATGGATCACGGTGCCGACGCCGGCATCGGTCAGCAGCTCCAGCAGCAGCGAATGCGGCGTGGTGCCGTTGATGATGTGAGCGCGAAATACGCCGCCGGCAAGCGCATCGACGGCCGCGCGCAGCTTGGGAATCATGCCCTTATCGACCTCGCCGCCGTAGAGCATTTCGTTAACCTCGTCGAGTGTTAGGTTGGAGATGAGTGAGTCTTTATCGCTAAAGTCCTTGTACAGGCCGTCGACGTCGGTCAAAAAGATCGCCTTGTGCGCGTGGAGCGCCGCCGCAACGGCACCGGCGGCGGTATCGGCGTTGATGTTGAAGAAACCGCCGTCCTCCCCCGCCGCGACGGTAGCGATAACGGGGATGTACTCGCTATCGAGTAAGCGCTCGATATAGTCGGTGTTAACGTGCGTCACTTTGCCCACGCGACCGAGCTCGGGGTCGAGCGGCTCGGCGATGAGCGTGCCCGCATCGCTGCCCGACACGCCCACGGCCAGGTTGCCGTGATGGTTGAGCGCCGCGACCAGCTCCTGGTTGACCTTGCCGCCCAGCACCTCGCGCACGATATCCATGGTCGCCGGCGTGGTCACGCGCTGGCCGTTCATAAACTCGACGGGGATGTCGTAGTGGCTCAGCGCCTCGTTGATGGCCTTGCCGCCACCATGCACGATGACGGGGCACATGCCGATGATCTTAAGGAGGACGATGTCGCTCATCACGTCGCGACGCAGCTGCTCATCAACCATGGCGGCTCCGCCATATTTGATAACAACCGTCTTGCCGGTCAGGTTCTTAATCCACGGCAGCGCTTCGAACAGCAGCTGCGCGGTTGCTTCGTTGGATTCGCTCGAACGACAATCGCGTGCGAATTTCATAATCTGCCTCGTCTTTCGTATCGTTATCGCGCCGTGCTCCGCTGTCCGCAATCGCGGCAAGATGCGCAGCGTGCCTGGAATCTAGGAACGGTAGTCGCCGTTAATGGAGATGTACTCGTGCGTGAGGTCGCAAGTCCACACGGTGGTCGCCGCGTCGCCCGCGCCTAGGTCTGCCGAGATCACGATCTCGGGCGCCTCAAAACGTCGCAGAGCCTCGTCCTCGTCAAAGGGAACAGTCAGACCGTCGCGACAGACAGGGATGCCCATCATGTCGATGGAAACGTCTTCCTGATTAAACTTCACACCGCACTTGCCAAGCGCCATGGCAACGCGGCCCCAGTTGCAGTCGTGGCCGGCGATGCAGGTCTTAACGAGCGGCGAGTTGGCAACGGCACGGGCGGCGATATCGGCCTCCTCGTCGTTGGCGGCGCCGGTAACGTTGACCGTAACAAGCTTGGATGCGCCCTCACCATCGGCGGCGATATTGCGCGCCAGGCTCTCGCACACCTCGTGCACGGCAAATGCCAACTCGTCAAAGGCATCGGAGCCCTCGACGATAGGCTCGGCATCTGCGGCAGCGGCGCCGGAGGCAAGCATGATGCAGGTGTCGTTGGTCGAGGTGTCGGAATCGACCGTTACCTTGTTGAAGGTCTGCTTGACGGTCGAGAGCAGCAGGGCATGAAGTGCCGCAGGCTCGACGGGGGCATCGGTGGTGATAACTGCGATCATGGTGGCCATGTTGGGCATGATCATGCCCGAGCCCTTGCACATTCCGCCTACCGTATAGACATTGCCCGCATGACCCGCAGCCTCACTGACGTAGGATACGGCGTACTCCTTGGAGTGCGTGTCGGTCGTCATGATGGCGCGAGCGGCATCGGCGCCACCGTGGGCAGAGAGCGCCTCGTAGGCAGCAGGAATGGCGGTCTCAAACGTGTCGATCGGCAGAATCTGGCCAATCACACCCGTGGAGGCAACCAGAATCTGCTGGGGCTCGCAGCCGATGACCTGCGATGCGATGCTGCACGTCTCGCGCGCGCATGCAAGGCCGGTCTCACCCGTGGCGGCGTTGGCATTGCCAGAGTTGACCGAAACGCCGGCGATGATACCGTAGCCCTTGTCGGCACCGCCCAGGTTGGCACGGCTCACCTGCACGGGCGCCGCGCAAAAGCGATTGGTGGTAAACACGCCGGCACCGGGACAGGGTTTATCGGGCACGACGAGCGCGTAATCCAGGCGCTCGGGATTCTTGCGGAACCCAGCGTGGATGCCTGCAGCTTTAAAACCAGCCGCAGCCGTAACGCCACCCTCGACGGCGCGAATCTTGATATCAAACAGCTCGGTATTCATCGTCTTTATGACTCCTTATGTCAAACAAAAAACGGACATCGGTTGGTGCGCCATGCCAGTCGTAATCATGAGACCAGCTTAAGAGTGGCGCCCCACTCGATGCCCGACTACCAAATCGTTAACAATCGAATGTGCTACACCGGGCACGCCACTGTAGGCAAGCCTCGTCGCTCGTCAAAGCCAAAGACGATATTGGCGCACTGGACTGCTTGGCCCGCAGCGCCCTTGCACAGATTGTCGATGGCGCCCGTCGCCACCAGCACGCCCGCGCGCTTGTTGAGCGCGAGGCCAATCTGGGCGGCGTTGGTGCCGACGACCGAAGCCGTCTTGGGCTGCTGACCGACATCGAGTACGCGTACGAAGGCGCGACCGGCGTAGAACTGCTTGTAATGGTCGACAACGTCCTCAAGGGTCAAGGTATCGATAGCCTGCGGCGTAAGCGGCAGCGTCACCGTGGAGAGCAGACCACGCTTGAGCGGTGCCAGGTGCGGGGTAAAGACGACGCGATCGGTCAGACCAAGGATTTGCTCAATCTCGGGCGTGTGGCGATGCTTGCCCACGCCGTAGGCCTCCAAGTTCTCGTCGGCGCTGCAAAAATGGGTGCGGGCGTTGCAGGACTTACCGGCGCCCGTCACGCCGCTAATGGCATCGACAATCACGGGACTGTTCTCGGCCACCCAGCCGACGCGCACGGCGGGCGCGGCGGCAAGGCTCGTTGCGGTGGGATAGCAACCGGCGCAGGCGACCAGCACGGGTTTGCCGTCGGCATGGTCGGATGCGGCGGTCTCCAAGTCTTGGCAGAACAGCTCGGGCAGACCGAAGGCACGGGTCTTGAGCAGCTCGGGGCTCGTATGCTCGGCGGCATACCATGTCTCAAAGACGGACGCGTCGTTCAGGCGGTAGTCGGCCGAAAGATCAAAGCAGGAGACGCCCGATGCAAGCAGCGCGGGCACCTGTGCCATGGCAGCCGTGTGCGGCACGGCCAAAAAGACCGCGTCGCAGTTCTTGAGCTCGGGGGCATCATGCGTCGTAAAGACAAGATCGCTTACGCCGGTGAAGCTCGGGTACACCGCAGACAACGGCTGGCCGGCATCGGCGTTGGACGTAATGGCAGCAAGTTCAAACTCGGGATGACCGAGGACGAGGCGAATGAGCTCGGCTCCGGCATATCCAGCCGCGCCGACGATTCCAACCTTCAAAGACATATCAGACTCCTTGTCTGCGATTTATGCACCGATGCGCATTTCGCAGCGGTCGTTATGAAGTAGGTTGAAACTTTAGCACCAAAAGATGCATGAATACGTAAATGGCTTGCATATTCATGCATTGAAACATTCCCGACACATTCGCTTGAAGGAATTGACAAATGGAGCGGGCCCCGTATTGACCGGCGCTCCCAACGGCGCCGGGCAATACGGGGCCCGCCCATGCGAAAACCAAGTTGTTAGGATGAGCCAGCTGGCTAGAGCTCGACCGGCACCCATTCGTCGTGATTGCAGATAAAAGCCTCGGGATCCTCGACGCTAAAGAAGACGAGCGTGGGGTCGTTAGGCCCCTCATGGTGCTCGCCCAGGTGCTCTAGATGCTTCCACCCGGCTTCGCGCATTTCGCCTAAAGCCCGGTCATCCAAGCCGGCACGCCCGCGCAAGATGAGCCAGCCATGGCCCGGCCACCAACTCGTGGCCTCAAAGCGCTGGTTTTGCAGCAGCTCTTGCCACACATCTTTGGTGCGCGCCGTCACAAACCACAGCTTGCCATCCTGGATCTGCGCAAACGAAAACGGACGCACATGAGGCTGTCCGTCAACGCTCGTCGCCAAATACCATGCCGGCACCGACGTCAGATACTCCAACACCGTATTCAATCCGTCCATGTGTCCTCCTGGCGCTAGCTAATTCGGAACGGGTAGTTAATTTGAGACGCTCTAGAGCTCCAGGCGCTCCTCACTGCCGTCGATATCACAGAAGCGCGCGGCAATGTTGCGGACCGAAAAGAAAGCAAGGCGGCCGTCGTTGGCACTCTCGTGTTCCTCGCCGATGCCCACCATGTGCTTAAAACCCGCTTGACGCACCTTGTCGCTCGCAACCGCGTCGTCCTCAAGTGCGGCCTCGCCGGTCAACACGATCCAACATTCCCCCGGATTCCAGCCCGAGAGCTCAAACTTGGGATTCGCACTCAGCTCCGCCCACACATCCTTGTCGCGCGACGTGCAAAACCACAGCTTACCGTCATCGACCATGGCAAACGAAAACGGCCTCACGCGAGGCTGATGCCCGTCGGTCACATCGGTCGTGGCCAGATACCACGCCGGAATGCGCCTGAGATACGAACAGGCGCGCTCAAGCTGAGCCGTGCGGTCGTTGTCGGTCATAGGGACCCCTTTCTTGCGCTCGAATCGCGCCTAAACAAGTTGAAGGTTGACGACGATGACACACGCAAACAGCAGCATCGTCACAACCGCAGCCAGCGCATCCCCGCGGCGAAATGCAAGTGCATGCAGACGCGTGCGGCCCTGCTCGCCGTGATAGCAGCGTGCATCCATGGCGGCAGACAACGTCTCGGCATGACGGAACACGCCCGTGAACAGTGGAATCGCCACACTGCCGAGCATACGCACGCCGCCGAGCGGGCCACCCGTCACGCGTGCACCGCGGCTTGCCTGCGCGTCCGCCGTCTGCTTCATCTCGGTGGCAAACTGCGGCATAAAGCGCAACGCGATGCCCATGATCATGCCGAGCTCATGCGCAGGGAGCCCCACGCGCGCAAACGGTGCGAGCAGACGCTCAAAGCCCGCGGTGAGGTCGAGCGTAGGCGTGGTGAGCGTAATGGCGCTCATGCCGGCCATCATCAAGCTCAGGCGGCACGCCATAAAGGCGGCGGAATGCAGCGAGCCCTCGCTTATCTGCAAAAAGCCAAGCTGCCACAGAATGCGCCCGCTCTGGTCGGAAAACAGGTTGAGCACTGCGACCACCACGACAATCGCCAGCAATGGTGCCATCGATGATAGGACCCGGCGCAACGGCACCCGGGACACGGTATAGATCAGGACAACGAAGATTGCGACCGGGGCCAGTCCGCGGAAGCTGCTGACCGTGAGCGTCGTGATCAGAAACACAAAGCCCAAGAGCAACTTAGTTCGCGGGTCCAGGCGGTGGATCGCACTATCGCCGGGATAGTAGCTGCCAAACGAAAACGCCTCCATTAGCAGCCCTCCTCTCGCGCGACCGTCTTGGATTTAGCAATGTCCGCGACGTTAGAAGGACCGTCTGAGCGACCGATCAGCAAATCTGCCAGCTCGTCGGCCAGCGACTCAACCGTATAGAGCCCGCCGCAACGCAGCGGCACGCCCGCCTCCGCGAGCGCCAACGCCATGCGCTGAGCAGCAGGTACGCCCAAGCCGATCGACTTGAGCTCATCGGCATGTGCAAACACCTGCGCGGGGGTTCCCTCGGCAAACACCGCACCTTCGTTCATCACGACGATGCGGTCGCAGCAGTTGGCCAGGTCATCCATACTATGCGAAACCATGACAACGGTCAGGCCATCGCGGTGAAGTCGATCGATAAGCTCAAGGAAATCCCTGCGCGCAGCCGGATCGAGCCCCGCCATGGGTTCATCGAGCACCAGGACTTCGGGCTCCATGGCGAGCACACCGGCGAATGCCACGCGCCGTTGCTGACCGCCCGAAAGCTCGAAGGGACTCTTGTCGCCGACCGTGGAAAGGTCGAGGCCCACGCGCGAGAGCGACGACTCGACGCGACGGTCGACTTCATCTTGCGGCAAGCCAAGGTTGTGCGGGCCAAACGCCACGTCCTGCGTCACGGTTTCGGCAAACAGCTGACGCTCGGGATATTGAAACACCACGCCGACCTTGGCCTTAACCGCGGCGGCGTCTTTCTTGTTTGACAGATCGAGCCCCAGCGCGCGAACGAATCCCTCCTGGGGGCGAATCAAACCGTTGAGATGCTGGACCAGCGTCGACTTACCCGAACCGGTATGACCTGCTAAGCCCAGGAACTCGCCGCGACGCACCGTCAGCGATACATCGCGCAGCGCCCACGGGCTGCTAGGGTCGTTGCCCCAGAGGGCCTGTTTGTTCGATGTGCCCTCGGCGGCTGAGCGCTTGTGCCATCGACGGCGCTCGCGGGCGCTCAGCGAGTAACTATGCGAGAGGTGCGAAATCTCGATGACAGGCTCCGACGCGGCGGTCCCATCGGTTGCAGAGGAGGCGTTGTCGAGCACGCGAGAATCGGGTGCAGAAGGCCGCTCTGCGGCGTCTTCCCCACTCCGGTCGGCATATGCCTGCGCAATCTCGGCGACCATATCCGCCTCGCGCACCTGCGCATAAACGGGCACGCCCTTCGCACGAAGCGCCGTGCCCAAGCAGCACGACGCCGGCATATCCAGGTTGAGCTCCGCGAGCTCATCTGCCCGCGTCAGAATCTCCTCGGGCGTACCGAGCATGGCAACGCGCCCCGCCCGAAACACCGCGACACGATCGGCCTCGGCGGCCTCTTCCATAAAGTGCGTAATCATCACGATGGTCATGCCGCGATCGTGCAACGCGCGGCAAGCCTTCATGAGGCCCTTGCGCCCACGCGGATCAAGCATCGAGGAAGCCTCATCCAAAATGAGAACGCGCGGCTCCATGGCGAGCACGCCGGCAAGCGCCACGCGCTGCTTTTGGCCACCCGAAAGCGCGTGGGTCTCGTGGCGCTCAAAGCCCACCAGGCCCACACCCTTCAGCGCCTCGCGTACGCGCTGCGCAATTTGCGCCGATGGCACGCCAAGGTTTTCGGGACCGAACGCAACGTCATCTTCGACAAGCGTTGCCACCAGCTGATCATCGGGATTCTGGAATACCATGCCCGCGGTCGAACGAATGTCGTAGACCAGCTCGGGATCGGACGCATCCATGCCGTTAATGCGCACCGTGCCCGCATCGGGCTGCAGCAGCGCATTCAGATGCTTGGCAAACGTCGACTTGCCCGACCCATTGCCACCGAGGATGCAGAAAAACTCCCCGTCCTCGATGTTCAGATCGACACCGTCGAGTGCCGACACGGCACCGTCATAGCTAAAGGAAACGCCCCGACACTCAATCATGCGCGGCCTTTGACCTGGTCCTTCTTGGGCGTGATGAGATTAGAGACCGCCTTGTACACCGCCAGCGTCAACACCGAGTTGAGCACGGTCTTGATGAGGTTAAACGGCAGCACGGCAGGAATCATGAGCGGGGCAATCACATCGACCGAGCCATACCAGAACCAAACGCCAATGGTCAGATTCGCAACCATAGAAAGCACCGTAGCGGCAATAACGCCCAGTGCCAGGCCAATCACGGCACCCTTGTAGGTGTGCATCTTCTGGTAAACGATAGCCGCAGGCAGAATATAGCCCAGCGTGGCAACCAAGTTCATAAGCGCACCGACCCAATCGCCCGTGGTAAGCGCATGGATAACAATCGCCATAGCGGCAACAGCCGTGCCGGCACCAGGGCCATACGCAAATCCACACACCATCGCAGGCACCAGCGACGGGTCATACGTCAAAAACGGCGCCGAGGGGAGGATGGGCAGCTGCACATACATAAACAGCGCTCCCAAGGCGCACATCAACGCCATGGTAACGAGCTGTTTGGTGCTCCACCTATTCGTGTTCTCAAAATGGATATGCTGCGACTGTTCAGACATAAGATCACCTGCCTCTTTCATCCGGACTCTAACCGTTGGTACTGGGATCTCACCAGTTCAGCCGGCATGCGAACCAACGCACGCACGGGTCGCGGACTCATCGGCTCGACTCAGGTCCTCGCCTGCGCCACGGCACCCCTTTGGCACCGCCCGATTTACCGCCAGTGGGGAATTCCACCCCGCCCTGAAACAGCAATTGCAAGTGTAGCACGAGCAGGCTTTCGCGCAAGTATGCCAAGGGTAATTTATGGTGGGGATCAGTTGCCGCAACAACCACGTTCTCCGTTCGCTCCAAAGTAGCGCGCCTTTCGCGCAAAGCGCGAAACAGCGAAAGGGACACGTATCCCCATCAACCACATTCTCCGCCCACGCCGACCTCAAGGCCGTAAACGCAGGGGATCCGGGGGCGTGACGGGGTTTCTCTCCGGAACATTCCGCAGGACGCAAAGAGGCTCCGCAGCGCGAAGCGCGATGCGGAGCCTCTTTGCATGTCCGAGGACGTTCCGGAGAGAAACCCCGTCACGCCCCCGGATTCCCGGTGGGAGTTCTAGACCTTGTCGGCCTTAGTACATACCGCCGCCCTGCTGACCAGCGGTGGCAGCAGCGATTGCGTCCTCAAGCTGAGTGTTCTTGGGCACATCGGAGACGGTGGCCTCGGTGATGAGGATCAGGCTGGCGACAGAAGCAGCGTTCTGCAGGGTGACGCGGCTGACCTTGACGGGGTCGAGGACGCCCATCTCGATCATGTCGCCCCACTCGCCGTTGGCAGAGTTGAGACCCTGGCCGGCGGGCAGCTCGGCGACCTTGTCGACCACGACAGCGCCCTCAAAGCCAGCGTTCTTGGCGATGGTGGCGACCGGAGCGGTCAGAGCCTTCTTGACGATGTCGACGCCGATCTTCTCCTCGGGGTCATCGATCTCGACGGCATCGAGCGCAGGAGCAGCGTCCATGAAGGCGACGCCGCCGCCAGCGACAATGCCCTCCTCGACAGCAGCGCGGGTGGCCTGCAGGGCGTCCTCGACGCGGTGCTTGATCTCCTTGAGCTCGGACTCGGTAGCAGCGCCGACCTTGATGACGGCAACGCCACCGGAGAGCTTGGCCAGGCGCTCCTGGAGCTTCTCGCGGTCGAAGTCAGAGGTGGTGTTCTCCATCTCACCCTTGATCTGAGCGATACGAGCGTCGATGGCCTCCTTGGAGCCAGCGCCACCGACGACGACGGTGTTGTCCTTGGAGATGGTGACGGACTTAGCGGTACCGAGCATATCAGCGGTGATGTCAGCGACCTTCACGCCCAGCTCGTCCAGGGCAGCCTGGCCACCGGTGAGGACGGCGATGTCCTCGAGGATGCGCTTGCGGCGATCGCCGTAGCCCGGAGCCTTGACGGCGCAGACGTTGAGGGCGCCACGGATCTTGTTGAGGACCAGGGTCGGCAGAGCCTCGCCGTCGATGTCCTCAGCGATGATGAGCAGGCCGCGGCCAGCGCGCTGGACAGCCTCGAGAACGGGCATAATGTCCTGAACGCTGGAGATCTTCTGGTCGGTGATGAGGATGTACGGATCCTTCATCACGGCCTCCATGCGGTCGTTGTCCGTGACGAAGTAAGCGGAGACATAGCCCTTGTCGAACTGCATGCCCTCGACGGTGTCGATGGTGATATCGAACGTCTGGGAATCCTCGACGGTGATGACGCCGTCCTTGCCCACGACCTCCATAGCCTCGGCGATCTTCTCGCCGACCTCGGGGTCACCGGCGGAGATGGTACCGACGGAAGCGATCTGCTCCTTGGTCTCGACAGGCTTGGCCTGCTTCTTCATCTCGGCGACGGCGGCGTTGACGGCCTTGTCGATGCCGCGACGGATGGCCAGCGGGTTAGCGCCAGCGGCGACGTTGCGCAGACCGTCGTTGACGATGGCCTGAGCGAGCAGGGTTGCGGTGGTGGTGCCGTCACCCACGGTGTCGTTGGTCTTGGTAGCGACCTCCTTCACCAGCTGAGCGCCCATGTTCTCGTTGTTGTCCTCGAGCTCGATCTCCTTGGCGACGGAAACGCCGTCGTTGGTGATGGTCGGGGCACCGAACGTGCGCTGCAGCGCAACGTAGCGACCCTTGGGGCCCATGGTAACGGTAACGGCGTCGGCCAGAGTGTTGACGCCCTTGGCGAGCTTAGCGCGGGCATCGGTGTTGAACGTAATGTTCTTTGCCATGGTAGGTAATCCTCCAAAAGAAACGTGACTCGCGTCGCCGCTTCCGAGTCCTATGCGGCGGGCGCGTTCAAAGACGAATCAGAGATTCTGACGAGACTAGGCCTCGACGACAGCGTAGATGTCGTCGGCGCGCATCAGCAGATACTTCTCGCCGTCGACCTTGACCTCGTTGCCACCGAACTTACCGTAGATGACAACGTCGCCAACCTTGACGTCCATGGGGATGCGCTCACCCTTGTCGTTGACCTTGCCGGCGCCCACGGCAACGATGGTGCCGCGCTGCGGCTTCTCCTGAGCGTTGCTGGCGATATACAGACCAGAAGCGGTCTTCTGCTCGGCCTCGTCGGGCTTGACCAGAACACGATCTGCAAGCGGCTTCAAAGACGACATGCTTGTCTCCTCCTTTTTGGGCTGCGTGGTTATGCCACGCGAATTAACCCTTTTTGTTTGCGTACGCGTTGAATGGTACCCACGAATGACGGGTTATACAACACGGAGTCAAAAAATCTTATTTTTTGGCACTTAGATTTTCTGAATGCCGGGGGATAACTTAGCGATGCCTCCCGTGTGGCTCCGGAGGGGCGGGGCGTAAGGTTTCCTGCTCGGGCAGTCCTGCTCGCACGAAGGCCACATTAAGTGGCCTTCGGCTCGTGCGGAACTCGCGATAAACCTTATGCCCCGCCCCTCCGGAGCCACACGGGAGGCAGGCTAACTAATTCGGGCCCGACATTCAGAAAAGTCAGTGCAGCAAAATGGCGATGCGGATAGGAACGTGGGTATGGGTTTCGCTGCGCGCACGGGTCCCCTGGGAAGCACCGTGCATTTTTGGGAGTATTCAGCAAGCCAGGACGGCTGCATACGCGCCGGACATACCTTATTGGTCCCAAGGACGCCTTCAGCGGGCGGTTTTGGTCGGTGGGCAGACCCCGTTGGGACAAATGGGCGTACTTCGCGCCGTACCGGAGCCCAAAATGACGTCAATCTCCGCAACGTTACTCAGCCGCAGCGGCACCGGCAGAGCTCGCGGTGCTGAATACTCCGTTTTTTGCACGGCACGGGCGGGGGTACATCAGGATCAGGAAGGACATCCCAGCCTTTTTATTCAATCTGTAATGGGAAGTATGCAAAACACCAAGAGATAGCATTGCTGGTGTCCAAATTGAGCGCGGGGCAGCAGCACCTCCGCCCCGCACCCAAATCCAACAGAGCAGGGACGCTCATGGCGGATCCCCACCAAAACGCAAACGCGGCTCGAGCGCCATCCCAAAATAGGCTGCGCGAGCCGCGTTTAACGGTACGACATGAATATTAGCGCTCGTAAATCAAGTTGCCTGCCAGGTAGGTGGCCTGAACTTTTGTGGCCTGGAGCTCTTGGGGGTCGATGGTGAGCGGGTTTTGGTCCAGGACTACCAGGTCGGCATACTTGCCGGGCTCCAAGCTGCCGAGGTTTTGCTCGTCGCCCGCTGCATAAGCGCTACCCAGGGTGTAGTTGCGCAGGGCCGTTGCCGCATCGATGCGCTCGCTCGGCAGCCAGCCGCCCTCGGGCCAGTGGCTTTTGGGGTCCTGGCGCGTGATAGCCGTGTAGAGCACGTTCATGCTGGTAACAGCTGTGATAGGGCTGTCGGTACCGAAGGCTTGGCGAATGCCGCGCTGCTTATAGGTCGCAAACGGCCACATGATGCGGCTGCGCTCCAGGCCCAGATCGCGCTCGGGGCCGCCTGGGTCGAGTGTAATGTGACAGGGCTGGCTCGAGGCAACGACGTTAAGCTTGCGTAGACGATCGATGTCCTCGGGCAAGAGGTTCTCCAGGTGCTCGAGCGTGTTATGGCCGTGCTGGGGCAGGCCGTACAGTTCGGCGGCCTCCTCAAAGATATCGAGCGCGGCATGGATGGCACCGTCGCCGATGACATGGATGCGCACGGTATGGCCGCGCTCCGCGGCCGCCAGAACCAGCTTGCGCATGCGCTCGGCAGGAACCGTCAGGCGACCTTGATCGCCCGGGAAGCGCGGGTTGGTATAGGGCTCGGTGAGATAGGCCGTGTGTTCGCTCGACACGCCGTCGAAAAACTGCTTAAAGCCTGGCGCCGAGAGCAGCGCGTTGTTCGCGTAGCGGGTCTGCAGCTCTTCCAAGCGCGACTGGTCATCCAACAGCGTGGGGAACAGATGGGCTCGGATGCCCAGCTTGCCGGCTGCCTGCAGTTTGTCGTAGACGTCGTCGCGGATAAAATCGCAGCCCGGCATGGGCATGAGCGACATATCGCAGATCGAAGTAATACCCTGCTCGGCCATGCGCCTCATTTGATCGGCGTAAGCGCTTGCGATGCGACCTTCGCCCAGCCACTCAAGGCAGCGCGGCAGCAGCTGCATGGCAGCCGCTTCGTGCGCAATGCCCGTGAGCTCGCCGCTTGCGTCCTTGTCGTAACTGCCGCCCGCTGGCGGCTCGCTGTCGCGCGTGACGCCGAGCGCCTCGAGTGCGCGGCTGTTGAGCCAAAGCGTGTGCCCGTCGCCCGAATACATAACGCAGGGACGATCGGGGAATGCCGCATCGAGCGACGCCTTGGTAGGATGCTCGGGCGGGTCCCAACGGTAGTCGCGCCAGCCCTGCGTCACAACCCAGGCGTCGTCGGGCAGGTCCTGGGAAAACTCGAGCGCGTGCTGCACCAGTGCCGCCTCGGACGTGCCCATATCCATGAGCATGTACAGCGAGGAACCGACCGAGGTATGGAAGAAGTGCAGATGAGCGTCATGGAAACCGGGGCAGACAAACTGCTCGCCGTAGTCGAGAACCGGCGTGGCGGCAGGCGCGGCGGCGATCACGTCATCGGGCGCACCGACTGCGACGATACGGTCACCTGCGATGGCAATCGCCAGCTCGCGGGCGGTATCGATGCCGTCTTGCGCGGTAAAGACGTTCTTGGAGCGGATAATCCGATCGATATGTTGCATGGACATCCCCATCTCTGGCAGAAAATTCAACACCCCCGAGTGTACTCCCCCGCCTCGGTTACAAAATGCCAAGCGGCAAACGGCAGCTTTGCCAGGCCAAGTGGCAGGTGGCATACTGGAAAGAGCCTGTACGATTTTGCGATAAACCAGTAAGGAGCAAATCGACCATGACGAAGACCAAGGCACAGCAGATTATGGCGGCGACCGAGGCTCGCGCGGCTGACGACGTCACCGCAGCCATCCAAGATATCGCCGCCGAGTTTGAACCCTACATCATTAAGCAGCGTCGGCACTTCCATAAGCACCCGGAGCTGAGCCTCGCCGAAGAGCGCACGACTTCTGACATCGCCAACCAGCTCGACGCCATGAATATCCCCTACGAGCGTCCCCTTAAGACGGGCCTGGTGGCGACCCTTCGCGGCACCGCGCCCGACGCCTATCGCGAGGACGGCACGCCGCGCCGCCGCATCCTGCTGCGTGCGGATATCGACGCCCTGCCCGTCACCGAGCAGACCGGCGAGGATTTCTCCAGCGTCAACGAGGGCTGCATGCACGCCTGCGGCCACGACTGCCACATCGCCATGATGCTCGGCACGCTGCAGATTCTGCGCCATATGACAGACGACATCCACGGCGAGGTCCGCATCGTCTTCCAGCCCAGTGAGGAAAACGGCCAAGGCGCCAAACTCATGATCGGCACGGGCGTGCTCGACGGCGTCGATGGTGCCTACGCCGCGCACATCTGGAGCGAGGTCGACGCCGGCACCGTAAGCTGCGAGCCCGGCCCGCGCATGGCCAATACCGACTGGTTCCGCATCGATGTCCGCGGTACCTCGTGCCACGGCGCCATGCCCCAGCGCGGCCACGACGCCGTTATGGTTGCCGCCGAGATTGTCAACGCCCTGCAGACCATCGTCTCGCGCGAGATAAGCCCCTACGAGCCGGCCGTCATCACCGTCGGCGAGCTGCATGGCGGCACCGCGCGCAACGTTATCGCCGGCACGGCCTACCTCGCCGGCACGGTGCGCACCTACGGAGATTCAACCCACGAGGAAATGCCGGAACTTATGCACCGCATCGTGGAGCATACCGCGGCCGCCTTGGGCGCCGAGGCAGAGCTCACCGACTACACCATCGCCAACTACAAGGTCGAAAACGACGCGGCCTCGAGCGAGCGCTGCCGTCAGGCCGTAATTAAGTGTCTGGGTCCCGCCGGCCAAGGCCATTATCGCGGCACACTTTCGGGCGAGGATTTTTCGGAGTACCTGCGCCGTGTGCCGGGCGTGCTCGCCTTTGTAGGTACGCGTAACCCCAAAATTGGCGCCACGTACGCCCAACATTCCTGCTTCTACAAGATCGACGAGACCGTGCTGGCAAAGGGCTCCATGGTGGCCGCCCAGTATGCTATCGACTTTTTGTCCGAGCCCACGCAAGAGGAGCTCGACGGCCCCGCGATCACCGCGGTCGCCGAAACCAACCCCGATCTGGCCGCCAAGTTGCGCTCTGCCAAGGCGACGACCGCCGAGGCTCGTGACGCCATCCACGACGCCCGCACGGCTCGCCATGCCGCAATCAAGGGCATCCACGAAGCCCGCGCCGCCGCTCGCCGCGAGGAGAAACACGACGAGTAGTCGTCACACCCATCCATAACAGCCTGGCTAAAGCAAAGCAGGGGCGGACGCGTCGAAACGTCCGCCCCCGCTCATCTGTCAAGCGTTATTTCTACCATTTCTACCCCGTCCCCAAATGGCAGGCGGCATGCTACTCGTCCTGAGGGTCCTCGTCGGAACTTGACTCGGGCGCCGGCTCGGGCGCGGGCGCCGGCTCAGGTGCAGGTGCCGACTCGGGCTCAGGCGCAGGCGCAGGCGCAGGCTCAGGCACGGGCGCCGGCTCGGGCGCGACATCCGGAGCACTGTAACCCGAGGGAGTGGACTTCTTCTCGAAGGGCAATACAAAGGTCAGGACGTCATCCTTGTCCTCGTCGGCCCACTCGCTTGCGTAGCGCGCAACCCAATAGCCAACGGCACGGTGCTTGAGCATCTTGCCAAAGACCGTGAGGAATACCGTGACAAACGCCGTCAGCACCAAGAACAATACGAGCGTGATGCCACCGCCGGTAACAAGCGCCTCAATAGCCGTAGGACGGTAGTAGTAGCTATACATACCGACAGAGGCAATGGTGCCAAAGACGAACGTCAGGATCCAGGTGACAACGTTGGCGACCAGGCCCGTCAAAAACTCGGGAAGGAACGAAGCGCAGAACAGTTTGGTCTTGTTGTGCTTAAAGGCCGCCCAGACCTTATCGAGCGAAAACGCGCTCTCGACACGACCGGTCACCGCAAAGTGCATCACGGCAATGTCGGCGAACATCTTAAAGAAGACCCCCAAGACCGCCGTGGCAATCATAGCCAGGACAAACAGGCCAAGCGAGCCGAACAGCGCTGCCTCGAGTGCATAAGAGCCGTAATACGAATACGAGCCCGCGGCGCCAATTACCACGCTCTCCACCAGCGAAAGCACTACACCGATAACGGGAATGGCAGCGATAACCTCGAGCACGACCGAGATAACGCTCGAAAAGACTCCGAGGCCAAACGACGTGGAACGCATGAGTGGACGATCCATACCGTCATCAACCTTGAGCGACAGATCGCGACCCCACTCAATACCAAAGCCGGAACCACACACGCTCGCAATGCAAGCTGCCAAAAAGCCGATGGCAGCCGCGATACCGCCGATAACGGGAATGAACAGCACGAGCACCGACACAACACAAATCAGCGCCGGCAAAAAGGCGATCTGGCACACGCGCTGCAGCACGCCCGGCGTCTTGGTCATGTCCTCAAACGCCTGAGCCACACAGCCCTTGGACGCATTCGCCACGGGCGGTTGCGGAACAAACTGCTGGGGCTGACCCTGAGGGGCAGAGGCTGCGGCACCGGCATTGGGGGCACCACACGCACCACAGAACTTATCGTTGTCGCCCATGGGGGCACCACACTGCGAACAGAACATCGAGATCATCCCTTCGTATCTTGAGCGAATCATCTGGATCGCAAACGATGTCTTTGGCATCATTATCACCCAATGTGGGGACAAATACTCCAACATGACGCATTTGCAATGCGCAGGGCGCTATTCGATTGTTTGATGAGCTCGACCGCGTTAGTTCGTTCCGCGGAAACCCTTGCCGACGATCTCGGAGCTGTCGACGATCGTGATAAAGGCACCCGGATCGATCTCGCGAGCGTAGCGACGCAGCTGCACGGCCTCGCGACGACTCAGCACGCTCATGATCACCGTCACGCACTTGCCCGAGAAAGCACCGTAGCCGCGACTGATAGTCGCCGTACGGTTGAGATGCTTGACGATAAACTCCTCGACCTTAAGGGGCTCGGAACAAATGACCGTGCAGACTTTGCGCAGGTGAATGCTCTCGATGGCCTTGTCGACCACGAGCGTCTTGGCAAACAGGCCGAGCACGCAATACAGACCGACACGCGGGCCGTACAAGAAGGCCGCGATGGTCACGATACCGATATCGACCAGCAGCAGAGCGCGGCCAATCTCGAGCGTGGTGCGGCGCTTGAGAATCATGGCAAGAATGTCCGTGCCACCCGTCGAGGCGCCAATATCAAAGACAATGGCGCTGCCGAGCGCCGGCAGGATCACGGCAAAGCACAGGTCAAGCCACATATCGCCCGTCATCGAGACATCGGTCGGAATAAAGAGCTCAAACAGCGAAACATAGGCGGACAGCGCAAACGAGGCGAAGACACTCCAAAGAATCGCCTTGCGCTCCAAAAAGATAAAGCCCAAAACGACGAGAACCGCGTTGATAATCCACATAAAGACGCCGACGGGCAGAGTCGGGAACAGCGTGGACAGAATGACCGACACGCCCGAGGTGCCGCCAAAAGCAAAGTGATTAGGGGTTTTAAACGCAACGATGGCAAAGGCCGTAAGAATCAGGCCCAGATTGAGCTCGGCAAAAAAGCGCGGGAAACCCGGCTCCTGGCTGCGCTTTTGGCCGGCACGCTCGCCGCGCTCGATATCGGTGCGATCAACCACGCGCTCCATCGGCACAACGGGAGGACGATGCACCTCCTCGGCAGCACGCGATGCCGCCTCTGCCGCGGCGGCCTCAATCGCCCATGCCTTGCTTTCTGTTTCGTGCTCGTCGGCCATTACGGCAACTCCTCGTTAACAATTTGGAAACAATGCGCCCATTAGGGTAACGCGGAACGCGACGATTGCAACCCCTAGTTAGACGAGCGGTATGCCTACATCGGGGGGGCATACAAAAAACGGCCGGCCACGCTTTTGCTTGCGCGGTCGGCCGTTTAACGTTTTCGCAGATAAAACCTGCCAAAACAAACCTGTCCCTTTTTTGGAAGGCTATTCGTGCTGGCTGGTGCGGTGCTCGTACTCCTCGGGGGTGATGACGTCCTCGATGCGCAGGTTGACGCCCGCCACCTCAAGGCCGGTCATCGCGGCAAGGCGCTCGGTGACACGTGCCTTGACATCGTCGAAGATCGCGGGCGCATAGGCGCCGTACTCGATGATGACGGAGATGTTGACGACCACGCGATTGTCATCGGTGACCTCGACCGTCACGCCCTTGGTCAGATTCTCGGCACCAAACTGCTCCTGCACAAAGTGCATGAGGTTACCCTTCATGCCCAAAACGTGCGGAACCTCGCGGGTGGCCATGGCAACGATCTTCTCGATCACACCGTTGGAATAGGTCAGCGAGTCCTCGGACTCGTCCGCTTCCTCGTCATCCTCATCCACATCGGACTCGGCCTCGACGAGCGCCTCATCCTCGAGCGTTACGTCCTCGGCCTCGGCGGTGACGGTCTCGTCTGCCTCGAGCTCGGTATCGGCTACATCGACCTTCGTATTAAAAGCCATGGTTCCTCCTTATGCCTGCCGCGGATGCAACAGTCGAATACATATTAGCGACCGCTAAACAGACGGCCGAAGAAGTTGACGATCCCGTTCTCGCCGTCGCGAATTTGGCCGATCACGGCGCCGATCAGCACGAAGAATGCAATGACGAGCGTGTCCCACAGGCCGAGCGTGAGCACCAACACGGCGAGGATAAAGCCAGCGACGGCGCCGAGCGTGGTGTTGGGATGACGCACGGCATAGCTCCAGATGGCAGCGCCCGTACCCTTGATGAGACCCATAGCCTCGTCAAAATCCGCGGCTGCCGCGTCTTGTAACTCGGTTGCCTCTGCTTTGGACTCAACGGGTTCGCTCGCCGGTGTGGCGCTCTGGTCAATCGTCAGGCGCGGAGTGCGAACGGTCTTATCTTGATTGGTATCACTCACCGGAAACCTCCACGGTCTGGACGGTAGTCTTGGACGGCAAAAAACGAACGCGTGCGGTCGTGCCCGACGTGCCGAGCATGGTGTCGCAGGCCTCCTCGATACGTTGCTGCATCGCGGCTGCAAGGGAGGCCACGTCCCGGTCGTCGAGCGCGATAGCCTCGACCTTAAATCGGACGTGCGAATCGTCGGGGCCTTGGACGCGGGCCTCGACATGCTCGACCATCACGCGGTCGTCGCGCTCGGCAGCAGCCCTGGCACACGAAGAAAGCGCCGCAAGGGTAACCTCGATATTGCGCTCCCCCGCCGGATGCACGCAGGACGGCTCGCGACGAGCAAACATCAGGCGGAAGAAGCTTACCAGCACGCCGATCGCCACAACTCCGCCGCATGCCGTCACAACAATGCGCGGCATAGGGTCGCGCATCAGCAGCATAAAGCGATACGTATACGGCCCCCAAAACTGGCAGACAAGCGTACCCAGCGCCACGATGGCGGCGGCAAGATACACAATCGCTAGGGCTCGTTTGAGTACGCGCACGTGGCGCTCCCTTCAAATCTCGGCTCTCGAAATGCAAAACGGTTCGCATCATTATAAAAGAGCCGGGTCCGGTGCTCTACGCACGCGGATCCGGCTCATCTATTCCACGAGGCTTGCATGCTCGCTTCATTATGCCCAGATATGCACGGCTTAACCCGTGCGGGCGCTACTCCTCCTCGAGGGCAGCGATGACCTCGTCGGTCATGTCCATGGTGCTGTAAACATCCTGGACGTCGTCGAGCTCCTCAAGACGGTCGATGAGGCGCTGAACCTTCTTGGCGTCGGCGCCGGAGACCTCGGTCGGGGTGGTCGGGACCATGGTGGTCTCGGAGCCCTTGACCTGGACGCCCTGCTCCTCGAGCGCCTTGGAGACAGCCATGACCTCGTTGGCAGTAGTCCAGACGATCCACTCCTCGCCGGCGTCCTCGTAGTCCTCGCCGCCGGCCTCGGCGATGGCCATCATGAACTCATCCTCGTCACCGGCAGCACCGTTGGCGATCATGGTCTCCTTCTTGGCGTTCTCGTCCAGGACCTCCTTGGCAACGACGATCTGGCCCTTGCGCTCAAACTGGAAGGCGACGGAACCGGAGGTGCCCAGGTTGCCACCAGCGTGGGAGAAGGCGGAACGGACGTCGGCAGCAGTGCGGTTGCGGTTGTCGGTCAGGCAGTCGACGTAGACGGCGACACCGGCGGGACCGTAGCCCTCGTACACGATGTTCTCGTAGACGGCGGCATCGGCACCCGAACCAAAGGCCTTATCGATAGCGGACTTGATCTTGTCCTTAGGCATGGACTGAGCCTTGGCCTTAGCGACGGCAGCGGCAAGGCTGGCGTTGTTCTCGGGCAGCGGGTCGCCGCCGAGACGGGCAGCAACGGTGATGTTGCGGCTGAGCTTGGAGAAGAGGGCGGAACGCTTGGCGTCCTGCGCGCCCTTACGATGCTTGGTTGTGGCCCACTTAGAGTGTCCGGACATACGTGTCTCCTATCGGTTTCGACCTAAAGCCCAGCGTGGATGCTCGGGCAATATAAACAAACGTCGTTATGATATACCTACCGGCCTGCAAGATAAACCCCAAAATGAAGGCGTCGTGATGATGCAGCCCCTTGGCGCAAAGCAACCTGTCCCCGATATGCCAATCTTGGGCTAGGCCCAGAGGAGGTCGCTGCGGGTGATCGTGGCACCGATGGCGAAGGGCATGCATGCAATGACTGGGTACAGGTAGCGCATGTAGGTCGATCCGTTACATGGACCGATCAGGCACACGGCGAGCACACCCAGCAGCGGTATCCAGATGGCCAGCGCGCGCCACGAATGGCGACGCAACAGGTAGACCACCACGGCGATCATAATCCACACGTAAGTGGCCGAGCTCATGGTGAGCGAGATAAACGGGATGCGCTGCACCGCCACGCGGTACAGGTTAATCAGGTGGTCGCACCAGCGCACGGCTTTGCTATCGACCGGATGGAAGTCAAAGTACTTGAGGTTATCGGGCTTCGCCATGATCTCGGCACTGCGCGCGGTGCTGTAGACCCACGCATCGCGAGCACTTGGATAGAAGTACCCGTAATAGTTATTGATGAGCGCCGAGATATAGCACTCGGGGTCCTTTTTGAACATCTGGGCCCACACCTTAAAATAGGCCTTGATGTCCTCCTGCGAGGCGTACTCATTGAAGCAGTTTTTGACGGCATCCGATTTGTCGGGGTTGTAGCGACGACCCAGGTTCTCGTACTTAAGCACGCGATCAATCACAGCGTGCTCCTCATCGGTCACCAAGCCGTCGCAGGGAGCTTCCTCAATCGTGCCATCGTCTTTGACCTTGGGGTTAACGCCCGAATTAAGGCCGTCGTGCTTTTGGACGAAGCGCGCCGTCTGCTGAAACGGAATCGAGAGGATCTCGCGCTTGGAGCCCGGCGTGATATCGTGCGCCGGCATAAAGACCTTGGTGAAATACATGTTGGAGACAAGGCAGAGCGCAAGCACTGCGAGCACGCCGACCCAGCGGAAGCGTGGCGTGGCGTACGAGGGCGTGACGCCAGACTGTTTGGCCACGCGACGGGCCACATGCGCGTCCCAAGCGCAAAACGCCGCCGCAATCACGCAGGCCGCCAACGGAAAGACCAGGCCGCCATTGCGCAAAAACGTGGAACCCATGGCACTCAGCACGAGCAACAGCCAGTCGTGGCGTGCAAAGAGCACAGGCGCCTGTTCGCCCGCGCGCTTGGCATTGGCATCGCGACGGGGCAGGCCACATGCCACGAGCTTGACGGTCTGAACGAGCAGCACCAATAACGCATCGGCAAACAGTACGTCTTTGGTCAGCAGCGCCGCATAGTTGGAGAACATCGGCATAAACGCAAAGAACAGCAAGGTGACGCCACGGACCGGCAGGCTCACGCCCAGCTTGCGCAGCGACGATATGGAATAGGCCATGCAGGCGGCCGTGATGACAAATTGGGCACAGGTGTAGATGGCAAGGCCCGCATTGGCGCTATTGAACAGCGAAAGCCCCAGTTGCACGCACGAGCCGATGATGGCCGTGTGCACCACCGGATGATGGCCGTTGAGCAGCACGTTGGGGTTAAGCAGGCGCAGGTAATCGCTCGTGCCGTTGGGGTAGTTGAACCATTGGCGGATCTGCGCGCCCGTATCTCCCATAAAGAGGCCGGGCAGCGAGGCGATAAGCGTGGGCGTCCAGGCAATCATGAGCACAAGAAACGGCCCGACAAAGGGATGGACCGAGAGCACGGCGTGGGCAGCACGCCACACGCGGCCAAAGTGGGTCTCCGAAAACGGAATGCGGCGGGAGCTCAACCAATCCAAAAACTCAAAAGCCAGATAGAAGGCCACAATCGCCAGAAGCATCCAGCCCGCGCCGCCAATCCAGGCGCAGATAACGCGTGCCTTGTCGCCCAGCACAATCTCTGCCGAATCGGCAAGGTCGTAGCTACGGCCGAACACCATGCAGATGGCGAAGAACAGCGACGGCAGAATGATCGATGGACGCCAGGTGTCGCCACGGCCAAAGAACACGTAGCGAAACGGCAAGGTGAGCAGGCAGGCAAGTGCAAGCAGCATGACCGCGTCGGTATGGCCGGCAAACGAGAGGAGCACCTCGTAGCACACGTACAGCATGCCCGAGGCTTTGGGGTCAATCGCCAAGACTGCGTTGCTCGACACCGGGGAGGGATCGATGGAAAACGCCGTGGTCGCCAACAGCGCGAGCAAAAATGCGATGAGCGTCTGCTTGGCGGGGTAGCGCTTAAACCAGACGATGCGGGCAGCGTCGCGCGCAGCCGTTGTGGAGAGATCGGAATCCTTCATAGTCCAAAGAGCCTTTCTAGAAACCTGCCAAAAAGGGACAGGTTTATTTTGGCAGGTTTTATCTGGGGAAACGTTACGGTTCTGTCATCGTTGCCCAGCGAATCACCACAAAGGTGCCTGTCCCCTTTGTGGTGGTTAGGCGTCGAGGTAGATGCGCTGGGGGCGATTGCGGTGTCGGGCGAAGATGATGAGCGCCAGGCCCGCGATAACGAGCGGCAAACTCAGCAGCTGGCCCATAGTGATGACGCCTCCCAGTAGATAACCCAACTGGGCATCGGGCACGCGCACGAACTCAACGAGAAAGCGGACGATGCCGTACCCCATCACGAACACGCCCATAAACGTACCCTGGGGCAGTAGCGGCTTTTTGCGACTGAGCACCTGCAAAATACAGAAGAGCACGATGCCCTCAAGAAATGCCTCGTAGAGCTGGGAGGGGTGACGCGGCATATCGCCCGCGGTGCCGCCGAAGACCACGCCCCAGGGCAGATCGGTCGGCTTGCCCCACAGCTCACCATTGACAAAGTTGGCACAACGGCCCAGGCACAAGGCCAGCGGCGCGCCGATGACGGCAAGGTCTGCCAAAGTCCATGCGTCGAGCTTATACATGCGGCATACGATGATGCCGCCGATAATGCCGCCCACCAAACCGCCGTGGAAGCTCATGCCGCCCTCGTTGGTGGCAAAGATCTCGAGCGGGTGCGCCCAGTAGTAGCCGTCGCCGTAAAAGACGACGTAGAACAGGCGCGCACCGATAATGAGGCCAAAGACCACGCCGACCACGACACTCGTCAGGTCATCAATCGTGATGTTAAAGCCCCAGCGACGCTGCGTGCGGTATATGACGACCGCCGTGAGCAGAGCGCCAACCACGTAGGCCAGGCCGTACCAGTAGATGGTGATGGGGCCCGCCGAGATCGCGACAGGATCAAGCATATGGTAGAAGTCGTTGAGCATGTCGACCCTCCTACTCCCTACATACAAATGCGGCCGCGGGCCTTGCGCTCGCAGCCGCATATTTGGGCGTAACGTCTATGCGGAGTATGCCGTCCGCAGCTTTCGCATCTTAGAACGGCGCGTACTCGTCGTACAGGTCCTCGGCCTCGCCGGAAGCATTGACCTGCTCAACGCGGGTAACACCGGGCACATGCTCCTTCAGGATACGCTCAATGCCCATGGAAAGGGTCAGCGAGCTCATGGGGCAGCCGGCGCAGGCGCCCTGCAGTTCCAGTTTGACGACGCCCTCGTCGTCAACGCCCACATACTCCATATCGCCGCCATCGGCCTGCAGGTTGGGGCGAATCTCTTCAAGAACCTTCTTAAGCAGCTCTTCGTTAACAGCCACAGGGGCTCCTTTCTCACAATAACGCGGGCGCGCCCGCGGACAGAAGCTATGTTACTACAGCCATGTACCCGCTCACGAGCCGTCCATGCGCGCAGACGCGACTTTCACGAGTAGTCAATTTGGGACGGGGCTCTTTGAGCTGCGTTCGTCGTCAGATAGCGACAACGCATATTACTGTCGAGCCTGTCCCCCGGTACCAATCTGAACATCGACGATGACCTGGCGGTAGCTGATGCCGCAAGAGTCAAGAATGCGGCGGCTGATACGGCCGTCGTCGGTATCGGCATACTTGTTGTCCAGGTAGACGACCTCGCCCACGCCCACCTGCGCCAGGATCTTGGCACAGTCGTGGCACGGGAACAGCGTGACGTAGACCGTGGAACCCTCGAGATCCTTGAGCGAGCCACGGTAGTTGAGCACGGCGTTTGCCTCGGCATGGACCACGTAGTTGTGCTTGTCCTGCAGCGGGTCGTCGCTCGTACCCCACGGGAAAAAGTCGTCGTTGAGCGCCGAGGGCGTACCGTTGTAGCCCACCGAGAGGATGCGGTGGTTGGTGCTGGCGATGCACGCACCAACCTGCGTGTTGGGATCCTTGCTGCGGCGCTGCGCGGCGATGGCCACGCTCATAAAGAACTCGTCCCAGCTAATGACGTCCAGGCGCTTGCCTGACGAAGTTTGATGAAGATCGTCCGACATGGCAGACACCTCCGTAATCGCAATAGTTTGACCCATTGTAGCAGGTGAAAGGTGGGGGCGTTTGTCCCACCGGCGCCCTCACCTTTACACGCGGCGGGGCTTTTGGTTGATGTGGTAGAGCTCGGCGAGACCCCGCAGCGTCAGTGCGTCATCTACCGTCAGGCTGTGGCCGACCAACGCCGCGAGCGCCTCGGCATCGTCGCCGGTAATGACGATGGGCACGTCGCCCTCCCCCGCGGCCTTGGTCGCGCGCATCTCGGCAAGCACCATGTCGAGCATGCCGTCGATGCGGGCCACCTCGCCCAAGACCACGCCCGAGCGCATCGCCTCGCGCGTGTTACGACCGATGACATGCGTGGGTGCCGAGGGCTCAACCTGGGGTAGGCGCGCCGCAGCGGCCGAGAGCGAGCGGGCGCCAAGCGCCAGACCCGGCGCGATAACGCCGCCCACAAAGGTACCGCACGCGTCGATGACCTCGATATTGGTCGTGGTGCCCAGGTCGATCACAATGCACGGCGAGCCGTAGACGGCGCGGGCGGCCACGGCGTCGGCGATGCGGTCGGGACCGATCTCGGCCGGGTCATCGTAATGCACGGGCATACCGGTCTTGAGGCCCGGCCCCACGGTGAGCACGCGCCCCGTGCAGGTACGGGAAAGTGCTGCCTTCCACGGACGCTCGAGCGCCGGGACCACACAGCTCAGCACGGCCGCGGCGGGTACGAGCACCCCGGGCACACCTGCATCGGCGGCGAGCGCACCCATGACCTGCACAAGTCGCATGCGCGCTTCGTCGGCCGTAATACGGGTCGGCGTCGTGATCTCGCACGTCGCGAGCGGGCGCTCCTGCGCCGCAGCCGAATCCTCTGCAAACAGGCCAAAGCGAATGAACGTGTTGCCCACGTCGACCGTCAATATATATGCGCACCCATTAAGCATCGTCGGCGCTCCTTTCGTCTGCCCAGCAGTATATCCCGATGATTATTCTGGGACGGGGATTTAAAAATCATTAGGTACGCAATGATTTTTAAATCCCCGTCCCAGAATAATCATCCTTCGGCTTCGCTCGGGGTAGCTAAATAAGCCCCGTCCCAAATGAGCTGCCTTGCGGCTATACTGGTGCGCGGTCGCGCGCGAGCTCACGCGGCGGCCCTTGGTAACCCGACTTCCCGCGCCGTATCCGTAGCGGCGCTCCCGGGGGAAGCGGATATACGCAAAGGAGTTCTATATGAGCAATCCCTCGAACCGCGCCTCGATGCGCGGGCAACTCACGCTGCGCGGCGTCGTCATCGGCGTCCTTGGCTGCGTGATTATCACGGCAAGCTCGGCCTACACCGCCCTCAAGATGGGCGCACTCCCCTGGCCGATCGTCTTCGCTGCCGTCATCTCGCTGTTCTTCCTTAAGCTCATGGGCAACGCCAGCCTCAACGAGGCCAACGTCACCCACACCATCATGTCCGCGGGCGCCATGGTCGCCGGCGGTCTGGCGTTTACCATCCCGGGCGCCTGGATGCTGGGCTATGCCGACCAGATCAGCTGGCTCGACATGTTTATCGTGGCGCTCGCCGGCACCATCCTGGGCCTGTTGGCCACGGCACTCATCCACCGTCACTTTATCGTGGACGCCGCACTTGAGTTCCCCACCGGCAACGCCGCGGCTCAGACCCTGCGTGCGACCGAGGCCGGCGGCAAGACCGGCAAGCAGCTCTTTGGCTCCATGGCCATCGCCGGCATCTACAGCGTGCTGCGCGACGCCCTGGGCGTGGTGCCCAGCATGCTGTGCACGCTCAATATCCCCGGCGTGACCTTTGCCATCTACAACTCGCCCATGTTGCTCTCCGTCGGCTTCCTCGTGGGCTTCGCCCCCGTCGCGTTCTGGTTTGCCGGCGCGCTGCTGGGCAATTTTGGCATCATCGTCGGCGGCACCGCTGCCGGTCTGTTCGACGTTGTGACTGCACAGGGCATCGTCAAGTCCCTGGGCATGGGCCTCATGATGGGCTTTGGCGTCGCCGTCGTCCTCAAGGACATCCTGCCGCAGGTCGCCGGTATCGTCCGCGGTCTTGCCGCCGACAGCTCCACCGACACCGACGAGCAGTCGCTCATCTCGGGCTCCCTTAAGCTCGACGCCGGCATCATCGGCCTGGGCGCTGCCGCCATCGCCGTGATCATCGCCATCGTGCTTGACCTTGGCCCCGTTCCGGCCGTCATCGTCACGCTGTTCACCTTTGTCACCACCATCATGAGCGCACAGAGCTGCGGCCAGACGGGCATCGACCCCATGGAAATCTTTGGCCTCATCGTTATGCTCATCGTGGCTGCCTTCGCTCAGATCGCTCAGGTCAAGCTGTTCTTTATCGCCGGCATCGTGGCCGTAGCGTGCGGCCTTGCGGGCGACGTCATGAACGACTTTAAGGCCGGTGCCGTGCTGGGCACCAACCCGCGTGCTCAGTGGATCGGCCAAGCCATCGGCGGCATCGTGGGCGCCCTGGTCGCCGCCGCTGTCATGGTCGCGCTCGTCACCGCCTATGGTCCGGACGCCTTCGGTCCCGACAAGAGCTTCGTTGCCGCGCAGGCAAGTGTGGTCGCCACCATGGTCTCGGGCATCCCGAGCGTGCCGTGGTTCGCAGGCGGCTTTATCGCCGGCATCGTCATGTACTGGCTCGGCATTCCGGCCATGATGATCGGCCTGGGCGTGTACCTGCCGTTCTATATGTCGCTCACGGCTTTCCTGGGCTCCTGCGTTAAGCTCGCCTACGACAAGTGGGCCGCACACCGCGACGCCGCCGCCGGTCTTTCGGACAAGGAGAGGGCTGCCAAGGACGCCGCCTTCCAGGAACAGGGTCTGGTCGTTGCCAGCGGCCTGCTCGGCGGCGAGTCCATCGTCGGCGTTATCCTGGCGTTTGTCTCCGTGGGCTTAAGCCTGCTGGGCTAAGTCGAGCAGCTGCTCGACAGCAACCATATTGCCTACGGCTTGCCCGGTCGGTAGCTTCTGCGGCTGCTGACCGGGCTTTTTGATATCGAAACAAAGAAAGGCCGGCGCGCTGCGTTTAACAGCGCGCCGGCCTTATCGGTTAAGCTATCGAAGCGTTCCTGCTATGAACCGAAGTTCGTTGCAGAATCTACGCTCGAAACGCTACATCTGCTTGCGACGACGATCGCCCAGCGTCACGCCCGCTGCCACGAGCGTCACACCGCCGATGACGAACACCTCGCCCGCAAGCGCGGAATTGTCGCCAGTCTGGGCGAGCGCGGCAGGCGCAGCCTGCTTCTTGGCAACGGGGGCCTTTGCAGCAGCCTGCGCAACCTGAGGCTTGGCCTGCGGCTCAGCCTTGGGATGATACTTGTCGTACTCGGCCTGAGCGGCAGCCAGGGCATCCTTGGCATCTCCGAGCTCGGCAAGCGCGGCGGCATAGGCGTCGTTGGCATCGGACAGCTTGGCATCGGCATCGCTCAGAGCAGCCTTGAGGCCAGCGGCGGCATCGACGGCGGCCTTATAGCGAGCGTAGGCAGCGTTCAGCTTGACCAGCTTCTCGTTGCCCGTCGTGCCCGCGGCAAGGGATGCCTTGTGGTCGACAGCCTCAAGATCGGCCTTGAGCGCCTCGTCGTTGGCAAGCTCGGCCTTGGCCTCGACGATCTCGAAGGTCGCATCGACGACGGCTTCGTTGGCGGCCTCGAGCTGCTTCTGGGCATCGGCGACACCGGCGACGGCGGCGTCATAGGCGGCCTTGGCGTCGTCGACCGCCTTCTGGGCTCCAGCGAAGCGCTCGAAGGCCTTGTTTGCGCCGGCCAGTTCGCCCTCGGCAGCCTTGGCCTTCGCCTGTGCGTCGGACAGGGTCTGCGTCTTGGCGGCAACTGCCTGCTTGGCGCCCGAAAGAGCGGTCGCGGCGTGCACATCTGCGGCCTGAGCCTTGTCAACGCCAGCCTGGGCAGTGTCGTCGGCCGTCTTGGCATCGTTAAGCGTGCCCTGCTTGTTCGCAAGATCCGTCTTGGCGGCATCGCACTTGGCGGCAAGGTCCTTGACCGAAGCGGTAGCGTTGTCGTACGCCTCATTGGCCTGTTCGGACTTTGCCTTGGCGGCGTCGTAGGCGCTCTGAGCATTCAGTTTACGAGTCGACGCCTTAGAGGCGTTCGTCTGGCAATCGGCGAGCGTCGCGTTGGCCTTGTCGAGAGCAGTCTGCGCAGTGGCAGCCTCGGCCTTAGCAGTATTGAGGTTCTGCTGAAGAGCGTCAATGTCAATACCAGAAGCATCGAGCTCGCTCTTGGCAGCATCATAGGCACCCTTGGCGGTTGCAGTGGCAGCCTGAACGCTCTCGTACTCGCCCTTGGCAGTATTCATGCTCGTGTCGGCAGCTTTAAAGGCCTCTTGAGCGTCATACTGCTTGTTGAGTGCAGCGTTATAGGCAGCGCTAGCAGTTCCAAACTTTTTCTGTGCTTCGGTAAGCTTGCTCTGAAGCTCCTTGAGCTGTTGCTTTTGCGCCTGGGTGCCGCCGGCGCTATAAGCAGAATCGATATAGTCGTTCAGGAGCTTCTTGAACTCGGAGACCGTGAAATCGGCCTGAGTGTCATCAGCGCTGTAATCGAATACGGTTACCTCGGAATCGGTATTCTTTCCGCTACCGGTTGCAATACCGATGGCTTCCGCAGCGGCATCGATGATGTTGAGATAATGCCCACACTCTTGATAGATGCTGTTGTAGTTCTGGGAGATATAATAGGCATCATATCGGTGGCTGCCGAGTTCGTCGCCATACTGCGCGACGTACTTATCGAATGCCTCCTTCTCTTGGGTGTAGAGGCCGGTGTAGGGCCAGCCAAGCGTATCCTCGGTCTCGCCGCCGGTATATGCACCGCCGCCGCCGGCAAGATTTTCTCCATTGTCCCAGTAGCAGCCCGAGTGTCCCCAGATGTTCGATGAATATGATACATTAAGGGCGGCTGCCGCAGTCATGCGGAGGCTGACGCTGAGCGCCGACTGACCGTTCGCCTTGCGGAGGTTGTTCTGGGTGTCGAGATATGTCAAGGCGTTGCGCATCTGCTCCAGGGAGAGCGGGTTGGTGTCGCGAGACATGTCATGATCGACGTACTGGTCATACCATTCGGCCTTGTCAGCGGCACCGGTCAGCATCGATACGGCTTCCTGGGCGTTCTTTTTCTGTGTGGCTGTGAACTGGCTGCCGCCGATGATGTAATTCATGAAGCCGAATATGCCCTGGCTGATGACATTCTGGTCTACGGTCATGTTCGACTTGAGGTCGGCAATCTGCTGCTCAAGAGCCTCAACCTGGGCATTAGCAGCGTCATAAGCCTTTTCCGCGGCGTTCGAAGCGGCGCAGGCTGCCTCCCACTCGCTGCGCTTCTGCTTGCGAACTTCGACAAGCTTATCGTACGCGGTCTTCTTGTCTGCTTCGGTCTGCTGCGCCTTCTCGTATGCCGACTTCGCGGCGTCACGCTTACTGGCCGCGTCCTTGTACTCCTTGTTTGCCGCATCGTATGCAGACTGGGCAGATGCCACAGCAGCGTTGGCGGCGTTGGCCTTCTCCTGCGCGGCAGCGACGGCAGCCTGGGCGGCCTGCAGATTTGCCTGTGCGGTGGCGTCGGCATCCGTCGCGGCATTGAGCTCCGCCTGCGCGGTCTTGAGCTCGCCAGCAGCAGCGATCTTGGCGGCCTCAAGCGCACTCAGGTCGACACCCGTACCCGAGACGGCAGCATCGAGCGCGGCCTGCGCCTGGTTGAACTTCTGCTGGGCGTTATCGCGCGCGGTGGTTGCGGCTGCGAGCGCAGCGGCAGTCTCCTGCTTCTTGGCCTGGGCAGTCGTCAAAGCTGCCTCGGTATTCTGCTTTTCCTGCTGGGCGCTGGCCTCGGCAGCCTTGGCCTGGTCCAGATTGTCCTGTGCAGTAGTAACGGCCTTATTGGCGTCATCGAGCTTTGCCCGCGCGTCCTCGACGGCCTTCTTGGCGGCCTCGTACTCGTCCATACCCATGGCCTCGAGCTTGGCCTGGGCATCATCGAGGGCCTTCTTGGCCTCATCCTGCTTTGCCTTGGCGTCCTTGAGCGCCTGGGTCTTATCCTCGACACTCTTGTTGGCCTGTTCGAGCTGATCGTTCAGGTCGCCCAGCTTCTTCTGCTGCTGTTCGGTCTTTTCGACGGCCGCCTTAAGCTCGTCGATCTTCTCCTGAAGCGCGGCTACCTCGGCCTCGTTCTGCTCGGCGGCGTTATCGGTCACGGCCTGCGAGGCCTGATTCTTTTGCTGCTGCGCCTGCTTTTGAGACTGGCCCGCCGCGTCGGCCTTCTTCTGGGCGGCATCGTAGGCGGCCTGAGCGTCCTTGAGCTGCTTTGCCGACTCCTCGGCCAGCTGGGCAGCCGTCTTTGCGACCGCTTGGTTACCGGCGACAACGGTGTTCTCTACAGAACTACCCATTACAGTCTGAAATAGGCCATCGATAAATTTCGATGGCGAGCATTCGGCGCATTGCCTACGATACGGGCAAGCCCCGAGGGGCCGCCGATCGGGCACCTCCGGATGGCCGTCTGCCCCTGCCCCGTAGAGGGCCCGGGGGGTGTTGCCACCGGGGGCGCTCGCCGCTCCGGACGACTGATAGGAAACTGCCGGGCGCAAGCGCCACGGCCAGGTAAT
>JAXIYC010000027.1:0-2681 GCA_036304725.1 Collinsella sp. | reverse complement strand
CCGTCCTCCGATCTCCCGGGGCCGGCCGATCCGGCCCTCAGGGTATCGGGTTCCCACATTCATCCGCACATGTGCGGATGAATGTGGGAGGTGTTCGGATAAAGTCGATAATCAAGGAATTTTGTGCATATGCAATATCGATTGGCTTTACCCTGCGACAGTGCCCGTCGCTTGTGATAGAGTGCTACAATCTCTGGCTTTTACCCTACGAGTGACCAAGAGCTCGGGGGCTTTAACACAAGGAGGATCTGTGCCCGAGAAGATTGAAGAGCTGGTACGCGCTGCGCTTGCTGCGGCCCAGGAGGCCGGCGACCTTTCTGCATTTGAACTTGACGATTGCGCTATCGAGCGACCGGCTGACACTTCTCATGGCGAGTGGACCTCTACCATGGCCCTGAAGTCCGCCAAGCTGGCCCATTGCGCCCCGCGCAAGATCGCCGAGGCCATCGTTGCCCATATGCCCGAGGACCCCGCGATCGAGAAGGTCGAGATCGCAGGCCCCGGCTTCATCAACTTCTACCTCTCCGTTGCCGTCAAGAATGCCATCTTTGGCGAGGCTCGCGAGAAGGGTATGGACTTCGCTAAGTCCAACGTCGGTGGCGGCCTGAAGACCCAGGTCGAGTTCGTCTCCGCCAACCCCGTCGGCCCCATGCACATCGGCCATGGCCGCTGGGCCGCTCTGGGCGATTCGCTCTGCCGCGTTATGGACCATGCCGGTTACGACATCCAGCGTGAGTTCTACATCAACGACCACGGCTCTCAGATGAACACCTTCGGCAACTCCATCAGCACGCGCTATATGCAGCTTGCCGACATCATCGCCAAGCAGGGCGTGGATATCGACGAGGCTCACAAGCTGCTGATCGCAGACCGCGACGCCTTCGTTGCCGACGAGAACGACGAGCATCCCGAGACCCATCCGTACCAGGACAATTTTGCCGAGACCCTGGGCAAGGACTCCTATGGCGGCGACTACATTATCGACGAGGCCGCCGAGTTCTGGCGCACCGACGGCGATAAGTGGGTCGAGGCCGATCCTCAGGAGCGCATGGAGAGCTTCCGCGAGCGCGGCTATGTGAAGATGGTCGACAACATGCGCGACCTCTGCCACGCCGTCAATTGCGACTTCGATCGTTGGTACTCCGAGCGTTCGCTGTACGTGAAGGACACCGAGGGCGAGACCGCCGGCACCTCTGCCGTCGACCGCGCTTTTGAGAAGCTCGACAAGATGGGCTACCTCTACACCAAGGACGGCGCCCTGTGGTTCCGCTCCACCGACCTGGGCGATGACAAGGACCGCGTCCTGATCAAGTCCGACGGCGAGTACACCTACTTCGCCTCCGACGTTGCCTATCACTGGGATAAGTTCCAGCGCGTCGACCACGTCATCGACATCTGGGGTGCCGACCACCACGGCTACATCGAGCGCGTCCGCTGCGTCTGCGACGCTCTTGGCTATCCCGGCAAGTTTGAGGTTCTGCTGGGCCAGCTCGTCAACCTGCTGCGCAACGGCAAGCCCGTCCGTATGTCCAAGCGTAAGGGCACCATGGTGACCCTGCAGGAGCTCGTCGACGAGGTCGGTTCCGACGCCGCTCGCTACACGCTCATCTCCAAAAGCTCCAACCAGATGGTCGACTTCGATATCGAGGCCGTCAAGAAGCGCGACAACTCCAACCCGGTCTATTACGTACAGTACGCTCACGCCCGCGTGTGCTCCATCCTGCGCCGTGCCGCCGACGTTACGCCCGAGCAGGCTGACGAGATGGGCATGAAGGCCGTCGCCGAGAAGGCCATCGGCGAGAACGTCGATTACTCGCTGCTGACCGACCCGACCGAGCTTGCCCTTTCGCGTAAGCTCAACGAGCTCACCGACCTCATCGCCAGCTGCGCTCGCGACCGCGCCCCGTTCCGTCTGACGCACTTTGCCGAGGAGCTTGCCGGCGACTTCCACAGCTTCTACGCTGCCTGCCAGGTGCTGCCGAGCGAGGGCCGTCCCGTCGACCCCGAGCTTTCGCGTGCCCGTCTGGCCGCTTGCGATGCCGTCCGCGTGACGCTCGCCCTGGTGCTCACCCTTGTTGGTGTCTCCGCTCCCGAGCAGATGTAAGCTGCGGGTCATTTAACCGTGTAGGTTCGGCTTTGCTGAGCCCTATAAGCCCGATCTCCATGCGGAGGTCGGGCTTTTTTCGTTTGGTGAGACTATTTGGTTTGCTGGGAAATGCTACCAAATCGCAACTATACCGGTTTACGGGGCTGAATCGCCAACTGGCGACCATGGTGCCAATAGTGAAATTAAACCCGCAGGTAGATGGCTTATTGCTTCTTGATAATGCAGGGTATGGTTGGCTTGCAGCATCCTGGCCCCGTAATCCGGCGTAGTTTTGAAAATTGTCCCTTGGGGACGGAGGGAAACGGATCATTTTGTCTCGCGGAGGGGTGGCGCGGCTATTCCGGGTGCCACGGCTTCACTCCTCTGGCGCGACATTTCAAGGCGCTTTTGAGGAGGAGTGCCCCTTTTGACTAGTCGTTTAAGAACGTCCCCAATGACTAAGGGTTGATTTCCGATCTCAGCCGAACACATTGAGCGGATAGGCCATTCCCGCAGTTAGCCGAACGCCCCCGCGGCCCCTCCTGGGGTCCGGGGGCGCCGTTTTCCCAGTTGAAGGAACGGTGGAGATGTGTTT
>JAXIYC010000026.1:0-6640 GCA_036304725.1 Collinsella sp. | reverse complement strand
GCCATGGCCACCGCCGCCGCGGCCGCCGATGCCCAGCGCCGCGTGGCCATGGCCACCGCGGATCAGGTCGATACCCGCGCGGAGATGATCGCTCAGCTCGACGAGCAAATTGCCGCACTTGACCTCAAGATTCGCCAGCTGCCGGGCGGCAACAGCGCTGCGATGCTGTCCGGCCCCCTGCTCAAGGCCGCGGGACTGGGCATCGAGCGCCGCAAGCTCGCTGACGAGCGGGCGAGGCTCGCGGGCGAGGACCCCGCGCCTCGCAAGCCCGAGCCGCCGCAGGCCGAACAGAAACGCCCCCGCGGCCACAAGCACTAGCCGCCGCGGTAGCTTCAGCTACATCGGCGCCGGCTATGGCCATGACCGTTCGCGGCGGCAATCCCGCCGCCCGCGGTCGCCGCGGAGGTTGGCGAAAAAATATTTTTGAGGGGTCGCACGTGTAAATATACGCGTGCATGTGCGCCTGCGCGATGGCACGTCTGACCTGCGATAACTAGACTTTTTCGGACTTTTTCGGAGCCGTACGCTTAGGCTGCGCCACGGACGGTGGCGCAGGGTTCAAGGCAAGGAGGTTGTCATGGTCAGGGTTCGTCTTGAGGGCCTGCCCGACGAGGTTCAGCGCATCGCCGACGCGATGCAGGCGGCGGTGTGCGTTCTGGAGCGCTCCCGCGAGTACCCGAACCGCGGCGAGAGCAGGTACGTGCGCGTATACCTCGACTGCGATCTGCCCAAGGAGGTGAGCCGCCATGATTGAGATTGACGGCGTCGAGCTGCGCACCGCGGCACAGTGGGAGAAGAAGCACCGCCATGTCAAGAAAGGCCAGCTCGGAAAGGGTGTGGAGCGCACTTGGCGCTCCCCGAACGGAAACACGACCGCGATGTTCTACAACATCGAGCAGACGCGCCCCTGGGCGAAAAAGGACGTCGAGGCGGTCAACCGCCGCCGCCGCGCCGACGCCAAGGCGAAGCGTGAGGCCGATGAGTGCGGGCGCATCGAGGGCGCCGCCCGCGCGGAACAGCATCGCAAAGACCTTCTCGATTGTTGGGGGGCTCACATCGACGAGGAAACCTTGCAGGAGGGCCGCCGCGACCACACCGCCTACCAGTGGTGCGATCTCGGCTTCGTTCCGATTGCCGAAGCTCGGTGGCGGCTTACCCGATACGGAGGCAATTCCGCATGGTATTACTGCTCTCCCTGGGATGTGCGCTATGACCCAGACCGCGCCAAGGAGCTGCTGGAGACGGGGCCGCGCGAGTACGACAGGCTGCCCGACGGTCGTCCGTACGATGGGCGTCCGTGGTGGCAAGCGTAAAAACGGGGAGGGTCAAAACCCCTCCCCGTTTCGTTAGCGGTGTCGACCCGCCTACCTGCGAGTCCTGTAGACCTTGCTTCGGTGGTCAACATCGACAACAAGGATGACGAGAACATCGTCCTCGATATCGGCGACTATCCGATAGTCACCGACCCTGTAGCGCCAGAGACCTGACTTGTTCTCGGTCAATCCCTTTCCCATGCTTCTCGGGTCTTCGAGCTGTGAAATCTCATGAAGTTTCGCCACGATCCTCCTGGCGATCTGCTTGTCCAGCTTCTTCATCGAACGCTGGACGTCCTTGTCGATCTCAATCCGCCAAGCCAAGGCTTTCCTCCAGCTCGTCGAGCGTCACGGTCTCAAGCCTGCCGGCCCGGTAATCCTCGACCTTCTTCAATAGGCCGTATTCGTACTCAAGCCTGTCAATCTCGGCAGCGAGCGCTTCTGTCATGTAGAAAGTCTTCGTGCGTCCCGTTGATTTCGCCAAACGGTCGTACCTGATTGCCAAGTCCTCGGGCATCCTCAATGCCGCGGTAGCAGTTGCCACGGTGCACCTCCCAATCATCTGTATAACACGTTATACATTCTAGCACACCATTCGCCGTATAGGTGTAAAACACGTTATACAGATGGCCGCAGGGGTGTAAAATAACTGTATTGATAATATACGTCCTGCAAAGGCAGGGCCTTACCCCCTCGGGGGCGGGCCATGATCGCGGGTTTCGCAGCCCAATTTTTTTTTGCCGCAGGGGTGTAAAATAACTGTATTGATAATATACGTCCTGTAAAGGCAGGGCCTTACCCCTCGGGGGCGGCTGGTATGGAGGGTGGTGTTCAGTGGCAGATCGCAAGAAGAAACCCGGGCATGATGACGCCTGGTGGGCAGCCCAGCGCCATGCCTACATAGAGAAGAACGACATCCTTCTGTCCGACTATCCGTCCTGGGAATGGGTCAGCCCGTACGACTTCTGGCGGACTATCTTCCCCGATGGCTTCCTGCAGCCCCGCGGTGAGGTGGTCCCGTGGCATGAGAGGGGTGGCGGCCATCCCAACGGCATCGTCATCCAGATCACCCATAAGACCAAGACAGTCAAGACCAAGACGGGCATCGAGCACGATGTCCCCGTGATCGAGCGGTTCACGCTGACCGACGACCTCGACGGAGTTGAGGAGCGCGTCGTCGACTCGAACAGGAAGAACGAGTCCGTCTTTTGCGCACCCGTGTCGTATTTTGGCAAGAGCCGCGTTGCCGCGAACGCCCGGTTCCTGCACGCGTTCGCGATCGACCTCGACGGCGTCGGCGTGCAGGAGCTGAAGAACATGCTGAAGCAGTTCCGAAACGGCCGTGACCCGAAGTTCGCCGCGGACAAATGGGTATCCCTCCCACAGCCGACTTTCCTCGTGAACTCGGGTACGGGTTTCCACCTCTACTACGTGCTCGACCAGCCGATTCCGTTGATCCCGCGCATCGTGCCGTTCGTGCAGGAGATCAAGGCGATGCTCACGGACTACATCTGGCGCGATACCGTCTCGACGCTCGAGGACGTCCAGCACCAGGGCATCTACCAGCCCTTCAGGATGCCCGGCACCCCGACGAAGCTCAACGGCAAGGCCGCCGGGTCGAAAATCAAGGACAAGTACGAGGCCGTGGCGTTCGTCCACAACGGCGAGGACGGGAAACCCTGGCGATGCAGCCTCGACTACCTGCTCGGATACGCCGGCGTCCGCGGCGGCAAGGACCGCGCCGAGCTCATCGAGCTCATGCGCACCGCCGGGCGGACCCCCATCGAGCGCGCCAAGAAGCTCTGGCCCGAGTGGTACCAGGCGCGCATCGTCGAGGGCAAGGCCCCCGGCCGCTGGACCTGCAAGCGCGACCTGTACGACTGGTGGCTCGGCGAGGTCGAGACGAAGGCCACCGACCACCACCGCTACTGGTGCCTCAACGTCCTGGCCGCCTATGCCAGGAAGTGCGGCATCCCGTACGACGAGCTCGAGGCCGACGCTCTCGCGCTCGTGCCGACACTCGAGGGCCTGACGGTGCGCGAGGACAACCACTTCACCGAGGACCATGCGCTCGCCGCGATCGAGGCGTACTACGACCCCATCATCCACAAGCTCACCCGCGAGCGCATCGAGCGCCGTACCGCCATCGAGCTGCCGAAAAACAAGAGAAACGGGCGCAAACAGGCCGTGCACTTGGCCAGGGCGCGAACGGTTCAAGAATTTGACGACCCGGATGGCGCATGGCGCAATAAGGATGGGGCCCCGACGAAGGCCGATCTCGTTCGCGAGTACGCCGCAGAGCACCCCGACGCCAACCATAGTGAGATCGCCCGTGCTCTCGGCATCTCACGCCCGACCGTCATCAAGTGGCTGAAGGATGTGCCGAAGGGCGCCACCGAGCCGGAAAAACCGAAGCCGGATGATCTGTACGAGCTGTACAACCCCGCGATGGTCGAGCTCAGGGCAGCGCTCGACCAGTACTCGTCGAGCGCCAATGACCGCGGGTACCTGAGCCCGCCGCAGTCCGCCATGACCAGGTTGGAGCTCACGCAGAAGGCCATCGGTTTGGATACCGGGGTCGAGGAGTACTGGAAACGTGTCGACGTGGAGAACGAGAAACGGGAAAAACGGGAACGCGAAACGGTAAAATCATCGGGAACTACCGTGAAACTTCCCGATGTTTCCCGGGAAACATTCCCGATTGACGATAGGTTGAACAATGGGCATAACGAAGCGTGAAATAGCGTCTGAACTGGGCGTCTCAAAGCGCACAGTCGCGAACTACATCGAGAAACTGGGACTGGGAAACCATGTTTCACGAAACGGGAATACCGATTTTCTCGATGACTTCGCCGCCGCGGCCATCGCCGACGCCCTGAAGAACCCCGGCAAACCGTCCCGCCAGCCGGCCGCTGCGCCCGCCCCGGACTCCCTGGTTGACTCCCTGGCCGCCCAACTGGAAATCGAACGGTCCCGCAACGCCGAGCTGATGGAGGCACTTGCGGCCGAGCGCGACCGCGCCGCCCGCGCCGAGGCCGAGGCCAAGGCGCAGCTCGCAGAGGCGAACGCTAGGGTCGCGGAGCTCGCCGGAAAGCTCGCATCGCTCGCCGAGCGCCAGCAGGCGATCGCGGCCACGCCGTGGTGGCGCCGCGGCCGCATGGCCATGAAGCTGCTCGGCCCAGGGGGAGAATGACAAGAACCCCGCGGACCCTCAAAGGCCCCGCGGGGCTCTTCGGTTTTCATCGCGGCGGCAGGTTTAGAACGGGTACACGAGCTTGCCGTCGATCTCGACCTCGGCCACGCCGCAGTGCTGGGCGGCGCGGGTCCAGAACTCGTCCAGGCTGCCGCCGGGGCCGAGTGCCGCCGCGGGCGGCAGGCGCAGCACCTCGCGGCTGAAGCCCCTTTCGGTCCGGGGCTTGGTGCCGTCATCGCCGCCGCCCCTGTCGAACTCGAGGCGGCTCCAGAGCACCGCCGCCGAGCCGTCGGCGTTGAGCTCGAGCACGTCCTTGCTCAGCGCCGCCGAGCCATCGGCGCGGGTGTAGTAGCTCTCGACCTTGTTTGCAAAAGTGATGGTGACGTTCATTTCTGATCCCCCAGCAGCATGCCGACGGCCTCGGCGATCTGGCCGCCGCGGGTGAACGGCGTGCCGTCCGTGTACCGCATCTGCTCGGTCAGCGCGACGGACAGGGCGCGGCGGCTGTCCTCGGTATCGAAGGTCATGCCAGAGGTCTGCTCGAGGATCGCGCCGACCTCGACCAAGCGGTGCGTGCGGGCCTTCCGCTCGGCCGCGGCCTTCTTCTTCTCGAGGTCCCTCAGCTCCTTCTTCAGCGCGGCGGCGCGAGCTGCCTGCTTGTCGGCCGCGGCCCTCTTACGTGCAATCTGCTCGTCGATGGATGCCGTCATAAATGACCGCCCTTCCTTGCTCGTTAGCGTTTTGTCTTTGCAGCAAAATATACCCATACTCACGGTAAAATTTCGCGAGCTGGGTATATCACTACCAGAGGTAGTGCGCACTTGGCAGTACTTTTGCCGCGATGCGTCAAAAGTACTGCACTGCGTGCGGTCTTGGCAGACGGCCCTACGCCCGACCCCGAAGCCGTTCGCCTGAGACGGCTCACGTCTACGGGGTCGGGCTGCGCGGTCGCTGCGCTCCCTTGCGCTCCGCGCCGCGGGCACCGTTCGCCGACCGCGGCTCACGGCACTCCGCGCCGCTGCGCGGGGCGCATCTGCGCCCCTTGCCTGAAAGGAACTCGCATGGCCATCTTCCATCTGAACTACCGCGGCTGCTCGCCCGCCACCGGGGCGGGCGCGGTCAGGAAGGCCGCGTACCAGTCGGGCCAGGCGCTTGTGGAAGAGCGGACGGGGCAGCTCTGCGACTATGCCAGGAAGGAACGCGTCGTCGAGGAGGGTCTGTCTCTGCCCGGTGGCGTGCCGCCCATCGGGCGCGGCGAGCTCTGGAACGTGGCCGAGCGGGCATGGGCCGAGGGCGGCGGCGGCAACGAGCTCGTCGCGCTGCGCTATGAGTTTGCGTTGCCGATCGAGCTCGATGCCGACGGCCGCCGCGCCTGCGTGCGCGACTTCTGCGGGATGTTCCCCGCGAAGGCGTGCGACTGGTCGATACATGATGACGGCAGCGGCGGGAACCCCCACGCTCACGTCCTCGTCTCCGCGCTCGACCTTGGCGCTCAGGGCTTCATCCAGAGGACCAAGGCCGAGAAGGGGCAGTGCTGGTATCTGTGCCAGGATGCACATGGGCAGCAGGCACCCATCCGCGCAACCGATTGGAAGGCAGCCAAGGCAGATGGCTGGGAGAAGATATATAACTTCAAGGATGGCCGCCGCCTGACCATGAAGCAGGCGAAGGCCGAGGGCCTGGGTACGAAGGACCGCACGAGTAAGAGGCCGGTGCAGATGCACCGTATCTCGGGTCAGGCCGCGCGCGACGTCGGTAGCGCTGAACTCATGGCCGTCCGCGCGGCTTGGGCAGAGATCGCCAACAGGCACCTCGCGGCACACGCCGCCGCAACGGGAACCACGGCACAGGTTATCGACCATCGCAGCAATAAAGATAGAGGGCTGGATGAGCAGCCGACCGTGCATGAGGGCGGCACCGGGCTAATCGGGCACGCCGACCGCGTCAAGCTGAATAAAGAGATACGCGACCGCAACGCCCGCCTGCGGGTCCTTCGCGCAGAGCTGCAGCAGGAGGGCGCCGCCCTCGAGCAGCTGCAACGGGAAGTCGCGGAGCTCGAGCGTCAGCGCGGCCGCATCGAGAAGGCTAAGCGCGGTCGCGCCCAGGGCAGGCACAGGGGCGCGCTGGCCAAGCG
>JAXIYC010000025.1:0-30769 GCA_036304725.1 Collinsella sp. | reverse complement strand
GACCAGGTCTTCGGCGTTCATGCTGCCCCCATCATCGCGGTCTACGGGGTCAAAGATATGGCACCGTGGGGACACATGTATGTCAATCCTGGTCTAACAGAGCCTTAATTAAAGACATCACCGGTGCCACAAAGAGCGCCTTCATAGCCGCATCCTACGCATCCGCCGCATGCCTCGCGAAACTCACCGCCACACTCGCAGGCGCAGCCGCCCGTGGGATTACCCTTGAGATTTATGTTGCCTCAACTCCGCGCGATGACGCGAAAGCGATTTTTGCCGAGATGAACGTCGACTATTCCGTCAAGGCCAAAGGGCGGCTGTGCGCGGCCGTGATTGACGAGGAAACTGTCTGGTACGGGACTATCCCGCTGCTGGCATTCCCCAAGAAAGAAGACCGCAGCATCCGTTTCAAAAGCAACGAAGTCGCCGCTGAGTTTTTGAGCGAAATCCAGCAATGAGGAGAACCGGGGGCCGCAGCAGCGAACGGGGCACGCCTATCAGTTGCGGTGAAATAGGGACTGTTTTTGGCCAATCGACCGCAAATCAGTCCCTATTCCACCGCAACTTGGAAATCGGCGATCAGCCCAGCGGACCCTGAAACAGTTCCTCATGCGAGCCCATTCTCACCAGCCTAATCACTGGGTTAGTCTTATGGGGAAGATAAAGAACGACCACATCGACCAAGCCATCGGATAGGTGGAAATCGATGTGGCCGTTGTAGTTTCCGCCCGGGTTTGAGAGCTCGTGGGCGCCATACTCCGCCGGAAGTGACCCATGAGCCACAAGCTCTGCAACCGCCGCTTTAAACTCACTTTTTAGCTGCGGATGCATGCGCATCGTTCGTTTGTAGTCCGCCTTAAATTGAGCCTCGACTTTAATCTCGAACATCGCTATTCCTCATCGAGGAATGACATAAGCTCATCAGCGTTATTGAATGACGGGCTATCGTCCGGCAAAATCCCCAACTCATGAGCCTCGGCGATCACCATGGCACGCCTCGTCGCCTCGTTGGGCATCTCCGCCCTTCCTACAATCTCAAAAGGAATCTTTCGCTGATTTACCAGCTGCCGAACGGCAAGATTGAGATAGGAATTGAGGCTGAGGCCGACCGAATCCAAGAACTCAGTCGCCTGCTCCTTGAGCCCCTCTTCGAGGCGAACCGTCGTAGGCTTAACCGTTGCAGTAGACATACGCGACCTCCTTGCCCTCGTCTTTTGCATCAGTATACCCAATATAAATGGCAACCTGACGTTAGATAGCATCAGATTGCCATGCATATTCATGTCGCGGTAGACACGATTGCTCTACATCAACCCGCTGAGCGCAATGTCAACGGCCTCGTTGAGGTCGTCGGTAATGTGTACCAGATCCGGGTCGAGCGGGCTAATCATACTGGCGCTCATTACCGGGCCGTTGAGCCAGTCGAACAGGCCCTGCCAGTACTCGCTGCCCACCAGCACGAGCGGCATGCGCTTGACCTTGTGCGTCTGCACCAGCGTGAGCACCTCGAACATCTCGTCGAGCGTGCCAAACCCGCCGGGAAACACAATAGCGCCCGAGCTGTATTTGACGAACATGGTCTTGCGCACAAAGAAGTAGCGGAAGTCCATACCGAGGTTCACGTATTTGTTGAGCCCCTGCTCGTGCGGCAATTCAATGCCCAGGCCAACTGACTTACCGTTGACACTCGCCGCTCCCCTGTTGGCCGCTTCCATGATGCCGGGGCCGCCACCGGTGATAACCGCCACGCCGCGCTGGGCAATCTTACGGCCGACCGTGCGCGCCGCCTTGTAGAGCGGATCGGTCTTGGGCGTACGGGCACTACCGAAGATGGTCACCGCAGGCCCTAACTCGGCAAGTGCGCCAAAGCCATCGACAAACTCGGCCTGGATGCGCAGTACGCGCCACGGATCGGCATGCAGCCAGTCGGTCGACTCCTCGGGCGCCAGTAGGTTGGCGTAGGTGTTGTCCTTAGGAATCATGGGGCCGCGCATGACCACGGGACCGCGGCGGTACGTCTCGTCGTAGGCAGGCTCGCCCTCGACATTCTCGTTCTTAATCATGGGTGCTCCTATCGAGAAAAAGAAAAACGGGCGGGGTCGACGCCATGCGCCAAACACCCGCCCGAACATCAACTATTCGGTATGGTACCCACGAAGCATCAAGCGCTTGCAAGCTATCGGTCAGCGGTCGTGCAGCCAGCGTCAGAGAATGTGACGAGCGGCTGCCGCTCAGCCTTTGCCGTTGCCCACGCTCCGCAAGCGTGTCTGTCGCCCTTAGTAATCCACCGCAGCAGGACTGTTCATCCAGTCGCCCACGAACGCACCGTAGCGGCCCTCGATAATGGCCTGACGGGCACGCTGCATAAGGTTGAGCAGGTAGTAGATGTTGTGCATCGACAGCAGAATGCCGCCGAGCATCTCCTTCTGCGTGACCATGTGACGGATGAGCGCACGGCTGTAACCGCCCGTGCACACCGGGCAGGTGCAGGTGGGATCGATGGGGCCGTCGTCATGCGCAAAGCGGGCGTTGCGGAAGTTAAGGCGACCTTCACTGGAGAATGCCGTGCCCATGCGGCCGGTGCGCGTCGGCAGCACGCAGTCGAACATATCGATGCCCACGCCCACACCGCGCACGAGGGTGGTGGGGTTGCCGACGCCCATCAGGTAGCGCGGCTTGTGCTTGGGCATGTACTCGCTCACAAGCGGCGCCAGGGTCTCGAACATGGTCTCGTGGTCCTCGCCCACCGAGTAGCCGCCGATGCCGTAACCGGGGAAGTCGCCGCACTCCTCCAGATGGCGCAGCGAGCGCAGGCGCAGATCTAGGTGCATGCCGCCCTGGACGATACCAAAGAGTGCCTGGTCGTCGCGGGCATGCGCCTTATAGCAGCGCTCGGCCCACATGCTCGACAGCTCAACGGCGCGCTCAACGTAGGCGCGCGTGGCAGGATAGCCCGGGCACTGGTCCAGCTGCATGCAGATGTCGGAGCCGAGTTTCATGGCGATTTCCATGTTGTCCTCGGGCGTCCAGAACACGTGTCGGCCGTCGTAATCGTTGACGATAAAGCGCACGCCCTCATCGGTGAGCTTGACCGCGTCGTTGTGGCTGAACACCTGGAAACCGCCCGAGTCGGTGAGGATAGGGCCGTGCCAGTTCATAAACTTGTGCAGGCCGCCCAGCTCGGCGATGGTATCCTCGCCGGGACGCATGGACAGGTGATAGGTATTGGCAAGCACGATCTGGGCGCCGAGCTGCTTGACGGTCTCGGTAGGAATACCCTTGACGTTTGCCTTGGTGCCCACGGGCATAAAGATTGGCGTCTCGATGTCGCCGTGCGGGGTGTGCAGTACGCCGGCGCGCGCGTGCGTCGTCGGGTCCTCGGCGATCAGGTCGAATTTAAAAAGGCTCTGGTCCATAAACTGGAACTCCTTGGTTGCGGTTCATACGCAAACCATTATACGGGCAACCCGCAAGAAGCACCGACTCGACAGAAACTGATGCATTAAACGACTAGTCGTCGGGGACAATCTTCAGCGCCATCTTGCAAAGAAGTGTCCCAATCTGCCGGCACTTAGGGACCGTCCCCAGGTGCCGGCAAGAGCGTCCCTTTCGACTAGTCATTTAAGAACGTCCCCAACAACTACCTAACGACTACTTTTCGCCAGCAACGCAAACGCCGATGTTATGGCACCGACAGCGAAAACCCGCCAGAGCGAGCAAGGTGCCTTCAAGCAAAATGGTGCCGCAGGTTGAGCATAAGTCAGCGAGCGGGTCGCATTTGAGACAAGGTGACGTGAAACGAAAGGGCGCTGACCTTCTGGTCGCGCCCTTGAAGTTGAACGTCAGATTGTCCAAATGCGGCCCGCGCAGCGTCGAGCCGTTACGCGGTTTGGAAAAACCGCGTAACCCCTACGGCCGCTGGCCCATGCCACCCTCGAGGGTGACGGTCTCGCCGTTCATGTACTTAAAGTCGGGACCGCAGAGCTGAACGACCACGCGGCCGATCTCCTTCTCGACGTCGCCGTAGTGGCCTGCCGGCGGCATGTGGACGTTGGCCTTGAAAGCCTCGGGGTAAGCATCCTGGAAGTTCTCGAGCGCAGCGGTCCAAGCAAGCGGGCAAACGATATTGACGTTGATGCCGTCCTTGCCCCACTCGTTGGCGGCAACGCGGGTCAGGCCGCGGATGCCCTCCTTGGCGGCAGCATAGCTGCACTGGCCATAGTTGCCAAACAGGCCGGCACCTGAGGCAAAGTTGACCACGGAGCCCTTGGTCTCCTTCAGGTGCGGATAGGCCTTCTGCATGTACAGGTAAGTGGCATACAGGCCAGAGTAAATGGCAAGGTTAAACTGGTCCATAGTGTGATCGGCAATGGTCACGCCCGAGGCGCTGGCCTGAGCATTGTTGACGACGGCGTCGATGCGGCCAAACTCCTCAATGGCCTTGTCGATGACGTTCTGGACGACGGCTTCGTTGTCCTGACCGGCTGAAACATCGGCCTGAACAGGCAGAACCTTGACACCGTACTCGGCCTCGAGAGACTCCTTGGCAGCCTCGAGCTTGGCGACGTTGCGGCCGGTGATGACGAGGTTCGCGCCCTCCTTGGCAAATGCGATATCGATGCCGTAGCCGATGGAGCCAGCGGAACCGTCCTTAAGCGTGGCCTTGCCGCCACCGGTGACGATCACGGTCTTACCAGTGAAAAGTCCCATACAAAGTCCTTTCAAATCGCGACGGGCACGCCCGCCGACTGCGCGCATCCAACTTCACGCGCCAAAAGCTGAAATGCAACTTTAGCGTGTTCAAGTGAAAAATAAAGGACACAGCGGGCGAACGGCACCACGTCGTTCGGCGAAGGGATTGTCAAGTGCAAACTGGATAAAGCGGCCGAGTTATTGTTATCAGATCGAGCCATCGAACACGTTTTGAAACTTTGCTGCGGCGCGCGGGATGTCGGCGCGAGACTTTATCATAGGGTGACAAACAACGATGAGGAGCACATGCCTATGACAGACGAGCTGGACCCCCAGACTCAAGAGCATATTGATGATCCCGCAGACGTCACCACAGATACTGACGCTGTGACCTGCGATGGTACCGACGTCGACGGCCCCATCTTGGACGAAAGCGCTACGGCGGAAACCCCCGAATCAGAAAACGCCGATGAGCAAAACGACGATGCGCCCGCTCAGGACGACGCCTCCGAAAAGGACGCCGCCCCACAAGCAGCAGGCCCCATCGAGGTGTCTTCGGAAGAAGAGCTCGACGCCGTCATGGACTCCATGATGGATGCTGTCAAAGCGATGAAAGACGCCGTCGCCGATGCCGATATTGATGCCGAGGAAGAGGAGGCCGCCGAGGCGGCCTCGACCTTTGTACCCGGCGAGACTCCGGTTGCCGACCAGGGCAGCACCATGCCCTCGTTTCTGCAGCTCGAGCACCCCACGATTGGCGCCGATGCGGTCGATCCGCACGCAGCAGGCTTTTCTGTGGTCGAGGGCGGTACCGGCAATATCGCCGCGCCGCAGGCTGCCAATGCGGATGCTGCCGACACCGCTCGCCCGACCGCCCCGCACTCCCCCGCCGCGAGCCGCGATCTGGGTACCGCCGTCTCGAACACTGCGAACGCCGTGGGCACCTTTATCGCCCAGGGTGCCTCGGCCATGCGCGAGATGAACGCCGCGAAAAAGGCACTTGCCGATGCCCGCACCCACCTGGCCGAACTTGAGCAACGCATTGCCGATCAGGCCGAGGAACTCGAGACGCGCCAGGATATCGCAGGCCGCTACGACCAGATCGTCGCCGACCAGCGCCAGGCGATCGCCACGGCGCAAAAGACCGCTGCGGCAGCCGAGATTGACCGTGATGCCCACGCCGCCAAAGCGACAGAGCTCAAGGGTCAGTTCGAACAAATGAAGACAGAAGATGACGCGACTGAGCTCCGCCTGAAGGCCGCGCTCGATGCCGTGGAGGCCCGCGAGGCGAGCTCGCGCGAGACCGGCAACCGCCTCGTTCGCCGTCTTGAGGATTCCAAGCGCATCCGCGACAAGGTGCAGGCCGAGCGAGACGCCGGCATTGCGGCCGCACAACAAACCGTCGACGCCACGCGCGCCCAGCTCGAGACGCTGCGTCATGAGTATGCCGAGCTGCAACGCAATCCCTCGGCAAATCCCGCCAACTATACGGTGCGCACCAGCGAGCTCTCGATGCAGATCTCCGACACGGCGGATGCCCTGCGTAAAGCCGAAGAAGATGTCCCGCGCATCACCGCCGACCTTGAGCACTCGCTTGCCGCAGCCGAGCAGGCCGTCGAGCAGGCGCAAGCCCCCATCGCCGACGCCAAGCGAGCCCATCAGGCCGTGACGGCAGAGGCCGATGCCGCGCGCGACGAGCTGCAGACCGCAAAAACCGCCGCCGCGACGCGCCAGCGCGAACTGCGCGAGAAGATCGCCGCCGAGGACAAGGCACGCCGCGACCAAGAGCAGAGCATAGCCAACGCCCAAGCAGATGCCGCGCATGCGCAGTCGATTATCGAACAGGCGACCGAGGTGCACGACCACCCAGAGATCACTGAGTCGCTTGCAGGATCCTTGGCCCGAGACAAAGCCGAACACGCCGAGACCGAGCGAGAAGTCGCCCAGCTCGAGGCCACCGAGGACGCGGTGCGCGAGCGTACCCGCGACTCACGCATCAAATTCACCGGCGCCATCGTCTGCATCGTCGCCGCAATCCTGGTGATCATCCTAGTCTGGCTGTTCGCGAGCAAGTAAACCAGCTGCCAAAAAACGCTCAACGCAGTTGCGGTGAGATAGTTCCTGTTTAGCCCTCAAAAAGCCAATTCAAGAACTATCTCACCGCAACTTATTAGATTGATGCAAGGCAATCTATCCCTCTTGCACCAATCTCTTGACATAAGGAGTGTCCCCAGGTGCCGGCACAAAAGGAACGTCCCCAAGTGCCAAGTGCCCAATGACTACTCAACAACCACGGCAACACCGATGTAATGGCAGAGTCAGCGAGCGGGTCGCATTTGAGACAAGGTGACGTGAAACGAAAGGGCGCTGACCTTCTGGTCGCGCCCTTGAAGTTGAACGTCAGATTGTCCAAATGCGGCCCGCGCAGCGTCGAGCAGTTACGCGGTTCGTAGAACCGCGTAACTAACAAATGAGCATCGCGTCGCCAAAGCTGAAGAAGCGGTAGCGCTCCTCGATGGCAGCGGCGTAGGCATCCATGATCTGGTCGCGGGTGGCAAGCGCGCTCACGAGCATCATGAGCGTGGAGCGCGGCACATGGAAGTTCGTGATCAGCGCGTCGACCACGTGATAGGTCGAGCCGGGCATGAGGTAAAGCTGCGTCGTGGCGTTCTCGCGCACCACGATGTCACCGCGGCCAAGCGTATCGGCCCCGTCCTCGCGGCCTTCAAAATAGCGCGCCGTCACGGCCGGATCGGACACCGGCGCGTCCGTGTCAAACGCGCTCTCGAGCGAGCGCACCGCGGTAGTGCCGACGGCGATCACACGATGACCCTCGGCCTTGGCCTTATGCACGGCGTCGACAACCTCCTGCGACACGTGGTAGCGCTCGGTGTGCATGACGTGCTGCGTGGGGTCGTCCTCCTCCACCAGACGGAAGGTATCGATGCCCACCTCGAGCTCGACGGCGGCAAACTTCGCGCCCTTGGCCTCGATAGCGGCCATGAGCTCGGGAGTAAAGTGCAGACCCGCCGTGGGAGCGGCAGCCGAGTGCTCCTCCTTCATGGCGTAGACGGTCTGGTACTTCTCGGGATCGCCCTCGTAATCGGTAATGTAGGGCGGCAGCGGCACGTGGCCGGCAGCATGGATGGCCTCGTCGAGCGTGCGCGGGTCGCCGGCGGCATTGCAACCGGCCGGCTCAAAACGCACCAGGCGGCCGCCGCGGCTATCGGTGACAAAGTCGACAACCTCGGCCGTCAGCACCACGGGAGCCCCCTCGGGCGCATGGGCGCCACCGGCGCGATACTCAATTTGAGCACCGGGCTTCAGACGCTTGCCCGGCTTGACCAGGCACTCCCAAACGTGACCCAGCGGGTCAACATCCTCGCGGCGCTTGAGCAGCAGTGTCTCGACCACGCCACCCGAGCCCGCCTTGCGACCGATCAGGCGGGCCGGCATCACACGCGTCTGGTTGATGACGAGCACGTCGCCCGGCTCGATATAGTCGATGATGTCGCGGAAGATGCGGTGCTCAACGGTACCGCCGTGCTCCAGCGGCGTTCCCGCCCGGGAGCCCTTGCGATCCACCACCAGCAGTCGGCAGGAGTCGCGCGGCTCGGCAGGAGCCTGGGCAATCAGTTCCTCGGGAAGGTTGTAGTCAAAATCATCGGTACGCATAGACACGTCGCATACTCCTTATATAGTTAAAGTCCGTTCTACATCCTAGCAGGCTGCCAGCCCAAATGAACTACTTTTTGGCGGCTTTGCGCTCGTCACGGATGCGGGCGCGGTCCATGGCAGCCTCGACTGCCGAGAAACGGCAGCCGCAGTAGTTTTGCCGATACATGCCCAGCTCGCGCGAACGGCGTGTCGCCTCGGGGTAATACGGACGAAAATCGCGAATCACCGGAGTGAGACCGCGGGCGGCAGCCAGACGCTCCAACACATCATTGCAGGTTTCGAACAACTGATACGGCGAGACGGCGAGCGTCGTGCCCACAAACTCAAACCCGCGCTCATGGGCCACACGGCACGCCTCGGCCAAGCGCAGGGCATAGCACGCACGACAGCGACGGGGCCGATCGGCGCCCAGCGGGGCCACGCCGGCCTCCCAGCGCCCGCGATCCTCCCCGGCCTCGATGAGCTCGATGCTGCCGTCGGCACACCACCGGCGCAGCTCGTCCAAGCGCCGCTGCCATTCATCGCGCGGCTGAATATTGGGGTTGGTCCAGCAGATCGTGGGCTCAAACCCTTCCTCGCGCAGCAAGCGAACCGGCTCAAGCGAGCACGGCGCACAGCAGGCGTGCAGCAACAACGGCTTCATCGACATCTCCTCACCCAAAAAAGCGCACGCCAAAGGACGTGTCCTCGCAGGCAACAATGCGGCGATCGCGCAGAATGGTTCGCACGTAGTACCAGTCGCCCACACAGCCCGACAAATGCAAGCCGGCCGCCAGGTAGCACAGCAGCGGATAGCCCGAGAACGCAAACCCCAGGGCAAACGCTGTCGTCACAACAACCGTCGGCGCCAGGCAAACTGCCACGTACCGCCGGCGCGAATACACCACGCCCTCGGCGCAGGCATAGATCATCGCCGTCTCGCGATTCGCCCCAAAGGTCACCTGCGCGCCCGCAGGCGCCAGCAGCTTAAAAAACACACCGTGCACCAGCTCGTGCACGGCAAATGACGCCGCCGAAACCGCAGCTAAGCCGACTATCCAGCCCAAGACCGTGGTCCAGCCGCCCGCGTCAGCCGCATCCAAGTCCGCAGGCCCGCCCATCAGCATAAACACCGGCACCAAGCACACAGCAAATGCGCCGAGCACGGCCATCCCCCACACAAAGCAGGCGTGCAGAAAATCCTCGTCTTCAAACGCATGTATGTTGGAAATCTCATTCATAGCATCTTAGGATAGCGCCCCTGCCACGTACCCGTCCGCATGTGCGATAATGTCGAACGATATGCACGAATTGACCACCGCGCCGCCGAGCCCCACGCCCGGCTGCGCTCTCACCATATGCGAAGGAGTCCCATGGCATCCAAATACTCCATGAACGACCGTCCCAGCTGGCCTCGCCGCGCCATCGTTACCGCCGGCGAGCCCTACGGCAACAAGGGCCTTCACTTTGGCCACGTCGGCGGCGTCTTTGTCCCGGCCGACTTCTTCGCCCGCTTCCTGCGCGACCGTCTGGGCCGCGAGAACGTCATCTTCACCTCGGGCACCGACTGCTACGGCTCGCCCATCATGGAGAGCTACCGCAAGCTCAAGGAGAACGAGGGCTACGACAAGTCCATTAACGAGTACGTCGAGTCCAATCACTCCCGCCAGGCCGCGACCCTCAACAACTACAACATCAGCTGCGATATCTACGGCGGCTCGGGCCTTGAGCCGGCTGCGCAGATTCACAACGAGGTGACCGCCGAGATTATCGAGCGTCTGCACGAACAGGGCACCATCTCCAAGCGCTCCACGCTGCAGTTCTACGACGCCAAGGCCGGCACGTTCCTCAACGGCCGCCAGGTGATCGGCCGCTGCCCCATCCAGGGCTGCAAGTCCGAGAAGGCTTATGCCGACGAGTGCGACCTGGGTCACCAGTTTGAGCCCGAGGAGCTCATCGCGCCCAAGAGCCAGCTCACCGGCGAGGTGCCCGAGCTGCGCCCGGTAGACAACCTCTACTTCGACCTGCCGGCCTACCTCGACTTTATGAAGACCTACACCGCCAAGCTCGCCCAGAACCCGCAGGTTCGTTCCGTGGTCTCCAAGACCATGGAGGAGTGGCTGCTGCCGGCACAGCTCTATATTCAGAACAAGTTCCGCGAGGCCTTCGACGCCGTCGAGGACCAGCTGCCCGAGCACACCGTGCTGGAGCCCGAGGGAAACAAGAGCAGCTTTACCGTCACCTTCCCCAGCTGGAAGGAGCGCGACGACGCCCATGCGGTGCTCGCCAACGGCGGCGTGCGCTTCCGCAGCGGCAAGGCGCTCGTGCCCTTCCGCATCACCGGCAACATCGACTGGGGCGTTCCGGTGCCCGAGGTCGATGGCGTCTCCGACGTCACCTGCTGGTGCTGGCCCGAGAGCCTGTGGGCGCCCATCAGCTATACGCGTACCGTGCTCGCACGCGATGCCAAGGCCGCCGGCGTAACCGAGGGCGTCGCCGCCCAGGATGCCGCCCTCATGGGCGAGCCCGCTGCCGATTCCACGCAGGTACCCGCTCCCACCTACCAGCACAGCTCGCTCGACTGGCGCGACTGGTGGTGCTCTGACGACGCTCAGATCTACCAGTTCATCGGTCAGGACAACATCTATTTCTACTGCATCGCGCAGACCGCCATGTGGGAGGCCCTGGGCTGGGACCTCACGCAGAGCACTGTCAGCGCCTGCTACCACCTGCTCTACATGGGCAAAAAGGCCAGCTCGTCCTCGCAGACGCCTCCCCCGCCGGCAGACGACCTGCTCAACCACTACACCTGCGAGCAGATGCGTGCGCACTGGCTGTCGCTCGGCCTGTCCGAGAAGCCGGTGAGCTTTAGCCCTAAGGCATACGACACGCGTGTGACCGGCAAGGACAAGGACGGCAACGAGGTGCGCGCCTGCGACGACAAGCGCGTTATCGACCCGGCCCTTAAGGAGAGCGCGCTGCTGACTGGCGTGTTCAACCGCCTGGCCCGCAGCTGCTTCTACGGCGTCGCCGTCAAGGAGGGCGACGAGAGCCCCTACCGCAACGGCTGCATCCCCGCCGGTGCCGCTTCTGACACCGTGGTCGAAGCCGCCCAGCAGGCAGCTCTCGCCTTTGAGCAGGCCATGTACAAGTTCGAGACGCACCGCGCGCTCGCCGTGTGCGACGACTACCTGCGTGCCGCCAACAAGCGCTGGAGTGACGCCTCCAAGGCCGCCAACAAGCTCGAGAGTAACGAGGCAAACGCCGCCATGACGCAGGCCCTCGTCGACGCCTTTACCGAGCTGCGCGTGGCGACCGTCCTGATGCACGGTATCGTCCCGGCCGGCTGCGAGCTCATCTGTGAGTACTTCAACGTTAACCCGGTCGCCTTCTTTAGCTGGGACAACATCTTTGCCTCCACGGACGAGTTCGTGGAAAGCCTGGGCGAGAAGCCCGGCGAGCACCGCGTGAAGCCGCTGCCCCCGCGCTTCGACTTCTTCAGCAAGCACGAGAGCCAGTACTAAAACAACACTCGACATGTAATGGAATGGGAAGGAAAGACGGATGTCCAAGCCGCGTCGTCGTAAGCAGAAAAAGCAGGTCAAGGCCGAGCTCAAGCTCAGGCAGTTTGCTGCTACCGAGCTTTCTGACCAGCTTGCCGCCCAACACTCCGCCGCCGACCTGCCGCGCTTTATGGTCGACACGGTCGCCGGCGCCTATGCGCCCGCCGATGCCAAGCTCATGATCGAGGGCTTCGGCGCCGCGGCCACACGCCCGGTCACGCTGCGCGCCAACACGCTCAAGGCGACCGCCGAGGACATCGCTGCGGCGCTCGGTGCCGCCGGCATCGCCCACAACCCCGTCGCCTGGTACCCAGACGCCTTTATCCTGCCCGAGGCCCAGGTTTCCGATCTGTGGGATCTCGACATCTACCGCGACGGCAAGATCTACCTGCAGAGCCTGTCATCCATGATGCCGCCGTTGGTCCTGGGCGCCCAGGCAGGCGAGGACATCCTGGACATGTGCGCAGCCCCCGGCGGCAAGACAACGCAGATCGCCGCCCTCACCCAGGGACAGGCGCACCTCACCGCCTGTGAGATGAGCATTCCCCGCGCCGAAAAGCTTGAGTCCAACCTCCACCGCCAAGGTGCCAAAAACGTGCCCGTCATGCGCATCGACGCACGCGAGCTCGACGAGTTCTTCCGCTTTGACCGCATCCTGCTCGACGCTCCCTGCACCGGCACGGGCACCGTCATCAGTGGCAACGAGAAAAGCCTGCGCGGCCTCACCGAGCAGTTGCTGAGCAAGTGCGCCCGCTCGCAGCGAGCACTTCTGGACCGCGCCATGGGTGCCCTCAAACCGGGCGGCACGCTCGTCTATTCGACCTGTTCGATCTTGCCGCAGGAAAACGAGGACGCCCTGCAAGAGGCCCTCGACAAGCATATGGACTGCGAGCTCATCCCCCTCGACGGCACGCCAAGCGAAAGTGAAGCACGACGCACCCAGGAAGCTGGTGAGGAGCCGCGCATCGAGTCCAACGCTCTGACCGAAGCCATTGCCGCGGGTCAGGTATCGGCCATCGCCAACGGCCTGCCCGGCACGCTCACCATTCCGCCTAGCCGCGACTTTGAGGGCTTCTACATTGCCCTGATCCGAAAACGCAGCTAGCGCACGGATCCAAAACTCAACAAGCTATCTCTGTGCGCGTTTGCCCTGCTGGTCGCGATGCTGTTTAAGCATCGCGCGCTCCTTGCGTTCGGCCCTTTTGCCCTTAATGGCCGTGACCACAAAGTAGATGACCGCGGCGGCAACGATTGCGGCCACACACAGGCCGATCGAGCCAAACATTGCTGTCAATTCCATACCGCGTCACCTCTCTTTTAAACGGGGCTTTCAAGATAGCACCTCGATACCCGCCACCACAGCTCCTTCACGTTCGCCGGCCCTTCGGTCTAACGGATGGCGCGGCGGGGAAAAATCAACTCGTCAAACGATTTAGCATTCGCAATTCCGGCTGCATCGCGCCGGCCATCATCACATAGAATCGAGCCTCCATGGATACCCTCAACGATCTAAATGAGCGCGTCGACGCCTTCGTCGGCACCAGCTCCTTCGACACGCCTGCGGCGGCAAACGACCAAGCTCCCATCGATGTGCCCGCCGAGATGCACGAGGACATCGTCGCCTCGGTCGATTTTTCCGAGGTCGAGCTTGCAGACGAGTTCACCGAGCCCCAAGTAGCCGTCACGCCCAACGGCCTGCTCCCTATGGAGCCCCTGCCCATCGACGGACGCCTGCGCAAGGCTGCCCTTCGCATGCCCGACGAGATCGAGGAGGCCAGCGGCTTCACGCTCTTTGGCCGACGCATCAAGTCGCTCATTTACACCACCGATGTCGCGGTTATCCGCAACTCCAACGCCGACGTCGTCTTTGCGGTCTACCCTTTCACGCCGCAGCCCGCCATTACGCAAGCGCTGCTGACCGTCGCCGAGTGCCCGGTCTTTGTAGGCGTGGGTGGCGGAACTACGACCGGTAAGCGCTCCGTGCAGATGGCAGCCGTCTCCGAGATGCAGGGCGCGGCGGGCTGCGTGGTCAACTCCCCCGCTACTGCCGAGATGGTCGAGCACATCACCAACATCGCCGACATCCCCGTCATCGCCACGGTCGTTCGCTGCGACGACGATGCCCACGCCAAGGTGCGCGCTGGAGCCAAGATTCTCAACATCGCCGCCGGCAAGAACACGCCCCAGGTCCTACGCGAGCTGCGCGAGCACTATCCCAACCTGCCGCTTATCGCGCCGGGCGGCAAGACGCCCGAGAGCATTCGCGAGACCATCGCCGCCGGCGCCAACGCCATCATCTGGACACCGCCTTCGGCCCAGCAGCTACAGACCGACATGATGCAGCGGTATCGCAAGATGAAGGAAGACGCCACACCTGTCATCTCGCGCGACGACGTGCCCATTATCGACCAGGTCGCCGCCGCCGAGGTCAGCCAAGTCGAGAACATGAATCCCGATGTGCCGATTCCCGACGAAGTCATCGAGCGCGTCGCTTCGATCCACGAGCGCGTCGAGGAGCATCGCGCCAACCGCGGCCTCAAGCCGTCACTGCACGGCTTTTTCTTCCGCGGAAAGAAACGCTAGCCGCAACAGCAAGGCCCGCCCCACAAACGTGAGGCGGGCCGTTTTCGTTTGAGCAATCATGCAGCGACGTGATGGGGCAAATTAATCCACGCGCTTGTCGCCCATAAAGAAGAGCGCCACCGTACCAGGTCCGGTATGCGAGCCAATCAGAGTACCGATGTCATTGATCTCAATCTTGCCTTTAAGCTGCGGAACCTGTTCCTCAATCAGCGCCGCGACCGCCTCAGCATCCTCGCGGCACGCCGACTGCGACATGATGCACTTACCCGAATAATCCGCACCGTCCAGCACGTGTGCCATCATGGTCTTAGCCATCTCGGAAATCGCGCGCTTCTTAGTGCGAATCTTCTCACGTGGCGACAGCTTACCTTCGCAATCGACCGTCATAAGCGGGCAAATCTTGAGCGCCGTGCCGATGATCGCGCTCGCGGCCGAAATGCGACCGCCGCGCAGGTAGCTCGACAGATCGGTCGAGAAGAACCAGTGGTGCAGGTTGAGTTTATGCTCCTCAATCCAAGCGGCCGTCTCGTCGAGTGAAGCCCCGCTATCGCGCACGTCGGCGGCATATTCCAGCAACAGACCAAAGCCCGAAGACGCCCCCAGCGAATCGATGACGCGCACCTTGCCGCCCTGGGGATAGCGATCCGCGAGCATCTGCGCCGCGACGCAGGCCGATCCATACGTGCCCGAAATACCCGACGACAACGTCAGGTGCAGCACGTCTTTACCCTCGGCAACAAACGGCTCCCAAAACTCCTCGTACTCGCCCACGCTCACCTGAGACGTCTTGGGCATGGCGCCCGCGGCAATCTGGGCAAAAAACTCGTCCGGCGTAATCGACTGATACAGATCGTCCGTATAGACAACATCGTCGATCTCGTAATGAAAATACGCGACGGGAATATTGCGCGATTCAAAGAACTCACGGGTTCGGTCGGCGGCGGATTCACAGGTCAGGACAAAATCACTCATATGAGGCTCCTTACTCATTGCTGCGCAAATTATCGCACAGTGAGCCTACATGCGGTACATATGTCCACTATTTACCAAATCGAACCAAAAATAGTGAACATCTTTACCACCATCGTCTCCACCGACCCGACGCATAAATATCTGAGAAAACACCCTCTGTCGTCTCCACCCGACCAACACATCTACCTTCACTAAATCGATTTACCAAACCGTTCAGCCGACAATTCAGCCGCTGGCGCAAAATCGAAACAAAAGCGGCGCATACTGGTAAACGTTTGACGCTGTTTATCAGTTTTACCAGCCCCATCGGAAGGTGTTTCATGGTCGCATTCGATCGCAACCCGCAAGACTTCAAGTATCTGCGCCTGCTGTCGAGACAGTTCCCCACCGAACAATCCGCATTTACCGAAATTATCAACCTCTCGGCCATCCTCAACCTACCCAAGGGCACCGAGCATTTTATGAGCGACGTGCATGGTGAGTACGAAGCCTTTATGCACATCCTCAACAACTGCTCGGGCGTCGTGCGCGAACATGTCGACGAGATCTTTGGCGACACGCTCTCCTTTGACGAAAAGGGCGAGCTGTGTACGCTCATCTACTACCCGCGCGAGAAGATCGACCTGGTCCGCAGCCGGCGCGAGGACTCGCCAACCTGGTACAAGACGATGCTTGACCAGCTCATCATGGTCGCTCGCTCACTTTCAAGCCGCTACACGCGCTCCAAGGTGCGTAAGGCCATCCCGCGCGACTACGCCTACATCATCGACGAGTTGTTGCACACGCACCCGGACGAGAACAACTATCGCGTGCGCTATCACGAGCGCATCGTGGAGTCCATCCTAGAGACCGCCAGCGCCGACGACTTTATCGAGTCGCTCGCCTCGCTCATCAAGCGCCTGGCCGTCGACCACTTGCACCTGGTGGGCGACGTCTTCGACCGCGGCGGCGGCGCGGCCAAAATTATGGACCGTCTGCTCACCTACCATTCACTCGACATCCAGTGGGGCAACCACGACCTGCTGTGGATGGGCGCTGCGGCCGGTGAGCCCGCCTGCATCGCCACGGTGTTGCGCAACAACCTACGCTACGACAACTACGAGATCCTGGAGAACGACTACGGCATCTCGCTGCGTGAGCTTGTCGCCTTTGCCGATGCCACCTACACCGCCGGTGAGTCCATCACCCCGCTGATCAAGGCCATCAACGTGCTGCTCTTTAAGCTCGAGGGCCAGATTATCCAGCGCCACCCCGAGTTCGATATGACCGACCGCCTGTTACTCGACAAGATCGACCACGACACCGGCACGGTCACGCTCGCCGACGGCAGCGTGTGGCCGCTCACGACCAACGACTTCCCCACCGTCAACCCGGCGGACCCCTACACGCTCACGTCTCAGGAGCAGCACATCATCGACAAGCTCGTGTCCGAGTTTGTAACCGCCGATCACCTGCATCGCCATATCGATTTCCTCTACACCCACGGCTCGATGTACAAGGTCGCCAACGGCAACCTGCTCTTCCACGGCTGCGTTCCGCTCAACGAAGACGGCACCTTTAGCAGCATGAACTGCCTGGGCACCTGGCACGCTGGCCGCGATTATCTCGATTTTTGCGACCACATCGCCCGCCGCGCGTGGCGCGTGGGCGACCGCGATGCCCTCGACTGGATGTGGTACCTGTGGATTGGCTTCAATTCACCCGCCAGCGGACGCCTGGTGCGTACCTTTGAGCGCGCCTATATCGCCGATAAGAGCACCTGGGTCGAGCCGATGGACCCGTACTTTACGCTTACCAAGTCGCCCTCGGTCTGCGATGATATCATGCGCGAGTTTGGCGTCGCGCCCATGGCATGCTCGCCGACCGGCCACATCATCAACGGCCACACGCCCGTTAAAACCACCAAGGGCGAGCAGCCCATCCGCGCCGAGGGCAAGCTGCTGGTCATCGATGGCGGCTTCTGCCGCGCTTACCATCCCAAGACGGGCATCGCCGGCTATACGCTCATCTCGAGCTCGCGCGGCTGCCGCCTCAAGTCGCACCGGGCCTTTACGACGGTTGCCGAGGCACTCACGCGCAACGTGGACATCGAAAGCGAGACCAACCGTTTTGACCAAGCAGACCGTCGCCGCATGGTGAGCGACACCGATACTGGCGCCAAGATTCGCAGCCAGATCCAGGATCTGCGCCAGCTGCTCGATGCATATAGAAACGGTGCTATCGAAGAGCGCGTCTAGCCCCACCCGCGGGGATTGGCTAAACTTGCTGAGTTTGTCATCCCCACGGCGTCCCCGCGCCACCCTAAGGCAGGTACCATGCAAAAGCTCCTTGCGCAGATCATGAAATTTGGCGTCGTCGGTGTCATTGCCACGGTTATCGACTTTGGCATTATGAATCTGCTCCACTACGGTCTGGGCCTCAACATCCTAATCGCCAACACCAGCGGCTTTATCATCTCACTCATCTTTAACTACCTCGCAAGCATGAAGTACGTGTTTGCGCACAAGGAAGGCATGAGCCGCCGCCGCGAGTTCATCATCTTTGTCGTGCTGTCCGTGATCGGTTTGGTGCTCAACGACGGCATCGTGCTGGCGCTCAACGCCGGCCTGGGACTCGAGGCCAATATCGCCAAGATCTGCGCCACCGCGCTTGTCATGGTCTACAACTTTGTGACCCGAAAAATCTTCCTGGAGGGCGACGAGACCAAGTAGCTCGAAACCCCTGCAGCATTACGGCGCCCACGGACGACGTGCACTCAGCGCAGTATCGTCCGTGGGTGCCGCTCGTTTACGGGCAAATTTTCAACGTTTGCGGATTAGCTCTTGAAAATTTGGCGAGTTCATATAGTTCTTGGCAAAGACCTTACGTTTCCCTTGTAAAAGCTCTAAAGTATCCTCTGCTCGATTCATCAACGCATTGGATGTGATTACGTGCGCAAGGCGCTGGCACAACCTCATACCAAGCAGTTCCTCAAGTTTGCTGTCGTGGGTCTTATCTCCTTTGGCATCGACTGGGGCATGCTCATTGCGCTCGTCGAGCTGTTCCACCTCAACTTTTTGATGAGCACCACGGTTTCGTTTATCACGTCCGTCGTGGTCAACTACTGGCTCAGCATGAAGTACGTGTTCGACCACCGCGAAGGCATGAGCCGCAAGCGCGAGTTCACGATCTTCACCATCCTGTCGGTGATCGGCCTGGGCCTCAACGACCTGTATATGTTTGTGGGCGTCACGTTTTTGAGCATCGGCTACCAAGCCATGAAGGCCATCGCCACGTTCCTTGTCACCTGGTACAACTACTTCAGCCGTCACTTCTTCCTCGAGGGCGCACGGTCGTAGTCGATTCACTATTTGCTTGAATGTATAACCGGTTGGAATTCCCGTTCCGACCGGTTATTTGTTTGCAGAGAGACCCGGCGATCCAGTCCCATTCGCATGAAAAACGGGCGGTCCGGATGTTGGTCCGAACCGCCCGTCTGGCGCGCTATGTCGAGGCCTCTAGCCCGTTACGTAATACCAAACGACGTTGTCGTCATTGGAGAGAACGTAGTTACTGCAGGCCGTCATGGGCGTTGTGCCGTTGACGGAGTACATCCAGCCGCTCGTGCCGCCGTACTGTTTCTCGGCCAAACCACCAATCGCAGAAACATACGTGCCGTACGATGAGCCGTGTGCGTTGACAGAAAGGCCCAGCGCGCACAGGGCATCGTAAACGGTGGCGCCTTCGTTAAAGGTAAAGGTGCCGCCAGAGGATACGGGATTGCCCACAGCGCTCGATGTGACCGAAACCGTCACCGTAACGTAGTTGGACTCCTGTGAGCCGCTTTGGCTGCCCGAGGAGGCGTTTCCGCCATTAGAGGATGAGGCTCCATCAGACGACTGACCGCCGCCCGAAGAAGCACCGCCAGACGCATTGGAAGTATCGCCGGCTCCCGTATTCTGGGCAGCGGATTTAGCTCCAGTCTTCTTGCTATCCTGACCATCGGACTTCTTGCTATCCGAGCTTTTATCCGATTGCTTGTCTGAAGACTCGGACTCCTTCTTAGAGTCAGATTCATCCGGACCCTTAGACTCGTCGTTCGCACCATCCGAAGATTTGGAATCCTTGGACTCAGCTTTACCCGAAGCGGCGGTCGAGTCAGACCCCCTGGCGTCCTTCGCTACGACGCTCTCCCCCGTCACGGTCTGAATGATCCAGTCGATGGACCAGGCACCGCTTGTGGAAGGATGGACGAAACCCAGCGAGACGACGATCAGAATGGCGCACGCAGCGGTCAGAACGCCGAGGAGCGCCTTGCGATGAGGGGCGGACGCCGCCGAAGCGGCGCCCTTTTGCTTTGAATCATCGAGCTGGATAAACGAGGAGTCGGGCTGTTGCCCGTTGGTCTCCTTGGGCTTATCGGGCATTACCGTCACCCTTGCCGCGCTTGGTCAGCACGAAGACGGCGATGAGCGCAAGGCCAATCACGCCGGCGGCGATGCCAACGATGGCGAGCGGGTTGGTGCCAGTCTCCTGCTCGGAAGCACTAGTGGACTTCTTAGCAGTGGTCGTGGAAGCAGCACCCGTATCGGACTTGGAATCGGACTTCTTGTCGGACTTGCTGTCCTTCTTGTCAGACTTCTTCTCGTCCTTCTTATCGGACTTATCGGAGTCCTTCTTGTCGGACTTGTTGTCCTTGGTCTCGGTCTTGGTCGACACCGTCGTCTTGGTCGTCGGCTTATGACCCGGGGCGACAGCGCCGCCAGCCTGCTGGCCCTTCGTGCCGGAGCCGGAGCCCGTGCCAGTGCCAGCGCCAGCACCGGAACCGTTGCCAGCGCCACCGTTGCCACCATTAGTGCCAGAACCGCCATTACCGCCAGGGTTGGTGGCATTCTTGGTCCACTTGGCATACAGCGTCAGATCGGCCGTCACCGGCGTGGCGAAGTCATACGCCCGCGTGCAGGCTTCATCGGTATACCAACCGCCGAAAGTGTAGCCATCGCGCGTCGGATCGGCCGGCTTGACCAGCTTGCCATCGGCCGTAGCAACAAACTTAGTGTCGCAAGCAGACCCGCCGTTGGAGTTAAAGGCAACCGTCCAAGACTCGACAGCTCCAAGTTTAAACAGCGTGCCCGAATCATTAATGTAGTAGAGATTGCCAGAAGCATCGGCAATGACCGGAGAGTCACAGTACTGGTAATGGCCAGCCGCATCATAAATCTGCGTCGCCTCTGCATCGCCGAGCGTATAGCGATACACGCCACCACCAGCAGAGTAGCTGACGTAATCCTTGCTATCCGCGCTGTTAACGGTGAAGTACACATAGGTCTTGCCGCCCTGAACACTCACCAGCGGAGTAGCAGCAATACCGTTGAGGCCAGCCGGCAGCGCCTTGCCGTCGGCAGCAGCGACCATCGTGGTCTTACCCGTCTTCAGGTTATAGAGAACCAGAGCAGAGCCAGTAGCCGTCTGTCCGCCGACAATCAGATTGTCACCAGACACCGCAGGGGCGCTCAGATTATTCGTAAGGCCCAGATCAACCGTCTTCTGTTCACTCAGCACGCCCTTCGCCGAAAGCGAAATCACATGGAGCTTTCCGTCGTGCGTCATCTGATAGAAGGTCGAACCATTGGACGGATCGGCAATGCAATCGGCATTTGCGACAGCGCCGAGCTTCATGGTCGAAACGACATCGCCCGTCGTCTTATCAATGCACTTAAGCGTACCCGCGCTCGTAGGAACGATGGCATACTTATCCGTCAAAGCCGCACCAGTCCAGTAATAGCCCTCGGCAGGGTCGATGTTCTGCCAAGAAACTTCGCCCGTGGCAATCTTAATGCGCGCAAAGGAGCCGTTGCCGTAGGTCGCGTTGTAATTCTCGTCATACGAAATATCGACCGAGCCTACATAGACGTACTCGCCGTCCGAAACGACGGTGCAGGAGCTCTGCGTCAAGTCCGTCAAACCAGGCGTCAGCCACTTGCAGATCAGCTTGTCTGCAGTAATCGCCTGGACCGCACCGCCGTTGAGCGGAACGATGATAAGGCCATTGGTATAGATCGGACGAGAGGTATAGCTCACCTTGGAGGCAAGCGGCGCAGAGGCAACCTTTTTGCCCGTGGACGAATCGATCTTAATGAGCTCGTTCTCGGTCGCGATGTACACAAAGCCGTTAGCAATGACAGGCTCGCTGCAGTTGGCATACTGCTGACCAGACTCGGCCTTCCAATCGAAGGCCCACTTAAGACCGGCGGCCTGCGCAGGCGTCTTGGCATCCGTTACGGTCGAACCGTTGCCACTGTTGCCGTAGCCGGCCCACTCGGCATCCCAATCAGGAGTCGTCGCGCTCGGATCCACGACAATCTTGTCGGGATCGGGCATGGGCGAATTATCGGTGGTATAGGCAAGCGTGACCTTATCGCCGCTCTTGAGCGTAATCTGATTGGCGCAGAGTAAGGAGGGCTCTCCGTTGATATACAGATGCCAATATTTATTGGTCGCAGCATCCCAACCATACGGCTTGTGATCGAACGGCGAAGTAATGGAATTCAGGAACCAGTACTCACCACTCTGGGAGCCGTTGTACGCAACGCCCTTAGCCTTCAGAACTGCCTCAATAAGGTTCTGGGCCGTGGAGCCTTCGGGCAGAGAAACATTGCTTGCAGTGCCCCAACGCGTATTGTTCCCGTTGACATCGGGACCGATAACATCGGCGGATCCAAGCACCTGACCGGGGAGGGCATCGGCGTCAGCACCATACATAAAGGTGACGGCATCGCCCTCATGGAGCTCGTAGGCACCGGCGCCAACGTCGGCGAACTTGCCATTTACGTAGAAGCGCCAATAGCTATTGGTCGCAGCATCCCAGCCATAGGACTTACCATCGAACGGCGAATAAATGCCGTTGAGGAACCAGCCCCAAGACGATTCGCCAGCATCGAGCTTAAGGCCGGTCTGCTCAAGGAGATCCTTGGCAGTGGAGCCTGCCTTGAGACTCGTCTGGCCCGTCGAAGCCCAAACCTGCTGCTTGCCGTCCTTGTCCTTACCGAGAACCTGAACAGAAGCATGGACAGAATCGGAGGGCAGCTGGTCGCCCCAGCCACCGTAGAACCACGTAACGGTATCGCCGGCATGGATGGTGACATTGTCCGCCGTATAGTCACTCGACTTGCCGTTGATGAACAGCTGCCAATAGGTCGAATAATCTTGGGGCGTACCCAGCTCAACACCGTTGTACTTAAGGCTCAGAATGAAGGAGCCCGCAGCAACGGCGTCAATGTCGTTCGCCTCGAGTGCGACCTTCGTAAGATCAAGCGCGCTCGAGCCGGACGTCACCACATACTGCGCGTTATCGACCCAAGCCTGAGTCTTGCCCTGGGCATCGCGACCAATGACGGTCACATTTGCGGCAACCTGGTCCTTAACGACAGGGGACGCGCTACCAGCCGTATAGGCAAACTCAACCTTCTGCCCCTGGGTGAGCTTAACGCTGCTCGCGCCAACCGAGGAAGACGCACCGTCGACGAACAGCTGCCAGAAGGCATAAGTCGTCGGATCGAAGGCAAGCGTACGGCCATCGCTCGGGGATGTGATGCTTTTGAGGTAGAAACCGTATGCCGTGTTCGGATCGTAGTCTGCCTTGAAGCCCGTCTTCTGCTGCAGCTTAACGAAGGCATCCGCAGCCGTCGCGCCCTCGTCGAGCTTGAGCTGCGTGGGTGCCACCCAGGTCTGAGCCTTGCCGTCGGCATCGGTGCCGATAATCGAGAACGAGACCTCGACTTGCTTCTTGGCGACATCGCCGGTTTCTGTCGGGTTCTCCGTCTGGACGGCAGTCGCGGCGGCAGATCCTGCTTGGCCAGCGGATGCCGTCGAAGACCGCTCGCTCGTAGCAGGGCTCTCCCCCGTCGCCGAGCCTTCGTCGCCAGTTGCTGCCTCTGTTGTGGCGGCACTAGCTGCAGGCGCGCCCTCGGAATCCGAGACCTCGGTGCCGCTCTGCTCGGCGGTACCGCCCGCAAGCGCTGCGTCCTCGCCCGGCGTCGCAGCCTGAGCCACAGCCTCGGCAATGCCCTCGGCGCCCTCGGCCCACAGTTGAGCCGGCGTGGTGCCAAAGGCCATCGCGAAGGCCAGGAATGCCACCAGGCCGCGCTTGGCTACACCGCGTGCAATCGCGCCACGACGATGCAACGAGGCGCGCTCACGCTCGTCCTCAAACATATCCATTTGTCCCCCATTGTCTGTACTTGGAGCGTTGCCTTGAGACTGCCCCACGTCATCGCGCATGTTGCGCTCGAGTTCCCCCATCGGGGTCCCCTTCCCTCCAGAGCCCTATGCACACCGGCGGCATACGCCGCGGCAACGTGCAAGATGGGAGGCGATCCGACTTAACCTTAACGGCTCGGGCACGTCGTCCGATCTGCGACGCGAGCATCCCGAGCCAAGAGGAATTACGGTTACTGGTACAGCCGGGGACTTGCACCCCGATTCTCCCAAACGCGCAGGAAAACCGCGCATTCGTGCGTCTCCGCACCACCATCTAGGCCATCGATTAATACCGTCAATATGCTATCACGCAAAAGGGCCTCGCACGCAGGCGAAGCCCAAGGTAAAAGCTATTGTTTGCGATAGGAAAATGCGGTGACGGTCGCAGACTCTAGTGCTTGCCGCCGTGGCTGTTGAGCCAGATATTGCGGCCCAGCATAAGTGCCAGCACCAGCGCGCTCACGTAGCCCATAAAGCCAATGACCGGGATACCAAACACAACCGGCTCGATGCGCGCGTAGTACACCACCGACGAACCGATAAACAGACCGGCGATAACGATAGCCATCGACATGCGGTCGATAATCCCACCCAGCTGTCGCAGCGCCTTATCGCTGCTCATGATCTGCGTATTCACCTTAAGCTGGCCGCGTGTGAGCATACGCGAAGCCAGGCCCAGATACTCAGCCGCCTCGAGTGAGCCCTTCGCCGCGCGATAACTGCTCGCCGCAAAGTCGCGACTCATATCGCGCACGCGCGCATAGGTGCTCTTCTCGTTTTTGATGTGTGCCTGAATGATCTGGATCATGTTGACGTCGGGCATGTACTCGGTCAGCAGGCCCTCGAGCGTCACCATGCCGCGGGCGAACATCGTCACCACGCTCGGCAGCTCAACGTCATTTTTGCGCGCGAGGTTTAACAGCGAGGTCAAAAACTCGCCGATATCTAGGTCCTTAAGGTCAAGGCCCGCAAAGTCAGCCACGATAAAGTCCAAATCGGACAAAAACGCTGAATGATCGAGCTCGGCCGAGTCGCCACGCGTCACGGCGAAGCGCATGAGCGAATCCTTGAGCTTGGGCACGTCACCCTCGGCCACGGCGAAAATCATGTCTTTGACGATACCGCGGTCATGGCTCGACATACGTCCGACCATACCCAAGTCGATAAAGTAGACAATACCGTCCTTGAGGATGATGTTTCCCGCATGCGGGTCGGCATGGAAAAAGCCGTCGTCGAGCACCTGCGTCGAGTAGTCCTCGACAATCGCGGCACCGATCTTTTCCAAGTCATAGCCCTCGACCACCAAGCGTTCAGGATCGGCGATCGAAATGCCGTCGACGTAGTCCATAACCACCACGTGCTCGGTGCACAGGTCCAGATAGGATTTAGGGCACGTCACGCCATGAACGCTCTTATGGAACTCGTAGAAGTCGTTGAGGTTTTTGGCCTCGGCCAAAAAGTTGGTCTCCTCGCGAAACGAGGTCCACAGCTCCTCGACTACGCCGTGCAGGTCAACGAATTGATCGGTGTTGACGAACTTGGAAACGATACGCACCACCGAGCGGATGATATCGATGTCCTGTGCCATAACCTGCTGCGCACCGGGGCGCTGAACCTTGACGGCCACGTCCTCGCCCGTCACCAGACGAGCGCGATGTACCTGTGCGAGCGATGCGCTACCAAGCGGATTGGGGTCGATCGCATCGAACATCTCCCCCAGGCGCAGGCCGTATTCCTCTTCCAGACAGCGGAGCACCACCTCATACGGCACCGGCTCCACGTCGGAGCGCAGACGACGCAGCTCGTCGCAAAAGCGTTGCGGCAGAATCTCGGACCGGTTGGCCAGAATCTGCCCCATCTTGACGAACATGGGGCCGAGTTCCTCGAGCAGGCGGCGCAAACGAACCGGCGTGAGGTTATCCCACACGCGGTACTTTTTGACCAGGCGAACAATCTGTCCGATGCGCTCGCGGCGACCCGCCGGCGTGAGCTGGTATTCCTCGTCCGGCGCCATCGCGTCGGGCTCCTCGGGGACCATATCGACAGCGCGCGGCTTCTTGCGAGCGCCCGAGACGACGGCATCGACCTCATCGACAACCGCCGCCTCGTCACCCAAGGGATCTAGATTGTTGTAATCGGTGGTGGAATCTGCCATCTGCGCTGCTACTCGGCCTCTTCGGTATCCTTCGCATCGTCGGGCTCAACGGACTCGACGGGCACCGAGGTCACGTTGTCCTCGACCGAATCGACGATGTCGCGCACATGGGCCAGGAAGGCCGTGCGCTCGGGGGCGGTCATGACGCGGACCCGGGCAAGGATGAGCTCGTCAAGCACGCGCTGGGCCGCGGTCTCGCCCTGCATGCCCAAGCGCTCGGTCAGATCGGAGATGGTACCGCCGGCCTGCTCGAACATGTCGGACACACTGCGGGCGATATCGGGGGTGGCGGTGTCCTTGCGGACCTGCTCGCCCTTGGTGTTAAGGTCGTCGAGGACCTTCTTGCCGCCTTCGACAGCAACGGCGGCAGCGCCAAAGCCCACGTTAATGGCGCCGTTAACAAGCTGATCGAGTTTCATAACCATGGTTATCTCCAATCACAAACAACTGCATTGGCGTTCTTGTACCCAAGATTGAGCGAAAGCGACAAAGCGTTTTAGCGCTATTCGATCGACGGGAAATCCCTACCTCACGTTGTCATTCATCGCGAAAGAGTTCTTCATGGCGCAGCTCGTGGTGTAAAGCACCTTGCCCAGCAGGGCATCGGTCTCCACGCGAACACGCTCGGCAAAGGCCTCGTTGGCGCGTGCAAGCTCGGCAGGCACCTCGACCTCGGGCAGAGCGGCTACGGCAGCGTCGACGTCATGGATCTGCTTGTGGCCCATGCCACCGATCTTCTCCTGATAATCCTCGACCGCGCGGCCGCACTCATGGAAGCGGACGTCAGCCAGCGCGCCGATCAGGCGGTTGGCCCAGTAGAAGTTTTCGGACGTCACGCGAGCCTGCGTGTCGGCATAGTACTCGGGCATAGTCTCGACGTTGGCGTACAGCGGAACCAGCGCGTTAAACGAGTTGGAACCAAAGGCCATCCACTGCACGGCGCGGTAGGCCGGCTGCGCATAGGGGCGCAGCTGCAACACGGCAAGCTGGCTGTTGCGGTTGATGCCGATGGGGCGATAGGCACCACGCGTAGCGGGCGTGCCCTTGCTGCCGTAGCAGTCGTACTCCGTGCCCTGGTAGTGGCTCGAGAGCACGTACTTGATGTCCTCGATGGTCACCTTGCGCTCGGGCACGCGGCTCCAGGGGATATCGTCGCTCTCGGGCGTGTAGTCGGCGTCGGGGCCATCCCACACGTCGCTGGGGTTGAGGCAGCGCTGCATGTACCAGGCGCGCGGCGTGTTGTAGACATGGTCGCTGTCGCTGTGCGAGCCAAAGGCCTCGCGCGGGTTAAAGACGGCAGCCGGGCCGTCGCTCTCGACGCCCAGCGTCAGGTCCAGATGCCACTCGGCCATCCAGACGCGCAGGTCGGCGGAGCACATATGGTCGGCCTGGGCGCCCTCGGCGTCATCCAGGTCAAAGCTGTCGATGCCCAGCTGGTTGGGCATGGTCACATAGGCGTCGTCAGGCACGCGCTTGGCGATCCAGTGGTGACCGCCGATGGTCTCGAGCCACCAGATCTCGTCCACGTCGCAAAAGGCGATGCCGTTGTTCTCGTAAGTGCCGTAGCGCTCGAGCAGGTCGCCCAAGATACGCACGCCGTCGCGGGCGGACTTGGCATACGGCAGCACCAGGGTCACCATGTCCTCCTCACCCAAGCCACCAGGCTGCGCCGGCACATAGCCGTCCTCACCCTCGTTACCCTTGGCGGGCACGTAGTCCACGAGCGGGTCGGCGCCGCGAACGCGCTCATTGGTGGTGAGCGTCTCGGTTGCGGACATGCCCACATTGAGCTCGTTGAAACCGGCCTCGGCCCAGATGCCGTGGCCCGGGACAACATCGGGGACGCACGTGTAGCGCATGGGGTTATCGGGCAGTTCAACGGTCAGGTGGCTCAGGACGCTCGTGTAGACGCGCGGCTGCTCGTCGGGATGCACCACGCGCATACGCTTGGGCTCAAACACCCCGTTGGACGAGTCCTCGTTACGCGCGACCAGGGTCGACCCGTCGTAGCTCGCGTTCTTACCGACCAGAATCGTTGTGCACGGCATGCGCATCCTCCTTGAGCGAAGAAATCAAACGGCAACAGTGTATCGCTTCGGCGCAGAAAGGGCGAAACCGCAACCCTTCAGGACCCCTCGGGACCCCTGTGTGCAAAAATGCCTATTTCGATGCGCGCTCGGCCGCCTCGATCACGTGCTTGGCGAGAATTGCTGTCGTCACGGCGCCCACGCCACCCGGCACGGGGGTGATTGCGCCAACAACCGGCTCCGCGGCATCAAAATCGACGTCGCCGACCAGCTTGCCAGCGGCTTCGTCCCAATTAATGCCAACATCGATAATCGCCTGGTCCTCGCGGACCGCATCTGCGCCAATCGTGCGCGCGCGTCCAACGGCGGCAACCACAATGTCGGCAGCACAGCACTCGGCGGCAAGATCGCGCGTATGCGTATGGCACGTCGTCACGGTTGCGTTGCGCGCCGTAAGCATGGCGGCAACGGGGCGGCCAATTACCAGTGAGCGTCCGACCACGGCAACTTTGGCGCCGTCCAGCTCAACGCCGTAATGATCCAGCAAAGCAAGCACGGCTTCAACTGTGCAGGGGGCAAAACCCTCGCCGCGCCCCGAAAGCGTGGTGAGCAGCGAAGCCGGCGTCATGGAGTCAACGTCCTTGGCGGGATCGAGCGTTGCGGCGACGGCGTTCTCGTCAAGGCCGGCGGGCAGCGGGCGAAACATCAGACAGCCATGAACAGCCGAGTCGGCATTGATGTCCTCGATGGCCGTCAACAGCTCGTCTTGCGAAACACCGGCAGGAAGCAACACGCGACGCGCCTCGATGCCAACCTTTTCGCAGCGTTTAAGGGCGCCGCGCTCGTAGGATAGGTCGTCCTCGCGTTCACCCACACGCACGATAGCAAGCGTCGGAACAACACCGCGTTCGCGCAGCGCAGCGCAGCGGGCAGCGAGCTCCTCAGTCAAAGCGCGGGCGACGGGAGCACCCTTCAGTAGCTCAGCCATGGCTATCCCCTCTTTCTTGCAGCGTCGGAGGCGCGGCGCGCCAGCGCATCGGCGCGCGGCAACCATGTGTCGAGCAACTCATCACACGCCGTCTCGAGCTCCTCGGCGCGTGCACGATCCTTCATAGACGTGGTGTTCGCAAAGAGCGTCAAGCTCGCGCCCTGCATGGCGGCGCGGCAGAATACGGCGCCGCACGCCACATCGGACAGCAGCTGACGCGAACCCTTGTCGGCCATGTCCTCGAGTAGCGCCAGCGCACGCCCGCAGGCATCCATAATGCGATACGGCGGCATAGCGGCCACATGCAGCGCATCCTGAATCGCCGCAGGTCGAGCCGGATCATCACGAGGAATACCGTATGCCGCAGATACCTGGCCGTATGCACGAACATCCTCGGCAACCAGGCCCACAAGCTCCTGCGCCAACTCGTCTGCCTGGGCAAACGCGCGCGTCAGATCGTCTGCGCGATCGGCAAGCGCAGGGTTTGTCGCACCGTAGCGGGCAACCATTCCGCACAGCGAGGCGCCCAGCGCGCCCACAAAGGCGCTCGCGCTGCCACCGCCGGGAACCGGCTCGCGCGCGGCCAGCGCCTCGGCAAACCCGCGGCAGGTCTTGTCCATCATCTCTTGGCTCATACGCATGCACCTTCAAGTCGTATGCATCGGTCGGGTGGCAACCGCCGACCGACCGCATCGATCACATAATGGTGCTAAGTCTAGCCCATAAGTACTCAAGCGTCAGCGCACCTGGCCATCGCGGATTTCTATGACGAACGATAGGCGTCGGCACCGCAAACATGGAACACATGGCCCACCTTTCGAGACTTCCGGACGTCACAAACTGGGACATATCTATAAACAAGGAACCTGTTGGGGCAACGCCCGCGTACACGCGCCCCTTTAAAACAACGGACACCTCACCCCGGGGAGAGCCAGCACCGGCCCTCCCCTCTTTTGGACCCGCGCATATTGCCACTTAACGGCGCAAATCCGGTCCTCAGAATGGGACACATGGCCCACCCGAAGGAGCCGTCCACGCGTACAGTAAAGGCAGGTAATCCATGGGCGGTTACAGATCGAGGAGGACACGACCATGAAAAAGAAGGCCTTTGCGATTCTCACCCTCTGCATCAGTCTCTTTGCCGCGGTTGCCCTGGTGGGTTGCGGCGGAAGCGGCGGCGCTACCGGCAGTGGCGGTGGCGGCGGCGCAGAAAAGCCAGCCGTGGATATGAGGACCGACTTCATTTGGTTTAAGGTCGAGGTTCCCGAGGGAGTCGAAATCACGGACGTTGCAGGCGACACCGCCGACAGGGCCCAGTTTAAGTTCACCGAGAGCGAGCACGCCAGCGACCGTTTCATCCCCGTCTTCGATCCTGACAAGAACGCCGACGAGCTGTTCGACTACGAGGCAAAGTGGAAGGCCAACTCTGGATGGACCGAGAGCGATCCCGTTAAGTACAACGGCAAGACCTGGCGCAGTGCCTACTTCACGCACTCGGGCGGCGTAACGACCGAATACTTCACCGACGTTGACGGCGGCAGTGTGTACGTGCGTATCGACAACGTCGAGGAACACAAGGACGCCGTCGAGACCATGATGAAGTCTCTGGAATTTGCCGACGACATCGCCGAGGCCAAGACCGAGGCCATGGACGTCAAGCTCGACGATATCGAGATCAAGCGCTAAACGACTGGCAAGCGCAACGGGAAACACGGTCGCAGTGCAAACAAGCGACGGTACCCCAGCGTTTCGTAATCAGAACCACCCTTAAAAAGGGTGGTTTGCTCTTAGGGTATAACCCACGGGCTCCGGGCTCGCGTCTAAAGGCGCGGGCCCGGACTTCGTCCAGGCCTAGTGCATCTTGACCCGTGGCGTGCCGGTCGAACCGGCGGGG
>JAXIYC010000024.1:0-17202 GCA_036304725.1 Collinsella sp. | reverse complement strand
GTTGTAGATGACTTTGCGCCTATACTTCGGCGTGAACACGACGTGGTACTTGCACATCCACTTCGTGTGCGACAGGCTGTAGGCCTTCTGGGCCATACGCCACCACCGCCCTCTCGACTCGGATTCCTTGCGGCCTGAACAATCGCAAGTGTCCGGCGAGGGGGCGGCTTTGTAAAGCCGTTTGGCCCCACCCGCATAGCGGGTGGTTTCTGATGCGGCGCGCTGCGCGCCCCGCACAGGCTAAAGCCCGTAATAAAAAAGGGTGGCCGGATAATCCGACCACCCTTAGACATTATGCGATGCCGCGATTTACTTGCGGACAACCTTGACGATGGCATCGCCGGCGGCGACAGCGGAATCAGCCTCGACGGCGAGCTCGACATCGGCGAACTCGGCGGTGTTGGACACGGCCACGACGACGCAGTCCTTGTAACCGGCAGCGGCAATCTTGGCGCGGTCGATCTTGAGCATGGGCTGGCCGGCCTTCACGACGTCGTCGGCCTTGACGAAGCCCTCGAAGCCGTCGCCGTTCATGTTGACGGTATCGACGCCAACGTGCACCAGGACCTCGATGCCGCTATCGGACTGCAGGCCCACGGCATGACCCATGGTGACGGTCACCTTGCCGTCGCAGGGGGCGTAGACCAGATCGTCCTCGGGCCACACGGCGCAGCCCTTGCCCAGAACCTCGCCACCAAAGACGGGATCGGGCACGTCGGCCATCTTGATGACCTTGCCCTTGACGGGCGAGCACAGCACGTCGGCGCCGGCAGAAGCAGAGATGGAGGCGGGAGCAGCGGCAGCAGCGGGCTCAGCCTTCTTCTTGAACATGTCAAACAGACCCATACGTTTTCTCCTCTTGATTAAGCGCAACGTAGTGCGCATGCCTATGGTGATTATAGTGCCAATTGGACCAAAAACTAAGGTGGGGAGTCGAATCGAAAACTCCGCCGACGTCTTTGTCCATCGGCGCCCGTTTTGTTGATTAACCCTCGATGAGCCCTAGGTGCACGAAGGCGTTCCAGATGCCGTCGTCGTCGACATTCGTGGTCACGAAATCGGCCGCCGGTCCGGCGTTCGTCAGAGCGCCGGAACTCAATCGCCGGAACTCAATTACTCCAAGCCCTCAGCGCCGTTGGACTTGATAATCTTCTGGTATGCGAAGAAGCTGTCCTTGCGGCGGCGCTCGTAGGTGCCGGTGCCGTCGTCGTACTTATCGACGTGGATGAAGCCGTAGCGCTTGCGCATCTCGCCGGTGCCGGCGGACACCAGGTCGACGGGGCCCCACCAGGTGTAGGCGATCAGGTCGACGCCGTCGGCGACGGCCTCGCCCATGGCCTTGATGTGACTCTGCAGATAGGCGATGCGGTACGGATCGTGAATGGAGCCGTCCTCCTCGACCTCGTCGTAAGCGCCCATGCCGTTCTCGACCACCATCAGCGGAATCTCGTAGCGGGCGTAGATCTCGTTGAGGGCGATACGCAGGCCCAGCGGGTCGATCTGCCAACCCCAGTCGGTGGACTCCAGGTAGGGGTTCTTGCCGCCAAAGGTCATGTTGCCCTCGGTCATCTCGTGGTCCTTGTGGGTGCCCACGGTGCCGGACATGTAGTAGCTGAAGGTGTAGAAGTCGACCTTGCCATCGGCGATATCCTGCAGGTCGCCGTCCTCCATCGCGAGCTCGACGTCGTTCTCGGCCCAGAAGCGCTTGGCGTAGAACGGGTACTTGCCGCGCACCTGTACATCGGAGCAGTACCAGTTCATGGAGTTCATCTGCTGCTGCGTGGCGAACACGTCGACCGGATCGCACGTGGCGGCGTAGGAGAGGATAAAGCAGTCCATGTTGCCCATCTTGAACTGTGGGTAGTGCTCGTGGGCGTAGCGCACGACGCGGCCGCTGGCGACAAACTGGTGATGCAGGGCCTGGAAGCGCTGCTGAGCGGTGGTCTTGATGGCGCTTGCCGGGCCCTCGAAGCCCTGGATCAGGCCGGTCTCCATCATGGCACCCATGTCCATGGTGCCGCAGTTGATCTCGTTGAAGGTGAGCCAGAACTTGACCTTGTCCTGATAGCGGTCGAAGACGGTCTGGCAATACTTCTCAAAGAAGCCGATGAGCTCGCGGCTCGCCCAGCCGTTGTACTTCTCGACCAGGTGATAGGGCATCTCGTAGTGCGAGAGGGTCACGAGCGGCTCAATATTGTGAGCGCGCAAGCAGTCGAAAACGCGGTCGTAGAAGGCGAGGCCGGCCTCGTTGGGCTCGGCGTCGTCGCCGTTGGGGAAGATGCGGCTCCAAGAGATGGACATGCGGAACATGTTGAAGCCCATCTCGGCGAACAGCGCGATATCCTCCTCGTAGTGATGGTAGAAATCGATGCCGTCATGGTTGGGGTAGAAGCGGTTGGGGTCGATGTCGATCGTGATCTGACGCGGCTCCTTGTAGCTGCCGCCCAGGAAGTGGTCGTCGACGGAAGCGCCGCGGCCGTCCACGTTCCAAGCGCCCTCAAACTGGTTGGCGGCAGTGGCGCCGCCCCAATAGAAACCCTCGGGGAACTTGATGTTTGCCATGAGCATCTCCTTTGCATCGTGGGTCGATAAGCCGAGTATCGCCCACGCGGGAGACATGCGGAGGCGGGGGCGCCAAACCCGATACTTCTTTTCGCAGCGGCACCCCGCCGCCTGCCCGCCCCTGACACTTCCTGACACCTGCCAAAAAGGGACAGGTTTATTTTGGTCGGTTTTATCTGGGCAAACGCTGACGATAGGCCGCCGGCGTGCAGCCATAACGCTCGGCAAACTTTTTGTAGAAGAAGCTCATGTTGGCATAACCCGCCTCGCGCGCGGCCGCCTCTGCCGTGGCGCCGGCGTCGAGCAGTGCCGCTGCGCGCGCCAGGCGGCTCTCCTGCACGAGCTGCATAAACGTGCGGCCTGTCTGACGCTTGAGTAGGGCGCTTGCGTAGTTGGGGCTCAGGTGCAGATGGCGGGCGAGGTCGTCGAGCGCGCAATCGCAGGCGTGACGCTCGATATAGCCCATAGCAGCCGCGACCTGCGCCGATGGCAGCGCGGGCGCGTCCGACCGCAGAAGACCGGCCTCGTAGCTTTGCATGAGCTCGACCAGCAGCAGCTCGAACAGTCTCGAGACGATCTGGGGGCTCGCCGCCGTCGGCTCCAGGCGCTCACAGAGCATCTCCTGCATGTAGCGGCGCACGCGACGGCTGCCGCCCGTGTGGAAATGAACGTGACCGCGGTGGTCGGTTTCATCGTTGAGGGCATTGAGCAGGAAGCGCGACACCGCGCTTGTGGGCGAAAGGCTTTGCTCCAGGCTGCGGCTGAGCATTGGCCGCGAGATGATGACGCTCAGCATAATGTCGTGCTCGCCGAGCTCGCCTACAGCATGCGGGCAGGCGGCATCGAGCAAGAGGACCTCATTTTGAGCAAGCGTGAGCGGCGCGCCGTTGACGATCTGCGGCGCTCGTCCTCGATAGACATAGCTGATTTCGACATAATCGTGCACGTGTTCCGGCACAGGATTAAAGCGCGAGTTGCGAACAATCGATAGACCCTCGGGCATGCCTTCTTGGTGCAGAGCGAGCGTTGGGTTGCCGATTTTACGGATATGCCGACCATCGACATCTGCTTGACTACCTTGACCGAGTACATCGCTCCAGTCGTAATGAGCGCCCGCGCGATAGGCTCGCTCACTGTCGGTCAGCTCAAGCAGCAGGTTATCCAGATGCGTGAGCTCCATAGTACTCCTATCTTTGATTCGGTCATATTCTGCCGTGGTTTTGATATTAGCAGGGCGGCGCGCTCGGCGTACTCTGACTTCAATGGATTTGAAAGGCTGGTTTTGGAGGAGCGTATATGGCGGCGTATTTTGAGCAGGTGCTTGGCGGCACCTACGACAACCATGTACTTCCATTCTTGTGGCTCAAGGACGAGGCGCGCGAGACGATTACCGAGTATCTGGAGCAGATCGCCGGGGTGGACATCCGCGAGGTTTGCCTGGAATCGCGCACGCATCCCGATTTCTGTCGCGACGGCTGGTGGTCTGACCTGCGCTTTATCATCGGCGAGTGCAAGCGTCTGGGGCTGAAGATTTGGCTGCTCGACGATGCGCACTTCCCCACAGGCTATGCCAACGGCGCGCTTGCGGGCGATGGCGCCGACCCCGCGCTCAAGAAGACCGTGCTCAAGCATCGCACGATTACGGTTGTTGGTCCCCAACCGTCCACGACTATCAAGCTCGGTAATCTCATGGACCCCACCGAGCGCTTTGTGGGCGTGGCGGCTTTTGATGCCGCTGGTGCGCCGCTCGACCTTGCGCTCGCCGTTGAGCACGGGGACGATGGAACGCCCGCCCGCTTGCGTTTTGACGCCCCCACCGGCGTCACTACGATCGAGCTGTACGCCACCAGCCAAAAGACCGGCTTTCGCGATGAGTACATCAACATGGTCGACGCCGCCTCGTGCCACGCGCTCATCGACGCCGTCTATGAGCCCACGTTTGAGCATCTGGGCGACGAGTTTGGCAAAACGATCTTGGGCTTTTTCACCGACGAGCCCGGCTTTATGAACGAGAAGGGCACCACGCTCGACGATGCTTCTACCAGCAGCTTTATTGGGCGAGGCGACCTGGCGCTGCCGTGGTCGGACGAGCTTGCCCGCCGCCTATACGATGCGCTTGGCGAGAATTGGCTTGCCAAGTTGCACGGCCTTTGGACGCGCGAGGCAAACGGCGCCCAGGTTCGCCACGCCTATATGGACCTTGCTACGCAGCTCTACCGCAGCTGCTTTGACGAGCAGATTGGCGATTGGTGCCGCGCGCACGGCGTTATGCACATTGGCCACGTGATCGAGGACAAGAGTTGCCACACGCGCCTGGGCCAGGGCGCCGGACATTACTTCCGCGCGGTCGCGGGGCAGGACATGGCCGGCGTCGACGTGGTCATCAATCAGCTCGCCCCCGGAATTGACCGCGGGCGCTACAGCTATTTCCACGGCGCATGGAACATGGAGTTCTTTACGTACGCGCTTGCCAAGCTGGGCTCTTCGGCCGCGCGCCTCGATCCCAAAAAGCAGGGGCGCTGCATGGCCGAGGTCTTTGGCGCCTTTGGCTGGCACGAGGGCCTGCGCGAGATGAAATGGATTGCCGACCATATGCTCGTCCGCGGTATTAACTGGTTTACGCCGCACGCGTTTAGCATGGCGCCCTTCCCCGATTGGGACTGCCCGCCGCACTTTTACGCGCACGGCAACAACCCGCAATGGCCGCACTTTGGCCAGCTCATGCGCTATATGAATCGCACGGCGACGCTCCTTTCGGAAGGCGCTGCCGCTCGCCCCGTCGCCATTCTGTACCATGCCGACGCCGAATGGGCCGGCAACGCCATGCCCGTCGAGCGCGTGGCGGCCGAGCTCACGCGCGCGCAGATCGATTTTGACTTTGTGCCTGCCGAGGCTTTTGAGGATGAGGGGCGTTACGAGGTTTCGATTGCCGATGGAATGCTGGCTGTTAACGGCTGTCGCTACCAGGCGTTTGTCATGCCAGGCGCCTCGTTTATTGGCGCGGCTACAGCGGAAGAGGTGAGGCGCATGATGGCCGCGGGTGTCACGGTGCTCGCTGCTGACGAAGTGCCCGGCGCTCTTTATGACGCGGATGGCGCAGCCGATCTGGACGGGCTTACGACAACGCCACTTGCCGATGTGGCGAACGCGCTGGCAGACGCGGGGCTGCAGACCGTTGTGACCGATAGGCCACAGCCCTGGCTGCGCGCACTTCGCTACAAGCGTGCGGGCGAGACCTATGTGATGCTAGTCAACGAGCATCCGCGTGAAAGTATTTGCTGTACGGTTGCACTTGCTCGAGGCGAGCGCCTTTGCGGCACGCGCCTCGACCTGCTGAACGGCACCGAACCCGTTGCGTTTGATGGCGCGTTGGAGCTGGCGCCCTTCGAGAGCTGCGTTGTTGTTCTGGGAACGGGCGACGAGGTCGGACTCGATGACGGGGCGAACACGAATGCGGATGATGCGGTTTGCCTTAGCATCGACGGACCGTGGACCGTTGCCCTCTCCCCTGCCGGCAGCGATGGAACCTTTGGCGAGCCGCAAAAGCTCGAGCAGCTGTGCGACCTCACGGCCGAGCAGTTCGCCGGCATCTGCGGCACGTTCCACTATCGCACGTCGTTCGAGCTGACCGACGACCTCGCCCACACCGCCATTGACCTGGGGGATGTCTACGAAGTCGCAACACTCACGCTCGACGGACAAACGCTCGGCACGCGCATCTGCCCGCCCTATCGCTTTGCGACAGGCGCGCTTGCCGCCGGCACGCACGAGCTCACCATCGATGTCATCAACACACTCGACCATGCGACCTCCGACATCTTCGCCCTCACCGAGCCCGTCGCGCCCAGCGGTGTCCTCGGCCCCGTTACCCTTCTCGGGCAAAACCTGCCAAAATAAACCCGTCCCTTTTTGGCAGGTTTGGCGAGTGCGGGAGTTCGAATGGATATCAAACGCAAGATTACCGAGGCACAGGGCCTAACCCCTACCGAGCAGCAGCTCGGCATCTCGGCCCTCGCCATGGGCGAAGACATCCGCGGACTCTCCATTAAGGAGTTTGCCGCCCGCGCCAATGTTTCGGTCGCAAGCGTGCACCGTTTTTGCAAAAAGCTCGGCCTCGAGGGCTTTAAGGATCTCAAGGTCGAGCTCATCCGTCTGGCGACCGAAGCAGGCAACCGCCGCGACGTAGATATCAACTTTCCCTTCGATGCCACGTCCACGCCTGCGCAGGTTATGGAGCGCATGGAGGGGCTCTACCAGACCACGCTGGCCGAAACGCAGGAGCTGCTCGACCCCACGCAGCTTGACCACGCCGCCAAGCTCATCGCGAACGCCCGACAGGTCGACATCTACACGGGCTCGCACAACCTCTATCCAGCGGGAATGTTCCGCGACCGCCTGCTCTCCGCCGGTAAAAGCGCGACGTGCCACGACGGTGTCGAGGCCCAGGTGCGAACGGCGCTCGCCTCGGGCCCCGACCATGCGGCAATCGTCATCTCCTACAGCGGCCTTGCCCCCAACCTCAAGGACATCTTGCCGATCCTCAGCAGTCGACATGTCCCGGTCATCGTCATCGGCACGCCTTATTGCGCGCGCATTCACCCTGGCTTTGCCGCCTACCTTACGGTGAGTGACCACGAGAGCATGACGCATCGCATCACGCAGTTCGCCAGCCATATCGCCGTGCAATACGTGCTCGATTCGCTCTACAGCAGCTACTTCGCCAAAGACTACGCCCACTGCGCCGAATTCCTAGAGCGATCGTTTCCCTACACCCGCCTCCCAGGCCTCAGGTAGCAACGAGCGCGGATTTTCGGACGCTCATTTTTGGTGCAAGAGTAGCTAATTTGGGACGAAGCTATTTTGACTGCTTCGCTTTTGGAAGTGATCAAAAGGGCCCCGAGCAACACTTTCAGGAACTATTCCACCGCAACTCGCTGACGCAGGAGGGGACGACGGACGCTAGTCATCCGCTCGCCATCTGCGGATAGGCGGCGTCGGCAAAACAAAGAGTCCGTGCTGGTTGCAGTAGAGGTACATTCTGCCGCGTCCGGCGATATGAAAACGCGGTTGCACCGATTGCTCTGGATAGAGCTTCTTGAGGCAGATGCCATCCATAGTCGCATATGCCACAAAGCTAATGTAATGATCCTTGGTCATGGGATGGTCGAGCGTGACGTACCAATCGTCCTCGATGCGCTCGATGGAAAAGGCGTGATCCGCGTCCGGCTCTTCGGCCTCCTGGGGAAACATCGTGGAGCCGCAACAGCTAAAGCTGCCTTCTCCGAGCGCGTGCACAACGTTTCCGCAGATAGGGCAAACGTAAAAGACGCCTTTGAGCATATTGCCTGCACGGTTGGCGTTGGCCCGATTGTCACCAGCCAAAAGCTCAGCCACGCTTATGCCGAGTCTCTGGGCCAAAGGCTCAACGAGGGAAATGTCGGGAAGGCCGCGGCCGGACTCCCACTTGCTGACGGCTTTATCGGTCACGCCAAGGCTTTCCGCCAGGGCGCGCTGGGTGAGGCCGCGATCTTCGCGCAGCCGCTTGATGGCATGTGCTGCCAAAAAAGTATGGGGGACATTGCTTTGCGGTGTCTGGTTCATGAGATGTCCGATCAGATTGGAAGAATGGAGCGAACCGGTTCAAGAGCCAGTATCCATTTGAAGACAGCCCTCGACAACCTACGCTGCGTAGACATGCACCGACCAAACGAGCGTGGATTTTCGGACACTCAAATCACGAGCGTGGATAATCTCCCACTTTGAGCCCCAACACAGGCCAAAACCGGGAGATTACCCACGCTCATCTCTGACTAGTCATTGGGGACGTTCTTAAACGACTAGTCAAACAAGAACGTCCCCAATGACTACTGCCGCATCCGGGGCAAGACAACGCCGCAGGTAGAGGACGGACAGCGAGCGACGTCCAGAGCGAACAAGTTGGCATGAAAAAGGCAAGGCATAGACCTTCTGGTCATGCCTTGCCTTTTTGAATGACAAATTGTCGCTCTGGGCGGCGCGCAGCGTCGAGCCGTTACGCGGTTTGGTAAAACCGCGTAACTACTCCCGGACTCCGTACTGCTCGTAGTAGGCGTCGATGGCGGTCTTGAGCTCATCGTCGATGACGACCTTGCCGTCGATCTCGTGGTTGTAGAGGGTCTCGACGACCTCGGCCATAGAGACGATGCTCGCGACGGGGAAACCGTACTTGGCCTCGATCTCCTTCTGTGCGGTGGTCACGCCGCCCTTGCCGACCTCCATGCGGTTGAGGGACACGATCAGACCCTTGATCTCGACATCGGCAGCAGCCTTGACCTTGGGATAGGTCTCATCGATGGACTTACCGCTGGTGGTGACGTCCTCGACCATGACCACACGGTCGCCGTCCTGGGGCTCGTAGCCCAGCAGGTTGCCCTTGTCGGCACCGTGGTCCTTGGCCTCCTTGCGGTCGCAGCAGTACTTGACCTCCTTGCCGTACAGCTCGTGGTAGGCAATCGCGGTCACGACGGCCAGGGGAATACCCTTGTAGGCAGGCCCGAACAGCACGTCAAAGTCGTCGCCAAAGTTATCGTGGATGGCCTGGGCGTAGTACTCGCCCAGCTTCTTGAGCTGATAGCCCGTCACGTAAGCGCCGGCGTTCATAAAGAACGGGGACTGACGGCCGCTCTTGAGCGTAAAGCTGCCGAACTTAAGAACGTCGGACTCGACCATAAACTTGATGAACTCTTGCTTGTAAGCCTCCATGCGGGCTCCTCTCGTAATCGCGTACGTGCTTCACAGTTTAGCGCAGGTAGGACGTCGATGCGGGCGCGCTTTGAAGCCATGGCGCTCTGTAAGGGCTTTGTCAGGGGCGATGATTTTCCGAACAATGGGGTTGACACGGCAAACCCCCTCGTCAAAAATACCGGCGGATTGAAACGGGTACGAGATACCCAAAGCGCGCTGCACCCGGCCTTAAGGAGGTGTGCCATGGAAGGCAGCCATAGTCGAAAAACCTGCATGTCGCCCTCGGTACGCCGCGAGGATTCCGCGCACGCATAAGCGCCAACAGTCGATCACCAAAACCACCACAAAGGTGCCTGCCCCCCTTGTGGTGATTCGCGAGCATGACGTGAGCGACATCTAGGTTTTTTGCAATTCAATACGACACGTACGCTAACTCCCTTTAACAAGGAGGACCCTATGCTGATGCTCAAAACCGCCACGGTACTCGAAGTCATCTCCAAGCGCCGCCGCACGGCGCGCCCTGCCGCTCACGCCGGCCTTGCCAAGAACACCATCTTTGCCGCAACCCATAGCGCCGAGGACTCCCTCGTGCTGCTCGACGCCACGGCTGACGGCCTCACCGCCGGGCAGGCCGCCGAGCGCCTGGACGCCGCCGGTCCCAACACCATCGAGGCGCCGACCAAGACACTTGCCCGCCGCATCGCCGACGCCTTCATCGACCCCTTCGCCGGCATCCTCGCCGCGCTCGCGCTGGTCTCGCTCTACATCGACGTGCTCGCCGTGCCCGAGCCGCAGCGCGACCCCTCCACGGTCATCGTCATCGGCGTCATGCTACTGGTATCGGGCGGCATGAAGTTTATCCAGGAAGCACGCAGCGGCAATGCGGCAGAGGCCCTCAAGGACCTGGTCTCCAACACCTGCACCGCCCTGCGCGACGGCGAGCGCATCGAGATACCCTTCGATGAGCTCGTCCCCGGCGACGTGATCCGCCTCTCCGCCGGCGACATGGTGCCGGCCGATGCCCGCATCATCACCGCACGCGACCTGTTTGTGATCGAGTCCGCCCTCACCGGCGAAAGCGAGGCCGTCGAGAAGACCGCCGTCGCCACCGTCGTCGAAGGCGCCGACAGCTCCACGCTGCCGCTCTCCGCCTGCAAGAACATCGTCTTTACCGGCACCTCCGTGCAAAACGGCACCGCCATGGCGCTTGTCGTGGCCACCGGTTCGGACACCTACCTGGGCGGCATCGCCAAGATGCTCAACGGGCGCGGCGAGAAGAGCGCGTTCGACCGCGGCGTCTCGAGCGTCTCGATGCTGCTGGTGCGCCTGATGCTCGTCATGGCGCCGGCAGTCTTTGCCATCAACGCCGCCACCAAGGGCAACGTCATCGATGCGCTGCTGTTCGCCACGAGCGTGGCCGTGGGCATCACGCCGCAAATGCTTCCCGTCATCGTGACCACGAGTCTGTCGCAGGGAGCCAAGGACCTCGCCCGCCGCCAGGTCATCGTCAAGGAGCTGCCTGCGATCCAAAACCTCGGCGCCATGGACGTGCTGTGCTGCGACAAGACCGGCACCCTCACCGAGGACCGCATCGTGCTCGAGCGCTACCTCAACACCGACGGCAACGAGGATACGCGCGTGCTGCGCCATGCGTTCTTGAACAGTTTCTTCCAGACGGGCCTCAAGAACCTTATCGACCTGGCCGTCATCGACCGCGCCGATGTGACGCCCTCGGCCGCAGCACCCGATTCCATGCTGGGCCAGAGCCTGCGCGACCGCTATACCAAGGTCGACGAGGTGCCCTTCGATTTCTCGCGCCGTCGCCTGAGCGTAGTTGTCGCCGACGCCCAGGGCAAAACCCAGATGGTCACCAAGGGAGCTGCCGAGGAAATGCTCGAGATCTGCTCCTTTGTCGAGGTCGATGGTGCCGCCCAGCCGCTCACCGAAGAAAAGCTTGCCCAGATTCGCAAGCAGGTGGCAGGACTCAATGCCGAGGGCCTGCGCGTGATCGCCGTGGCGCAGAAGACCAACCCGCGCACCGTGGGCGAGTTTGGCATCGCCGACGAGTGCGACATGGTGCTGATGGGCTTTTTGGCCTTCCTCGATCCGCCCAAAGCGAGCGCCGCGGGCGCCGTCGCCACCCTCGAGGCCAAGGGCGTGGCGGTAAAAGTCCTGACCGGCGACAACGACCGCGTCGCCGCCACCGTCTGCGAGCAGATTGGCATCGACGCAAGCAACGTTTTGCTGGGCTCCGAGATCGATGCGCTCGACGACGCCGAGCTGGCGGAGCGCGCCGAGCAGACCCATCTCTTTGCCAAGCTCTCGCCGCTGCAGAAGGCGCGCTTGGTGCGCGTCATGCGTGAACTGCTCGGCCATACCGTGGGCTTTATGGGTGATGGCATCAACGACGCCGCCGCCATGCGTGCGAGCGACTGCGGCATCTCGGTCGATTCGGCCGTTGACATCGCCAAAGAATCCGCCGACATCATCTTGCTCCAGAAGGACCTGGGCGTGATCGAGCGCGGCATCATCGAAGGCCGTCGCACCTACGGCAACCTACTCAAGTACCTCAAGACCACGGTGAGCTCCAACTTTGGCAACGTGCTGTCCGTGACCGTCGCGAGCCTGTTCCTGCCGTTTTTGCCCATGAGCGCCCTGCAGCTGGTGCTGCTGTCGCTGGTCTACGAGATCGTGTGCATCGCGCTGCCGTGGGACACCGTCGACGATGCCTGGACTGCCCGCCCGCGCGCCTGGGACGCTGCGTCCATCAAGGGCTTTATGCTCGAGCTGGGCCCCGTGAGCTCGCTGTTTGACATCGTGACCTTCGCCGCGCTCTTCTTTGCGGTGTGCCCCGCCACCGTGGGCGCGAGCTGGGCCGAGCTTGCCGCCGCGGGCAATGTTGCCGGCATGGCAACCTTTGCGGCGATTTTCCAGAGCGGTTGGTTTGTCGAGTCCATGTGGTCGCAGACGCTCGTGATCCACATGCTGCGCTCCCCGCGTCTTCCGAGCCCGCGCGATCACGCCGCCCCCGCACTGTGTGTGCTCACCGTGCTGGGGCTGGCGCTTGTCACCTGGCTGCCGGCAAGCCCTATCGCCGATGCACTGGGCCTCATGCCGCTGCCGCTGAGCTTCTTTGCACTGCTCATCGGCATCGTCGCCGCCTATATTGCGCTGACCCAGCTGACAAAGCGCCGCTTCATAGCCCGCCACGGCGAACTGCTGTAACAGACAGCCCTAAGGCAAAACCACCACAAAGGTGCCTGTCCCCTTTGTGGTGGTTTTGGGGCGTTACGAGGCGTTGGTCAGGCGGCTCCAGAGCTCGTCGATATCGATCTGGCCGCCGCCGCTCAGATACCCAGTTCGAATAAAAGCCTCATTGTAGATATAGATGTCATGAGCGCTATCGCCATCGTCTTCGGTGTCGTCGGCCATAATCACGTAGCGGTGGCCGTCAAGCGCCTTGACCAGCCAATACAGGGCATCATCGATCGTGCATTTCTCCTGCACCATCGCCGCATCGCCAATCGCGCCGATGAGCGCCCGCTCGCCCTTTGTATAGCCGCCCACCGAGAGCAGAATCGCGATGTTTTCGTCTCCGCCGCCCGGTTCAAGCTCCTCGTACTCGGACTCCGAAAGCGGTATCGCGCTGTTCGCAAGCTCGTCCACATCATCCGAAACCTTGGAAAAGGTAAAAGCGAAAAATCCCGCGTCATCGACGGCGCCGTAGCCCACGTTCTCGCCTTGCCACTCATAATTTTGATGTTTGAGCAGGCGCACCAGATCGGCACCACCCAAGTTGATCGCGGCATAGACCGTCACGTTGGCATTGTCGTCCACGCAGGCGGCGTCCGCCGTGCTCGCTGCTTTGGCGCCGCCCGTTGTGCCCGAGCAGCCAGCCAGCGCGCAAGCCGCCGCGCCCGCGCCCGCCACAAAGGCCGCACGGCTCATCGTCATCTCGTTCATCATGTTCGTCCCTCGCTATGCTATTGGCCGCATCGCACTTAGCCGAGCGCACGCCCGGTCTTCTCCTGCCAAAATTCGTTAATCGTGGGGGCACCGCCGCCTTGGGTAAACGTACCGGTTTTGATGGCCTCCTCGGTAATGAGGTCCAGGCGGTAGTCGCCGTTTTCCATTGGGCTCACCATGGCAACGTGACGCGCCATGTTGGAACCGTAGACGCACGCAATCCACGAGCCCGAGGTGATCTGCGCCCGGTCCTCAACCGGAACGGAAAAGCCCGCGATAACATCCTCGCAGCTCGAATAGCCCGCAAGCTGCAGCGTAAACATCACGGTACTCCCGGTGCCGCCCTTGTCGAGCTTTCCGATTTCATCCTCGCCGAGCCATTCGGTTGCGCCATCCTTGCTGATATTGCAGACGCTGAGCACGCGACCTGCCTCGTTCTCGTACATCTCGAGCGCATCTTGCCAGGTATAACCCTGTTGCGACGCAAACTCCTGCAACTGCCAGCCCCTAAGCTCGAGCAACGCTGTGATGCTGATGTTGCGGTGCGCATCCCAGCAGTCATCCGACCACGTATCGAACGCGTCCGCCGAGCCGCTGTCTGTGTCCGCACCGCCGCCCGCATCACCGGAATCGCCCGATGACGAGCCCGCATCCATCTTGTCCTTTACCGGACGATCGTCGTTAAAACCCGTCGTGTCCTGCGCCTGCTGTCCACCGCACCCCGCAAGCGTCAGCAACGCCGTTCCCGCCGCCGCGACAAACGCCGTGCGCGAAATAACCGTCTCCCTCATCGTTGTTCCTTTCCCGTTTCTTATCACAGTGCCGAGCAACGCCTCGACACCGATCCACCCATAGCCCACTCACGCTATTGACGAGGCAGCTCCGTCCAGCCAAAACCGGGCTCAAAGCCATCGCGCGTGCCGATCACGTCGCCCGAGCCGTTCACCCAAGCTTGGTCCGCCATCACCGAAACCTCGACATCGGTACCGTCGGGCCTGGTGTAATGGTTGACCCCGCGAATAGCATCGGAATACGAGGCCGCGCCCGTTCCCACACCTGCGCTGGAGAAATTGGCCGCGCTGGCGGACATATTCGCGGCGTGTTGACGATCGCTGCGCTCAAACCAAGCCTGCTGGTAGCTGTCGAACGCCGCCTGCTGCGAGGCATGCATCTGCTGCCAGGCCGCGAACTGCTGTTGCTGCTGGGCGATGTTCATCTGCGTGCGCTGACGCTGCTCGAGCACCATCTGCTGCTTTTGAGCGCACGCTTCGCGCGCAATCGACGGGTTGAGCCGCAGGGTCGATGCCATTGAGGCAAGCGCCGTGGAGGCCGCCTCGTCCAGACGGCCTTCTGGCGCAACCAGGCAGAAGCTGTCCCTGATACGCCACTGCAACAGGTCGGCCGCGCCCAGCTTAAACGGCGCCCCGTCTGGGCAATCGCTCTGATCCGTGGCCTGATCTTTCGCGGCGCGCTGACCCGCCGCCGCAGCCGTCTGGCGCTCGCGCAGGCGCTTGCCCAGAACGCCGCCGATCAGCCCGCTCGAAAGGCCCACGCCCAGCAGCGCCTCGGCCCCGGCGGCAACGCCTTTACCCACGGAGCCCGCGACTCCGCCGATCGAGGCCACATAGCCCTCGACCTTTGCCGCCACCGCAAGCTCGGTAGGCGCCGGGGCGCCCGCGAGCCGATATCGGCGCATACGGCACTCATAGACCACATCGCTCGGTTCCATCGAAAAGCCCTGAATCGCAAAGTCGTTTGCAGCCTCGCGCTTTACGCGAGCACGCTCATGTTCAATATCGCCTGCCGCGCTCGACGGATAGGGTTGCTCGGCCACAACCTCCGCCCGTGCGCCCAATTGCGCCGCGCAGGCTTGAGCTAACTCGTCGCACGCCGCCTCCACGTGCACAAACGCCTTGCGCTCGGTTTGCGTGGGGATACGCTTGGCAACGGCGCCCGCGTCCACGTAGCAGAGCTCGGAGCGATACATGATGCGTTCGCCCGCCGGGCCTGCCGCCGTCACGCCAACTGAAATCGGGCAGTCGAAACTACTGCTGCGCTCAAGATGCGCCTCTTCGATACGCCAACCCCGCGGCAGCGCCACTTGCGCGAGCGCTTGGCCGCCAGAGGCATCGCATGCGGTGTGGAGCTCAAGGTCGCCGACGCGGGGAGCATCCGCTGCGGCCACGTCGCGGACCGGCGACGCGGCGTCGGCATCCTGCATCGGCACATCGACCGGCACGTTCGCGCTCGGCTCACAACCTTCGCCCGCGCCATCATCGGCAGCCGCCCCATTTGCGTGTTCCGCGACACCCGGGTCATCCTCAACGCTCTCAAGCCGAACACCGCAGCCCGGGCAAAATCGCACCGGCACGCCGGCGACCCGCGGCAGCTGCATCCCGCACGCCGGGCAGAATCTCAAATCACTCATCCCGTACACCCCTCATTTCATTGGCTGTTCTTGATGGCGGCTAGCTGTCGCCACAGTTCATCGGCACCGTCAAGGCGATATGCCGTCTTGTCGAGCACGATATTCCCGCCCTCGAACTCCACCGATTGCTCCGAGCCGTCTTCATAGACAAAGACGAGCGTGCGACCGGCATCGCTCATCCGCTCATCCACCGCACCTCCCACGGTGCAATCGTCGAGCGCGGCAAAAGTCGATGCGACCAGCTCGGCATCGTCGGTCTCATAGATCGTCCGCGCCTCGCCGTCCTCGATAAGCTTGACTGCCACCGGATCGGCAGTACAATCGTTCAGCAACGTTTGCGCGGCGTTCTTTCCCTGGTCGGCACGGGCACCAAAGCCGTATGCCCGCACAAGCGTCACCGCCGCAGCAAGGACCACCACGGCGATAAGCGTGCCCGCAATTTTATTAGACGAGCAACCACGAGACGCCATAGGCCCACCCCTTCCGTTCTGCTCCGCTCAACATCACATTCATATGCCTTTGAGCGCCAAAACGGCAGGTGACAAATGTCTCATATTCATATTTTTGCAGGTAAAACCACCACAAAGGTGCCTGTCCCCTTCGTGGTGGTTTTGGCTAGTCTTGGGGTGTCCAGGACCAGAAGAAATTGATGAGGGCCACGCGCGAGGCGGCACCGGTCTTTTTGTTGATCGAGGCGATATGGCGGTAGAGCGTAGAACGCGAAAGGAAGAGCGCTGCCGCAACGTCCTGCACGCTGTCGTCCGATACGACCAGCGCCTCCAGTACATCGCGCTCGCGCTTGGTAAGTCCAAAGGCGGCTACAAAACCGTCGAGTCGATCGTCAAACGAAAGCTCCGGTGTCTCCAGGGACACCGTGTCGACCTGATCGGGCGCACGGCTCACGCCAAGATCGTCGGTGGCAAACGCCAGCCCCCTGTGACCCGCTTCGTCCTCAACGCCTTGTCCAAACTGCCCCAACAGCAAGATCGCAATGCCGACAAACAGCACGAGTACGACACCCACCGCCATCAGCACGTTTTGGCTCGAGATGATCGCCACCGCCGGAGCCGTCACAAGCATTGAGCAAATGTTGTTGATGACGCGGCCCATGCACGGCCACAGATACGACCAGCGGGCATACATCGAAATCGCGGCGAACTTCGCGGTGAAGAACACCACGAAAAAGCCCGTGCCCAGGTAAAAGATAAGGCTCTGTTAGACCAGGATTGACATACATGTGTCCCCACGGTGCCATATCGTTGACCCCGTAGACCGCGATGATGGGGGCAGCATGAACGCCGAAGACCTGGTCCTCAACTTCAAGAAGGGCATGGCGAACCTCAGCAAGACCGAGCGCCGCCGCGCTATCGAGTCCGTCAGGGACGTGATCCGCGCGGCGGCGTTCGACGACGCGGCCGGCTCCGCCTGCGAAATCGAACGCTGCCCGCGCTGCGGGTCCGCCGCGGTCGTGAAGAAGGGCAAATCGAAGAACGGCGAGCAGCGCTACCTCTGCCGGGGCTGCG
>JAXIYC010000023.1:0-50876 GCA_036304725.1 Collinsella sp. | reverse complement strand
CCCCGCCGGTTCGACCGGCACGCCACGGGTCAAGATGCACTAGGCCTGGACGAAGTCCGGGCCCGCGCCTTTAGACGCGAGCCCGGAGCCCGTGGGTTATACCCTAAGAGCAAACCACCCTTTTTAAGGGTGGTTCTGATTTTGCGAAGGGCGCTTTGAAGCCCGTTTTGCTATCGATTTGCCTAGGTATAAAGGGCTATGGGCAAAAAACGTCAAATATGAGTACTGTCACAAGTCCTGTAGCATTATCTTTTTGCAAAATATGCAGTGTTACACAACATATGTCCAAGTACTTAGCCGATAAACGTCTGCAATTCTCCCACCTTAGGACCCCTGGCGTCTAAATCGCCTTCAGATGGCATGAAATCGCTGTTACTAAATTGGTAACAGTACTCATATTTGCTATTTTTTGCCCACGGGCCCTTGGATGACAGTGTGATTTAATGCCCTCGGGGTTCGAATCCCGGCATATCGGTAGCAAAAAGCCCGCTACCGCGAGGGTAACGGGCTCTTCAATTCAAATGGTGCCCCCAGCGGGATTCGAACCCGCGATATCCACCTTGAAAGGGTGGCGTCCTTGGCCGCTAGACGATGGGGACAGCGGGAAAGAGTATAGCAGACTTTTTTAGCTGTTCACATATCGTTGGCAAACTGAAAAACCACCACATAGGAGCTGGCTCTCTATCGCGATCTTCAAACATCTCAACCTGTAACATCTGGGCTGATAAATCGGCTCTATGTGTTACAGATCGAGACAAAAGGCAGGCGTCGGGACGAACATCTCATTCTGTAACAGTAAGACGACTTTTAACGGTCTAGATGTTACAGATTGAGACAAACCGCTGGGACGGGTCAAACCACCACAAAGGTGTCTATCCCTTTGTGGCGGTTGGGGCGTTAGGGGAGGAGCTTCATGGCGGCGTCGTGGGCGGCGTGCTCGTAGGTGTCGTCGAGGGGTTTGAGCGGCAGCAGGGCTGTGGCCTGCGCATCGCCGCGGCGCTCGAGGGCGTGCGCGATCAGCCAGTCGGCGAGTTCGGGGTTCTTGGGCAGCGCCGGCCCGTGCAGGTACGTGCCGATGACGCCCTTGTAGATCAGACCCTCAAGGCCATCATCGCCGTTGTTGCCGGTGCCCGTGACGACGGACGTTCCGAGCGGCTTGGCCTCTGCATCGAGCAGGGTGCGGCCGCCGTGGTTCTCGAATCCCACAAAGGGCTCGGGTGCCAGGTCGGTCCTGACGGCGACGTTGCCGATCAGGCGATCGGAGCCGCGTACGGTTTCGGCGGCAATGACCCCCAGACCCTCGATGCGATCCTCGCCCATATAGTACGAACGGCCGAGCAACTGATAGCTGCCACAGATGGCAAGCAGTGTGCCGCCGTCCTCAACATAGGCCGCGACCTTGTCTTTTTGGGCGAGCAGCTCGTGTGCCACGGCTAGCTGGTCGCGGTCGGAGCCACCGCCCATCATGACGATGTCGGCGTCGGTGAGATCGAGCGACTCGCCCATACGGACCTCGTCTACACGCGCGGGAATGCCACGCCAGGCGCAACGGCGCTCGAGCGCGATAACATTGCCGCCGTCGCCGTAGAGGTTAAGGGCATCGGGATACAGGTAGACGATGCGCAGCGGGCGCGAAAGCTCGACTGGCGCGATACCGACAGGAAGAGCGCTGCCGTCGGCACGGGCTACGGCGCGCCCAGCAACAGCGTCGGCGGTGGCGCCTTTCAGCCCGTCGAGCTCCTTGACCAGCGGCGGGAAGGCCGTGTAGTTGGCGACGGCGTAGAAGGTGTCATCGGCGGCCTCGTCTGCCACGGCGCCAATTGCCTGCGCGACGTCCGAGATAATCGCGGCATCGATGCCGGCGTACTTGAGGCGCACCTGCATGTCGTGCGCGCGCGTGCCTCCGGCAAAGGCGACAAGACCCGGCGTGTCGGCGATGCGCTCAAAGTCGACGTCGTAGATCCACGATACATCGTGGCCGTCGGCATCGTTATCGTTGAGGAAGAAAGCGCAGAGTCTGCCGCCTGCCGTCTTGATGGACTGGATTTGTCGATCGAAGCCTACGGGATTCTTAGCCAGGTTGGCCTCGACGGTGCGGCCGGCGATATCCCAGCGGCCCATGCGTCCGCCGGCGGGGACGTAGGCATCGAGCGTGGGCTGCAGGTGCGCCGTATCCACGCCTAACTCATGTGCGGCAAAGAATGCAGCGGCAACGTTGTAGACCATGTACAGGCCGTTGTAACGCGTGACGATGTGTGCGGCTGGCGCGCTGGAATCAGATCCAAACACCAGGTCAAAACCATAGCCGTCGCAGCCGAGCTCCACGCCCGTCACGCGACGGACAAGCGCAGGGCGGGCCCAGCCGCACGAGGGGCAATGGTAGGCGCCGAGCTGGCCGTATTGCACGTAGTCATACTCCAGCGGTGCGTTGCACTGCGAGCAAAAACGCGAGTCGCTAATGCGGTCGGACTCGGTGCCCGTGGCACCGTCGATGCCAAAGGCGATGCTTGCATTGGGAACGCGCGCGGCGATCGCGGCACACAGCGGGTCGTCTGCGTTGTAGATGAGCGTTGTTGCCGGAGAGAGCTCCAACGCATGGGCGATGACGTCTTGGGTATGGTCGATCTCGCCGTAGCGATCCAGCTGGTCACGGAACAGGTTGAGCAGCACAAAGTAGGTCGGCTTGAGCTTGGGCAGGACGCGCACCGTGTAGAGCTCGTCGCACTCAAAGACGCCTACGCGCTTGCTGCTGGCGGTTCGCTTAAGGCCGCCGCGGGCCTCGAGCAGAGCCCCCACCACACCAGGCTCCATATTGTTGCCGGCACGGTTGCACACTACGGTAGCACCACTGGCAGCAACGGCGTCGGCGATGAGGTTGGAGGTGGTGGTCTTGCCATTAGTGCCGGTGATCACCACGCTGCGGTCGACCAAGCTCGCGAGGTCGCTTAGCAGCTCGGGGTCAATCTTCATAGCGATGCGGCCGGGGAGTACGCCGCCCTGGCGTTTGAGGACGGAGCGCAGCCCCCAGCGGGCGATATCGCTCGAGGTGCAGGCAAGAGATGAGCGAAGGTTCATGAAGCCGTTCCTAACATAGATGACATGGTCGGGGCGATCGCGTCGCTAAAAGCCGTAGCGGCGCGCAAATTCCTGGGCAAGCTGTGACACGTCTTCACAGGCATTGGCCCAGGGGGCAAAGTCGGGAGTGTCCGAGATAATACCGTCCGCTTCCCAAACGGCCTGGTGCGAAAGGTCCCAGGGGTCGTGCGGTTCGGGCCGGCAGGGAAGGTACGGCGTCTGATACATGGGGTTCAGCAAAAAGAACGCGCCGCCCTCGCAGCGGTTGGCAAACTCGCGCAGCGCGCGTGTCGCCGGGCGCATCTTGTTCGTTTTGAACAGCAGAATCGTGCGGGCGAGCAGATACCAAGGAGAGTTCTCGAGCGCGTCAGCCCCGATCTCTTCCTCGAGTTGGTGGGCCAGAGCAAAAAAGCCGTCCTGGTCTTCCAGGCGAGCGAGGGCGAGCAACACGGTGCCTGCGGCTCGGGTGGGATAGCCTTCTGCTTTAAGGACGCGGCGGGCGTAGTTGGCGGCAGCACGGTAGCGAGCGCTCGCCATACATAGCTGCGAGATGGCCTCGAGTGTATGAAGCCACCCGATAAGAGCCGGCTCGCTCACGGTAAGGTCTGCTGCGGTGACACCGTCGGCCAAAACATTATTAGCCCAGTAGTGCGGGGCTTCCATGTCGAACCCGGGCACGCTTTGCTGCAGGTAATCGGCCGTGGTCGCCTCGAGCTTCATCAGGTCGCCCAGGCAGGCGTCAACGGGCGTGTCGGCCAGGATGATGGCGAGCAGCTGGGCATCGAGGACATGCGCATCGACGCGGACGATCTTGAGCAGTTCATCACGCATATCGTCGAACAGGCGGTTGCGCGTCTGCTCAAACTCCTCGTCGCTGCCCATGTCCTCGATGCGATGGAGCTCGTCGAGCAGGTGGCGATGAACACCGGCATAGGACAGCAGCGCTTGGGCATGCTCGGACTGCGCATACTTTTGAGGATTCGCGCTAATGTCGTTATGGACAAGCTCGCGTGCTGCATCGGTGAGCTCGGGGTGCGACGCCAGATAGGTGCGCTCCAGGTAGGCGGGGATGTAGACGCTCGGATCCATTAGAGGTCCCCTCCCTTAAATGGAAGTCCCTGCTCGGCTGCGCGCAGGATGCGCTCGTCGATCTGGGAACGCACGATATCGTTGGTGGCGACCCAGGCGGCAAAGCTGGCGTTGTCGGGGGCGCCCAGGCCCTCCTGCAGTACCGGCGTCGCCTCGGACAGCGCAAGGACAAGTTCGTCGGTGGAGCCCACACCCACGTTGACGCGGGCATAGACGCCATCGGGAAACTCGGTTTGGAAGTAGAGTGCCTCGGCTGCGTGCGGACACGAGCGCGCAAGGATGCGCAAATAGTGCTCGGCGCCCTCGTAGTCCAGCTCGCGCCAGGCAGCGCTCATCAGCGCGATGAGCGTCCACGGGTCCAAGTCGCGCTCCGCATCCTTGGGACGACGGCGCAGCGGCGTGTTGGCGAGATAGGGGACGGAGTGGGCAGAGCGAAAGCGCTTGAGCTCCTCGGCGGGGTATTCGAGCTTTGCCATGGCGAGCATCGCGGTGTGGCGGACACCAGCGGGGTCGTTGGGCGCAAAGTCGAGGCTGCGGTTTGCGGCTTCGAGCGACATGCGATAGCGGCCGCTAATGAGCGCGCGTGACGCAAGGGCGGCAAGCCAGCGCAGATAGGGGCGGCGCGTAAGGTCGCCTGCGGCCTCACGCTCGTAGGGGTCCTGCGCCGAGGCGATTTTGAGCGCCAGATCGTGCTCCACCTCGTCGCACTTGGACACCAGATACTGCACGTATTCCTCGTTGGATTCGGCGGCGAGGGCGGTCAGCATGCGCTGAGCGTCCCAGTTGGTGGGGTCGAGCGCGGCTGCCTCGCGGAGCATGTTCTCGGCAGCTGCCTCTTCCTGCTCTGCCTGGGTATCGTCAGGGATAAAGGGAATGCGGTAGTCGACAGCCTCGACCACCTTGGCAATGAGGTGCCCGGCGCGGTCGCGGTCGTGCACGATGAGCGGTGCGGGGTTGCGGGTGAATTGTTCCATCAGATGCTCTACGGCGGCAGCGTCGGTGAGCGGGATATTGTCGCGGCGCAAGGCCTCAAGAACGAGGCGATGGCAATCCTCTTGAATGGGATCGAATGCCATGGGGCCTCCTTTGCTGCGGTTAGGGTTCAAATATCTCTATATAAGGTTCTAGTTTACCCGCATGTGGCACACCGGGGGTGCCGCACTTGGACTTGCACCTTTGCACCACGAAGACGGATGTCGCACAAATGTCGGCACCTTGGACGACCGAGTGGTATCACGGTGCCGCAAACGGTCGATTTTTGGCGGCGAACGGTGCATATTTTGGAGGGGCACCGTCCTGCCCGGGATATGTAGTCAACCTTGATAAAACGTTTGCCCAGCTTGGGAGTATGAATGCCGCACAAGGGTCTTCAGGGATAGAAAAAACGTTTCATCATTGGCGGCTTTAGGTGAATAACTGACCAACCAGAACGGTAAAATAGTGTTTGTCTGAGCGTTGAGACGTTTAGACATCGCGCATTGTCATCGCCGGCAACGCGCAAACCGGTCCTAACGGAGCCAATTGGGTGCTCCGTTATATACACAAGTCTAAGAGGGGCTTGTTTAGGAGGCACAGTATGGGACGTTTTACCAATCCTCGCGATCTGTACTTTGGTGAGGGCGCTCGCCACGAGGTGAAGAACCTCAAGGGCAAGAAGGCCATCATCGTTTCTGGCGGCAGCTCTATGCGCCGTGGCGGGTTCCTGCAGGACGTTGAGGCCGACCTCAAAGAGGGCGGTTTCGAGGTCAAGCTGTTCGAGGGCGTCGAGTCCGACCCGTCCATCGAGACGGTCATGAAGGGCGCCGAGGCCATGCGCGAGTTCGAGCCCGACTGGATTATCGCCATCGGCGGCGGCTCGCCCATCGATGCCGCTAAGGCCATGTGGGTCTTCTACGAGTATCCCGAGGAGTCCTTCGATAACATCATCCAGCCGTTCAGCTTCCCCGAGCTGCGTCAGAAGGCTCATTTCTGCGCCATCTCCTCTACCTCCGGTACCGCTACCGAGGTCACTGCCTTCTCCGTCATCACGGATTACGAAAAGGGCATCAAGTATCCGCTGGCCGACTTCAACATCACCCCTGATGTCGCCATCGTCGACCCCGAGCTCACCTACACCATGCCCGCCAAGCTGTGCGCTCACACCGGCATGGATGCTCTGACCCACTGCATGGAGGCCTACGTTTCCACCTGCGCCTCTATGTTCACCGACGCCAACGCTCTGCACGGCATCCGCGAGATCGTCGAGTGGCTGCCCAAGTCCTATGCTGGCGACCATGAGGCCCGTCAGCACATGCACGAGGCTCAGTGCATCGCCGGTATCGCCTTCTCCTCGGGCCTGCTCGGCATCGTTCACTCCATGGCTCACAAGACCGGTGCTGCCTTCGAGAACGGCCACATCATCCACGGTGCTGCTAACGCCATGTACCTGGGCAAGGTCATCCAGTGGAACTCCAAGGATCCCCGTGCTGCCGAGCGTTACGCTTACGTGGCCAAGGAGATCCTGCACCTTCCCGGCGAGACCAACGAGGAGCTCATCGCTGCACTCGTCCAGAAGATTCGCGACCTCAACGACCAGCTCAACATTCCGCAGTCCATCAAGGATTACGCGAATGGTGGCGTGAAGGTCGACGCCGAGAACCCGCAGATGGTTTCCGAGGAGGAGTTCCTCGCCAAGCTGCCCGAGATCGCCGCGAACGCCGAGCAGGACGCCTGCACGCCCGAGAACCCGCGTGAGACCAAGGCTGCCGACTTCGAGAAGATCCTCAAGGCCTGCTACTACGACACCGACATCGATTTCTAATCGACTCTTGTTATCGTAACGAGGGGCTCCGCACGTATCTGTACGGAGCCCCTTTCTTTTTTCTTTTAGAGAATGGGATAGTTATGGCTGCAATTTTCAATAGCCCCAGCAAGTACATCCAGGGTCCGGACGAGCTCGCCAAGCTCGGCTCTTACGTTGAGCCGCTCGGCGCTAAGGCCCTCGTCATCGTGACGCCTTCGGGCAAGAAGCGCGTCGGTGCCAAGATCGAGGGCGGTTTTACCGAGGCTAAGGCCGAGCTGCTGTTTGAGGACTTTAACGGCGAGTGCTCCATGGGCGAGGTCGATCGCCTGGTTGCGCTCGCCCGTGACAACGGTTGCGACATCATCGTCGGCGTCGGTGGCGGCAAGATCCTCGACACCGCGAAGGCCGTTGCCTATTACCTGGAATCCCCGGTTATCATTTGCCCCACCATTGCTTCGACCGATGCCCCGTGTTCGGCGCTTTCGGTGCTCTATACCGATGACGGCCAGTTCGACAAATACCTCTTCCTTAAGGCAAACCCCAATATCGTCCTTATGGATACGACGGTTATCGCGGCGAGCCCGGTGCGCCTGACGGTTTCCGGTATGGGCGATGCGCTCGCAACCTACTTCGAGGCCCAGGCGACGCACGATGCCGACGGCGGCACCTGCGCTGGCGGCAAGGGCGGTATGGCTGGTCTGGCGCTCGCCAAGCTCTGCTACGAGACGCTTATGGCCGATGGCGTCAAGGCCAAGGTTGCGCTGGAGAAGGGTGCGCTCACGCCTGCCGTCGAGCACATCATCGAGGCCAATACGCTGCTTTCGGGCATTGGCTTTGAGAGCTCGGGCCTTGCTGCCGCTCATGCCATCCACAATGGCCTGACGATGCTGCCCGAGTGCCACAGCATGTATCACGGCGAGAAGGTCGCCTTTGGCACCATCGTCCAGCTGGTACTCGAGGATGCCCCGACCGAGAAGCTCGAGGAAGTCTTGGGCTTCTGCATTGAGCTGGGCCTGCCGGTCACGATGAAGGAACTTGGCGTTGCCGAGCTTACGCGCGAGCAGGCCATGATTGTTGCCGAGGCCGCGTGCGCGCCCGAGGACACCATGTGCAATATGCCGTTTGAGGTGACGCCCGAGATGGTCGCAAACGCCATCCTGGGTGCCGACGCACTGGGCCACTACTATCTCATGGATGAGTAAATCAAGCTAAGGAAGGGGCAAAGCCAACAGATGGCTTTGCCCCTTTTTGCTATGGTGCAAAGGGGTCAGGGTACTTTGCACCATCGTTGTTTGATGAAGGGTGGATTCTCGTATGGCGCTTCCTATGGTTTATGGCGGCCCCGGTCGGTATGTTCAGGGACCGGGGGAGCTTTCGCGCCAGGGCAGGTATTTGTCATGGTTGGGCTGCGCTGCCTATGTCTTGTTTGACCAGGGCACCGAGGATCGGCTGTGCAGGCAGATCGTCGATGGATTTCTGGATGAAGATCTAAGCGAGCCGTTCTTTAAGATTTACAACGGTCCGTGTACGGAAGATGCCGTTGTCGAAATGGCCAAGGAAGCCCGGGCCGAGTATTGCGACATGGTGGTGGGCATTGGCGGCGGCAAGATGCTCGATATCGCCAAGGCCGTTGCGTTTTATGCCGAGTTGCCGTTGTGCGTATGTCCCACGGCGGCGTCGATGGACGGTCCGTGCAGCGCGATTTCGGTGCTGTATCACGAGGATGGGTCGTTCGACCGCTACCTGATGCTCGAGAAGAATCCAGACCTGGTCGTGGTCGATACCAACGTGGTCGCGGCGGCCCCGCTGCGTATGACGGTCGCTGGTATGGGCGATGCGCTGGCAACGTATTTCGAGGCGCGTTCGTGCGCCGCGGCGCACGGCGCCAACGAGCACGGTGGCGCGCCGGGACACTTGGCCTTGGTTGCGGCTCGTGCCTGCTATGACACACTCATGGAGTGCGGCGTCGCTGCCAAGCGCGATCTCAAAAAGGGCCGTACATCGCCAGCGGTTGAGCGCCTGATCGAGTGCAATATTCTGCTCTCGGGTGTTGGCTTTGAGAGTGGTGGCTTAGCGCTTGCCCATGCCATAGCCAACGGCCTGACGATTCTGCCCGAGTGCAAGGCCATGCATGGTGAGGCCGTGGCATTTGGCCTGGTGGTGCAGCTGCGCCTGGAGCGTGCGCCCGAGCTTGATCAGGTGCTCGAGTTTTGCCAGCGCGTTGGTCTACCGACGACGCTCGCGGAGCTGGGACTTGGCGAGATTTCCGATACCGACCTGATGAGCGTTGCGGATGCGGTCTTTAGAAACGAACGCAATATGGCTAACGAACAAGCCAAGGTGACCAAACAAAAACTCGTGCAGCTCATGTGCGAGGCATAGCTTGGCGCTTGATTGACCTTGTGCAATCGGGGCGGCGATAGGCCATGGGTTATTTCCCTCAAGGTGCACCGCGTGTAATTTGCCCGAGGTGTGGGCCGATAGCGTATCATTATCTCTTGCTTGTTTGCACTGCTCAGGGAGGGGCCGCGCATGGCGCAGGAACACGATCTGTTTGATGACATTATCGAGATCAGCAAGGGTTTCGACTTTCTTAAAAACCCGCTTGGCGGCGTGACCGATGCGCTCGATCCGTCGGCGCCGCAGTGGAATCCTGCCGACTACAAGGAGCGTCCGCGCGGCAACACCATTCCGTGCCTGACCTGCAAAAACGAAAAGAGCGGCTGCACCGCGTGCATGGACGTGTGCCCGGTCAACGCTATCGAGGTCGAGGAAGACGCCATCGAGATCCTCGACTCCTGTCGCAAGTGCGGCCTGTGCGCCGCTGCCTGTCCGACCGAGGCAATCATCTCGCCGCGTCTGGCGCCCAAAAACCTGTATGACGATATCGTCTCTGCTGCTACGAGCCACGAGACCGCCTACGTTACCTGCACGCGCGCCCTTAAGCGCATGCCGCGCGAAAACGAGGTCGTCGTCGCCTGCGTGGGCGATATTACGGCCGAGACCTGGTTCTCGGTACTGGCCGACTATCCCAACGTGAGCGTCTACCTGCCGTTGGGCGTGTGCGATAAGTGCCGCAACACCGGCGGTGAGGACATTCTGGGCGAGGCGATTGCGAAGGCCGAAGAGTGGTCTGGCACAGGTATGGGCCTAGAGGTCGACCCCAGGAGCCTCAAGTGCCATAAGCGCCGCGAGTACGAGCGCAAGGAGTACATGGAAAAGATTGCCCGCACCACGGGCCTGACGGTGACCAAGCTCAACCCGGCGACTGCGGCACTGGCCTCGGTGACGCAGAAGTTGAAGGCCCACCGTCACCAGATCACGCAGCTTGAGCGCACGCTCAACACCATGTGCGGTACCACGACGACCAAGCGCCGCCGTTCGCTCACGCACGGGCGCCAGCTGGTGCTCTCGACGCTGCAAAACCACCCCGAGCTTGCCCAGAACATGCAGGTGAGCACGCCGGAGTGCGATTTTGACAAGTGCACGTCGTGCGGCGAGTGCGTCAATGTATGCCCCACGTTCGCCTGCGATTTGGTGGGAAGCGGCCGCTTTGCGTTGGAGTCCACGTATTGCTTGGGCTGCGGTGCCTGCGTCAAGGTGTGCCCCGAGCACGCGCTCAAGTTGGTTGAGCATGACGCGTCCAATCTGGTTGTCGTCGATCCCGAAGCCGAGGAAAAGGCCGCCCAGAAGGCGAAGGCTCACGAAGAGGCTGAGAAGGTCAAGGCCGAGGCAAAGGCCAAGCTCGACAAGATGCTCGACCAGGTGGAAAAGCTCGCGGACTAGTCAGCGACCCCAATCTCTGCTTCATTCGTGCCGCCGTGGTGTCCGGGTTCGCCCAGATGCTGCGGCGGCGCTATACTTATGCAGTTTGAAATGCTTGTACCAAAAGGAGCTGTCGTGTCCCTTTCCATCGGTATCGTGGGCCTGCCCAACGTGGGCAAGTCGACGCTGTTCACCGCGCTTACCAAAAAGACTGGCCTTGCCGCCAACTATCCGTTTGCCACGATTGATCCCAACGTGGGTATCGTCGACGTGCCCGATAGCCGCCTGCAAAAGCTCGCCGACATCGTCAACCCGGGTCGCATTGTGCCGGCGACGGTCGAGTTCGTCGACATCGCAGGTCTGGTGAAGGGCGCTAACGAGGGTGAGGGCCTGGGCAACCAGTTCTTGGCAAACATCCGCGAGACCGACGCCATCTGCGAGGTCGTGCGCTACTTTAAGGACCCCAACGTCATGCGTGAGGTGGGCCGCACGGGCGAGTTCGTCGACCCCGCCGGCGATGCCGACACCATCATGACCGAGCTCATCCTGGCCGATATGGGCACGCTCGAGAAGCAGCTGCCCAAGCTCGAGAAGGAGGCCAAGCGCGACAAGGAGCTCATGCCCAAGTTCGAGGTCGCCAAGCGTCTGCTTGCCTGGCTCAACGAGGGCAAGCGCGCCGCATCCATGGAGATGACCGACGAGGAGCGTGCCGCTGCCAAGGGCCTGTTCCTGCTCACCATGAAGCCCATCCTGTATGTGGCCAACGTAGATGAGGACATGCTCAACGAGGACTTGGCGCCCATCGACGGCGTCAAGCCGCTGCCCATCTGCGCCAAGATCGAGGCAGAGCTTTCCGAGCTCGATCCCGAGGACGCCGCCGACTACCTGGAGAGCCTGGGCCTGGAGCAGCCCGGCCTGGACGTGCTCGCTCAGGCTGCCTACAAGCTGCTCGGCCTGCAGTCGTTCTTTACGGCCGGCGAGATGGAGGTCAAGGCCTGGACGGTTCGTCAGGGCGCGACCGCCCCGCAGGCCGCCGGCGTCATCCACACCGATTTTGAGCGCGGCTTTATTAAGGCCGAGGTCATTGGCTACGACGACTACATCGAGCTCGGCGGCGAGCAGGGCGCCAAGGCCGCCGGCAAGTTGCGTATTGAGGGCAAGGACTATGTCATGGCCGATGGCGACGTCGTGCACTTCCGCTTTAACGTGTAAGGACGACGCATATGTTCAAATATGGCAAAAAAGCTGGCTACATGGGTATTGCGCTGCTGGTACTTGCAGTGCTTCCGCTGGTGGTCGCAGCGTGTGTTATCCCCAACATTGGCCCCGAGGTGGCAACGAAGTTTAACGCCGCCGGCGAGGTGACGCGCTGGGGTAAGAGCTACGAGCTGCTGGCACTGCCGGTACTCAATCTGCTGCTGAGCGTGGCGACGTACTTTACGGCGGGACGCCAAGCCAAGAACAATGACGACTCCGCCGCCATGGCGCGCATCGTGTGCGAGCGCTACCTGCGCAACGGTTGCATCACGGGTGTGTTCCTCAACGTGATCAACGTTTACTTTATGTACTCGGCGATTACCGGAACGGGCTTTGGCTTTGGTTTCTAGCTTGTCCTTTTAGGCAACGAGCCTGCAAGCATATTCGATGGCTGCTGCGAGGCCGCCGCTCGATCGTGGTTGAAAGACTGCATCGGCGGCGGCCTCGTTTTCGTATCCGGCGCCGCGAAGGGCGAGTGCTATGCCGGCTTCTAAAAGGAGCGGCAGGCCGCGTTGGCTGGTTGCGATTACGGCAGCCTGATTGAGCGAGCAGCCGTGCGCTTGGCATTGAATGGCAAGTTCACCTCGCGCCGGGCAAGGGACCAGAACGGCGGCGACGCGACTTGATAGCAATGCAAATGCTGTGTGCTCATCGGGCGAAAGGCATTCAGCTTCAACGACGACGAGCTTGGGCGGCGCGCTGTTTGCGCGAAGCGTGGCTCGGTACATGCGGACCGAAGAACCCGACATAGAAAACTCCTGTGTATTCGGGAAAACGTAAACTATAGTTTACGTTTATGTTCGGCTCCATTTCAAACTCGGCTGCATGGACGAACGTGCGAAACAGATTCTTGGCAGGCGGGTCGAAGAGACACGCAGGGACCTTGGTATCTCCAAGGTTGATTTTTGTGTGGCGACAGGAATCAGCCGACCCTACCTCGACCGAATCGAAGATGGGACGGCAAATTTCACGCTCAAGGTTCTATTTAAGATCGCGCCCGCACTCGGCATGACGGTGTCAGAGCTTCTCGAGGGTATCGAATAGGGGATACCCGTCGACAACTGAATTACGCCATCGGGATGCGGTCGTGGTTGACTTGGCTGTAGAACAGGCGCTGAATCTCGGCCGCATCACGTGACTGGCCGAGTGCCCACATGGTTTTGGCCACGAGCGTCTCGGTGGTCATATCATCGCCGCGCAGAATGCCCGGATGATCGGCGTAAGCGCGGCCGACCTCATAAACGCCCAGATCGAGGCCCTCTTCGGGGACCTGCGTGGTCATAACGACGGTGCGACCCGAATCGACCCAGCGGAAAATTGCCTCTTGGAACGAATCGCCGGACTCGCCAAACTCGGGAATACCGCCAATGCCAAAGGTCTCAAGGATTACAGCATCGTAGCTATCGGCAAGGGCGTCGAGGATGCCCGGGTTCACGCCGGGCGTCAGCTTAAGGACAAATACGCGCGGATCGATACTGTCGTAGAAACGCACCGGGCTCTCATTCTGATGAGTGCCGTGAAGCCCGTTGCGCACAATGCGGTCGTTGCGGATGTAGGCAACGGGCGGATAGTTGACGCTAATGAACGCGTTAAAGCTCATGGTGCGCTGCTTGCGGGCGCGCGTGCCGGCAATGGTGACGCCGCCAAACACGATCGAAACGTCGTGCGAGTGCTCGTCGAGCGCATAGAGCAGGCTCTGGTACAGATTGAGCTTGGCATCGGTAAAGGGGTTGCCCATGGGCTTTTGCGAGCCGGTGAGCACGATGGGCTTGGGGCTGTCCTGAATCAGGTAGGAAAGCGCTGCTGCGGTGTAGCTCATGGTGTCGGTGCCGTGCAGAATCACGAAGCCGTCGTGATCGGCATAGCCTTCGACGATGACATCGCGGATGCGCATCCAGTCGCTCGGGCGCATATTGGTGCTGTCGATGTTCATGGGCTGCACGACGTCGAGCTCGCAGAGGCCCGAGATCTCGGGGACGCTCTGGGCGAGTTCCTCACCGGTCAGGGCGGGGGAGAGGCCGTTACCGTCCTCGGTCGATGCGATGGTGCCGCCCGTGGCGATGAGAAGGATGCGCTTCATGCTGATATTCCTATCGTATTTGCCGCCGCAGAGGCGGAGTCGTTCGGCAGTATTGTGGCACAGGGCGTCCAATGTTCAAACGTATTACATCATCCGTGACGTTTAGTAACATTTCAATCGCCACCAAAAAAGGTGCAGGTCGTGCGTTTGCCGTGCGCTGATGGCTGCGAGGGACGAGAAACCCCATATAACGTGTACACTATGGAGGTTATTTTCGTTCATTCACGCGGGTGGGCACCGGCTCCCCGCCAACAAGAGGGGGAACCATGGATCAAAAGGCTTCCGCAAAGGTCCTCGTACTCGACTTTGGTGCGCAGTACGGTCAGCTCATTGCCCGTCGCGTCCGCGACCTCAACGTGTATTCCGAGATTGTCCCCTGCGACATCTCGGCCGACGAGATTCGCGAGATGAATGCCTCTGCGCTCATCCTTTCCGGCGGCCCGGCCTCCGTGTACGCCGAGGACGCTCCGTCCATCGATCCTGCCATCTTTGACCTGGGCCTTCCCGTCTTGGGCTTTTGCTACGGCCATCAGATTACGGCCGTGACGCTCGGCGGCAAGGTCGGCCACTCCGAGGTGGGCGAGTACGGTCGCGCCACCATCACGCGCACGGCCGGTGCCAAGCTCTTTAACTCCACGCCCATGGAGCAGACCGTATGGATGAGCCACCGCGACGCCGTGTCCGAGGTGCCCGAGGGCTTTACCGTTACCGCCAGCACCGACGTGTGCCCGGTTGCCGCCATGGAGTGCGTCGAGCGCAAGATCTTCACCACGCAGTTCCACCCCGAGGTCAAGCACTCCGAGTACGGTCAGCAGCTGCTGAGCAACTTCCTGTTTGAGATCTGCGGCCTGGAGCCCAACTGGAGCATGGACAACCTGGCCGAGACCATGACGGCCGAGTTCCGCGAGAAGGTCGGTGACGACCGCGTGATTCTGGCCCTGTCCGGTGGCGTCGACTCCTCCGTCGTGGCCGCCCTGGGCGCCCGCGCCGTGGGCAAGCAGATGACCTGCGTGTTCATCAACCACGGCCTGCTGCGCAAGGGCGAGCCCGAGCAGGTGGAGGAGGTCTTCACCAAGCAGTTTGACGTCGACTTTATTCACGTTCACGCCGAGGACCGTTATGCCGAGCTTCTGGCCGGTGTGACCGAGCCCGAGGAGAAGCGTCGCATCATCGGTACGCAGTTCTGGAAAGAGTTCTTCGCCGTGGCGCAGCAGCTCGAGACCGATGGCAAGCCGGTCAAGTATCTGGCTCAGGGCACCATCTACCCCGACATCATCGAGTCCGGCGCTCGCAAGACGGGTGGCAAGACGGCCACCATCAAGAGCCATCACAACCTGATCCCGTTCCCCGAGGGCGTGCACTTCGACCTCATTGAGCCGCTCGACCACTTCTTTAAGGACGAGGTCCGCGCGCTTGGTCTAGCGCTCGGCCTGCCGGGTCACATCGTGTTCCGTCAGCCCTTCCCGGGCCCGGGTCTGGCCATCCGCATCATCGGTGCGGTCGACAAGGAGAAGCTCGAGATCCTCAAGAACGCCGACGCTATCGTGCGCGAGGAGCTCGATGCCTACAACCAGCGCCTGTTTGAGCAGACCGGCGAGCGCAACTCCGAGCACAGCTGCTGGCAGTATTTCGCGGTCCTGCCCGACATTAAGTCTGTGGGCGTTATGGGCGACGAGCGTACCTACCAGCGCCCGATCATCCTGCGTGCCGTCGAGTCCAGCGATGCCATGACCGCCGACTGGGCCAAGCTGCCTTACGATGTCTTGGCCCGCATTTCCGGCCGCATCGTTGCCGAGGTTCCCGGCGCCAACCGCGTGTGCTACGACATCACGTCCAAGCCGCCCGCGACGATTGAGTTTGAATAACGGGAACTGGCTTCTGAACTCGCGTTTTGGTGCTGCCGAGTACCGCCTGATGCTGTTTCGGCATCGCCTCAGAACAAAGCCACCAGCGAAATAGTGGGAATAAAAGCCCTCGAACCCTCTGGTTCGAGGGCTTTCTTTTTGCCTCCCTACCTGGGAAAACGGTTCAATTATTCCCGCATGCCCCTACTGGGCGGCACGGCGGAGCACTCGGCGGTACGGGAATAATGGGGCCCTGCGGGAATAATTCACAATTCGAGTCCCCCGGGGGCCGATTTCGCGCGGGTGAAACTGAGTTGAAACTGCGAGGCGGATTCAAGCCCTCATCGATTGCATTTGCCCAGGTCAACAAACGGGAATAATAAAACGCGAAAATCGGTTTCCGCAGTTTCGACAACCCCGAATGCCGCCGAATAACGCCGTGTATCTTGCTGTATTTTGGCGCGCAATTATTCCTCGAACGGGGCTTCCGGGGCGCCGATTCCATACGGGAATAATGGAACAGCCTCCGGAGAACTGGAGGCTGTTCGCAAGAAAACGTCAATTCACCTGGGAAGATGTCAGATAGAGGCCTTCCAGTCGGCGTATGCGGCCCCGTCGAGTTCGCCGCGCTCGAGCTCAGCGCGCTTTTCCGCCCAGGTCTTGATTGACTGCGCGAGCTTGGGGGCATGCGGCGCCCCGGGGTCGACCGTCAGGCCCATGCCGTCCTCGCTAGGGACGAGGCCGTAGCCCTCCTCCAGCTGCAGCAGCAGGGCCATGAGGTCTCGAGACGTCTCGACGCCGTAGTCCTTGAGCGCGCCCTCGGAGACCCCGAGCGCCTTCGCGATCTTCTCGAGCAGCTCGGGCTTAACCGCGCGGATGCCGCTCTCATAGTGCCTGATCGCGCCCTCGGTGAGCCCCACGGCATCGGCGAGCTGGGCCTGCGTAAAGCCCTTCGCCTTGCGATGCCGCCGAATGTTGTCGCCTGTCGCCATGTGCCCTCCTATAGATTTCGTCGGCGACCATTCTATCAGCGTACGAGTTTGTACGCAATTCTATTGACAGTACAGATACGTACGATTATTCTCGGGAATACGAGCGTACGTATACGTACGGATAGATAGGAGGTCCAAGATGGAACAGCCGGTGGCAAAGACGCCGAGGCCGAGCATGCTCACCGCCGACGAGGTGGCGGAGCGCCTGAAGATCAAGAAAGGCAGCGCCTACGAGGTCATCCGCCAGATGAACAAGGAGCAGGAGGCCCTCGGGCGCGTGGTGATCCGCGGACGCGTCCGCAGCGACCTGTTCGATGCCCGCTACTTCCCGGAGGTCAACGATGCCAGCCTATAAGGACAAGAGGACGGGGCTCTTCTACGTGCAGTTCTACTACCGCGACGCGCGCGGGGCCAAGCGGCACAAGACGAAGAAAGGATTCCAGACCGAACTCGAGGCACTCCTGTGGGAGAAGAACTTCAAGGCGCTCAAGGACGACGCCATGGACATGACCTTCGCCGACTTCTGCAAGGTCTACGAGGCGGAGGTGAGGCCGAGGGTCCGCGAGCACACCTGGCTCACCAAGGAGAACATCATCCAGAGCAAGCTCCTGCCGTTCTTCGGCGACATGCGCATGTGCGACATACGGCCCGTCGACATCGTCAGGTGGCAGAACTCCCTCACTGGATCAACAAGGGCGGACGGCGACGGCTTCAAGCCCACGTACCTGAGGATCATCAACAACCAGCTAAACGCCATCTTCAACCACGCCGAGCGCTACTACAGCCTGGAGAAGAACCCCGTCCACAAGGTGGACAAGATGGGCAGCAAGGAGGCCGGCGAGATGCAGTTCTGGACCAAGGACGAGTACCTCCGCTTCTCGGAGGCCATCTCCGACAAACCACTCGCCTTCTACGCTTTCGAGGTGCTCTACTGGATGGGCATACGCTGCGGCGAGCTCATGGCGCTCACGCCCTCGGACTTCCTGATGGAGACGTCGGAGCTGCGCATAAACAAGTCCTACCAGCGCCTGCGCGGCGAGGACGTGATCACGAAGCCGAAGACGCGCAAATCGGTGCGTACGATCAAGATGCCCGCGTTCCTCCGCGACGAGATGGCGGAGTTCATCGAGATGCGCGATGACGTGGCGCCCGACGAGCGGCTCTTCGGCTTCACGAAGCACTTCCTCGTGCACGAGATGGACCGCGGCTGCAAGGCGTCGGGCGTCAAGCGGATACGCATCCACGACCTTCGCCACAGTCACGTGAGCCTGCTCATCAACATGGGCTTCTCCGCCCTCGACATCGCCGAGCGCGTGGGACACGAGGCCATCGACATCACATACCGCTACGCGCACCTTTTCCCCGCCAAGCGCGCGCAGATCGCCGACGCGCTCTCCGAGCTGAGGGGCGAATAGGATGCCGTGCGAGAACAGCGCCCGCAAGCGCAGCAAGACGATGGCGTTCCGCTGCACCCCGGAGGAGTACGAGCTGATCGCCAACATGGCCGCCTGGAGCGGCATGAGCAGGCAGGACTACATCATGGCGAGGCTGACCGGGACCGAGATAACGGTGAGGCCGTCGTCGCGGACGCAACGGGCGCTGCGCGACTCCATGAAGGGACTGGCGGAGCGGCTCCTCGCCGTGTGCGACGCCGATGAGCTCGATGCGGACCTCCAAAGGCAGCTCGCCCTGGTCATGGAGATCTTCAACGGGCTCGGCGAGGCGCCGCCGCCCGGAAGGCGCGCAAAGCGCGAGAAAGGGCCCAGCGACGATCTCTTCGGGATGTCTCGATGCTAATCCCGGGCCGCGATTGGGAGACGCAACCGCTTCCGGGCGCACGCGCGCGGGCCGGCGCGGCGAGGGACCGCAGGCGCGATGCGTGGGCAACCAAGGCAATCAGAGGCAACTTGATGAAAAAGGTATATACTATTTTCATCAAAAAGGAGGAACGCTATGACAGAAGCAGAAGCCATCGCTAAGCGCATAGAGAGCTTCGGCGCCGGCAAGGCCTTCACAGCCGCCGACTTCTCCGACGTCGCAGGCCGACGCAATGCTGCCAACGCGCTCGGGCGCTTGCATGCAAAGGGAGGGATCGCCCGCGCCATCCGCGGCGTCTACTACGCGCCGGAGCGCAGCGCGCTCATGGGCACCGAGGTGCCGGCCAGCGCCGACGAGGTCGTGCGCGCCGTCGCCCGTGCCAACAAGTGGATCGTCGCACCGTCCGGCGACGCGGCGCTCAATGCGCTGGGCCTCGACACGCAGGTGCCCGCTAAGCTCGTCTACGTCAGCAGCGGTCCGTACAAGCGCTACGAGTACGGGCCGTACGATATCGAGCTCCGGCACCGCGCCAACCGCGACCTGCTCGACTGCTCGCAGATCACCTGCACCATCGTGCAGGCCCTCAAGGCGCTCGGACGCGAGAACGTGGGCGACGAGGAAATCGGAACGCTCGCGCGCAACCTCACGGAGGAGCAGGCCGGCGCGTTCCTGGAAGAGTCGGCGGGGCTCACATCCTGGGTCGCCGACGCCGCGAAGAAGATATGGGAGGCGAAGCATGGACAGGATCGCTAGGGCCTCGACCGGCGAGCGCAGACTGGTCTTCGAGGCCGCCGCGCAGAGGATGGCGCTCGCGCCGGCCGTCGTCGAGAAGGACTTCTGGGTGTGCTACACCTTGGACCACCTTTTCCACAGAAGCGGCTTCGCCGAGTCCATGGTGTTCAAGGGCGGCACGAGCCTGTCGAAGGCTTTCGGGCTCATCGAGCGCTTCTCGGAGGACATCGACCTCATACTCGATTGGCGACTCCTGGGCTACGGCGAGGACGAGCCGTGGGAGCCGCGCAGCAACTCGGCGCAGGAGCGGTTCAAGGCCGACAGCATCGAGCGCACGAACGCCTTCCTGGCCGACGCCTTCGTCCCGAAGCTCAGGGCTACGCTCTCCGAGTCCCTCGGCACCGAAGCGTCCGTCAGGTGCGGGGCCGAGGAGGAGACCGTGTACTTCGACTACCCGCGCTCCTACGAGTCGGCGGGCACGCTCGACACCATCAAGCTGGAGATAGGACCCATGGCGGCATGGTCGCCCTCCGAGGAGGCGGCGATAACCCCGTACGCGGCGGACGTGGTTCCGTTCGGGCCCGAGCTGTCGACCACGGTGCGCACCGCGAGTCCCGAGCGCACGTTCTGGGAGAAGGCCACCATCCTGCACCAGGAGGCCAACAGGCCCGAGGGCAAGGCTATGCCCAGGCGCTACTCCCGCCATTACTACGACATGTACCGCCTCGGCCACTCGTTCGTGCTCGGCCGCGCCGTAGCGCAGCCCGACCTCCTCGAACAGGTCGTCAGGTTCAAAGAGAAGTTCTACCGCACGCCGTGGGCCAAGCTGGCCGACGCGAGGCCCGGCACGCTCAGGCTCGCCCCTCCAAAGGGCAGGCTCGACGAGCTGGCGGCCGATTACGCCTCGATGAGGCCGATGCTGTTCGGCAGCTACCCGAGCATCGATGAGATAGTCGCCTACATGGCGGAGCTCGAGGAGACCATCAACGGGCTAAGCTGATCAAGGGCGCCCCAATTCCGGGCGCCTGCCGGAATCGAAGAGGCGGGGCGGGCAACGCGACGGCTTTCCCGCCGAGAGCGGAGCGTTCCCTTTCGACGGGCGGCGTTGAGAACAGGCTCTTCTCGCTTATCGACCTCAGGGCCAGGGTGCCCTCGACGTCGAGCGGGTCCAGCTGGTCGGCGTGCGCCAGGGACTCGAGCAGCTGGTCCAAGCCCCTTGCCAGCCTCCCCGCATCGCTCACGGCATCGATCAGCTCGATGCGCTCCATCTTCTCTTCGTAGCCCATCATCTGCTTTCCTCCTTCTCTCAACGGACGTGTTGCACAGCCCTGTAGCCGTTCCGCGCGGAGGGCCGCCCCGCCGCCAGCGGTCCCGCGCGCATATCGGCCGCAAGCGGCACGGGAAAGCCGTCCGTCCCGATTCATGCTGCGGCACTGCAACCTGAGGTCACGCCGCCGTCCCCGCCGCGATATCATCACCAACCCCCCCCACGAGAGCCCCAGCAACCGCCGACGGGTCGCATCCCATGCCCGGAGGGTCTCGGCGCCCACGCCGGATTCCATGCCGCACGCCTCCGCCCCTCCGACCTGAAACCCGCCCCGGCGCTCCTTGGACGCGCAGGGTCGCACGCCGGCGGGCAGCCAGCAAGGGCCGCGACACTTTTTCGGGTTCTTCGCCCCATGCGCTCCGCGCGCGAACAACGCGAAAAACTGCCGTCGGGAGACTTCTACAACCACGCCCGACTTCGCTTCCTCCCTTGCAGGCACGCCCGCGCTGCATGCGACTCACGCGGCGCAAGGCACGCCACAGGGGCGGGCCTCAGAGTCTAAGGAGCAAGACATGAACGACATGAAGGAAAAGGCGATGGGCGCGGTCAGGACCTTCCTCGAGCGCAAGGGCTACGAGATCGTCGACGAGGCCTGGCAGGGGCCCGAGGGCATCGGCGGGATTGACCTCGTGGCGGTGGACGAGGACGGGACCCTGGTCTTCATCGACGCCACGGTCCGCATCGGGACGGACGGCTTCCCCGAGGCCCACAGGGCGCGCGGGCTGCGCGAGGCGCTGGCGGCGACGTGGCTCGCCGGCAACAGCGACGACTACGCCGACACCCCGGTCCGCTTCGACGAGGTGGCGATGATGGTCGTCAAGGAGAACCGAGCGCTCCTGCGCCACCACGTCAACTGCTTCGGCGAGATGGAGCCGCTCTCCTAGGCGGCGCGCCCGGCCCCGGGCTCCCGGGGCCGGGCTTCCCCGAAACCCGGCCCCTGTACCATGAAAGCGTACATATCCGTACGTTTTCATGGTACACTCCGTTTGTCGGACAAATCCGTACGGTTTTGTCCCGACGCTCCGAGACTCGGGGCGCGCCGGACCGGATGCGGCGAGGCGCGCCCCACGCTAGAGAGGACGCGACCCATGCGCACGATAGCCATTTCCAACTACAAGGGCGGCGTCGGCAAGACGACGACCGCCGTGAACCTGGCGGCCATCTTCGCCGCCCGGGGCCTTCGGACCCTGCTCGTCGACCTCGACCCGCAGGCGTCGGCCACCGACTTCTTCGGCCTCTACGACCGGGCCGCCTCCGAGCGGCGCACCTCTGTCGAGCTGCTCTACGGCGGCGCGCCCGTGGAGGAGGCCGCCTACGCGGCGGCGGAGAACCTCGACGTGGTGGCCTCGACCATCGACCTCGTCGACCAGAACGAGATGCTCCTGCGCGAGCAGCGCCTCAAGTTCGCCCTCGACGACGCCTCGGGCTCCTACGACGTCTGCCTCATCGACTGCAGCCCCGTGATGCGCAGGCTCGCCTTCAACGCCTACCTCGCCGCAGCGGAGGGCGGCATGGTCGTCATCCCCGTGAAGCTCGACTCCACCGTGATGCGCGGCACGGCGCTCACCGTGGAGGCGACGCGCTCCATCGCGGACGCCCTGCGCATGCCCACGCCCAGATGGAAGATACTGCGCACCTGCGTGCCCGGCCGCATGACCAACGCCGAGGCCACGGGCGCGGCCGTGCTCGACGGGTTCTTCCCGGACGAGCAGTTCGAGACGGTCATACACGCGAGCAGCAAGGTCTGCGAGGGCAGCTGGCAGTGGAAGCCGGTGGCGGCCTTCGAGCCGGGGAGCCGCCCCGCGCGCGACTACGAGGCTCTCGCCGACGAGGTGTACCGTGAGCTCGCCTAGCCAGGTGGCCGCGGGCTTCACCATCACGGGGCTGCTCGACGGCGCGTCGCGCACCCGCGGGCGCTACCCGGTGTCCGAGATAGCGGTGGCCGACATCGCCGACCACCCGGCGAACGCCGCGTACTCCATGGACCCGGCCGGCATAGCCGAGCTCGCCGAGTCCATACGCCAGGACGGCCTCACTGACCTGCCGCTCGTGCGCAAGGTCGGCGACGGCTCGTGGCAGATGGTCTCCGGGCACCGCCGCAAGGCCGCCTACGCGCTGCTCGCCAAGGACGACCCCGCCTACGAGAGAATGCCCTGCCGCGTGATCGAGGGCATCGACGACGAGCGAGCGGTGACGCTGCTCCACGCCGCGAACTACTTCACCCGCGCGCTCACCGTGACCGAGCGCGCCGCCGCGACCGAGGCTCTCAGGGGCGACGCCGTGCGCCTGCGCTCCGAGGACCCGTCGTTTTCCGGCATGCGCGTCGACGACGTGAAGGCCGCCATCATCGAGCGGCAGACGGGCCGCAAGGTCTCCGGCAAGACCATCGCGCGCGAGGAGAGGCTGGCCCGCAGAATCGCCGAGGACCTCTCGCCCGAGTGGGCTGCCGAGGCCGACCGAGGCAACCTCAGCGCCGAGGCGGTGCGCTCGCTCGCAGACATGCCGAAGGAGCGCCAGGCGGAGATGCACGCCGCCATGGAGCCGTGGCGGCGCACCAAGCGCGAGCTCTCCGACTACGTGAGGAGCGAGAGCAGAACGCAGGCCGGCCCTGACGGGCGCATCTCCAAGGCAGCGAGGCTCGTCGCCGACTTCCTGGAGAGCCCGCCCGAGAGCCCGAGCGCGGCCGACCTCTCGCTGCTGCGGGAGATGGCGCTCATGACCGCGCCCTACGCGGAGGCGGGCGCAGGAGCCCAGAAGGTTCGAAGAAGGGCCTCACACTCGAAATCCAGCAAGTAGCCTATGGCGTCCGACATCGCGTCGGGCGTCCATAGCACTTGGGGACCGGGCGGTCTCGGACCCGTCATGCCGCGGGCCGTTTTGGAGCCCGCTTTCGCGAGGCCCGGTCCCAGAGGCGGCGCCCGAGCCGGGCCGCCGCCTGCGGGGGATCCCCCGCGCCCCTAGAGAGACGTGCCCGCCGCGCGGCGGGCCCGAGGAAAGGAATCCGTCATGGAAGAGGAAGCCGGCGCCGCCAAAGGCAAGGAGCGCCGCGTCACGTTCCGCATGGAGGGAGGCGACTACGACGCGCTCTGCGAGCGGTGCGAGCGCGCCGGGCTCAGCAAGTCGGAGTACCTGCGCTACCTCGTGCGCATACCGCTGTCGACTGAGGCCAACGCGGGAGACGAGCACCGCATACTCGTGGACCGCAGGGCCCTGTGGGCGATGTCGCGCGAGCTCACGAAGTGGGGCTACCACTACAACCAGGCCGTGCACGCGATGAACCTCATCAACTTCCATGCGCGCCACGGGCACGTCGACCGGGACCTCGTCGCGGAGAGCATCCCGGCGATCGAGCGGGAGCTCGCCGACGTGAACGCCGCGGCCCGCGAGATGGCGGCCGAGCTCGGGCGCATCGGGGCCGACTCGCTCGTGGAGGGCTCGCCATGCCGATCCTGAAGCCGATAAGCGGCCACGGCTCGACCGGAGGCATCCGCCGCTACCTCGAGAAGGGAGGCCGCGCCCTGGCGCGCGACCTGTTCAACCTGAGCTACGACGAGCGCGACGCCGGAGCGCTGGGAGACGAGGCCAAGGAGGCCTGCGCCTGGGACGCCGAGATGGACGCCACGCGCGCCGCCTTCGGCACGGACGCCCCCTGGAGGGGAAAGCCCGCGCGGACGTTCAAGCACTTCGTGCTCTCGCCGGACCCCGGCGACGACATTGACCTGGCGGCGCTGCGCGAGCTCGCGTGCTCGTGGGCTCTCAAGCACTTCGGCGACCACGAGATCGCCATCGTGTACCACGACGACAACGCCCGCGGCATACCGCACGCGCACATCGTCGTGAACAACGCGAACCTCCGCACCGGCTACCGCATGCAGACCCAGCACCCCGAGGACCTCAACCGCGACCTTCAGGACATGGCGCGCGAGCGCGGGCTGTCGGGGCTCTCCAACGACCGGGCGGCCGAATCCCCCTCGAAAGCGCGCGGGCATGCCGGCGCGGGCGGGCCCAGGAGCCGCAGGAGCGTCTACCTGGGCCGTGCCGAGAAGGAGATCATGCGCTCGGGCGGCTACTCGTGGGTCGGCGACATCCGCGCCCGCGTCGCGCTCGCCAAGACCACGGCGCGCGACGAGGCGGGGTTCCTCGGCGTCCTCGACACCCTTGGCGTGCACGTCGCCGACAACTCGGCCAAGGCGCGGCGGGACGACTGGGTGTTCAGCCTGGCCGAGGAGCCGTCCAAGAAGGTCAGCGGCGAGCGCCTGGGGTTCGTCTACGGCAAGGAGATGCTGCGCCGCCGCTTCGAGCGCGAGGGGGCCTACCGCCCCACGGACGCGAGCGCCGCGCGCATCCGCGAGGCCGCCGAGCGAGCCCTCGAGCTCAACGACCTCTCGGAGCTGAGCAGGCTCTCCTCGGCGCTCGAGACCTGCGCGAAGTTCGACGTCGAGTCCATCGAGGAGTTCGGTCTCAGGATGTCGACGCTCGAGCGGCGCGGCCAGGCGGGCGGCGAGGGGTACCGCCGCCTAGAGACTGCGCGCGCCTACATGGCGGAGAACGGGCTCATGCCCCTCAAGACCCGATACGGGAACGATGGCGGGCGCGGTGCGGCCGAGGGAAGCTTGCGCGACGGGCGCCGCGGGGACGAGCAGCAGCGCATTCTCGCCGCCGAGCGGCAGCGGGCCCAGCAGGACCAGCGCAGGGAGAGGGGCCGGAGATGATGGTGAGGATAGAGTACGAGGGCGGCAGGACGACGCTGTTCGACACGCTCTCGTTCACGGAGGGCTCGCCGTTCACCGGCGCGAACATGCTCACGGAGTTCGAGTTCGAGATGAGGGATGAGCCCGAGAAGGGGCTCTGGCTCACGGCGAACTGGCACCAGGTGCGCGACGACTGGCGCGCCGACGCGCCCGCGGACGGCATACCGGCCGCGCGCAGGTCCCGCGGCTGGCGCTTCATGCTGGCATCGGAGGCCGAGCTCGGGCGCGCCCGGCGCGTCCTGCTCGACGGCGACGAGGCGTTCGCCCGTGTGCGGGGATACCTGTGCGACGCGGCCGCGATCGGCGCCTGCTACCGCGAGCACGTGGGCCCTCCCTCAAAACCGCTGAAGTCGCAGATAAGGAACCTGCAGCGCGCTCTGGGGAGGGCGGAGGTCCCGGGCGTGCCCGACGAGCTGGCGAGGCTGCTCGCGGAAGAGAAGGGAGAGGGCGCCGAGGAGGGCGTGCGTAAGGTCAAGGAAGATTGGGGTGACGTCGATGAAGAGGCTTGGTAGGTTCCTCATGGCGGCGCTTAAGGTCACGCTGGGCTTTTTCGTCTGGCTGTTCCGCGCCGTGTTCAAGTGGGTGATGTGAGAAGAGGCGGGCAATTGCCCGCCTCTTCTTCTTGGCTTCTAATCTTTCTTATCGTCGATGAGCCAGCAGTCGGTTCCGTCCGTGAGCAGCGTCCTGGCTGTCCGGGATGCCGCTGCGATGCGTTCAATCACGCCTTTTCGATCTTCGGCTTCGGACCTCAGTTTCGACTCTCCCGAGCGTAGGCTCGTGCGCATCTCGACCTTAGCCTCGAGGAGCTGCTCCTTTGCGGCGGCTCTAGGCGTCTGAGAGACCAGCCTCTTGAGGGCGTTCCCCTGGGTGCCGCGAGGAAGCGCGATGGGCGCCCCCTTCATGCCCCCGATCTTCATCTCCATGAGCGCGGCGAGGACCTGCCTCTTTTTCAGGAAGCCCTGAGATTTGTCGAGGATCCGCTGCTCTTCGATGAGGGCGCTGCGGTCGTCCATACTGCCGTCGTAGTACATGCGCGTCATGGCGAGCGCCGACAAGGCCTGGAGGCACATGCCGAACTGAGCCTCGTAGGATTGGATCTCTCTAAGCAACGGTTCGAGGTCCTTCTCGCGCTCGGCGGCGCCCCTGACCCCGTCTTCGACGCCGGCGAGCTGCTCGGTAATCCAATCGATTACCTGGCCGACGTCGTTGTACCTGCCCTCGATCTCGTTTCTTGCCGCCTGGCGCGCCTCGGCGGGCTTTTGGAGGTAATCGTCATGAAGGGCAGCGTAGGTTCTGGCGATATCCAGGGCGTTTTTGACCTTCGCCTTCTGATCTCCGGCGATCATGGAGGCGATCGATTCCAGCTTAGCGTCGATGCGCTGGAGGCTGTCGCTGATTTCGGTCATGTATGCCTGGCCGACAACCATCGCCGCCGCGGCAAGGCCGATGCTGGCGATCTGCGCGGGGCTGACCCCGGTAGCTTTGAGCGAGACGTCGCCGCTCAGGCGACCCTTTGGGTCTCGGACGAGGGCCCTCACCGCTTCCGGATCCTTCTTCGAGGCGACGAGATCCTTAAGGCTGTAGCCTTCGGGGACCTCGACTTTGTAGAGCTGCTTTCCCTCGACGAGGTCTATGACGTCCGAGGCGAGGCCGAGAAAGGCGTCCGCCCGCTCTCCGATGCCGGCGTTGTTCTCTTTGCTCGTATTGGTGTTCGCGATGACCTTGATACTGTTGAGGTCATCGATCGCAACAACCTCGACGCTAATCGGCGCAAGTTCTTTGTCGCTCATGCTCTTAGCGCCTATCTCGCCTCGTCGGAGCGTGCCAGGACGTCCCATTTGTTGTACGAGCTCTCGGCCTGAAGATCCCTGACGAGGGCCTCATAGCGGCTCTCGAGGTCTTTTTCCTCACACGGGAAGAGCAGGATCATCATGGGTCTTTTGAACTTGAAGTCGGCGTAGACGTCGACGTTGCCGAAACCGCAAAGCTGTGTGTATATGCTGAAGCCCATGGATTTGCCGCAACCGACATAGACATCCTCGTAGGCGGAAGGGTCTTTCTCTCGTGCCGATTTCATCGTGACGACGGCGTAGCAGCCGGCGATCGCCATGTACCCATCGCTGAGGTCGGCTTCGCTGGAGACATTGTTCTCAAAGTTCTCGAAGAACTCTTTTGCGGAAATCGGCGGAAGCGAGCTTGCCACGGCCTTCTTGCGGGATGCCTCGAGTGACTTTTGCTGCTCCTTCTTGTCTTTGATTGCCCGACCCTTTGAAAGGAATGAGTCCCTGGCTTCTCCCAGGCTATCTGCCGCCTGCTTCCCCCTTTGCTGCCCCCAGTCGATCAGAGCGGGCCCGTATTTGTTCACAGCGGGCTCAACGAAGGGCAGAACGTCTTTTCCGATGTCGATAGCCTTTTTGACGTCTTGCAGCTTAATCTTTCCCAATTGCGCACCTCTATTCATGGACAACCGGAAGCTTATCGAGAAGCAGCCGGCAGCGTCTTGTTTCTATCAAGTGCGTAAATTATCTCACCACATGCAAGACCCCTTGCCGAGATATAGCGGCAAGGGGTCGAAGGGCCATATTCGGTTGTAGTTTCGATCTGCAAGTCCTAGTCTCGGTCGTCGTCGCAGGCTGCGCAGCAGGCGTAGGCCGTGAGCGTGAGGAGCCCCATGAGGAGCCCTATTCCGAAGGGCGCGAATCCCATCCTTCCACCTCCTTCGCGTAGACGACGGTGCGCGAGTTGCTCGTCTGGTAGCTGCACGTCACGAAGGCCCAGGCCTGCGCGACGTCCGAAGGCTCTTCCAGGACGACCTCGCACCGGGACAATTTGTCCCCGAGGTAGGCGGCGAGCTCCGCCGCGTTGGCGAAGTCGGTCCGCTTGCCCTCTGAGCTCGCGTCGACCACGTCGGCCGCGAAGACCTTGAGCTCGATCGCCTTCTCGCGGGTGTAGACCCGGATGGTGCGGTGCCCCTCGGCGAAGTCGCGCGACGAGTACTGCGCGAGCGGCGCGAACATGGTGCCGTCGGACATGTGGTGCCCGTAGACGATGACGAGCGGGCTCTCGGCGCCCTGCGCGCACCCGGCGTCTATGTAGGGAGCGCCCCATGCGGAGCGCTCGCCGCCGGCGTCGTGCGTGAGGTAGAAGTCGGGCGATTCGGGCCGGCCCTGGACGATCGGGTAGTCGACGGTCGTGCCCGGCACGCGCACCCAAGCGACGACGGAGGCGGGAAGGGCGTCCCAGTCGATGCCGCCTCCCGTCTCTTGAGCCTCCATTGCCGCGTCCTCTTCCGCAGTGGGCACCTCGTGCACCTCGTACGGGTTCCTCTCGGGCAGCGGCAGGACGGCGAGCGCCCCCATCGCCAGCAATGCCACGGCAATGGCGAGCGCCGTGGCGGCTTTCCCTTTGTTCATGTCCTCCCCCGTTCGCAGGGGAGGCCCCGGGCGAGCGCCCAGGGCCTCCGGTTCGGTATCGATGCGGCGCCGCTACTCTTCCGGCTCTTCGGCAGGCTCTTCGGCTGCCGCGTCCTTGCTTGCGCCGGCCGTCTTGCGCTTGCGGTACGCGAGCGCTCCGCCCGCGCCCGCCGCAGCCGCCAGAGCGATGCCCGCGGCCACGGCGTAGCCGGTGCCGTCGGGGGCGTCGGCCCCGGTCTTGGCGTAGGGCTCCTCGGGGACCTCGGGCGTGTCGGGGTTGTCCACGACGACGCTCTGCTCGGCGGAGTCGATGTCCTCGTGGGCCGCAACGACGTTGCCGGCGGAGTCCAGGACCTTCTCGAAGACGACGAGCTCGTCTCCCTCGGCCAGGCCCTCGGTGTCGAACTCGAAGGTCACCTCGACGGTGCCGGAGGGCACCTCGGGCTCGAAGGGCGTGCGCGCGGTCACCTCGTTGCCGTCCTTGTCGAGGAACGGCTCTCCGGTGCCCTTGTCCATGAGCGTGCCCACGGCGATGTAGGTCTCGCCGGGGACGAGGCCCTTGTAGGCCACCGTGTCGATGACCTTGACCTTGCCGGCCTCGATGACCTGGTCGCCGTCGGCGGCGTCGGCCGCCTGCGTGCCCACCTCGACGGCGACGTGGACTGTCTGGCCCTCGTCGGAGAGGTCCGCGTGCGACGCCACCTCGGCTCCGTCCTTGCGTAGGCTCTCGAACACGACCAGGTCGCGGCCGCCGAGCAGGCTCGCATCGAAGGAGATCTCGACGTCATGGCTGCCGGTCGAGAGCGCGGGCTCGAACTGGGCCTTGGCCTCCACGGGCTTGCCCGAGGCGTCGGCCACGGGCTCGCCGGTCGCCTTGTCGACGAGGGTTGCCGAGAGCTCGTACTCCTCGCCGGCCTTCAGGCCCTCGTAGGCGACCGCGTCGACGACCTTGGCCACGGCGTCGGCCGAGACGTCCTTGTCGCCGTCCGCCCCGTCCTTTGCCGTGGTGGAGATGCGCGGGCCCTCCTGGTCGTCGAGGCCCATCCACACGGCCTTCGCGACCGTCGAGTCGCGATCGATCCAGAAGCTCCTCGTGATGAGCTCGAGGCCCTCGTTGGCATCGCAGCGCAGCTCGGTCATGGTGTAGGCGCCGTACGGCAGGGCCGCCAGCGAGTCGTCGACCGGCGCCGAGGAGCCGTCCTCGCCGAGCGAGAACCAGATGCCGGCCTTCGGGTCCATGTCGGCGACAGCAATCGGGCCCTCATGGCCGAGTAGGGCGTCGTTGGCGTTGGTGTCCCTCGAGTGCCTGTTCCAGCTGCTCGCGGTCGACGCGTCGCCGTTGCGGTCCGTGACCAGCACGTGAGTCTCGCCGGTGGCCGCGTTCTCGATGGCGAACGGGACCATGAGGCCGGCGTTGTCGGACTCGCTCTTCTTGGAAAGCTCGAGGTCGTTGCGCACCACCTGGTCGCGGAACTCGAGCGCGGCGCCGTCCGCGGAGGCGCTCACAATCTCGCCGCCGGTGCGGACCTCGAAGGTGCGGGGCTCGCCGTCGGTCAGCAGGTAGCTCCCGTTCGTCGCCGTCTCCCGCACGTCGTAGGTTCCGTACGGCAGTGCGTCGGCCGCGGTCTGCGCGGTGTAGGCGCCGGCCTCGTCGTTCCATGCGGTGGTCAGCGTGGCCACGGCTTCGCCCGGCTCGCGCCATTCACCGTCAACGAGGACCTTGTGCGCCGAGCGGTTCGTGACGGTGAACTCGATCCCGTCGAGGCCGGGGTGCTCGCCAGGCGCCTCCTTGTGGCCGCTGCCCGCGAGCGCCTCGGACGCCTGCAGCTCCTTGTCGGACTTGGTCACCTGCACGCCGCCGCGGAAGACCTCGTCGGTCACGGGGTCGCCCGTGAGGTCGCGCACCTCGCCGGCCTTCACGGTGAACGCGACGGAGGCGTCGCTGGCGTCGTAGCCCTCGGGCGCGCCGGACTCGACGATGCGGTAATTGCCCGCGGGAAGCGCGTCGGTGCCGGTCGCGGCGACGTGCGACCCGTCCTCGGGCGCGGTCTTGATCGTGGCGCATGCCTCACCGTCGGCGTAGTACTTGCCGCCGACCAGCACGTAGCGGCCGGTCTCGTTAACGACGGAGAAGCTCGCGCCGTCGAGCGAGGCGTCGCCCTGGGGCTCCGCGCCCGCCTCGGAGTCCGTTTTGGCGACCTTGACTCCGCCCGTGGACCAGCTGAAGCTCACGAGCGTCTGGGAGCCGCCGCCGGTCCTGACGCAGAACGCCTCGAACCCGGCGGATACCTTGCCGGCGCCCGCCTTCATCTTGGCGAAGGTCCCGCCGATCAGCTCGGATTTCGCCCAGGAGGCGAACTCGGAGCTCGTGCCGTGCGTGGCCGCCGACTCGGACCCCGAGTAGGCGTAGGCGATGAGCACGTGGCTCGCAGCCGCGTACTTGGCGTCGTCCCAGCCGCCGCCATCGTACCAGCTGCCCGGGAACATCGACGCGTCGAAGCCAGGAGAGCCGAACGAGTACCAGATGGCCGCGGTCACGTCGCCGCTCGGCACGGGGCTCGTCGAGTAGGAGCCCGGCTCGGGCGTCGGGGACGAGGGCTCGGCGCAGTAGGCGATGTTGCCGTCGGCGCTCATCCACGTGGTGGCGAAGCCGCCGTATGGGATCTTGCCGCCGATGGACACGTCGACCGTGCTCGGCGCGGCGTAGGCGGGCGAGGCCGCCACGGAGGCGAGCAGCGCCCCCGCCGCCAGGATGAGCGCCATGGCGCATCGGAGGAGCTTTTCCTGCAGGGTGCAGTCTTTCGCTGCGTTCATCTTTCCGCCTCCCTATCTCTCGACGCTTCGCTGTGCGTGGGGCGCCTCGTGCTCGGCGGCGCGGCTCGCCTGGCGGGCGTGCTCGGCGCGCTCCGCGAGGTAGCGCGAGCGCCCTGCGTCAACGGCCTCCTTGAGCTGCGCCGGCATGACCTTCACGGTGTCCTTGATCGCGCGGCCGCCCTCGTCGAGTTCGGGCTGGCCGTCCGGGCCCATCACCGTCTTCTTCAGCCACACCTCGCGGTTCGCGAGCAGCGGTATGTCCCGGAAGTCGGCCCCCTTGAAGCGGCTCTCGTTAACGAACATGGGGCTGAACTCGTAGCCTCCCACGTCCATGCCGTCGACGACGGTGCCCTTGGGAAGGGTCGCCGAGTTGAAGGTCCTGGCCTCGCCGGTCGCGCGGTCGGTGTACTCGATGCCCTCGCGCACGAAGCTCTTGTGCAGCGAGAGGTACACGTTCTTCCTCTCTTCCATGTCTTTCCTCCTTTTCGTTTTCAATCGGTCCTTGTCTTCATCCGCCGGGACGCGTGCCCCGGCGCGGCGCCCCTATCTCATGGCGACCGCCCCCTTCCTCGCTTTTCCGCTAGAAGCCGCTCACGATGTCGCGCGCCCAGGAGCCGCTCTTCACGAGGGCCAGGATGAGCAGCACGCACATGGCCAGGTACTGCAGCGCGTAGGTGAGCCCGTTCGCGACCGCGTCGGCCGGGGTGCCCGTCCCGGGGTTCGCCCCGGTGAGCCCGCCGAGCACGAGCGGGAACGATATGAGCAGCACGAGGATGATGACGCCAGCGATGCAGACCGCTCCGAAGCTCTTCAGGTAGCCAAGGCCTATCTGGCGCGTGGCGTCCATGCCGAGGAACGCCAGCGGGATCGGGGCGAACGCGGCCATGATGTAGAGCTGGAGCGCGCGGGCCCAGCAGACCACGAGGGCGACGACGTAGGCCGCCAGCACCACGACCCAGCTGATGAGGCTCACGACGAGCATGGCGATGAGCGACGGGATGTCGTCGTCGGTGGTGACGACGGACACCTCGGGCAGGTCGAGCGCGCCTCCGGCGCCGAAGAGCGCCTCGACTCGGTCGATGGCGAGCCCGCAGACCTCGTAGACGGACGCCATCAGGTCGAAGCTGTTCTGTATGAGGAACAGGAACACGGCGAAGAACACGAGAAGGAAAACGACCTCCTTGACGCCGGGAAGGCTCTGACTGCCGTCCATGCGCTGGGAGATCTCGATGAGCTTCAGGGTGAAGACCAGGCCGAGTACCCCGCACCCGATCGGCAGGATGGCCACCTGCCACACGCCGCGGGCGACGTCGTGCATGGTCAGGTCGCTCGAGCTCGTTAGCATGTGCGCGAAGTCGGCCGAGAGGATCCCGTTCGCGCCAATCGACCCGAGCACGCCCGTCTGCGCCTTGAACATCCAGTTGCAGCAGTCGCGCAGAAGGCCGCACAGCCACTCGTTTACGTCCCCGGCGATGTCGGCGTATGCCGGCTGCGCTGGGACGAGAAGGAGCGCGCAGAGGGCGAACGCCGTCGCGGCGGAGACGGCGAACGCCCTGCGGCCTCGCGCCTTGAGCGCCCTCATGGCTACATCGCCTCCAGCGAGCCGCCGCGCGAAACCACGGTGACCACCGTCGAGGCGGGGTCGTCGAGCGTGAAGGTCGTCGACGCGACGTTCCCGGCGTAGTCGAGCCACACCTCCTTGTCCCAGGTGGCTCCCGTCGCCTGCGGGGACACCTCCGCCGCCTTCCCGGCGACGGCCTCCTCGATGGCGGCGGCATCCGCGCCCAGCGCTTCGGAGAGGCGGTCGTCGGTGCCGGTCACGGAGAACGCTCCATCTTGCGCCTTCTGGGGCACGTAGGCCTGCGTCAGGAGGTCGCAGGCCAGGGTGCGGGCGCCCCCGTCGCCCGAGACCTGGATGAGCGACAGGCCTCCCGCCTTATCGCCGGTCCCCTTGACCTCGATGGGCACGCTGAGCACGCCGCCGGCCTCGGAGGGCTTCTCGGCCGAGAAGAACCAGGCGCGCTCGGTGCCGCCCGCGCTCTCCACCATGGCGCCCTCGACGATCCGCAGCGTGGCTGTCGGGTCGTCGGCGCCCGTCCATGCGGTGTTCCAGAGCGCCTCGGCGCCCGAGGCGGCCTTCCCGGTTGCCGCGTCGGCGCCTGCAGCCGCGGGCTGCTCTTGCTCCTGGGGGCTATCCTGCGCGCCTTCCTGCGGGGCGATGGCGCAGCGCGCCGCGCCCGCGCCGAGCGCCACGACGAGCGCGCTTGCCGCGACGGCGGCCATGACCCTTGACTTTCCCTGCATTGGTTTCTCCTATCTCGCGGTGAGCGCGCAGCTGAAGCTGCCGATGCCGCTCGCTATGCGGCACACGTCGCCCGTTCGCGGCTCGTGTATGTACCTGTCGTCGCCGATGTAGATGGCCACGTGGCCCGAGCGGTAGAGGATGTCGCCGGGCTTCGCCTCCGAGAGCGGTATGCGCCTGAGTTCCTCGTACTGGGAACCCGTGTAGTGGCTTATGCGGATGCCCGCCTGTGCGTAGCAGTACTGCGTGAGCCCGCTGCAGTCGAGCGCCTTGCCGGGGGTCGAGCCTCCCCACACGTAGGGCACGCCGAGCTGGCTGTACGCCGCCTCGACGATCGCGTTCCCGTTCGCGGTCGAGTCCTTCAGGTCCTCGACCGTCATGGAGTCGAACCTGTAGAGGCCCCATTGCGCCATGATCGATTTCAGGGACTCGACGTAGGACGAGTCGGTCGCCCAGCCGGCGTCCTTGAGCCCCTCGGCCATCCTGTCCGAGTCGTGCCTCTCGATCGCCTCGCGGATGAGGGCGTTGCCCGAGTAGCGCTCCGCCTGCAGGAAGACCCTGCTGCGGAAGCGGATGCACTCGGCGTCGCCGGTGAAGCGGATGAAGCTCGCCGTGATCTGGGTGTGCTCGCCGGACACGTACTCCTCGCTGGTGGCCCAGTTCGCCTTGCCGGCCACCTCGGGACAGCCCGCGTAGCCCGACCACCACTTCATGCCGAAGAGATTGTGGTCGCGCTCTGCGAGCTGGCTCATGCGGTCCCCCTGGCCGGACTCCTGGATGATCTGCGCGATGGTGCAGCCCGCCGGGTGCCCGTACTCCTCCTGGCACTCGAGCGCCGCCTCGACCATCTCGTAGGTGATGTAGGGCGGCAGCCCCTCGAGGCCCTGCTTGGAGGCCGCGTCGTCCCAGAAGCCGAACAGCGCGCTCAGCAGCTGCGCGACGGCGAGCGCGCACGCGACGAAGGCCACGATGCCGGCCACCGCCCCGAGCAGGGCGGGCGCTGCGCCCGAGACCGCGCCCGCGATCGCGGAGGCGGCGCCCTTCGACCCCGCGGCGCGGGCCGCCTCGCCCGACGCCTGCGCGGCCGCCTGGGCCGCTTGATGCTTGGCCGGGGCGGTCGCGCCGGCTGCCTCGGGGCCGCGCGCGCCTCCCTTTGGGGCGTCGAGGGCGGTCGCCGCCTTGCGGCTGCCTTGGGCTGCTTTCTTCGCCTTCCTCTGCCGCAGCCTTCCCGCGGCCTTCTTGGCCGCACGCCCCGCGTCGTACATGCCCGAGGCGTCCTCGAGCTCCTCCGAGTCGTCGAGCTGGGAGACGGCCTCCCGGGCGATCGCCAGCTTCGCCGCATCGACGCGCGAGCGCATCGCGGCCGCCGCGCGCCGGTCGCCGGCTGGTTGGGACAATTTGTCCCCGAGCCCGCCTTTCGGCGCGTCGGGCCTGGAAGGGCGCCCCGTCACCGTTGCGGCGGGGCCTCCCGCCTCGTCGAGCGGGCCGGCGCCCTCCGAGACGTTTCCCAGGGCGTCGCGCTCGGTCTCCGCGACGTCGCCCGCGGTGAGCACGTCGCGGCGCTGCGCCCCGACCACCTCGAGCATCCCGCCGCCCTCGCTCGGGCCGGCCATTCCTATTCCTCTGCCTCTCGCGCCGCCCGGCGCATCTCGCGCTCGGCGACCTCTGCGGGCTTGGTGTTCCACAGGTCGTAGAGCGGGCCTTTCGGGAAGTCGTCGGTGATGGGCACGCGGATCCCGGCGCTGATGAGCAGGCCCTCGCCGGGCTTGACGGCGTCGCCGATGTAGCCGCGCTCCGTGGCGGAGAGCTGGAGCATCTCCGCCCATGCGTCGAGGTCGGCGGTGGACTGCTTGTGCAGCAGGAAGAACTCGGAGTTGAGCACCATGTCGCGGGCCTCGGCGTTGGCCAGCATGTGGCTCGTGTTCTGGCTGATGCCGGTGCAGATGAGGCCGAACTTGCGCCCCTCGCGCCACAGGCGGGCGAAGTACTCGACCACCGTCGGGTGCGCGAAGAGGCTCTGCACCTCGTCGATGTAGAGCCAGGTGTAGTTAGGGCGCGGCGGCGTGACCATCACGCGGTTGCGCACCATCTCGAGCGCCGTGATCATGCCGAACACGCGCATGTTCTGGCCGAGGCCGTGCATGTCGATATTGGTGATGCGGTTGTCGAGCGCCACGTTGCTCTGGCCGTTGAAGAAGGAGAACGCGCCCTTCACGTAGCGCTCGTAGCGCAGCGCGATGTCGGCAGCCTCGGGCTCGGGCTGAGCGAGCAGCGCCGCGTGGAAGTCGCCGAGCGTGGGCAGGCGGCCGTCCTTCGCGCACTCCCGGTACGCCTCGCCGACGCAGCGGGCGATGATCGAGCGGTCGCGCTCCGGCAGGCCCTCGCGGCCCTCGGCCATGAGCGCGCTCGAGAGCGCGAGCACCGCGTCGGTCTTGTACGCGAGCTTGGCGGCGTCGGCACGGTCCGCGACGTCGGCGGTGTCGAGGGGGTTGAGCACCGCCGAGCATCCCGGGGCGAGCTCGACGTTCGCGCCGCCGAGCGCGTCGACGAGGTTGCCGTACTCGCCGGCCGGGTCGAAGATCACGACCTCGTCCTCGGGGTGCGCGAGCACGGTGTTGGTTATCTCGCGCTTCACCGAGAAGCTCTTGCCCGAGCCGGGCTTGCCGCACACGAAGCCCATGGGGCTCGCCAGGCGCTTGCGGTCGCACAGCACCAGGTTTCCGCTCTCCTTGGACTGCCCGTAGTAGCCTCCGCCCGCCTCGTCGAGGCTCTGGCTGGCGAAGGGCATCTGCATGGCCACCTGCCCCGTGGTGAGGTAGCGGCTCACGGTGACGTGGTTGTCCCCGAGCGGGAGCACCGAGTTGAGAGCCTGGCGCTGCCGGAAGTGGAGCGGTTCGAGGCCGATCGTGCAGCCCTGCGCGACACTCGTCACCTGCTGGACGCGGCGGTCGAGCTCCTCGAGGCTGTCGGCCCAGGTGTAGACGAGGCCCGTGTAGACGAACAGGCGCTCGGACTTGTTGCGCAGGAAGTCGAGCAGCTCCTCGGCCTCCTCCTTCGAGAAGCGCAGCTCGGGCGGCAGGATCTGGTAGTCGTAGCCCTTCTTCACGGCGCTCATCTGCTCGTCGATGATCTCCTTGTCCATCCAGTCGATTTGGCGCTTCACGAGCGCGAGCGCCTCGCTCTGCGCGATGGGCTGCACGTGCAGCGTCACGTTGAGCGGCAGCGGCAGGTCGATGATGGAGGCGAGGTAGGTCTCCTCGATGACCGACCCGAAGCTGCGCACCGCGAGCACCGCGCCGTAGCGCTCGTCGCTGCAGAAGCAGTCGGACCTGCCTTCGGGCTTGAAGTCGAGCGTGGAGGGCATGACGAAGTCCTTCGTGCGCGCGCCCGACGTCGGGGACAATTTGTCCCAGGAGAACTCGAAGCGCGACCCCGGGCGCAGCTGCCCCTGCAAAAGCTCGAGCCTCTCGGCGCCGTCGAGGGCGCGCGACGAGCAGCGTATGCGCGCGAGCGTCTGCTCCACGTCCCCCCGGATGCGCGCGAGTTTGGGCGCCGCGGCGTCGACGTCGTCGGCGCCCACGGCGTAGGTCAGGTAGCGGTGGCGCACGAGGTTCGAGACGCCCTCGCGCATCTTGTCGTTGAGGATCCGGTTGTACTCTTCGGCGAGCCCGGCGGTGGCGCGCTCCCCGGGCTCGAAGAAGACCTTGCGGCCGACCTCGTCGGCGGGGATGGGCGCGTTCACGACCTGGAGCTGCACGTGGGAGTCCGCCGGGAAGTAGTTGAACAGCGAGCTCATCACGGTGAAGGCCGTCTCGCGCGCCTCCTTGCGCGCGGACTGGTAGCTGATGTCGGAGAACTCGACCGTCTGGCTGAACACCCCGGGCATCACCTGGGCGATTCCGTCCTTGTACATGGCGTCGTAGCCGACGTAGGCGGCCATCTCGCGCGAGCGGTCGCGCTCCCGGCGGCGCCTCTGCCGCTCGGCCTCCGCGCCCTTCGAAGCGTCCTTGCGCCCGCCCGTGCCGCCGAGGAGCAGCCCGAGGGTGCTCGGGCGCTTCGGCCTATTCTCCTTGTTGGTTCTTGCTCGGCTCATAGAGCTCGGCTCCTTTCTTCCTGGCCCTGCGCCTCGCGCGCCGCCCCGGGCGGCCCGGGTGCGGCGAGCCCTCGGGAAGGCTCCCGGCGAGGCAGGGCTCGTACGCGAGCAGCTGCGGGGAGAGCTCGTGGGCCGCCAGAAGCGGCAGCAGCTCCTCGGCCCGCATGCCGAAGGGCCGCCAGAACCCGGCGAGCCAGAACGGCATGCTGCAGAGCATGATCGGGAAGGCTGCGCCCGCGACGTCGGCGTGCAGTCCCAGGTGGACGAAGGCCGCCGCCCCGATCGCGCTGCCGAAGCCGAGCGACACGCACACGAGCGTGCGCAGGCTCATCTTCCCGACGATCTTCTCCTCGTACTCGCCGATGTCTTTCTGCACCGGTATCCGGAGCGCCATTCGCGACGCCCCCCTATGCCGGCAGCCAGGACGTGTCCAGCTGCCCGAAGTAGACCGACGCGGCGATGATGATCGCGCCGCCGGCGATGGTGGATATGGCGGTCGCGATCTGCGGGCCGCCCTGCTGTTCCCTGATGGCCAGGCCGAGCGAGACCGCGCCCCACACGACCAGGAAGCCGCCGAGGAAGGTCACGCAGCCCGACACGAGCTTGATGACGTTTGCGAGCATGCTGCTCTCCTTTGCTTTCGGTTGACGATGTTTCTTGCTGCTTCTCCCCCGCGGCGGGGGAGGCCCGCGCCCGGCGCGGCCCCGTCACGAGGAGCCCTCCTTACGCCTGCGGTACTCGGCGAAGTCGAACGGGCCGCGGCGGGCCGCCTCCTCGAGCAGGCGCGAGCGCGGGTGGCGCTCGAGCCGGTACTTCCGGTCCATGAGCGGCATGCAGCCGTTCACGAGCACCAGCGCGTCCTCGCGCGGCATGCGCGCCACCTCGGCGGGCTGTATGAGGTCGCGCTCGGAGATGCCGCGGTTCACAGTGCGGGTCCAGCCGGCGCCCCGCGAGTCGCTCTGCGTCTCGCTCGCTACCGTCTGCTTGCCGGCCATCTTGCTGATCTCCTCGTTGGTCTCGTTCGCCTTGCCGCCCAGGTAGAGCAGCGTGTCGCAGGCGTTCACGATGGTCTCGGCGTTGTTGTCGCCGTAGGTCTCCTTCAGCTGCGAGAGCGACTGGGCGATCATCGAGACGGCGATGTTCCTACTGCGGGTGACGGCGATGGTGCGCTCGAAGTCGGGGATGCGCCCGATGTTGGCGAACTCGTCGAAGACGAAGTGCACCGTCGTGGGCAGCGAGCCGCCGTGCGCCTCGAGCGCCACGGCGCAAAGCGCGCTCACGGCCGTGTCCATGAGCAGGGCGAACAGGAAGTCGAAGGTCGAGTCGGTGTCGCTCATCGACGCGAAGAGCGCGACCTTGGCGCCCTCGTCGCCCATGTGGGCGAGGTCGAGCTCGTCTTTGGAGGTGAGGTCGCGCACGGCGCGGATGGACAGCGGCTTCAGGCGGACGTTGCAGCTCGAGAGCATCGACTTCATGGTGTCGCCGGCGGCCACGCGGAACTCGCGGTAGCTCGCGAGCGCGAAGTCGTCGGGCGGCGCCGGCTCGCGGACCTTGACCCACTCCCACGCGCCGTCCTCCTCGGCGAAGCCGCGCAGCGATCCGCCCTCCGCCGAGGCGCCGCCGCGCCTGACGTAGCGCTCGCCGGTCTCCAGCTCGCGGAACACCATGTCGAGCGGGCTCATGTAGCCCGGGTCGTCGCGGGCGTCGGCGAGCGAGAGCAGCGTGAGCAGCCCGTCGAGGTTTCGGTCGGCAGGCTCGCAGTGCATGACGAGGTAGGCCGTGAGCGCGGTGTAGACCAGGCGCTCGGCCTTCTCCCAGTAGGGGTCGCCCTTGTGGTCGGCCTCGCCCTCGGTGTTGGCGACGATGCCGCGGGCGAAGCGGATGACGCCCGCCTCGTCGCGTATGTAGGCTATGGGGTTGAAGCGCATGGAGCGCGAGAAGTCGATGGTGTCGAACGCGCGGATCTCGTAGCCGAGCTCCGCCAGCGCGCCGCCCATCTCGCGGATGAGCGTGCCCTTCGGGTCGGTCACGAAGAAGCTGGCGTTGGCCTGCAGGAGGTTCGGCTTGACGTAGTAGCGCGTTTTGCCGGTGCCGGGTCCTCCCACCACGAGCACGTTGTCGTTGGTGTCGGTGGAGAGGTCGAACCTGCGGCTCACGAGGCGGATGCGCGCGTTGTCGGTGAGGATGATGTTGTTGTCGGGGTCCTTGGCGTCGCCGAAGGGCGCGATGTCCTTGCGCGTGGCCCACCTGGAGCTACCGTGCTCCTCGCCGTCGCGCCGGGCCCCTTTGGACCCCAGGGAGCGCGCCCAGGCGAGGAGCGCCGCGCACGCGCAGGCGGTCCCCGCGCACAGGGGAAGCGCCTCCGTTGAGAATGCGCGTCCCGCGCGGAGCGCCGCCATGGCGGCCTCCGGGTCGAGGATCGGGTTCGCGCCCGACGCCGCGATTGCCGCGGCCGCGAAGTCTCCCGCGGCGAATGCCGCCGCGGCCAGCGCGGCCGCCGCCTGCCACCTCATCTCTCGGGCCCCTCGATCTGGCGCGGGCCGCGGTCCCGGCCGAGGCCCTGGCTGTGGGCCCTCGAAGCCTCGCGCGCACGCTCGGCGCGCTCGGCCAGCCGCTCGGGCGCCTGGCGCCTCTCGGCTATCTCGGAGAGCCGCTCCCTTGCGCGCTCGGCGGCCTTTCCCGTCTCTTGCTCGAGCTGGCGGAAGGCCTCGTCGACCTCGGGCGCGTCCTCCACCTTGAAGAGCAGCCAGTCGCGGCCCTCGCCGGGGATGATGTGGTGCTCGACCGACGCGGCGCGCAGCTTGTCGGAGACGACCTCCTTGATCGTCGCGTACTCGGGAAGCCCCGAGAGCTCCTCGAGGCTGAGCTTCGCGTAGGTCGGCACGCCCTCGGCCTCAATGGCCTCGGCGCGCCCGCCGGCGATGGTCCCGCGGATCCCTGCGAGGCGCTCGGAGAGCTCCCTCGCGCTGCGCGCCATTGCCTCGGCGCCGGCCTCCTGGCCGATCCTCAGCATCCAGTCGAGCAGCTTGCCGCCCGCCTCGTCCCCGTAGTCGCTCGCCATCCCGCGCCTCCCTTCCAGTCGAGATGAAAAAGGGGCGCCTTCGCGCCCCGGTTGTCCCTATTCGGCCCCGACGGCCCTCTCGCGCACCATTGGGGCGCGGGCTTCCTGCCCGGCGTGCGCGCGGCTCGCCTCGCGGGCGGACGCGGCGCGCTGCGCCAGCGGCTCGGGCGCCTTCTCGTGCAGATGGGCCCACTCGCCGCTGCGGCACTGCTCCGGCGTCGCCTCGCACATGTCGCGCATGGCGCGCTCGAAGCGCTCGGGCTCCTGGGCGATGGCGCCGAAGCTCCAGCTCTCGAAGCCGGTCCACGCGTCGCCGTCGCGCTTGAGCGTCCACCACTCGTCGCCGCCGTTCACCTGCTGGATGAACGCGAGGTCGCGGTAGCAGAACCCCTGGCGTATGGCCCAGTTGCCCGAGCCGAGCGCCTCGCGGAGCCTGTCGACGCTGTCCGTGCGGGAGAACTCGTAGGGGTACTCCTCGAGGAACGGGTCGTCCTGCCAGTCGAAGCCGCCGACCTTGAGCCAGCCGTTCTCCTGGCACTTCTCCACGAGCCCGTCGTGCTCGCGGCCGGTTATCCTCTCGAAGCCGTCCATGGGCCCTCCGCCTTTCGTTTGTTGTTTGGCGGGCGGCGTCCTCGCGATGGGGGCACGGTGCGAGTCGGAGCAGGCGTGCGTGCTGGCGCGTCGGCGCCGCCCAAGACGTGTATAGCGATTTCGATTGCGGCGGCGACCGGGGCCGCCCGCGATGGGTCGAGCTGGGTCGAGCCGTCCGCGCCTCCACGGGAAGCGCACAAGCTAGCCGAGGCGGCGCCTGTCCCTTCCGCCCAGGTAGACGGTCCTGCAGGTCTGGGAGATCCTGCTCGCGATCGCCTCTGCCGTTACGCGCTCGCCGCGCCTCGCGAGCCTGTCCGCCAGCGCGCCCGGCGCGTAGTTCGACGTGACGATGGTCGGGCGCATGTCCTCGTAGCGCGCGTCGAGCACGCTGAACACGGTGCCGACGGACCATTCCGTCGCGTCCTCCTTGCCGAGGTCGTCGAGCACGAGGACGTCGCACTTGGCGTACCGCGCGACGGCGGCCTCGGTACCGCCCTCGTCGAACGTGGCCTTCACACGCTCGAGCATGCCCTTGGCCGTCGTGAAGACGACGTCGTAGCCGGCCTCGGCGAACAGCCTGGCCATGGCGGAGGCGGCGTGCGTCTTGCCGGCGCCGACGCCCCCGTGTATGTAGAGCCCGGCGCCCCCGTTGCCCGCGAACGAGGCAATGTACTCGGCGAACTCGGGGCGGTCGGCCTCGGCGGCCCAGTAGCGCCTGGGGATGCCCGCGCGCGAGAGCGCCTTCTCCCGGCGGGCGGCCTCCTCCTTGGCGGCGAGGGCCGCGCGCCTTCGCGCCTCGGCCTCCCGCTCGCCGGATGCGCCCTCGCACGGGCAGGGGGCGGCGGAGACCCAGGCGACCCTGCCCGCCAGCGCCGCGCCGAGTGGTTCGAGGGCGGCGCCGCAGTGCGGGCACACCCTCGGCTCCGGCTCGTCGAAGGAGAGCCCGGCCGCACGGGCCTGCTCCAGGGTGATGAGTCCCGCTCGGTCCATCGGGCGCCCCTTCCTTATCTTTTGAAGTCCTTGTTGTCCCTTTTGCTTATTGGGTGGCATATCGTCAGGGGTTTCCCTGTCATCTCGTCAGGGGTTCGGGCTGCGAACCCTGACGGTTCGTCACCCTTGTTCTCGGCGAATCCTGTCATTTCGTCACCATTTCGCGCCGGGAACCCTGACGATTCGTCAGGGGTTGCCAGCGCTCCGGGCGGCAGCCTCTCGCGCACGATGCGGTACCGCTTGGTGGCGTGCCCGCGTGCCGGGGCGTGCATGCCGCACTCTTCGATGAGGCCCCGGTCGAGCAGGTCGCGGATGGCGCGGTGGACGCTGCGCTCCTGCACGTTGAGGAATCGGGCCAGGCCGCCCTTGCTCTCGAAATAGCCGCACCCGGCGTCGCAGAAGCCGAAGATGCGCGCGTAGACGAGCAGGGGAAGGCCGGAGAGGCCCAGATCTGCCATCATGAAGTGCCGTACCGTCGTGAACTCGCGCGGGGAGGGGCCGTCGCGCCCCTTCGGGCCTGTGGCCGCCATCGGCGCTAACCCCTTCTGGGCGAGCCGACGATGCTGTTCCGCTCGACCCATGCGACGAGCTCGTCGTGCAGCACGATGCCGTCGCGTGTCTTGCCGTCGATGTAGCGGATCGGGAACGGGTCGTCGGGGTCCTTGGCGAGCCGGTACATGGCGTCGCGGCTGATGCGCAGCATCGCGCACGCCTCGTCGGCGCCGAATATCGCGTTGGTCGATGCGATGAGCCTCACCTGGCTCCTGCTAATGCTCTTGGTCATGGTCGTCCTCGAGCTCCTTTCGTCTCGAGGCTCCCTCGCGTGCCCGGCCGCGGGCGGCTCCTGGGGCGGTCGCCGCCGTCATTTTCTCCCGCTCCTCGACTCGATGTAGGCGTCCACCGACGCCCTCGACACCAGGAGCTTCCTTCCGAGCCTGTACGAGTCGATCTCTCCCGACCAGATGAGGTCGTATGCCTTGTTTCGGCTCGCCCCCATGTACTCCTGCATCTCGATCACCGTCATCCATTCGTCGCGATCTTGGTTGCCCTCGGGCGCGGCGCATTCGGCTGTGCGTGCCATGGTTCCTCCAATCTTCCCGTGCGGCACCGCGCGAGGACACCGCACGGCACCGTGTGCCTTTTCGTCTGCGCGACGATTGAACCGCCTGATGTCGATTGGTGAGCACGGCAGGAGCGGAGACGGGTCGAGGTAGGTCGAGCTGGTCGTGCCTTCACGAAACGGCCATGAGCCGCGTGCCTTAGCTGGCAGCTAAGTTCCCGAAAAGTAAAAGGCGCCCATGCGGGCGCCTGCCTAGTAGCTGGAGTTGTTCGGTTGTGGTCGGAATGCTCGTCTTCCGCGGTGCTGTCGTCCGGGGTCCGGCATCTGTCGTTCGCCTCTTCTGTCGTGTTTGATGTTGCGTGTTCTGCGAGCGACCTTGCGCGGGCCTGCCGGCCCGTTGCCCCAGGTGCACCCGGATAAATGGTACCCATCCGTTAGGACATGGAGATTGCGGGAGGGCCGTCTGGGCAAACTGGGGCGGACGAGCGGGGCGATGTTTGCTCGTTTTGCATCTTTTACGTAGCCTCGCGGTTGTATTTAATCGTTCGGACAATGACGACACTGAGGCCTCGTTAACGATTTAAAGATTGAGTGAGCTGCGACAGCTCTGAACGATAATACGCACGGCGCTATAGCAGAACCGTATTGCAAAATAACGCGAAGGCCGTTAGCACGAATTGCTAGGCAACTAAAATGCAACTGAGTGCCGTACACGACATTTAATTTCACTACTCTGGCATAAGAAGTCGTAACGCAGCAAAAATGAAGGATAATGGTCTACAAAAAACCGAGCTTATTATGTCGAAGGTGGTTTCATGTCTAATAGGCGGTATTTCACAGAACTCACCAGAGTCCAGATTCCTGCTATTCTTCATCTAACCAGGATAGGCTATACCTATTTCGGCAAGATCAGCGAGGATGATGCTGGCATTGTCTATGATTCTGATACGAATATTCTACTTGATGTATTCAAGCGACAGTTTGCGTTGCTGAATCCCAAGCATAAGGATTCGTGGGTCGAGACTCTCCGGCAAATTAAACACGAGCTTGACAATGACGATCTTGGACGAAGCTTTTACAAGAGACTCATTTCAGTCTCTCCGACGAAGCTCATTGACTTTGACCATCCAGAAAACAATGTCTTTCACTGCACCGGTGAGTTTACATGCAAAAATGGCCAGGATGAATTTCGTCCAGATGTGACGCTTTTCGTTAATGGCCTTCCTCTTGTGTTCCTTGAAGTCAAGAAGCCCAACAACCAGGGTGGAATGATTGCGGAAAGCAAAAGGATGAATTTGCAGCGCTTTCCCAACAGGAAGTTCAGAAGGTTCATCAACATCACTCAGTTGATGCTCTTTTCAAACAATATGGAATATGACGCGTGTGGCGGCATCACGCCTATCCAAGGTGCGTTTTACTGCACTGCGGCACGCAGGGAGGCGAAGTTCAGCACATTCAGGGAAGAGAACCCAAAGAATGTCGCCATTGCTCCATTCAACGCCAACTATCCCTATATCGATCTCGATCCCGATGTCGAGAAAACGGTTCTTTCTGATTTCAACTGTCAGGTCATTCATACCACGAGCGAGTATCTGACCAATAAGAGCTTCAACACTCCAACCAACCGAATTCTGACCTCTATGTGCTCCCCACAACGGCTGCTATTCCTCCTGAGGTATGGCATAGCCTACGTACGAATGGAACGCGAGGTTGATGGCATAATCGAGTCAACCGATCAAAAGCACATCATGCGCTACCAGCAATTCTTTGCCGCGTTGGCCATCAGGGAAAAGCTTGACCAAGGAATCACCTCAGGTGTTGTCTGGCATACGCAAGGAAGCGGAAAGACGGCACTTGCATACCATCTGAACCTCGTACTTACCGATTACTATGCCCGACATCAAAAAGTCGCAAAGTTCTACTTCATCGTGGACCGCCTTGATCTGCTGGAGCAAGCATCGCAGGAATTCGAGGCACGTGGTCTCGAGGTTAAGACAGCGAATTCGCGATCGGAGCTGATGGAGCAATTCCGATCGCGTCAGTCGCTCCAAGGGGATATGGGTAAGCATGAGATCACAGTCGTAAACATTCAGCGGTTCGCGGAGGACAAAGCCCGCGTTGATCTGCCTGAATACGCCACTAACTTGCAAAGAATATTTATTGTGGACGAGGCCCATCGTGGATACAACCCGAAGGGTAGCTTCCTTGCGAACCTGTTTGATGCTGACCCGGATTCCGTGAAAATCGCTCTTACAGGAACGCCTCTCTTGAAGCAGGAGCGCGCTTCATGGAAGGTCTTTGGCGACTACCTGCACACTTATTACTACGACAAATCCATTCAAGATGGTTATACGCTCAAGATTATCCGCGAAGACATCGAAACGTCTTATCGTGAGCGACTGTCGGAAATCTACGACTCTATCGAGCACCTGGTGCAGAAGAAAGACGTCAAGAAGAGCGACATAGTCGAACATGATACCTATGTTAAAGAGCTACTTCGTTTCATCATTTCCGACTTCCGTCGTTTTAGGATCATGAATGGAGATGACACTCTCGGCGGGATGATTGTCTGTGAGACAAGTGCGCAGGCAAGAAAGATGATGGCTTTTTTCAACGAAATCCAGCGCGAACTTGACCCTGACGCTCAACATTTGAGGGCAGAGCTGATCCTCCATGATGTGGACGACAAGGAAACCCGTAAGGGCTATGTTGCCGACTTTAAGAAGAACATGACGGTCGATATCCTCATCGTTTTCAATATGCTCCTTACTGGATTCGACGCGCCTCGGCTCAAGAGGATGTATCTTGGCCGCAAGCTCAAGGACCACAATCTCTTGCAGGCCCTTACTCGAGTCAATAGACCTTACAAAGAGCTCCACTACGGCTATGTTGTCGACTTCGCCGACATTAAGAAGAACTTTGAGCAAACCAATGAGGCGTACCTTCGCGAACTGAGCCGCTTCAACGATCCCGAAGAAACAGGTGACCCAAACGTGGTTGAGCCCTTCGAGAGCGTAATTGAGGATCCACAGCAACTTGTGCAGCAGGTTCGAGAGGCGCGCCAGATTCTCTTTAACTTTGATACCGACAATGCTGAAGAATTCAGCAGCCAGATTTCCGCTATCGACGACAAGCAGCAACTCATCAAGATAAGAAAGGCCTTGGTTTCTGCCAAGGAGGCAATCAACGTTGCACGAACGTTTGGTGATGACGAGTTGAAGGAAGCGATTGCCAGGATTAACGTGACCAAGCTCCCAGAACTGCTGTCCGAGGTCGAAAGAGCTATCAGCATCATGAATCAGAAAGAGGCTTTTGACGCCTCGGATGAGACTGCGCACGCCATCAACGAGGCTATGGCGGATATCGAGTTCCACTTCCGTGTTAAAGACAAAGAAGAGATGGAAATGGCGGCAGGCAAGCAGGCCGAATTCCAGGAGAAATGGCAGCACGTCATCCACAGCTTCACAGAGAATATCGATCAGGAAGACCCTGAGTACATTACGCTGCGCGATGCCTTCATGAAGCGCTTTAAGGAGAAAGGATTCGTTATCGAGACTTTGGATGATTTCGACGATGAATCACACGCTCTCGACGACGTCTTGAGGAAACTTAACGCTATTAAGCGTGGTAACGATGCGCTTCTGAGACGCTACAACGGAGATGCTAAGTTCGTGCGTGTCCACAAGCGTGTGCGTGAAGAGAACGCGGCGCGTAAAACCAGGAAGAGCGGAGAAGCAATCGTTGGCGAGTATGACGAGGATATCGTTGACTTCCTCTCGGTCATCAAGCAAACCATCGATCAAAAGGTTTACGACCGTAATGACATTCTGAAGAAAGATGACTATTTTGAGCGTACCGTTATGACTCAAATCTCTACTGGAATGAGAAATCTCGGATTTAAGTGCGGACGCGATGACAGGCTCTTCATCCAATCTAGAATTAGCAGACAATATCTCGACCAATACCATGCCACCTATATGGCCGCTTAGGAGTCCAGAAATGAACCAAAGCATCAAAGCAAAAACCGTGCAACTGATCGACGACCTCAAGGCAACTTGCCAGTCTTATGGCCTCGGCAACGACGGCAACGAGTACAAGATCATCACGCAAGTCTTTCTCTATAAATTCCTTAACGACAAGTTTGGGCATGAGATCAAGAAGTTGAGACCCTCTCTTGCCGATGCGTCGCAATGGGAACTTGCTTACTCTGGCATGGATGAGGACGACAGGCTCGATTTGCTCGATGAGCTTTCTCCTGACGTTCCCCGTCTTGAACCTCAGCACCTCATTTCCTCTTTATGGAACAACCAGACTAAGGGCGACTTCGATGTCATCTTCGACTCGACGATGGAGGACATCGCAAATGAGAACAGCGACATCTTCTCGACTCAGACGACCGAGAAAACGAAGATTCCGCTGTTCGAGAAGCTGACTATATATGTGACCGATGACGCCCAACGCGCCCCATTTGCGCGTGCTCTGGTGGACAAACTGGTCAACTTCTCGTTCGACGAGGCATTCGATGAGCACTATGACTTCTTCGCCGCCATCTTCGAATACCTTATCAAAGACTACAATACTGCCGGTGGAGGAAAGTACGCCGAGTATTACACACCCCATGCTATTGCAACAATCATGGCGAGACTGCTTGTCGGGGACAACACGAACCTCCACAATATCGAGTGCTACGACCCATCCGCTGGTACTGGTACGCTTCTTATGGCCCTAAGCCACCAGATTGGCGAGGATAAATGCACCATCTTTGCCCAGGATATCTCGCAGCGAAGCAACAAGATGCTCAAGCTCAACCTAATCCTCAACGGACTGGTCTCTTCCCTGGATCATGCCGTGCAGGGCGATACCCTTACCGCACCGTTCCATAAAAGCGATGACGGACAGTCATTAAGAACTTTCGACTACGTCGTCTCGAACCCACCGTTTAAGATGGACTTCTCCGATACCCGTGACAAGATTGCTGCTATGCCCGTTCGCTTTTGGGGCGGCGTGCCCAACGTGCCAGCTAAGGATAAGAGCAAGATGGCAATCTACACGCTCTTTATTCAGCACGTCGTCAATTCTCTTAAGGAGAACGGCAAGGGTGCAATCGTCGTACCGACTGGCTTCCTGACTTCAAAGACTGGCCCTGCTAAGAACGTGCTCCACCGTCTTGTTGACGACAAGATTGTCTATGGTGCAATTAGCATGCCCTCTAATGTGTTTGCTAATACTGGTACGAATGTTTCCGTGCTCTTTTTCGACAACTCGCGGTCACGAGACAAAGTTGTACTCATTGACGCCTCCAAGCTAGGCGAAGAGTACAAAGAGGGCACGACGCAGAAGGTCACCAAGCGCAGGCTTCGTCCTGAAGAGATTGATCTGATTGTAGATACGTTCACGAATGCTGAACAAGTCGACGACTTCTCGGCCGTTGTTACTTACGACGAGATTAAAAAGAAGAAATACTCGCTTGCGGCAGGCCAGTATTTCGACGTCAAGATTGAGTATGTGGAGCTAACGCCAGAGGAATTCCAGAGCAAAATGGATGGCTACAAGGCAGAGCTTTCCAAGCTGTTCGAAGAGAGCGCAATACTTAAGAATGAGATTATGAGCCAGCTGGATACGGTGCAATATGAATAAGCTCAAGAACTATAAACTAAGCACTCTCTATTCGATGTCCTCGGGTGTTTCGACTAGTCCGGATCAGGCGGGGCATGGATACCCTTTTCTCTCGTTTAGCACCATATTCAACAATCCTATCATTCCTGATGAACTTGACGAGCGAATGGATACTACGTTCGAGGACAGGAAAAAGTGTTCCGTGAAAAGGGGCGACGTTTTTCTTACGCGCACAAGCGAAACACTTGATGAACTTGCGATGAGCTCTGTTGCACTGAGGGACTATCCGAACTCAACATTCAGCGGTTTTGCAAAAAGGCTTAGACCGAATAGTGACACCTTTCCTGATCCTGCGTTTATGGCCGCGTATTTGAGAGGACCTTATTTTCGCAAGGTTATACAGAGCATGACGACCATGACAACGCGAGCAAGTTTTAATAAGGATCTATTCGGACTACTTGAACTTCAACTCGTCGATTATCAAAGTCAGGTTGGTATCGGCAAGCTGTTTAGCAACATTGAAAGACAAATCAACCTCAATCGTAAGGTAAACGATAATTTGGCTGCATAGCCTCAACAGAGGCCTGCCCGTTCATGAGCATCGGGAGAAGCCAGTCACGCAGCTCAACAAGTTTCTTGTTCTCGATGATGGTTTCTCCAATGCTTTCGACCAAACCTCGCGTCAGGTTATGAAACCTTGCTAACGTCTCGTCGTCGGGAATAACAAGATACACGCTTTCTAGCTCGGCGTTTCCGACTGCTTGTTGCGTCGCGCCGTTTGCGTACTGGTCTTTGGCGCGCTCGAAATACGGTCCATCGATGAAAGCAGAGATGTATTCAAAAGCTACCTTCTTGCATTGAAGCCCCATGAACCCCGTCGACAGAATGGAATCGTCGATGACTCGTTTCATCGAATGACCGAGAAAAAGGTGTTTAACGCTGTTTTTCATCTTCGCAAACCAAACCGTGTGTAATCCAGGCTGCATGTTGGCTCGCGACTCTCTTGTTTCGTAGTCCACAGACGAGCCCATGCCGATGTCTATCCCGTTGACGTCGGCGGTAGCGTAGTAGGTTTTTGTTTTGAAAAGATCAACGCCCGGAGTAATAACGTCTGTCAAGGGGTTGTTGACTATTGATGCCACATGCCAGCCTTCGGGAATAGAGCGCCCTAGCTTTTCGTTGTAGGACATTCTTCCGCCTGAGCTTCTGTATGGCCTGCCATTAACGTCGGGGAAATTGAACTGCATGAACCAATATCCATACAAAGCTTGGAGAGTAGACTGCAAATTATCGTTTATCTGATTGTTGAGGTTGATGGCCGCGTCAAATTGCGAAAGGAACCCCTCGATAGAATTTTGAGTCTCGAGCGATGGCAAGGCGATATGGATTTCCCTTAATATATCCGTATTGAGGGAGTCCATCGT
>JAXIYC010000022.1:0-6160 GCA_036304725.1 Collinsella sp. | reverse complement strand
CTGCTCTACAGTCCTGCGCAAGACGAAGGCCACATTAAGTGGCCTTCTTTGCGTGCGGAACTCGCGACCAACCTTATGCCTCGCCCGCGGTCCCGGACCTTCCGGGTTCGGGGCGCGACACACCGGACTGGGTTATCTGAATAAATATGGCGAAGGCCCCTTTCGGGGCCTTCTTTGTTAAAGGAATTCGCCTACTCGGTGGACTTCGGGTTCTAGGTCTACGTCGAATTGGCCTTTGACGGTTGTTTGGATGTGGCGGATGAGTTCGTCAACGTCGGCGGCGGTGGCGTGGTTGGCGTTGACGATGAAGCCGCAGTGTTTTTCGCTCACCTGCGCGCCGCCGACAGCATGGCCGCGCAGACCGGCATCCATGATGAGCTTGCCGGCAAAGTAGCCCTCGGGGCGTTTGAAAGTGGAGCCGGCGCTCGGCATGTCGAGCGGCTGCTTGTCCTCGCGGCGCTGGCGGTAGTCGTCCATGTCGGCCTTGATCATCGCGGCGTTGCCCGGGGCGAGGTGAAAGGTGGCAGAGAGCACGATAAAGCCGTCGTCGGCGATGCGGCTCTTGCGATAGCCCAGGTTAAGCTCGTCGACATCGAACTCAATGATATTGCCGCTGCCGCGGGTGCCGTCGTCGAGCGCGCGGGCGGGCTTATAGACGCGCACGGACTCCAAAACATCGGCCATGCAGGCGCCGTAGGCACCGGCGTTCATATAGCAGGCGCCGCCGACCGAGCCGGGGATGCCCGAGAGGGGCTCCATGCCGGTGAGGCAGGCTTCGGCGGCAGCCGCGGCGACATCGGAAAGCAAGGCGCCGGCTGCTGCCGTAACATGCGTGCCGTCGACGGTGATGTTAGAGAGGCCTTCGCCCAGTGCCACGACGACACCGCGGATACCCTTGTCACCGACGAGCAGGTCGGAACCGTTGCCCACAATGGTGAGCGGCAGATCGCAGCGGTAGCAGGTGTCAAGCGTGGCGACGAGTCCCTGCTCGGTATCGGGCGTGACAAAGACGTCGGCCGGGCCGCCGATCTTAAACGTGGTGTGCTCGCGCATGGGCTCGCTCATGAGCACGTTGTCCTCGCCGGCAACACCGGCGAGCGCGCAGAGCAGGTCCTCGTTAAAAAAGTCATTTTCGTGCATACGAATATCCGCCTTATGGTGGTCGTTTTCATTAATCGAATGCAATATACCCCACCCGGATGGATTTGGTGCAAAGTAACCTGACCCCAATGCATCACATGGCGCAAAGGGGTTAGGTTGCTTTGCGCCAATCGCGGCGATAAAACAGCCGTCTACCGGATTGGTAAAGTGTTTATCATCAAGGTAGAGGGACGGTCGCTATACTTTCAAGAGATTGCGCGAATACTCGGAAGGAGCGAGATGGGCAACAAAGTTACTCTCAAGCAGATTGCCCAGGAGGTGGGGCTTTCCCCCTCGTCGGTCTCGCTTGTCCTTAACAACCGGCCCTGTCGAATCTCGGAAGAAAACCGCAAGCTCATCAACGAGGTCGCGGCGCGCAACCATTATGTTCCTAACCAGATCGCGCGTAGCCTGGTCATGCGCGAGTCGCGCACACTGGGCCTTATCGTCCCTAACATCGAGAGCCGCTTTTTTGCTTCGCTCGCCGGCAGCTTGGAAAAGCGCTGCCGCGAGGACGGATATGCGCTCTTTATTACCAGCTCGGGTGGAAGTGCCGAGGACGATCTGGAGCTCCTGCGCCAGCTGGTGACGCGCGGCGTCGATGGCGTCTTTTTGGTGGTAGGCGACGAGTTCTCTGACGACCGCGCCCTGCGCGAAGAGGTCAGCCATCTACCCATCCCGGCGGTAATGGTCGACCGTGCCATTGAGGGGCTCGAGTGCGACAAGGTGATGTTCGACCACGAGATGGGTGGCTACATGGCCACCCGCTATCTGATCGAGCAGGGCCACCGTCGCATTGCCTGCTTGGTTAATGCGCGCCGTTCCAATACGGGTCGTAAGCGTCTTGCCGGCTACGAGCGTGCGCTGCGCGAGGTGGGGCTGCCCATCGATGCGCGTTTGGAGTTTGAGAGCGAGTACTACATTCCGAGTGCCTACGAGGCCTCGGAGGCGGTGCTCGCAACTGACGCCACCGCCGTGTTCGCAAGCTCGGATAACATTGCCCTCGGTCTGCTCAAGCGCTTGTACGAGATGGGGAAGAGCATCCCAGGCGATATCTCGGTCGTAAGCTATGACAACTCGGCGGCCGACGTTCTCTTTGAGCCGGCGCTGACCGCGATCGAGCAGGATCCTGGTGTCCTTGCGGAGCATGCTTTTGGCTGCATGTCCAAGCGTCTTGCCGGTAGGGGCGGTAGACGTGCCGAAGAGGTCGTTCTGGAGCCGGCGCTTATCGTTAAGGACAGCGTGCTCGAGCTTACCGAATGTAGCTAAGCGTACTTGCTTGTTTGCATAGATTGCATGCGGAGTGTCCGCTATTTGCCGGCAGGCACCCCGGCCCTCGTCCGTGAACTCTTCCGCTGGGCGAGCCATAGACGCCGCGCACCGATAGGGTAAGGCGGCGGCTTGAAATTGGTGCTATATTCAGCTTGAGTTGTTTAATACTAGTACGGGAGGCTGATATGGGGCTGTTCAAGAAGAAAAACCCGCAGGATGCCTTTGATCCCGATGTGTTTACCATCACGGATACGATTTTGGACCCGCCGCGGTTTACGTTTTTGCCGGCTATCTACCAGGATGCCACGCATCGCAAGTGGGCCGTACATCAGCGCGGCGGCGAGCCGAAGATTTTTGACTATGCGGACGTGTTGCAGTGCGAAGTGGCCGAGGCGGGCGATCCGGAGGCCGAAGAAGCGGTCTCTAAACAGGAATTTGCCCAGCGTATCCTGGCAAATCCTGCCAAGGCGGCGAAAATAAACGCTGCCAAGCGTAATATGTGTCTTGGTATGGGCGTTGTTGTGGCGGTTCAGACGGGAAAAGACGAGGTTTCCAAATTAGAGATTCCCGTTATGACCGACGAAGTCAAACGCGATTCAAGTCTATATAAGTCGTATCGGAATGTCGCCGAGAAGATCAAGGCCGAATTTGATGCCATGGGAGGGCTGGCCTAATTTTGGCGGCATACGTTTCTGAATGAGGAGTCTGTGCAATGGCAGGCGAATCTTATGCAATTCCCCCCAAAGATCGTGCTGTTGAGGGAATTCTTTGGTATATCCAGCACCATCAGCTTGCCGGCGGCGATCGCCTGCCGGCCGAGCGCGTGCTGTGCGAAGAGATTGGCGTTTCGCGTACGGCGTTGCGTGCCGGTATCACGCGGCTCATCTCGTGTGGAACGCTCGAGAGCCGTCGCGGATCGGGTACGTATGTGTGTCCTCCCAAGCCGTTGAACATCTTCCAGGAAACGTATAACTTTTCCGATGCTGTACGGACTGCCGGCCTGCACCCCTCTTCTCGTCTGGTTTCCACCGGGACCATCGAGGCGGATGAGGCGCTTGCCGACAAGCTTGGGGTGGCTGTAGGCGCCCCTTTGCTCCGCATGCAGCGCGTTCGACTTATTGAGGGCGAGCCGGCGTCAATCGAGACCGCTCACGTTAACCTGTCCCTGTGCCCATCGCTTCCCGAACACGATTTTGAGTGTGAGAGCCTTTACGATGTCTTGCTCAAAGAAGGTGGCGTGCGTGTTGAGCATGGACGTGAGCATATCTCCATCTCGCGTTTGGACGTCGAAGAGGCCGAGCTGCTCCAGCAAGAAGAGGGAACGCCGGTGTTCTATGAGAGCTCGATCGAATTTGATAAGGACATGCGTTTTGTGGAGCATTGCAAATCGGTGATTTTGCCCACAAAGTTCCGCTTTGCCGATAACGGCGAAGAGAACGGCATGAGGAGCGTGGCAGGTGAACAATGGCTGAAACAGTAGATGCCACCCCGGTTTATATGCGCATTCGACGCCGCATCGAGGAACGTATCGAGCGCGGTATATATCCCACGGGTTCCATGATTCCGTCCGAAAAAGACCTCGCCGAGGAATTTGGTACGACACGCTTGACCATCCGAAGCGCTGTCGATGAGCTGGTTCGGCGCGGGCAGATTCGCCGTGTTCGGGGAAAAGGTGCCTTTGTGGCGCAGAAAGTACCTGCTTTTTTTGAACGCACGGTCGGTTTCCGTGAATCGGTCCGTGCTTCGGGCGGCGAGCCGTCCGTCCGTATTCTCGCGCGTTCCAAGCGTTATGCGGGGCCATATTACGCCGACCTGTTTGGCATCGCCGAGGACGACCTGCTCTATTCCGTTCGACGCCTGAACTGCATAAACGGTAGCCCCGTATCGATTGAGACGGCGCTGATTCCCTGCCTGCTGTTCCCAACCATCGAAGATATTGACGTGTCGGTCTTCAGTTTGTACGAGACCTATGAGATGCTGGGCCGAAAGCCAGCCATGGCACAGGAAAAGCTCGATATCGAAGCGCTGGGCGCACGAGATGCCGGCCTCCTTGGACTGGAACAGGGCGATCTTGTTTTGCTTTTGGAATGCGTGAGCTATGACGCGAGCGGTCAGGCTATCGAGTATGTAAAGTCCTTCAATCGTGGCGATACGGGCGGCTACACCTATACGTACTAGCTGGTATTTTGTGAATAACGGCTGGGAAACTAACCAGTTTTGATCGTTGGGTCAGCTGTATATACAACCTTACAGGGCTCAAAATCGACCGTTCGCCGATGGGGATATATTAATCGACAAAGAGGTATCAAAAAGCCGTAACCTGTAACTGTGATTGGTATCAAATACTAATGATTTGTTACGAGGTGAGACGATGAAGATGCTCGATTACGTTCAGCTTGCCCATGTGCGTATGGGGGAGAACCTCGAGCGTTCGTCTGAGCTGGTAGCGCAGCTCGTTGATATTTTCCAGTCCGGTTCTTTTGACGCGCTGCGCATCGTTGCTTCGGGTTCGTCGCGCCATGCCGCCGATTGCGCCCGCGATTACCTGCAAGATGCCCTGCAAATGCAGGTGTCCGTTGTGACGCCCGAGGCCTTCGTCGATTTTGAACACACCTATCCGCAGCATGCGCTCAACATCGCCGTCTCGCAGAGTGGCTATTCGACCAATACGATTGCGGCGCTCGATTACATGCGCGCACACGATATGGCTGCAGTTGCGCTCACGGCAAACGTCGAGGCGCCCATCAAGGAGCACACTGACATCGTTCTTGACTACGGTGTGGGCGTCGAGTCGGTGGACTTTGTGACTCTGGGCGTCGAGGTGCTCGTTGAGTACCTGGTGCTCTTTGGTATTTACGGCGGTCAGGCGCGCGGAACGATTGACGCCAAGGGCGTTGCCCAGCGTCTTGACGACCTGCGCGAGGCCATCCAGGCCAATGCCGTGATGTGCAAGACCGCCGAGGAATATGTCCAAGACCACATGCTCGAACTTTCTGAGCACATGCCCGCCATGGTCGTCGGCAACGGTCCCAACTACGGCGTTGCCGAGGAGGCGGCGCTCAAGCTGAGCGAGACCATCAAGATTCCTGCCATGCATCACGAGGGCGAGGAGTTCATTCACGGTCCCGAGATGCAGATCGTTCCGGGCTATCTGGTGTTTATCGTCGACGATCCGCAGGGGTCGGAGCGTCTTGCGAATATCGCCGATGCGCTATCGAACGTTACGACAAAAACGGTGCTGCTCACGGCCCATCCCAGGGGTAAGGCTCACGAGGTTGCGGTGCCTCAGGTGGCTCCGCTGCTCAGCGCAATTCCCAATTTGGTGTTCTTCCAGACGATTGCGGCAATGATCGCCGAGCGTCTGAAGTCATGGGACGTGCACCCGTATCTCGATGCCGTCTCCAAGCAAATGGAGGTCAAGGCAGAGGGCTACGAAGAATCAGTCAATGCGCTTAAGGCCAAAGCGGCCGAGTGTTACGGAATGTAAGCGGGTTTGATGCCCGTTGGCATGGGGGATGTGAAGACAACCCCAGAAAGGAGAGACAAATGAAGGAAACCGAGAAGATCGAGATCATGCATTTCGACCAGGAGGGCTATCTCGAGGACGGCAAGGCGCTCTACGAGACCGGCAAGAAGATGACCGCGCTCGCCGACAAGGTCGCCGACGAGGGCTACGACGCCGTGTTCCTGATGGGCGTCGGCGGCACCTGGGACGAGCTCATGCAGCTCGAGTACCTCATGAACAAGT
>JAXIYC010000021.1:0-60153 GCA_036304725.1 Collinsella sp. | reverse complement strand
TCGCCATGTTCTTTTTGAAGGTGGTGACCAGGTCTTCGGCGTTCATGATGCTCCAATGCCGTAGTGCTTACGACTATTATACCACGGTGGCATCACCTATATGTCAATATTGGTCTAACAGAGCCTAATAAAAAAGAGGTACCGGTTGTTTCGGTACCTCTTTTTGGTGCGTTTCTATTTGGCTGCAGCTTTTGCCGCTGGCTTACAGACCGCAGGCTGCCTTGAGTTCTTCGACTCGATCGGTTTTCTCCCAGGTGAAGTCGGGGTCTTCGCGGCCGAAGTGACCGTAGGCTGCCGTCTTTTCGTAGATGGGGCGACGCAGGTCTAGGTCGCGGATGATTGCGCCCGGGCGCAGGTCGAAGGTCTTCTCTACGGCTTCAACGATCTTGTCCTCGGCAACATGTGCGGTACCGAAGGTGTCGACCATGATTGAAAGGGGCTTGGAAACGCCGATGGCGTAGGCAAGTTCGACTTCGCAGCGGTCGGCCAGGCCGGCGGCGACCACGTTCTTGGCGACCCAGCGCGCGGCATACGCGGCGGAGCGGTCGACCTTGGTGCAGTCCTTGCCGCTAAAGGCACCGCCGCCGTGACGGCCGTAGCCGCCGTAGGTGTCGACGATGATCTTGCGGCCGGTGAGGCCCGTGTCGCCCATGGGGCCGCCCACGACAAAGCGACCGGTGGGGTTCACGTAGATGTCCGCGTTGTCCCACGGCATGTTCTCTGCGGCCATGACCGGGGTGATGACGTGCTCGATGAGGTCGGCCTTGATCTTGCCCATGTCCTCGATCTCGGCGGCGTGCTGCGTGGAGATGACGACGGTCGTGACCTCCACAGGTTTGCCGTCTTCGTAGCGCACGGTGACCTGGGTCTTGCCGTCGGGACGCAGATAGGCGAGGGTGCCGTCGTGACGCACGGCGGCCAGGCGCTCGGCCAGGCGGCTCGCCAGGTAGTGCGGCATGGGCATGAGGGTCTTGGTCTCGTTGGAGGCATAACCGAACATCATGCCCTGGTCGCCGGCACCGATCAGGTCGATCGGGTCGGTGGTAGCGCCGGTCTGGGTCTCGAAGGACTCGTCGACGCCCTGGGCGATATCGGGCGACTGCTCGTGGATGAGGCTCATAACGCCGCAGGTGTCGCAGTCAAAACCGAACTTGGCACGGTTATAGCCAATGCGTCGGATAACGCCGCGGGCGATTTCCTGTACGTCGACGTAGGCCTGGGTGCGAATCTCGCCGGCGACGATGACGGTGCCGGTGGTCACGAGTGTCTCGCATGCGCAGCGGACGTTCTCCACGTTGGCCGGCACGCCGTTGGGAGCGATGTAGCCCTGCTCCTGCAGCTCTATTTCTTTGGCGAGGATTGCGTCGAGGACGGCGTCGCTGATCTGGTCAGCGATCTTATCGGGATGACCTTCGGTCACCGACTCCGACGTAAAGACAAAGGACCCGTGTTGGGGCGGGATGGAACGAAGTTCTTCTGACATGATTGTCCTTTCAAAAACGTGTCCCGGCGACCGTTACCATTCCGCCGGGCTCTCTATGCAAGGGCACATCATAGCGCGTAAATCAAACATTCACACCCTTTCCGCACCTACTCATTGGGGACAGACTTAAATGATCAGCCTTGCCTAAGTGCCGACAGGTTGCCCAAAGATTGGTCATTTAAGTCTGTCCCCAATGAGTAGGTCGGTGCCCTTTGTGCGGAGGTTGCTTTGATGCTTTATACTGATGCGGTTAGACATCCATCCTGCAATCGAGGAGATTTCCATGGCATCAGACGTTCGCGTCCGCTTTGCACCCTCACCGACGGGCAAGCTGCACATCGGCGGCGCCCGCACCGCTATCTATAACTGGGCTTTCGCCCGCGCAAACGGCGGCACGTTCATCCTGCGCATCGACGACACCGACCCCACCCGCTCCACCGACGAGAACACGCAGATCATCCTGCGCGCCATGCGTTGGCTGGGCCTGGACTGGGACGAGGGTCCCGAGGTGGGCGGCGACTTTGGCCCCTACGCCCAGACCGAGCGCCTGGACCTGTACAAGCAGGCCGCCCAGAAGCTTTGGGACGAGGGCAAGGCCTATCCCTGCTTCTGCACCAAGGAGCAGCTCGACGCCGACCGCAAGGCCGCGCAGGAGCGCAAGGACCCCTTCCAGGGCTATCAGCGCCGTTGCCGCGATCTTGATCCCGAGGAGGCCCGCCGCCGCATCGAGGCCGGCGAGTCCTACGTCCTGCGTATCAAGGTGCCCGAGGACCGCGGCGACGTCGTCATCCACGACGCCGTCCACGGCGAGGTGACCTTCGACGCCAAGGAGCTCGACGACTTTGTCATCTTCCGCTCCGATGGCACGCCCACGTACAACTTCGCGACCGTCGTCGACGACGCCATGATGAAGATCACCCATGTCATCCGCGGCGACGACCATCTGTCCAACACCCCGCGTCAGGTCATGGTGTACGAGGCCCTCGGCGCTCCCGTGCCCACGTTCGCCCACATCTCCATGATCCTGGGCGCCGACGGCAAGAAGCTCTCCAAGCGCCACGGCGCCACCTCGGTGGAGGAGTACCGCGACGCCGGCTACCTGTCCGACGCCTTCGTCAACTACCTGGCGCTGCTCGGCTGGTCGCTCGACGGCGAGACCACGATCATCCCGCGCGATGTCCTGGCCAGCAAGTTCTCGCTCGACCGCATCTCCAAGAACCCGGCGACCTTCGACCCCAAGAAGCTCGACTGGGTCAATGCCGAGTACATCAACGGCATGTCCGATGCTCAGTTTGCCGACGAGATCATGGTCCCCGAGCTGCACGAGGCGGGTCTCATCGAGGGTAACGTCGAGTACGGCGAGGATTGGATCGACGCGCTTGCCGCCATCGTTAAGCCGCGCACCAAGATGCCGGCCGACGCCGTGACCGTCGCCGCTCCCATCTTCGCTACGGCCGATACGCTCGAGTATGACGAGAAGTCCGTCAACAAAGGCCTGGCCAAGGAGGGCATGGGTGCCATTCTTGATGCCGCCAAGGCCGCGCTCGAGGGTGTGAACGAGTGGACGGCTGCCAACATCGACGCCGCGCTTGAGCCGCTGCCCGAGCAGATGGACCTCAAGAAGCGCGTGGTGTTCCAGGCCGTGCGCGTCGCCGTCTGCGGCAACATGGTGAGCCCTCCGCTGGGCGAGACCATGGCGCTCGTCGGCCGCGACGACTGCCTGGCGCGCATCGATCGCGCCCGCACGATGGCGCTGTAATCGCTGCGCAAACGTTTGTATCCGAGCCCCGTTCACCCTGAGCGGGGTTCTTATTTCTGTAGACGAATGGGATGGGAGGTGCTGGGGCCATGGCCGAGCAACTTTCGCTGTTTGGTTCGCCGGATCCGGAGGAGACTCCGGCCACGCCCAAGCCTGCTGTTGCCCCGGCCAAGTCCGAGCCTGTACCTGAGCCCATCGCCACCTACGCGAGCGTAGTCCTGGACATTCCGACGCGTGCGCTGTCCGAGCCATTCGCCTACGGCATCCCCCGGTCCCTTGCTAACGAGGCGCAGATCGGATCCACGGTCCTAGTCCACTTTGGTAACCGTGCCGCCGCGGGCTATATCGTCGACACTGCGCCTGAGCTGGGCGACCTGCAGGGCAACAACGCCCTCGACCCCTCGCGCATCAAGCCCATTGAGGTAATCCTCAGCAAACCGCTCTTTACCGCGGAGGCTGCCCGCCTCGCGCGCTGGATGAGCCGCGAGTACGTCGCAACGCTTTCCGAGTGCCTGCGCCTGTTCTTGCCCCCGGGTGGAAGCCCGCGCGTGGTCAAAGGCGACGACGGCGTGTGGACGGTTGAACGTCCCGCCGTCAAGCCTATCCAAAACCGCTGGGTCATGCTCACGCCCGAGGGCTTTGACTATATGCCGCCCAAGACCGCCGTTCGCCAGCGTCAGCTCATCGAGGCACTGCAGTGCGGACCGGTCACGACGCGCGACCTCAACCTTCTCTATAACAGCATGTCGGCGACCATCAAGGCGCTCGAAAAGCGCGGCGTCGTGGTTGTGGAGGAGCGTCGCGCCTGGCGTGGATGCAGCGAGCAGATCACGCTGTCCTCGGCAAGCGGCAAGGCGCCGGTCGCACTTACCAGCGGCCAGCAGCAGGCGCTCGCGCAGATTGAGCGCGCCCGTCTTGACGCCCACGGAGACGTGGTCCTTGTCGACGGCGTCACCGGTTCCGGCAAAACTGAAGTTTACCTTTCGGCGATTGAGCGCGTGCTGGCGGCCGGCCGTTCGGCCTGCGTGCTGGTGCCCGAGATCTCGCTGACGGCCCAGACTGTTGGCCGCTTCCGCTCGCGCTTTGGCGAGACGGTCGCCGTGTTCCATTCGCGCCTTTCGGCTGGCGAGCGCCTGGACCAGTGGGATATGGTCGCCAGCGGTGCCGCACGCGTGGTCGTGGGCGCCCGCTCGGCGCTCTTTTGCCCGCTCAGCGACTTGGGCCTCATCATCATCGACGAGGAGCACGAGACCAGCTACAAGCAGGGCTCCAGCCCGCGCTACCACGCGCGCGAGGTGGCGGCCGAGATGGCGCGCCGCTATCGCTGCCCACTCGTGCTGGGCTCCGCCACGCCCTCGGCCGAGGCCCTCGACCGCTGCCGCCGTGGCACGTATAACGGTGCCACCTGGACGCGCGTCGAGATGCCCGAGCGCCCGGGACACGCCGTGCTGCCGACAGTCCGCATTGCCGACCTGCGCCGCGAGTTCTCGCACGGCAGCCGCTCTATGTTCTCAAAACCGCTGATGGAAGGCCTGGAGCGTGTGGTCGAGCGCCGCGAAAAAGCCGTGCTGTTGCACAACCGCCGTGGCTTTGCGCCGTTCCTGATGTGCCGCGAGTGCGGCTGCGTCCCCACCTGCAACCACTGCTCCACCGCGCTTACGTATCACGAGCGCACGCACACGCTGCAGTGTCACACATGCGGTTCGTCTTGGCGCGTGCAGCCGTATCCCGCGCCCACGAGCCGTTGCCCCAAATGTGGCAGTCGCTACCTGGCAAAAATGGGCCTGGGTACGCAGCAGATCGAGGACGCACTGCACCAGATGTTGCCCGATGACGTCGCCATTATTCGCATGGATGCCGATTCCACGCGCGGAAAGGACGCGCACAAAAAGCTGCTTGAGCAGTTCGATGCCGCCGATTGCGCGGTGCTGCTGGGCACCCAAATGATCGCAAAGGGCCTCGACTTTCCCGAGGTCACGCTCGTGGGCGTGGTCAATGCCGACTTTGCCCTCAAGCTGCCGGACTTCCGCGCAGGGGAGCGCGCCTACGATCTGCTGGAGCAAGTCGCCGGCCGTGCCGGTCGTGGTGATCGCCCCGGCGAGGTCATCATCCAGACCTATCTGCCCGAGGACCCGGTCATTCGCGCCGTCGCTGAGCATGACCGTTCGATCTTTACCGACTACGACCTGGACCAGCGTCGCGACGCGCTGTACCCGCCGTTTGTTCGCCTGGTCAACATCTTGGTGTGGTCGGCGAACCGAGACGACGCGCAAGACTACATCGGCCGCATCGCGAAGCTCCTCAAGCGCCGCTGGCATGCCGCCGCGCCCGACTTTTTGCGGGCGGGGAGCGCCGTGCCGCAGGTGCTGGGCCCGGCTTCGTGTGTAATCGAGAGAGCCAAGGACCGTTACCGCTTCCATCTGCTTGTGAAGTCGCCGGTAGGGTACCATTTCTCTGATGATATCGACGCCTGCCTCAAAGAGGCGGGCTCCGTGCGCGGCGTGAGCGTGAGCGTTGACGTCGACGCCTATGATTTGATGTAACAACCCGAAAGGATGGCCATGGAAGCCAACGGAATCGTACTGTCCCCTGACCCTCGTCTGCGCCAGGAGTGTGCCGTCATCGAGGAGATTACCCCTGCGATCGAGGCGCTTGCCGAGAAGATGAAGAAGATGATGTTCGAGAACGGCGGTTGCGGCCTGGCTGCTCCGCAGATCGGCGAGCTCATTCAGCTCGTCACCATCGACTGCGACTACAGCGACAAGAACGACTACGACCCGTACGTGCTTATCAACCCTGTCATTGTTGAACAGAGCGACCATCTGGTGCCTTTTAGCGAGGGCTGCCTGTCTATTCCTGGCATTAGCTGCGAGATCGAGCGTCCCGACCATGTCGTCGTCGAGGCGTACGACCTGGATGCCAACCTGATTCGCTACGAGGCCACGGGCGATCTGTTCTGCGTGTGCCTGCAGCACGAGATCGATCACCTGCACGGCAACACCATGTTCGAGCGCCTTAAGCCCATGCAGAGGCTCAAGGCTGTCAAGGAGTACCAGGACGCCCTGGCCCGCGGCGCTCGACCGGGCGAGACGGAGTAGGTTTGTCCGTCCCCGGGGCGCCCGCCTATATCATCCCGTGCTCAAACATTCTCGCTGCGCTGCGAAACTGCGCGCGGGACGATATAGGCGGGCGCTCCGGGGACTACGTTGACGCTGCTTGTCTCGCCCGGGTGCCGTCGGGCCAGGGAAGGGCGTCTTCGCTGATAGGTGCTTTGTTGGGAGGGCTGCTTTTATGCGGCTCTTTCTTTGTTTTTGGGTATATTTGTCTTTGTTGAACTGTTCTTGCGGCTGGGTGCGCTTGCGACCTGGAACGCTTTTTTGTAGCCGTCTCGGCTCGTTATTGAGAGGAGACTAACTTTTATGCGTATTGTGTTTATGGGTACGCCTGATTTTGCTGTGCCTTCGTTGACTTCGCTTGTTGCGGCTGGGAATGAGATTGCGCTTGTTGTTACTCGTCCTGATGCTGTTCGCGGGCGTGGCAAGAAGCTCGAGCCTTCTCCTGTTAAGGCTAAGGCGCTCGAGCTTGGTTTGCCGGTCATTGAGGCAAATCGTATGACGCCTGAGGTTGTTGAGGCGCTTCAGGCTGCCCAGGCTGACATTTTCTGTGTGGCTGCTTATGGCTGCATTTTGCCCGATGAGGTGCTGCATATGGCACCGCTTGGCATTGTGAATGTTCATGCTTCGCTGCTGCCTCGTTGGCGTGGGGCTGCTCCTATTCAGCGTGCCATTCTCGCTGGTGATGAGGTTGCTGGCGTTTCTATCATGCGCATCGGGCATGGCGTGGATACTGGTGCTTATTGTGCTCAGGCTTCCACGTCGGTTGCCGGTAAGCATGCTGAGGCGCTGACCATGGAGCTCGCTGAGCTCGGCGGCAAACTGCTTGCCGATACGCTTCCTTCTCTTGCTGATGGCACCGCCGTGTGGATTGAACAGGATGAGGCGCTCGTTACCCATGCTGCCAAGATTTCTAAGCAGGAGATGCGCTTGGATCCGCAAATGGCGGCGCTTGATTGCGTGCGTCATGTGCTGGCCTCGTCCGATACCGCGCCTGCTCGTTGCGTGATTGCCGGCAAGACTGTGCGTGTGCTCGATGCTGCGCCGGCTGATGTGTCGCTTGACGAGGGTCAGGTTCTTGTTCAGGCCAAGCGTGTTTACCTTGGCCTTTCCGATGGCTCGGTTGAGCTGCTCGAGGTTAAGCCTGACGGCAAGCGTGCTATGTCTGCTTCTGCTTGGGCTGCTGGCCTGCAGGATGCCGATCTTATCTGGGGTGTTTTGTCATGAGCAAGCTGTCTCCCGCGCGCAAGCTTGCGCTCGATGTGCTGATGGAGGCCGATCGCCGCGGTATGTATGCGCGTGACGTGCTGTCCTCTCGCGCATCGGCCAAGGCTATTGACCAGCGTGATTCCGCTTTTGCCGCCCGCTTGGCGCTGGGTGTTGCCGCCACGCAGGGTATTTTGGACGAGCTGCTCGATCAGTTTCTTGATAAGCCTAAAAAGGTTGCGCCGCGTGTTCGCATGGCGCTTCGTATCTCGGCCTTCGAGATGCTCTACCTTCATACCCCTGGCCGCGTTGCCGTGAGCCAGGGTGTTGAGCTGGTGCGCAGCGGAGCTAAGTCTGCCGCCGGTTTGGCCAATGCCGTGCTGCATAAGGTCGCGGACAACGTTGAGGACTTTGCCACTGCGTCCGATGTGGATGAGTCTGAGCGACGCTTGGTTCGTCTGTCGCGCCTGATGGGTCTACCGCGTTGGCTGTGCGCTCGCATTATGGCATCGTTCGACACGCCAGAAGGTGCACTTAACTTTGCCGGTAATCTGGCCCCCGCGCCGCTGGCCCTGCATGAGAACGCCTTTGCGACCAAGCCCGATCCGTATATCTCGCAGCTCGTCGCGCCTGACTTCCCGGGCTGCCATGCCCCGGTTGATGCCCAGGTTGCCGTTGCTTCGGGTGTGTTTGAGCGTGCTGCCGCGGTGGCATCTGATCTCAATGCGCAGCTTATCGCCACAGCTGCCACGCGCCCTGGCAGCTGCCTTGAGATTGGTGCCGGTCGTGGCACCAAGACCTATGTGATGATGTGCCAGGCCAAGCGTGCGGGCTATGAGCGTCAGCATACGGCGCTCGATCTGCATGATCGCAAGTGCGATCTGAATCTCGCTCGCCTGCATAAGGCGGGTATTCGGGGCGTTCGTACGGTTTCGGGTGATGCCTGCGAGCTTGATGAGGTGCTCACATCGTTTGATGCCATGCTTGGCGAGCCGGTTAAGTTCGACACGGTCTTTATCGATGCACCGTGCTCGGGCACCGGAACCATGCGTCGTCATCCCGAGATCCCGTGGCGCCTGACCGAAAGGGACGTGACGGTTGATCTGCCCAAACTGCAGTTGACGATACTCAAAGAGGCTGCTGCGCGCGTAGCAGCCGGCGGCGAGCTGATCTATGCGACGTGCTCGGTCTTCGATGAGGAGAACACGCAGGTGGTGGATGCTTTCCTGAACTCTCCCGAGGGTGCCGGCTTTAGCGTCGCACCGCTCTCCGAGGCGCAGATCCTGCAACTTCCCGAGTTCGAACAGGCTAAGAAGCTCGTCTCTGTACGCCAGAACGATCGAGGCCTCTTCCAAAGCGTGCCGGTAAACGCCGACTCCTACGACGGCCACTTCTGCGCCCGCCTGGTCCACAAGTAACTACTAAGTTGCGGTGAAATAGGGATTGAATAGCGGCTTCAGCCCACCAAACAGTCCTTATCTCACCGCAACTCATAGAGCCACCTATAGCGCAAAGAATCAGCCCCGCGATCGATGTCGGTCGCGGGGCTGTTTGGTTTCTAGTGGCTGTGCGGGCAGTTGGCGCAGCAGCCACTCGTGGCGTTGGTGCTGGAGCCGCCGCTTCGCTGGTCGGTGTTGTAGAAACCGCTGCCCTCAAATTTAATGCCGCTGGCCGAGAACGTCTTGGCCGCCGGGGCACCGCAGCTGGGGCACACGACCTCGGGAGTCTCGGACATGGGATGCTCAACCTCAAACACGTTGCCGCAGCTCGAGCACTTGTAATCGTAGCGCGCCATAATACTTCCTTTTCAGCACAAAGCGGGCAGATTACTCTGCCCGCATAAATTCAAACGTCTGTAACTGTACCCTATATCGGGGGTTTTATCACGCTTCGCCCCAGAATCTATGGTTGTTGCGCAGGAGCTGTGCGGTTTTCTCCTCGGCCGCTGCGATGTCGGCCTCCTGTGCCTGCCACGTCCAGTTGCCCGTGGCCACGCCCGGCACGTTCATACGCGCGTCGTCGCCAAGCCCCAGCACGTCCTGCAGTGGCATCATAACGAGCGGAGCATCACTTGCCAGGGCATTGCCCATGAGTTCTCTTGCCAATGCAATGCCGCTTGGTTCGTCGTCGCCCGCAAAGGAATGCGTGCACCAGCCGGCGAGCGTCGAGGTGTCGTGCGTCGAGGTATACAGGATCTTGCCCGGTGTGGGGTGAATTCCGCAACGAACGTCGTAGTCGCTAAACTCCAGTACGTCCATGCCGGGGAAGCCGCAGGTCGAAGCCATCGCGCGAACACCGGGAGTCAAATAGCCTAGGTCCTCGGCGATAAAGTTAAGCGGACCCAGCTCGTCGTAGGCGGTCTGGAACAGGTCCTTGCCCGGTCCTGCAAGCCAGCGGCCGTCGGCACAGGCCTCGCCGGCGGGGATGCTAAAGTAGCTGTGGAAACCCAGGAAGTGGTCCAGGCGCACGCGGTCGTAGAGCGAAAACGCACGACGCAGGCGATCCATCCACCAGCGATAGCCGTTCTCCTTCATGTAATCCCAGCGGAAGGTGGGGTTTCCCCACACTTGTCCCTCGGGCGCAAAGTTGTCGGGCGGCGCGCCCGAAATCTCAATCGCCTTGCCGGTGTCGGACAGCCAGAAGTTCTCGGGCTCGCTCCACGCGTCGGCCGAATCATCCGAAACATACATGGGGATATCGCCGATGACCTCGATGCCCTTCTTGTGTGCATAGTTCATGAGCTCGCACCAGGCCAGGTCAAAGCGATACTGCATGTACGCCTGCAGCTCGGCCTCGTCGTGGAAGCGCTTGTCATCGATCAGGTGCTCGTTGTAGCGCGCGACATCTGCCGGCCAATTGTGGCGCGACAGTCCCTCAAAGTGCTTCTTTACCGCCATGTAGACGCAGTACTTCTCGAGCCAATCGGCGTTGCGATGTTTAAACGCCGTGTACAGCGGATCGGCATCCTCGCCGCCGCGGGCCTTCCAGGTGACGAAGTCGGCAGCCAGCTCCTCGCGGCTCTCGGGCAGCAGGTCGATATTGCCTGCAAAGGCCGAAGGACCGGCGTAGGGGGAACGGAAGAAGTCCGTCGGATTGACGGGCAGGACCTGCCAGTAGCGCATGCCCATGGCGGCTAGGTGATCGATAAAGCGACGCGTGGGCGCACCGATTGTGCCGGGCTTGCCGTCATCGGTCGGCACCGAGGTGATGTGGCATACGACGCCCGCACCATGATCGAGCGGCTCCTGCAGGCGCTTCTCGGCATGGTGATAGATGATCGAAGAGCCCAGTGGGTACAGGTCGAGCGTAACGGTGCCGTTGTGGATTTCGCATTCGTGGCCGCTAATCACGTCGCTCGCACATTCGCCGAGCGCCGGGATCGTCACGCAGTGCGAATTGCGCAGGCTGCGGTTGATAATAACCGTCGCGGCCTCGCCGTCTTTGCCCGTGCGCGTATAGGCGAGTACCTCGTCGTTGAGCGCGAAGGCTTTGATCTCGCCGTCAACCATAAAGGGCAGCGCGCGGCGCACGGCAGACGCATTCTTAACGATGGCTAACGTATCGAAGTCGTGGAGTTGGTCTTTGGTCGGCAGGGTGCGGCGGTTGCCCGGATCGGTGAGGCCCTCCAGGCCGTACTCGTCGCCATAGTAGATCGAGGGCACGCCCAGGAAGGTCATCTGCATGAGCGTCGCCAACCAAAAGCGGCTTTTGGCCAGGCCCATTGCGTTCTCGTCCAGGCGCCACTTGCTGCGCTCGCACTCGGGCAGCTGTGACTCGTCAGGGCCGCCGCCGAGCACCGAGATAATGCGCGGACGGTCGTGGCTCGACAGCAGGTTGAGCGCGCAAGACAGGGCCTCACGCGGATAGTTCTCGCGCAGGGTCTCGATATCCTCGGCAGCTTGGTAGGCGTTTTTGTAGCCCATCAAAAAGCCGATGACCATGTCGCGGAAGGGGTAATCCATAGCGGAGTCCAGCTCGGAGCCCTGCAGGTAGCGGCGCAGATGGCCGTAGCTGATCTTGTTGGAAGCGTCCTCCCAGACTTCGCCGAGCAGCAGTGCGTCGGGTTTCTCGGCGAGCACGGACTTCTTGATCTCGGCCAGGAAATCGTCCGAAAGTTCGTCGGCCACGTCTAGGCGCCAGCCATGAGCGCCGGCACGTAGCCATTTACGGATCACGCCGTCCTTGCCCAGGAGCCGCTCGCGCACCAGTTCGGAGCTCTCATTGATGGCGGGCATATTGCCCACGCCCCACCAACAGTCGTACGAGCCGTCCTCGTGAAAATAAAACGCATCGCGCCACGGCGAATCCTCGCTCTGCCACGCGCCCACGCCGGGGTAGTTGCCGTAGCGGTTGAAGTAGATCGAATCGTCGCCCGTATGGTTGAACACACCGTCCAGAATGATGGAAATGCCCAGCTTCTCGGCCGCCTCGCACAGCTCAGTAAAGTCCTGCTCGGTGCCCAGAATCGGATCGATCTTGGTGTAATCGGCGGTGTCGTAGCGGTGGTTGCTCGCGGCTTCAAAAATGGGGTTGAGGTAGATGGCTGTAAAGCCCAACTCGGCGATGCGAGGCAGGTCTTCCTGGATACCCTTGAGCGATCCGCCGTAGAAGTCCCAGGTCTTGATGGAGCCGTCCTCGGCGCGCTCGTAAACGGGCGGCTCGTTCCAGTCCTCGACCATGCGGCGCTGAATGCCCTTACGCGGTTTTTCGACCTCGGCCAGCGTGCGCTCGCGCCAGTGCTCGTCGCGGGCATAGCGATCGGGGAAGATCTGGTAGACCATACCGCGCTCGTACCACTCGGGACGAACCTCACGGTGTTTGTAGACAGTGACCTGGAATGACGGCACCTCGGCGTAGTCGTAGGTTACGCCTTCGCCGCCGGTGCGGCCCTGCGGTGCGCCCAGGCGAACCTCGGGCTGGCCCTCGATATTGCAGATAAAGCTGTACCAGATAAGACAGGGCTTGGTGCACTCAAGCTCTACGGTAAATATGCCATCGCCCTCGTGCGTCATGGGATACCGAGACTCACCGATCTCATCGACCCAGGTGCGCAGCGTAAGCGTTGCCTGCGCGGGATCGGCATCCTCCAGAATCACGGAGAGTGAAAGGGTAGTTCCTGTGGTCACAGCGCCAAACGGAGTGCGAAACTGCGGCAGACGGCTGTTGTGTATCAATCTCATAGTACGGTCCAGTTCAATAGAATCATGGCTTGCGGGCCATGGGCTTTACGCACGGGATGTAAGTATATCTGTTGTACACAGGCTGTATAAACAACATCCGTTTACCATCGGCGAACGGTTGTCCTAGAAAATCGTTTTACCAACTACCTACAGAGAAGGGGCACCCAGTTGGAGCGCCCCTTGCATAGGGTTTGATGAGGTTTTGGATCGTCTATGGGCTAGCGGCGTTTGCGGGTGGCCGTGGCCTTGCGGACGGACGTCTTCTTGGACGGGGCCTTTTTCTCTGCCGGAGCGGCGGGGGAGACCGGAGTCTCCTTGGTGGGTTCTGGCTTGGCCTCTGCCTTCGGGGCAGCCTTGACCTCAGCGGCCTTCGGCGCCGGCTTGGTCTTTACCTCGGCCTTGGGCTCGTCTTTTGCAGCAGCGGGCTTAGTCTCTGCCTTGAGAGTCGTGGTCTTTGCCGTGGTCTTCTTGGCTGTCGTCGTGCGCTTTCGCGTGGTGGTCTTGGCGGCGGGCTTGGTCTCGACGGTTGCCTCCGCCTTGGACTCTGCAGGCGTCACCTCGACCTTGGCTGCCGGCTTTGTGGCTGACTTGGTCGTGGCGGCCTTCGTGGTCGTCGACTTGCTTGCCGTGGTCTTCTTGGCTGCCGTTGCCTTCTTGGCGGTCGTGGTCGTCTTCTTTGCAGCAGTCTTGGTCGGAGCCTTAGCGGCCGGCTTGGCCTCAGAGACCTCGGCCTTTACCTCGGGAGCAGCCTCGGCTTCGGCGGCCTTCTTGGCAGCTGCGGTCGTGCGCTTACGCGTGGTCGTTGCCTTGGCAGCCGTTGTTTTAGTCGCGGCAGCCTTAGTCGTCGTAACCTTCTTAGCGGTCGTCTTGCGGGTCGTGGTCTTCTTAGCCGCGGGCTTTGCTGCGGGCTTGATCTCGGCCTCAGCCTCAGGAGCAACCTCAGCCTTCATCTCAGGCTCGGCCTTTGCGGGCTCAGCTTCAACCGGCTTCTCCTCGGCCACAACCGCGGGCTCGTCGACAACAGCCGCCGGCCTCTCAATCTCCGGATGCATAAAGAAGTACAGGTCCAGATACTTATCGGCCGAGCGCGTCCAGCTAAAGTCCTGGCTCATGGCCTGTGTGACCAGCTGGTTCCAGGCCTCGCGGTTATCCCAGAACAGACGCGCCGCGCGGAACACCGCGTCGCCCATCTCGTCGCCGTTAAAGTTACTAAACGAGAAGCCCGTTCCCTCGCCGGTAAACTCGTTGTACGGGATCACGGTGTCCTTCAGGCCACCGGTCTCGCGCACGATGGGCAGCGTGCCGTAGCGCATGGCGATGATCTGCGACAGGCCGCAGGGCTCAAACTTCGAAGGCATCAGGAACATATCGGCGGCAGCATACATGCGCTGCGACAGCGCCGGATCGAACTCGATGCGTGCGGCCATGGTGCCGGGGTACTTGTCCTGGAAATAGCGTAGACCGTCCTCGTAGTCGCGGTCGCCGGTGCCCAGCACCGCCACCTGCACGCCGCCAGCCAGGATGCGGTCGAGCGCGTACATGACCAGGTCCATGCCCTTCTGGCGCGTCAGGCGCGTGACCATCACCATGAGCGGGCGGTCGTCGCGAACCTCGAGGCCCAGCTCCTCCTGCAGCTTGGCCTTGCACACGGCCTTGCCGGAACGGTCCTCCACGGTGTAGTTGGCGGCAATGCGCTTGTCGGTCGCCGGGTCAAAGCCCGCAACGTCGATGCCATTCAAAATGCCCTGCAGCGCGTACGAACGTTCGCGCAGAACGCCGTCCAGGCCCTCGCCAAATTCGGGCGTCTGGATCTCGTTGGCATAGGTGGGGCTCACCGTGGTAATGGCGTCGGCATAGCGCAGGGCGCCCAGCATGTAGTTGATGCTGCAGGCGTCGCAACGCAGCTGCGAGGCAGCCGCCGGAATATGCGCCACACCCAGGATGTCCTCCATTACGGTGTCGCTAAACTGGCCCTGGAACGCCACGTTGTGGATCGAGAACACGGTCTTTACGCGGTCATACAGCGGCAGGCCCTGGTAGAACTCGCGCAAAAACACGGGTGCCAGTGCCGTCTGCCAGTCGTTGCAGTGCAGGATGTCGCACTCAAAGCCGGCGGGCAGGTGCTGCAGGCTCTCGGTGATGGCCTTGGAGAAGAACGCAAAGCGCTCGCCGTCGTCAAAGAAGCCGTACGGATAGTCGCGCGCGAAGTAGCGCTCGTTGTCGATGAACATATAGGTGACGCCGTCGTGCTCGAGCTTCTCGAGTCCGCAGTACTCATTGCGCCAGCCCAGGCTCACGTAAAAGTCGGAGAAGTGCTCCATCTGCGACTTGTACTCGTCCTTGATGGTGGCGTACTTGGGCACCATCACGATGACTTCGGCGCCGGCGCGCACAAGCGCCGCAGGCAGCGAGCCCGCTACGTCGCCCAGGCCACCGGTCTTCACAAACGGCGCGCACTCGGCCGAGGCAAACACGATCTGCATCTTTTTGCTGGAATCAGCCATATTGTCTCCCATGTTGCAATTCGAGAATAGCCGCCTGGCGCTAACCGGGCGGCTATTCTACATGTTACGAGCGATGTTGCGGTGCCAACGTTAACGTACGATGGTGGTATCGGAAGTTAACGGAGCCTTGCCCAGCACCAGGATGTTCTCGGGCGTGCCGCGAAGCTCGGTGTTGGTGGGAACCACGTTGTTCTTGTCCAGGATTGCATTCTCAACGCGGGCGCCGCTCTTGATGACGCAGCTCTGGTTGATGATCGAATTGGTCACCGAGGCGCCTTCCTCAACCACAACGCCGCGCGACAGGATCGAGTTGCGCACGGTGCCCTTGATGATGCAGCCGGCCGAGATGATCGAGTTGCAGGCGTGGCTGCCGGTCGCATAGCGCGAAGGCGGCACGTCGTGAGCCTTGGTCAGAATCGGGCGCTCGGGGTCAAAGAGATGGTCGGCCACGGTCTGGTCGAGCAGGTCCATGCTGCGACGATACAGCGACTTCTCGCTAAACACGCCCACGACCTCGCCCTTGTACTCGTAGCTGCACACGTCGATGTTGCCAAAGTCGCCCTGTAGTGCCTCGAGCAGGTCCAGATAGTCGGCGGCCTGGTAGTGTTCGATGATCTCGAGCAGCGTCTCGCGGTTGACGATGCAGCAGTCCATAGAGGCGTTGTCGCCGTAAACGACGCCGGCGCTCACGCCCGTCAGGCGGCCGTTCTCGTTGATTTGCAGCTTGGTCTCGTCATCGACGTTGCGCGTAGCCTTGCAGTACACCACGGTCATCTGGGCGCCGGAGTTCTCGTGCGCATCGATGATGGTGTTGAGGTCCATATTGAAGATGATGTTGGTGCCCATCATCACAACATAGGGCTTATCCGAGCGCTGGAACAGCGTCTTGTTGGAGATGATGTCGCGCAGCAGGAAGCGCATGCCGCCCTTGGTGGTGCCATACGCGTTGCCGGGGACCATGAACAGGCCACCCTTCTTGCGGTCCAGGCCCCAGTCCTTGCCCGAGCCCACGTGGTCGATCAGCGAGCGGTAGTTGCCCGGCATGACGACGCCGACGGTCTTAATGCCGGCATTCATCATGTTGGACAGCGGGAAGTCGATCAGGCGGTAGCGGCCCAAAAACGGGACGGACGCGATGGGGCGGTCCTTGAGCAGCACGCTACCGTAGGTCGAAGAGTAGTTAGCGGTGATATAACCGATGGCCTTGCGATTGATCATCGGATCATTCCCCCTTCCCGATAACGACGTCATTTCCAACGACGGCCGTATCCTTGGTGGTATCGACAGAGCCGAGCTTCACGCCCTCTTCGACCGTGGAGTTCTCGCCCAAAATAGCGCGGTAGATGTGCGCGCCACTCTTAACGTGCGCACCCGGCAGCAGCACGGAGTCCTCGACCACGGCGCGCTCCTCGATAATGACATCGGTCGAAAGGATCGAGTGGCGAGCGGTACCGTAGATCTTGCAGCCGTTGGAGACCAGGCAGTCGTCCAGGCGTCCGTCCGGGCCAATGTAGTGCGGCGGACGCGTGGTGATGTTGGACATGATGGGGAAGTGCTTGTCGAACAGATCGAACTCGGGGTTATTGCCCAGCAGGTCCATCGAGGTCTCGTGGAAGCTGGCGATGGTGCCGACGTCCTTCCAAAAGCCGTGGAACTCGTAGCTGTACAGGCGCTTGCCCTCGCCGAGCAGCTTGGGGATGATGTCCTTGCCAAAGTCGTGGCTCGAGCGCTGGTCCAGAGCGTCCTCCTCGAGCGCCTCGATCAGCACGTCGGCCGAGAAGATGTAGATGCCCATGGAGGCGAGGTTCGAATCGGGTTTATCGGGCTTCTCGGTGAACTTGGTGATGCGGCCGTCCTCGGGGTCAGTGGTCAGGATGCCAAAGCGGCTAGCCTCCTCCCACGGCACGGGCATAACGCTCACCGTAAGGTCGGCGTTGTTCTCAATGTGCGTCTTGAGCATCTTGCGGTAGTCCATGCGATACAGGTGATCGCCCGAAAGAATCAGGACGTACTTGGGGTCGTTGGCCTTGATGTAGTCCAGGTTCTGCGTAATGGCGTCGGCCGTGCCCGCATACCAGGCGCCGCCGGTCTGCGTCTCGTACGGCGGCAGGATCGACACGCCGCCGTCGCGGCTGTCCAGATCCCACGCCTCGCCGGAGCCCACATAGGCATGCAGCAGGTAGGGGCGATACTGCGTCAGAACGCCCACCGTGTCGATGCCTGAGTTGGAGCAGTTGGAGAGCGAAAAGTCGATAATGCGGAACTTGCCACCAAAGCTAACCGCCGGCTTAGCGATCTTTTGGGTGAGTGCCCCCAATCGGCTGCCCTGTCCTCCTGCGAGGAGCATCGCGATGCATTCTTTCTTACTCATCGATTTCTCCTTCTGTCATCGATGTTCTTAAACCCATTAGCGACGGGCGCAGCGCAACGTTGCGCCCGTCGAATAATGCCGTGCTGGCATAAGGGAGCTCGCGCGCCTCTACGCGTGCCAGATCTCGTCGCGGTACTCGCGAATGGTGCGGTCGCTCGAGAACCAGCCGGAGGATGCGGTGTTGAGCAGCGCCTTGCGGTTCCAGGTCTCCTGGTCGCCATAGCTGCCCGTGAGCTTTTCCCATGCATCCACGTAGCTGCGGAAGTCGGCCATGACCAGGTCGGGATCGTTGTTGTTCATGAGCTCGTTGTAGATGCTCTCGAAGTTGCCCGAAAGACCCGCGAAGGTGTCGTCCTTGAGCTCGTCCATCACTCGGCCCAGACGCTCGCGGTCGCCGTTGAGGGTATCCCACGCAAAGTAGCTGTTGGATGCCCAGAGCTGCTCGACCTCGGGAGCGGTTAGGCCAAAGATGGCCTCGTTCTCGCGGCAGGCCAGGTCGGCAATCTCGATGTTGGCGCCGTCGAGGGTGCCCAGCGTAATGGCGCCGTTCATCATGAGCTTCATGTTGGACGTGCCCGAGGCCTCCTTACCGGCCGTGGAGATCTGCTCCGAGATCTCGGCGGCAGGGTAGATGAGCTGGGCGTTGCTCACGCGGAAGTTGGGGATAAAGCAGACCTTCATGACCTCGTTGACGCGCGGGTCGTTGTTGATGACGTCGGCAACGGAGTTAATGAGGCGGATGGTCTCCTTGGCAAAGGTGTAGCTCGAGGCGGCCTTGCCGCTAAAGATGAAGGTCGTCGGCGTCACGTGGAAGTTGGGATCGGCGATGCGACGGTTGTAGATGTCCATCACCTTCATGATGTTCATGAGCTGGCGCTTGTAGGCGTGGAAGCGCTTCACCTGGACATCGAAGACGGTGTTGGGGTCGATGACCAGACCGGTCTCGGCCTTAACGTAGGCGGCCAGGCGCTCCTTGTTGGCGCGCTTGGAGGCACCCACGGCCTTCAGGAACTCGGTGTCGTTCTGGAACTCTTTGAGCTTTTCCAGCTCAAAGGCGTCCTTCAGCCAGCCATCGCCAATGGCCTCGGTCACGAGCTTGGCATAGGTGGGGTTGGCCTCGGCAAAGAAGCGACGGTGCGAGATGCCGTTGGTCTTGTTGTTGAACTTCTCGGGCGTCAGGGCATAGAAGTCCTTGAGCACGATGTTCTTGATGATGTCGGAGTGGATCTTTGCCACGCCGTTGACGCTGTGGCTGCAGATCACGGACAGGTTTGCCATGCGAATCTCGCCGTCCCACAGGATGGCGGTCTGGCGCAGACGCTCCTGCCAGCCCTCCTGCGTGGTGTCGAACGACTCGTGCCAACGACGACTGATCTCGTCGATGATCTGGTACACACGGGGGAGGAGCTTGGAGAACGTGCCGATGGGCCACTTCTCCAGAGCCTCGGGCAGGATGGTGTGGTTGGTGTAGCTCACGACCTGCGTCACGATGTTCCAGGCGTCATCCCACTCGAGCTTCTTCTCGTCGATGAGGATGCGCATGAGCTCGGGGCCGCACATGGCAGGGTGGGTATCGTTGGTATGGATGGCAACAAACTGCGGCAGCAGCTCCCAGTTCGCCCCGTGCTCCTTCTCAAAGGTGTCGAGCAGGCTGTAGATGCCGGCCGAGACAAACAGGTACTCCTGCTTCAGGCGCAGCAGACGGCCGTGCTCGCCGGCGTCGTTGGGGTAGAGGATGGCGCTGATGGCCTCGGCCTCGGCGCGCTCGGCATCGGCCAGGGCATAGTCGCCGCGGTTGAAGGCTTCAAGGTCAAAGTGCTCCTCGACCGGCTCGGCAGCCCAGACGCGCAGTTTGTTGACGGTCTCGCCGGCATACCCCACGACGGGGATGTCATAAGGGACGGCCAGGATATCCTGCGTGTCCACCGTGCGGTAGAACGTGCGGCCGTTCTCCTCAAAGCCCTCGACGTGGCCACCAAACTTGATGGTCACGGCCTTGTCCTGACGGCGGACCTCCCAGGGATAGCCGTGGGTGAGCCACTCGTCGGTAGCCTCGACCTGGCTGCCGTTGACGATCTCCTGCTTAAACAGGCCGTAACGGTAGCGCATGCCGTTGCCGTAGCCAGCAATGCCCTCGGCTGCCATGGAATCCAGGAAGCATGCAGCCAGACGGCCCAGGCCACCGTTGCCCAGCGCCGGATCGGGTTCCTGGTTCTCGATGACGGAAAGGTCAAAGCCCATGTCGTCGAGCGCCTCGGCGACCATGTCGCGTACGCCAAAGTTGAGCAGGTAGTTGTCGAGCAGGCGGCCGATCAAAAACTCGATCGAGAAGTAGTACACGCGCTTTTTGCCCTCGGCGGTGACGCGGGCGTCACTCTTGGTGGCAACGGTGCGTGCCTTCTCGGCCACGAGCTTGGCCAGGGCGTTAAAGCGGTCCAGGTCGCTGGCGGCCTCGACACTCTTGCCGCTAATGCTCATGACGGCATCGCGATAGAGCTCGGTAAACTCCTGCTTGTTGTCGAAGATCTTATTCATACGTTCCTTTCCCCCGGGGATGTTTCTCCCGGAACGGTTATGACTTGTATCCTACGCCCCCGCGGGGCGGGTAATTGCATTGGTAACGCCTTTGTTACGCTTTCTTGGCAGACGACTTAACAGAAGCAGACTTGACCTTGGTAGAGGCCTTTTTAGCAGCCGGCTTCTTGGCTGCGGCCTTAGCAGCGGGCTTTGCGGCAGCCTTGGCCTTGGTCGTCGTAGCCTTCGCCTTAGCTGGAGCCTTCTTGGCAGCTGCGGGCTTGGGCTTCACCGAGGACGTGCGCTTGCGCGTCGCCTTCTTGGGCTCCTCAACCACGGGCGGCTTATAGCTGCTGGGGCCGCGGCGCTTAAGCACCACACCTGCCAGGCCGGGCACCTTGATCTCGATGGAGTCCATCTGCCCGTTCCAGGGATAGGGCTCGCTCGAACAGGTGTAGGGTTCCTCTCCGGCATAGCCGCTGCCTCCAAACTCGGGTCGGTCGGAATCGAAGATGACCTCCCAGTCACCCTCGCGCGGCACGCCCACGCGGAAGCTCTCGTAGCTCGCCGGGTCAAAGTTGATCAGGATCACCAGGTCGTCGTCGATGTCCTCGCCCTGGCGCACAAAGCTCACGATGGACTGCTTGGAGTTGTCCGCATCGATCCAGGTAAAGCCGTCATCGGTGTAGCCGCGCTCGTACAGGGCGGGCTCGGCGGTGTACAGGTGGTTGAGCGCCTTGATAAACGCCTGATGGTGCTTGTGGGTCTCGTACTCCTCGGTCAGGAACCATTGGATGGACTCGTAGTAGCGCCACTCAATAAACTGGCCGATCTCGTTGCCCATAAAGTTGAGCTTGGCACCGGGGTGTGTCATCTGGTAGAAGGCCAGCGTGCGCAGGCCGGCAAACTGGCGCCACCAGTCGCCCGGCATGCGGCCGATCAACGAGCACTTGCCGTGCACGACCTCGTCGTGGCTCAGCGGGCAAATGAAGTTCTCGGTAAAGGCGTACATGATGGAGAACGTGAGCAGCCCGTGGTTGCCGGGGCGCCACGGAAAATCGGTCTGCATGTAGTGCAGGGTGTCGTTCATCCAACCCATGTCCCACTTGTAGTGGAAGCCCAGGCCGCCGTCCTGCGGCGGATAGGTCACGAGCGGCCACGCGGTGGACTCTTCGGCCATCATCATCACGTCGGGGTAGTGCGCCTCCACGGCGCAGTTGACCTGACGGATAAACGCGCTGGCGTCCAAGTCCTCCTCGGTACCGTACTTGTTGAACTTCTTTTGGCCGGGATCGTCGATGCCAAAGTTGAGGTACAGCATGCTGGACACGCCGTCCATGCGAATGCCGTCCACGTGGAAGTTCTCGAGCCAGTACAGCACGTTGGAGACCAGGAAGGAGCGGACCTCGCCGCGGGCGAAGTCGAACTTGTGCGTGCCCCAGTTGGGGTGAATCTCGTGCTCAAACAGCATGTGGCCGTTAAAGGTGGCAAGGCCGTGGGAGTCGGCGCAAAAACCGCCGGGTACCCAGTCCATGATCACTCCGATGCCTGCCTCGTGGCATGCATCGATAAAGTGCATGAGCTGCTGCGGGTTGCCGTAGCGCGACGTGGCAGCGTAGTAGCCGGTCGTCTGGTAGCCCCAGGAGCCATCGAAGGGATGCTCCATAAGCGGCATGACCTCGATATGCGTATAGCCCATGTCGCGCACGTAGTCCACGAGCTCCACCGACAGGTCGTCGTAGGTATAAAACTCACCGCGCTGCGCGGGGAAGGGATCCATGGGGCCGGGATAGTTGCCGTACTCGTCCGGTTCGCCCTGCGGCGCGTCGCCGTGGCGCTTCCACGAGCCAATATGTACCTCGTAGATGTTAAGGGGCTGCGACATGTGGTTATGGCTGGCGCGGCGCTTGAGCCATGCGGTGTCGTTCCACTTGTAGCCATCGAGGGTCCACAGCATGCTCGCCGTTCCCGGAGGGCACTCGGCCTTAAAGGCGTACGGATCGGCCTTGTAGAGCTTTTCACCCTCGTTAGTCTCGATAAGGTACTTATAGAGCTGACCCTGCTCGGCGCCAGGAATAAAGCCTTCCCAAATAGCGCTCGTATGCATGGGCACCAGCGGGTTGGCTTGCTCGTCCCAGTCGTTAAATTCGCCAATGACATGGACGCTCTTTACGTCGGGCGCCCAAACGCAAAAACGCCAGCCGCGCGTACGGTTCTGTGTATCGGGGTGCGCGCCCATCTTTTCCCAGCTGCGCTCCCACGTACCGATGCCAAACAGGTAGACATCGTCTTTGGTGAGCTCCGGTGCGTGCGGGGCGGCTTTACGGGTAGCAGGCTTTTTGGTTGCTGGCTTTAGCTTTGTATCGCTCACGTTTGATCCCATCATGACGCGGCAGCGTGTTGCCTTGGTGACTAGATGCGAAAGGTCCAAGGCTGCACGAATCGAAGGGACGGCGATAGCTCTATGATTCGTTCCACCTCGCGTGCTCGGTGGAACTTTCGGCAAAAACTACGATAACACCTGTACGTTACTTATATGAACGAAAGTGTTTTTGCGGTGGCGTTTAATCGGTAAGCGCCATGTTTATACCACTTGCAGAATTGCGATGGTAAAACTCTTGACAGTTTTACCAATTAGGGTTTCTAGATAGTTAGGTTGACGTTTGGTAAAACGTTTTTAGCAGGTTGTTTACCCTTTGACATCGAAAGGCTCGTTTATGGACCACATCGCTGCCCCGAGTGTTGCTTTTATTTTCGATTGCGACGGTACGCTGGTTAATAGCACCCCCGTTTGGGCCTATGCCCAGCCAGAGTTATTGCACCGCCACGGCATTGACGTGACGGTCGACGATTTTGCCCAGTTTGAGCACCTGTCGCTCGAGGACGAGTGCCAGGCCTACCACGACACCTGGGGCATTGGCGAAAATGGCGAGGAACTCTACCGTGAGCTGAGCGACATCCTGATCGATGGCTACTCCAAGGTGCCGCCGCGCGAGGGCCTGCTTGCATTTCTGAAGCAGGCGAAGGAGGCCGGTATTGCCATGTGTGTTGCCACGTCCACGCCGGCCGAGTTGGTTGCGTCTGCGCTTGCTGGCGCCGGGCTCGATGCCTACATGGAGTTTGTGACCACCACGGGCGAGGCCGGGCGTTCCAAGCAGTTCCCCGACGTATACGAGCTGGCGCTGCGCCGCCTAGAGGAGCGTCATGGGCACAAGTTTGAGCGCGCGTGGGTGTTTGAGGACGCTGTCTTTGGCCTTAAGAGCTCTGGCACCGCCGGCTTTAAGCGCGTGGGCATCTATGACCCGCACGGTCGCATGGAGCGCGACGAGGTTCGCGACAACTGCGAGATCTTTATCGATAGCTATGAGGACCTGGATCTGGCCAGCGTGCTTTCGTTTGAGGGATAGGCGAGAGCTGTGGCTTGCAAGGTATTGGTGGTCTGCGGCTCGCCCGTGGTGGCGAGCGCGGATTTGCTGCGTCAGCTGGCGGGGGAGTGCGACCATGTTGTCGCCGTGGACCGCGGGCTCGACGCACTGCTGAGCGCGGGGCTGGGCTGCGACGTATATGTGGGAGATGCCGACACGGTGAGTGACGCGGGTCGCGCGCTGGTGGATGCTGCCGAGGACTTTGAAGTAGAGCGCCATGACCCCTACAAGGACTATACCGACCTGGCGCTGTCGCTCGATTCCGTTCGTCGTCGCTGGCGGGGTGCCGAGGTGATTGCGACCTGTGCCTCCGGCGGCCGCCCCGACATGGCACTGAGCGTGTTGGGTTTGCTTGCCGGTTACGAGGATGCTCCCGTCTGGGTCGAGGAAGACAAGGTTGTCGCCCGTATTCTTCACGCAGGTGAATCGTGGACCATCGAAGGTGCCGAGGGCAAGACGTTCTCCATCATCGCCATTGCTCCCAAGACAGAGGTAAGTGAACAAGGCCTAGAGTGGGAACTAAATCACAGCCCCTTGGGATTACTAGCTGACACCGGAATATCAAATATAGTCAGGAGAACGGCCATAATCCAAGTCCACACCGGCACCGCCATCGCTTACCTCTACAAGTAAGGCCTGTCGCATCAGGGTTTTATCGGGACGGTGGATAGAAATAAGCGCTCGAAGAGTGATTATTTCTGCCCCGTCCCAGGAAAACCCGTAAGTAAGAGATTCAACCCAAAAAAAGTCCTTGCATCAAAGAAAGTCTTCCCTTATAGTACTACCTCGTCACGGGGGCGTAGCTCAGCTGGGAGAGCGCTTGACTGGCAGTCAAGAGGTCAGGGGTTCGATCCCCCTCGTCTCCACCATTGTGAATGCAAAGGCCTTCGGTATTTCGAAGGCCTTTTTTCATGCCAAAACACCATGCGCCACAAACCTCACCTACGCCAACAAAAAGTTGCACAATTTATTTCACATGTCTGTACATAGTTTGCTACACAAACGCGATTATCAGTGTAGATCGCCGTTCCATTTGGGCTTCAGGAACGCCCCTAATCACCGCCACTACCTTAATAACCTGCATCAATGTGAACAACATCGCAAAACAGCCCCCTTGAACACGCTAAATGAACGAAATGTTGTCCAGTACTGCCCGAATCAGTTTCGCTAACAGCTTGTGCTAAGATACCTAACGTTACATGAGTTCAACTGTGCTCGCGGCTCCAGCAAGCCAAAAAGCGTAGGGTCGATCAGCATCCGGCCGTAACGGCGGTGCCAGAAACACCACGAGCTCCAATAAAGAAGTCATGCGACGTTATTAATTTGCATTGCTTTAATTCTAAGATGCATTAATATAGCTTGTATGCCAAAGTGAAGCAGTCTTTCAGCTGGCTGCGTGCGGTCCAGTTTCGAATTCGCTTGACTGGATCGCACGCAGGCAGCTGAGGTCGTTGGTGTATTTGCGATACATGCCAACAATCTCAGCGCTGCTTTTATACATACCGTTCACGGTGGGGCAGAGCCACGTGCTTGTCTAACTGGGCTCAGGGTTTGAATATGGAGCGCCTTCGCGCACAAGCGCCCTGGCGTAGCCATACCCAAACCCCGTGAGCCATACGTAAGACAGCAAGGGGGTGGTGCTCGTGTGGTATGTGATCCAAGTCACTAACGGTCGCGAAGACGTTATGCGCGAGCGCATCGAGCGCATGGTGCCGGCTGGCGTCATGCAGGAGCTCTTTTATCCCCAATATCAAACCGAGATCAAGCTACACCGCGAATGGGTCAGCACGACCAAGCCGCTCTTTCCCGGTTATCTCATTTGCGATACGGCGGATCCGCGCACCGTGCAACAGTATTTGCTGCGCATGGTCGACTTTGCCCGGGTGCTTTCCCAGGACGGTCGGTTTGTGCCGCTTGCAAAAGAAGAGACCCAGCTCATTGGCAGCTTTACCAATAGGGGAGACCGCGTGGTGCCCATGAGCGAGGCTCTAAAGGATGGAGACCAGGTCGTAGTAACGGCAGGCCCGCTGCTGGGGCACGAGGCCCTTATCAAAACCATTAACAGACGCAAGAGCACTGCCTTTTTGGAGCTCGACTTGTGCGGCCGACGCGTAACCACCCGCGTTGGCCTTGCGGTGCTTTCAAAAGAGCAGCGAGTTATGCGCAATCACAGAAGAGCGATCGCCTAGCTGCAAGCTCGCAAGCGGACGACCGAAGGCAAAAAGCATCAGGGGAGAGGCTCTTGGAGCCTACGATAATGACCATGGCACAGGGCGCGCGGGAGACGCGCACGGCCGCCACGGCGAATTCCGTCACTGCCGCAGCCGGTGCTGCGGGGGATTACCTTACAAACGAAGAAGCGTACAAGATGCTGCGCGGTGCCAACTCCGGCGTGAAGCCCGAGCTTGGGCACAGGCTCTACCGCGTTGTTAAGCGTACGGTGGACATTGTCGCCGCCGGCGGAGCCCTGGTGTTGCTCTTTATTCCCGGGGTAATTCTGAGCGTGGTCATTTGCATAAAGAGCCCGGGCGCCAGCCCCCTATATTCACAGTGGCGCGTGGGCCGCGTGCGCAAAGACGGCACGTTCTACCTGTTTAAGATCTACAAGTTCCGCAGCATGGTTCCCAACGCAGACCAAATGCTCAAGGACTTGCAGGCCCAAAACGAGGCCACTGGCCCCATGTTTAAAATGAAGCACGACCCGCGCATTATTCCCGGTGTGGGTAACTTCATTCGCAAGCACAGCATCGACGAGCTGCCCCAGCTCATCAACGTGTTCTTGGGCCAAATCCCTTTGCGCATATTAAAAACGCGCCCGGAATTCTCTGAGGAATCCATGGTGCGTTCGCGCTTCCCGCCAAATCTAGCACGAACAAAGGAAAGGTGTTTTCGCAGGTCGTGAGCTGTTTCGCGAGCGGCCTGCGGATGCACCGCATTTCTGGGTTCAATTGTAAACGCGTTGGCAGCATAGGAGGGCAATTTCTTGCAAAACCCGTTTTTAAGGCGGTGTGCGCATAGTGGCCAGTGATTTCACGGCCGTTTGCGAGCCCGCGCAGGCGAGGTCCGGCATGCGGGAATCGTCGTCAGGCAAAGCCAGCCGAGCGACGGCGGACAGCGGTGCCTTGGAGCGTAAAACTGTTCGTAGCGGTTTCGCGTACGACATCAATGGCGGCGGGGGCTCAACCGAAAGCTTCGAGCGCGCAAGGCGCCTCAAGGAAGAGCTTGGGAGCGCGCCAGTCACCGGCATCGAGGACAGGGTGGCGTACCGCGTTGTCAAGCGTGCGTTCGACATCGTTTTTAGCGCGGCGGTGCTCGTTGTGTTCTGCTGGCTGTTCGCCATCATCTCGATCCTCATCAAGGTCGACGATCCGAAGGGCCCCGTGTTCTTCAGTCAGGAGCGAGTTGGCAAGGACGGTAGAACTTTCCGGATGCTGAAATTCCGCAGCATGTGCGTGGATGCCGAAGACAAGCTCGCCGAGCTCAGGGAGCTCAACGAGAAGACCGGCCCGGTATTCAAGATCGCCGAGGACCCGCGTATCACCCGCGTGGGCAAGTGGCTGCGCAAGCTGTCGCTCGACGAGCTGCCCCAGTTCATCAATGTCCTGCGCTCGGATATGAGCATCGTGGGCCCGCGTCCCGCATTGCCGGCTGAGGTTGCGACTTACGACGACTACCAGCGCCAAAGGTTGCTGGTGAAGCCGGGCATGACCTGCTACTGGCAAACCCGTCGCAACCGCGATTCCATCACATTCGACGAGTGGGTCGACCTTGACCTGCTTTACATCAAGAAGTGCTCCGCATGGAGCGATTTGAAGCTGATTATTCAGACCGTGGGCGTCGTGCTTACAGCACAGGGAAGTTAGGCAATTGTTGAATTCTCAAAAAACTATAAAAGCATCCAGGCGCTATCCCATTCTCAACACATACGTTAATGCTCTCTCGCTCGACGAGACGGTTGCCGAGGTTGAGAAGGTTATTGCTGCCGGCGTGCCCACCCAACATGTGGTGGTGAACGCCTCGAAGGTGAACCTGATGGAGGCCGACCCGAAGCTGGCCGAGATTGTTAACGCTTGCCCGCTCATCAACGCCGACGGCGCCTCCATCGTGTGGGCTGCCAAGAAGCTGGGCGTGCCCCTGAGCGAGCGCGTGACGGGCATTGATCTGTTCCAGCGCCTGGTGGAGCTGTCCGCTGAGAAGGGCTACAAGGTTTACCTCTTCGGCGCGAAGGAGGAAGTTGTCTCGAGGGTTAGGGCGATTTTCAAGGAGCGTTATCCCGGCATTCAGATAGTCGGTTATCGCAATGGCTACTTCACTGAGGCCGACGAGCCGCAGATTGTGGCGGACATGGCTGCATCTGGGGCGGACATGATGTTTGTCGCGTTCAGCTCTCCTAAGAAAGAGTATTGGGTGCACAAATACCTTAATCAAATAGGAATTCCTTTCGTGATGGGCGTTGGCGGCAGTTTCGACGTGGTGGCTGGGGTGACCGATCGCGCGCCAAAGTGGATGCAGGATCACGGCTTGGAATGGTTCTACCGGTTTATACAGGAGCCTGGCAGGCTTTGGAAGCGCTACATCGTGGGTAACGCAAAGTTTGTTGCCCTTACATACCGATATAAGTTCTCAGGGAAAGGCGAATAAAGAATGGTTAACGTTATCGGTCTCGGTTATATCGGACTGCCCACCGCTCTCATGATGGCCACGCACGGCGTGGAGGTCGTGGGAACTGACTACAACGAGGAACTTGTGGCAACTCTGAATGCCGGGCATACCACCTTCAAGGAGGAGGGGCTTGACGAGCTGTTCGTCGACGCGTTGAAATCGGGCATCAAATTCACGACAGAGTATCAGGTGTGCGATACCTACATCGTGAGCGTGCCGACGCCCTACGATAAGCTAGATAAGAAGATCGACCCCTGCTATGTGATTGCCGCCTGCAAGACGGTGCTCGAGGTCGCCCCGAAGGGCGCCGTGCTCGTAATCGAGTCGACTATTTCGCCCAACACGGTGGATCGCTTTGTGCGCCCGCTGCTCATTGAGGCCGAGCGTGAGGATGTTAAGCTCGTGCACGCCCCGGAGCGCATCATCCCCGGAAACATGGTTTACGAGCTGCTGCACAACAACCGTACGATTGGCGCGGACGACCCCGAGGTGGGCGAGGAGGTTGCTAAGATTTACGCAACCTTCTGTCAGGGCGAAATCAGTGTGACCGACATCCGTACCGCTGAGATGACCAAAGTCGTCGAGAACACCTTCCGCGCAATTAACATCGCGTTCTCCAACGAGCTTGCCAAGATCTGCCGTATCGGCGGCATGGACGTGGCGGAGGTCATTCGCATCTCCAACAAGCACCCGCGCGTGAACATCCTGCAGCCCGGCCCCGGTGTGGGCGGTCACTGCATTCCCGTCGACCCGTGGTTCCTGGTGGGCGACTACCCCGAAACGGCAAACTTCATCCGTCTGGCGCTTCAGACCAACGCGGGCATGCCTGAGTATGTGCTGCATCGTGCCCACGAGGTTATGGCCGAGCGCGGGATCAAGGACGCCTCCAAGGTGGGCATCTACGGCCTGACCTACAAGGAGGACGTTGACGACGTGCGCGAGAGCCCGACGCTGCAGATGCTCGATTCCATGGAGGAGCACCTGTGCGGTGGTGCCGTGAAGGTGTACGACCCGTGGGTTGAGCGCGACGAGGTTCCGGGCCAGGTGCACTCTATGGAAGAGTTCCTGGATGGTCTGGAGATGGTGATAGTGATGGTGGGCCATTCCCAGATCAAGGGCAAGCCCGAAGTGTTCGGCGACCGCATCCTCATCGACCCGCGCAACGTGTGTGGTGACGGTGAGAACGTCTACAAGCTGTAATTCATTAAAGAGATGCAGGGAGAAGCAGGTTTGAAGAAAGTGATGCTCGTCTTCGGGACGCGTCCGGAGGCCATCAAGATGTGCCCGCTCGTGAACGAGCTCAAGAGCCGCCCCGACGAGTTTCAGACGGTTGTGGCCGTGACGGGTCAGCATCGCGAGATGCTCGATCAGGTTCTGAGTGTTTTCGATGTGGTTCCCGACCATGACTTGGCAATCATGAAGCCGGGGCAGACGCTGTTCGATGTCACGTGCGATGTGCTGCTGAAGCTGAAGGCGATTCTCGAGGAAGAGAGGCCTGACGTGGTCCTCGTGCACGGCGACACGACTACGAGCTTTGCGGCGGCTCTCGCTTGCTTCTACCTGCAGATTCCCGTGGGGCATGTAGAGGCGGGCCTGCGCACTCACGACATCTATAGCCCATGGCCCGAGGAGTTCAATCGTCAGGCCGTGGATATCGTCAGCGAGTACTACTTTGCGCCCACCAAGGCGAGTAAGCAGAACCTGCTCGACGAGGGCAAGCGTGCCGAGAAGATTTGGGTGACCGGCAACACCGGTATCGACGCTCTGCGCTCCACAGTGCGCGAGGACTATACCCATCCGGAGTTGGAATGGGCTAGCGACAGCCGCCTGATCTTAATCACTGCACATCGTCGTGAGAACCTTGGCGAGCCCATGCATCGCATGTTCCGCGCGATTCGACGCGTGATGGAGGAGCATCCTGACACCAAGGCGATTTATCCCATACACATGAACCCAGAGGTGCGCAAGGCGGCCCATGGGGAACTTGATGGCTTCGATCGGTTGCGCATCATCGACCCACTGGAAGTGCTCGACTTCCACAATTTCTTGGCGGCGAGCCATCTAATTCTCACCGACTCAGGTGGCATCCAGGAGGAGGCCCCGAGCCTGGGCAAGCCGGTGCTGGTGATGCGCGACACCACTGAGCGTCCCGAGGGCGTAGCTGCCGGCACCCTGAAGCTCGTCGGCACTGAGGAGGATGTAATTTACCGAGAGTTTAGCAGGCTGCTATCAGACGAGGATGAGTACGTAGAGATGAGCCAGGCTTCAAATCCTTACGGCGACGGGCATGCGAGTGAGCGTATTGCGGATGTGCTGGGAGGCAATCGATGAAACTGAAGAAGAGGTTCACCCTTTCTCTCAAGAACAATCTACGCTTCATACCTGATGAAGCGTACATGCGCATGTATTTCAAAGCGAAGCTCCATTACGAACCCGATTTTGAGAACCCCAAGACATTTAATGAAAAGCTTCAGTGGTATAAGCTTAATTATCATAACCCAGTCTTGACGCAGCTTGCCGACAAGTACGGTGTCCGTTCCTTCGTTGAAGAGCTTGTTGGTGCCGAGTATTTGGTCCCCCTCTACGGTGTATATGGCTCAGTCGAAGAGATTGACCTGGAAAAGTTGCCTGAGAAGTTTGTGCTTAAGTGCACCCATGATTCGCAAAGCACTTTCGTATGCACCGATAAGACGAAGTTCGACTTCGAGGAGGCCAAGAGGCGATTGCGTGTGGCTCTTGGCCGCAATTGGTATTGGCAAGGTCGTGAGTGGGCATACCTTGATATTGTGCCACGTGTAGTTGCCGAAGCGTACCTTGATGAGCCCGGCAGGGAGACCCCGACGGACTATAAATTTTATTGCTTCGATGGCAAAGCGGCGCTCGTGCAGACGGACGTTGACAGGTTCACCAACCACGACATGCAGTATTTTTCGCCAGAGTGGGAGCAGCGCGGCGACATTAATCACGAGGTTTCCGACCATGAACCCACGCCGAAGCCTGAGAACTATGAGCTCATGCTTGAACTTTCTGAGAGGTTGTCTGCGGACTTTCCGCACGTTCGTGTTGACTGGTACAACATCGGCGGAAAGCCATACTTTGGTGAGATGACTTTTTACACGGGCGGAGGCTATGATCCCTTCTATGCTCTTGAAGAGCAGCCGGATAAGCTGGACCGAGAGCTTGGCGAGCTCTTTGTGTTGCCTGAGGGAAGTGGCTTCAATACAAATAGTGCTTTATCCCGGCAGGTAGGCATTAGTTTTGCGGGAGATAGCGATGCCTAGCATTTTGATGGTTGGGCCTAGTCCAGAATCTATGGGCGGCATTGCAACAGTTGAGAAGAACATGCTTGAGGCGGCGCACCGTAGAGGCGAAGAAGTTACATTTCTACCAACGACCATAGAAGGGGGCAAGGCTAGGAAGCTGGCAACGGCTATGGTTGCGTATGCGAGGTACCTAAGAAGGCTGAAGAGTTGTGACCTCGTTCACGTTCACATGGCTTCGCGCGGCAGTTACTTTCGGAAGAAGGCTTTCATTGCAGCAGCCGCTGCGCATAAAAAGCCGGTTCTTCTTCATTTGCATGGTAGCGAGTTTGCTATGTGGTATGACGAGGAATGCACAGAGGGCCAAAGGCGTGATATCTGCCAAACATTTCGTCTTTGCAGCAGGATTGTCGTTCTGTCCGAGGAGTGGAGGGACTTCCTGCTTAACAGGCGTATTTGTGATATTGAGCAAGTAAAGGTTCTTCATAACGCAGTGAATATTCCGGGCGAAAACGTGACGGACTATACCTCTAATACCGTTTTGTTCATGGGGCGTCTTGACGAACGCAAGAGCCCAAACGTGCTTTTGCGTGCTGCGGCTCGCACTCTTCCTGCGCATCCAGATGCCCGATTTGTTTTCGGCGGAGATGGTGATGTGCGTGCATACGAGAAGCTAGCGGATGAGCTCGGCATATACGATAAATGTCGTTTCATCGGATGGGCGGCTGGCGAAAAGAAAGACGAGGCTTTTCAAAACTGCAGTATTTTTTGCCTTCCGTCTAAAAACGAAGGTATGCCTATGAGTGTGCTCGAGGCGATGTCGTACGGCTTGGCGACGATTGCGACTCCTGTTGGAGGCGTTCCTCAAATCATCAACGATGGCGTGGACGGTTTCCTGTTTCCGGTCGATGACGTCACTGCCCTGACAGAAAAGCTTGACGTTCTCATGAGTGATAATGCCTTGAAAGAAAGAATTGGCAAATGCGGTCGCGCATGTATCGAGAAGTCATTCTCCCTCGATGCCTATATGGACCAAATCGATACAATTTACGAGATCATTCGTAAATGATTTCGATTGATTTCAGCTATTTAGGTATGATGCGACTATGAGAAAGGTCATTCATTACTGTTGGTTCGGAGGAAAGCCTCTTTCTGATACGGCCGAGAAGTCCTTGGCTTCATGGAAGAGATTTGCGCCTGGATTCGAATTGAGACAATGGAATGAGGATAACTTCGATTTCGAAACCTGTGAGTGGTCGAGGGATGCCTATGCAGCAAAGATGTGGGCTTTCGTTGCGGACTACGCCAGGTTCAAGGTGCTGCATGAATACGGTGGGATCTACATGGACGTGGGCAGTGAGCTTATCCGCGACATAACGCCCCTTTTGGGTAGCGTTCCCTTCACCGCAATAGAGGAATCCTCGTTGACCGCCACGACCGGGCTGATTGTTGCGGTTGAGCCGCATGATCCTATAATCGGAGCATGCGTTGCCAGGTATGAGTCTATGCAGTTCTCTATCGACCCCGTATTTCTCGATAAGACCACTGTCAACGAGGTGTTCACAGCTGAGCTTGAGACAATTGGATTCAGGCGCGAGGACAAAGAGCAGTCTTTCGGAGGTTGGCGCGTTATGGACTCCAGGGCATTCAACCCCGTGTATGGTTTCGGCGGGTATCATATTAAGCCGTGTACATACAGCATCCACCGTTCTTCGGGTAGTTGGGTCGAGCCCAAGTACCGTATCAAGAGGAGCGTAGTGCGCAAGTGCTCGCCTTTTATTGGCAGGCGGCCTGCGCAGATTCTCGGACGAGTTCTCATGGAGGTGAGCGACGGGGGTTTGATTGAAGGGTCGAAGCGTATCCTCGGTGTTGCTCGAGAGAAGGTCGCGAAAGGACGGGAAGACTAACGTGAGCACTTTCTCTAAAGACACAATTCACTACTTCGGTGCACCGGGTGTGAAATTCGGGCGCCTGATTGGCGATTTTGGGTACCGTTACGTTTTCTACCTGAGGATGTGCCAGGCGGGGGGATTGCGAAAGCTTATTTTCACACTGCCTAGGAAGCACCTTTCGAGGAAATGCGGGCTTGAAATCTCTCCATCAACCCAGATTGGCGAGGGGTTCTATATCGGCCATCCCTATGGAATCACGATCAACGTGGATGCTAAGTTGGGGCGCAACGTCAATATTCACAAGGGGTGCACCGTCGGCCAGGAAAACCGCGGAAAAAGAAAGGGCGTTCCCACGATAGGTGACCGTGTCTATCTGGGCATTAACTCCACGATTGCGGGTAACGTTACCATCGGCAATGATGTTTTCATTGCGTCGAATACGTTTGTCAATCAAGACATCCCCAGCCATTCGATCGTCATTGGCAGCCCTTGCAAGGTTATTGAAAGGCAAAATGCGACCGAGGGTTACATCATTAACCTGGTTTAGTTCAGTCTTCAGGATAGGTGAAACGCATTTTGAAACACGTAGGCATACTCACATTCTCTAATACCGTGAACTATGGGGCGTCGCTCCAGGCGTGCGCACTTCGTAGGGCTGTGGAGTCTTTGGGCTGCGACTGCGAGATTCTTAATTACAGTAACAGGGAACTTGACGATCGCGAGCTGGGAACACATTTCTCGTTTAGCCCATCGGGTGCTGCGCGCTACTTTCTGAGGCGGGGGTTCGAACGCCGCAGGGTAGCGGCGTTTTCGCGCTTTGCCGAAACCAACTTGAATCTTACGAGCAGGCTTGACTGGGCGGCTCTCATCGATGAGGCCAAGACGCTTGATTGTATTCTTATCGGCAGCGATCAGGTTTTCAACCCTCGCGTAAACGGACACGACCCCGTTTTTTTGGGTGCGGGTATCGCAGATGTTGCCCGCGTCGCCTCGTATGCGGCCAGCCTGGGCGATGCGACGGCTGAGGCAATCACTGCGTGTGATAAGGGCGCTGCGGAGAGGCTTGCCACATTTTCGGGACTCTCGGTGAGGGAGCCTAGCTCCATGGAAGTGCTGCGTGGCATGGGTCTCGAGCCTGTTTTCATGCCAGATCCGACGCTTCTGCTCTCGTGCGACGATTGGTCGGAGCTTGCCACAGGGGAAGGCCTTGATTCCATTCCCGAGGAATACGTGCTGCTTTACACGCTCAACTCTGAGCAGAAGCTTCTGGACGGGGCCTTGGAGGTTGCGGGGCGGTTGGGCATTCCCGTCGTCTGCCTGCATTACAACACCAAAGATTTTCCTGGTGTGCTAAATGTGAGGGACGTTGGTCCCGTTGCTTTTCTTGAGCTGGTGCGTAGGGCGGCGTTCGTGTGCACAGATTCCTTCCATGGCGCATGCTTTTCCCTGAACTTTAATAAGCAATTTGTTGTAAAGACCTCCGAAGCCGCTGTTCAGAGCAACGTTAGGATCACTGACCTTTTGGCGCGCTACGGTATCGAGGACTGCCTGTACGCCGCTGGCGATCCGTCGGCGTGCAATGTGGATTACGATCGTGCTAACCAGGTTTTGGATCGCGACCGCGCTAACGCTCTTTCGTTCATCGCCGAGTGCATAGGGCTTTAGGGCCGGTACTATCCTATGTTTGCCAAGAATACTTTCTGGAATCTTGTCTACCAGCTGACCGCTGTGGTCGCCGGCTTCCTGGTCCCAAGGGCCATCATCGGAGTGTACGGCTCCGAGGTCAACGGCCTGGTGACCTCCCTTACCCAGCTCATCGGATATTTTGCGCTCGTGGAGGCCGGAATATCCGGTGCGGCGACGTTCGCCCTGTACAAGCCGCTCGCCCAGGGCGATTGGAGGGGTGTCAACATTGTCGCGTCCGCGTCGCGGGCCTTTTACCAGAAATCGGGCGCTGTATTCCTGGCCTTGATGGTAGGGCTCTCGGTTATTTACCCGGTGTTTGTTTCGGCGGGCGCGATGCTGCCATGGGAGATCGTGGCGTTGACCTTCCTTTTGGGCGCGAAGGTTGTTGTTGACTTCTTCTCGCTCTCGAAGTATAGGGTGTTCCTCACTGCCGACAAGAAAAACTGGCTCATCCAGCTCGCCTCGACTGTCTACACACTGCTGAATACCGGAATTATCATCGTGTTCTCGTATTTGCGCGCGCCTGTCGTGGCGGTCTACGCGCTGGCGCTCGCAGCCGTGTTTGCGCGAAGCGCCATCCTGGCGGTGTATACGCGACGGCGGTACCCCGAGTTTGACTGCAAGGTAGATTATGGGGACTTCAAGTTGCCGCAGCGCTGGGATGCTCTATTCCTGCAGATTCTGGGTGCGGTACAGTCGGGTGCGCCTGTTATCTTGGCCACCGTGCTGTGCGGAAACATGAGCGAGGTCAGCGTTTTGGCGGTGTACCTACTGATTTCAAACGGACTGCAGATGATTCCCAATGTGTTGGGTACGGGCCTGCAGGCTTCGTTTGGACGACAGATTGCAAATGGCGATTACGGGGCGCTTCGCGTTTCGTACAGGCCTTACAGGGCGTTGGTCTATTCGGTGTCAGCTGTTGCCTGTGGATGCGCCTTCTCGCTGATACTGCCTTTTGTTGATTTATATGCAGGGAATTTCCACGACGCAGACTACCATAACGCACTTCTCGGTTTTCTCGTGGTGCTGAATGTGTTCCTCTACCATGGCAAGTCTTCCCAGGGACTTCTAGTCATAGCCGCAGGGATGTATCATGAAACAAGGTGGCAGACCTGCATGCAGGCTCTGATTATCATAGTCTTGGGCATCCCCCTGACAATGGGGTTTGGTATCGTAGGCACCATTGCAGCTTCCTGCGTGTCGAATGCCTACCGTGTGGTTGACTTGCTGTTGTTCGAGCCCACCAGGATTTCCAGGGACACGGTGTCGAGCTCTCTTTCGGCTTTCGGGCTGTACGTCCTGCAGACTGCTCTTATTGCGATGCCCGGGTATCTTCTCTCGAGCTTGGCTTGCACCTGGACCCTTTGGGCTGCCGTCGCTGCCGCCCTGGTTCTTTGGGGCGTCGCAGTCGTGTGTCTGACGCTCGCCCTGCTCGACAAGGGCAGCTTCCGCTCCATCTTCAAACGCTTCGTAAGGAATAGATAGTCATGTGTCTTGCATCCTCGTCGCAAATCGATGCGGCGCTCTCTGCTCAGCGCGGAGCGCGTTTCTCCCTAAAGAATGGGTCGATGGTCTTCATCCCCCTGCTCTTTTACGCCTTTTTCTGCCAATCCCTTGCCTCGTCTTCCGTGGTGCTTTACGCGTGCCTCGCCGTTTCCTTCGTGTCGCTCGTCATGCATTTTCTTGCCAACGGCAGGTTTGCCAACAAGAAGTTCGGCCTGGAGATTGCGTGGGTCCCGTTCTTCATCCTTTTCTATGTACATAGCTTCGTTTTTGGAGTGAACAACCTGACGCTGCTGGTGGTTTACACCATCCTGTTCGTGTGCATGTACGCCGCATCGGGGGAGAAGGAGTGGATTTCGACGTGTATCAAGGTGCTGGTTGCGTTTGCGGCCTTCCATGCCATATGCACGATAGCCTTCTGGCTCTTTCCTGCATTGTATGCGCCTGTGAAGGCGGCGTTTTTCTCTTCGAGCTACATGGCAAGCGACTACCGATCGGGCTTCACCGCCCATTACAGCACCAACTCCATCTATTTGAGCTTTGGCCTGGTGTGTTGGGCGTGCGGGCTAATTGGGGAGAAATCCAAGCCGCGAGCGAAAGACATAATCTTGGGTGTGGTGCTTCTGCTCTCCTTGTTCTTGACGACGAAGCGCGGACCGCTCGTCGCATCCGTCGTTGCCGTTTCGATATGCTACCTCTTCGTCAACAGAGATAAGTTCACGGGTACGGCGTTGAAAGCCCTGATTATTGTTATGCTGGCTATTCTTGCCGTGGGCGTGCTGGCGACATTCGTGCCGGGCGTCGAGGCAACCCTTCAAAGATTCGTCGAACTGTCGGAAGACGAGACTGGTAACGGCAGGAGCGAGTTGTACGACTGCGCCTGGAGTATGTTCTATTCGAATCCCCTGTTTGGAAGTGGGTGGGGGTCGTATTCGAAGTACGTTGCGACGACATCGCTTGGCGCCATGTATAACAATTTGGGATTCACGTCGATGAGTACTCATAATGTCTATCTGCAGCTTTTGGCCGAGACGGGCATCGTGGGGCTGGCCCTGTTCCTAGTACCCGCTGCGGTCACGCTAATCGCGGCGATGCGGCGTTCGGCTGCGCATCGCGGGGGAGGACTCTACGGGGAGTCGTTCTGCCTTTGGGCTTGCGTGGGCGCGCAGATTTTCTTCCTGGTTTATTGCTTTTCGGGCAATCCTCTTTACGATCCGCAGTGCTACATACCGTACTTCATGTCGTGCGTCGGCGTGTTTGCTATATGCGGGATTGACACTAAGCGCAAGGACGGGGCGATCCATGGAAATCTGTAATAATCCGCAGCTGTGCTGCGGGTGTTCGGCGTGCCAATCGGCTTGCCCACTCTCGGCAATCACTGTGATCGAGGATAATCGGGGATTCTATCGTCCTAATGTGGATGAGGCAAAGTGCGTGCAATGTGGCCTGTGCGAGGCAACGTGTCCTGCCAACGGGGGGATGGCGGAGGAATTGAAGAGGGGACCGCTCGAAGTGCTAGCGTACAAGGGCACCGACCAAGAGAGGGCCAAGAGTTCCTCGGGTGCAGCCTTTTGGGCGCTGGCGCAATATGCGCTTGGCAAGGGCGGCGTAGTGTATGGCGCCTGTTTCGACGACGAGTTCCGCATTGTGCAGAGACGTTGCGTCACTGAGGGTGAGGCGCAGGCATGTAGGGGGTCGAAGTATTCACAGGGTTTTACGGGGACGACGTACGGCGAGGTTTATGAAGATCTGAGGCAGGGAAGGTGCGTGCTGTATACAGGTACCCCCTGCCAGATTGCGGGTCTGCGGAGCTTCCTTTCCAAGAAGAGCTATTCCGGACAGCTGGTAACCTGTGACCTGATATGCCACGGGACGCCGAGCAACCGGTTGTTCCGCGAGTACATCGCGTTTCTCGAACGGAAAAGCGGCAAGAAGGTGATCGGCTACTGCCATCGCCCGAAGGACAGGGGTTGGGGGGTTCATGTTGAGAAGGCGGCCTTGGAAGATGGCAGCACGCTCTACGATACGATTGAGAGCAATACGTGGCGAGACGTCTTCTACAGCAACGATGGGCTGAACTCTTGCTGCTACCGCTGCCTCTACACCGATATTCGCAGGGTTGCCGATTTCACTCTCGCTGACTTTCTTGGTGTGGACAGGTGCCGTAAAGAACTTAATGACCGAAGAGGCCTCTCTGTCGTCATGGTCAATAGTGAGCTTGCGAAGGATATTGTAGGCCAGGGTGTTTTCGAGCCTGGGGCCGTGAAGATAACAATCGACGAGGTGATTCCCGGCAACCCCATGCTGCAAAGGCCCTCAGCGCCCCAGGACGACGTAGAGGGTTTTTGGCGGGCGTACGAAAAGCATGGCTTCGAAGGGGCGGCGCGCTATGTGGGGGCCTACGGGTTCGTCAAGACTGTTAAGACTCTGGTTAAGCGCCTTATGGGTAGAGTTTGACAAACAAATAGAAGAAGAGGGTGACTTCCTTTGAATCCTATGGAATTCATCGAGCGGGCAGCGTGTTGGGCTTACGTTCGCGGCAAACTTGCTTTCCTAATGGGCAGGTTTCCCGGCCAGATAATTATGACGAAGGCGTTTAGGCGGCCCTTTTACTGCCGCGTGTCGGCTACGGGACGCATCAAAGTGGCAGAGCGGACCTCATTCAACTACGGGTGTGTTTTGATTGCCCACGAACGCATCGACATCGGCAAGGGATGCTTGTTCGGGCCTAACGTGCATGTATATGACTTCGACCACGGCATGGCGCAGGACGGCACGATGTACCGCGACCAGCCGACCAAGACCTCGCCAGTCCGCATCGGAGACAATGTGTGGCTGGGCGCGAACGTTGTTGTGCTCAAGGGCGTCACAATCGGGGATAATGCGGTTATTGCCGCGAACAGCGTCGTCTCAAAAGATGTGCCAGCGAACACATTGTTTTACGAGAAGCGTGAGCGGTGTTATAGGGATCTGCGGTAGTCGAGGACGGTTGCAGTGATGCCCTGCTTCAATATGTATGTAAGCGAGTGTTTGCTCAGCGTAATTAAGCATGGTGGCGCTTTTCGAATGGTTGAGCTTTGTTTTGAGCTTCAAAATAAACTGGCTGATTGCTTTGCCAGGGGATGAAGCCAAGACATTTTCCAACGCTTCAGATGGTGCATAGCGTAGTAGATACTTCGGACTATGGCGGGCTCATGGCATTTCGTGCGGCCTTAGCACCTGCGATGTCATTGACGGCGTGTGCTTGGGACCGCGTATTGGCGCTCACTATAACAACCTGAGCTTTAGCTACAATGGCTACCGTCTCCCCGCTATCTTGGGTGTGCTTGTCGGCTCAGTGCCTATAAAAGAAAGGCCTAAATGCAATCGAGAGACTGAAGGCTACGTAACTGGTCGAATCTGATTTGCGTCGCCTCTGTCGTTCCTACCCCGCAACTCAAACCGAGTTGCGGGGTTTCTTGGTCTTTGGGCGGATTATTCGCTGCTGGTTAACGGTCGTTAACTACTGGGGGTGACAATCGTCAAAAGGCCCTCTTTCGTCGTGGCCGCCGCTCGCCCTTAGGGCACGTCCAAAATACCCCGTTTTCCGCCTCTGGGCAGGAGCGCAATCCCGCGCTCCCTGACCCAGGGGAGGAAACATGCCCTCATCGCGAGGCTGCCGCAGCAGCTACGACTGCATCGTCAAGATCAAGGGCGTCACCGCGCGTCCGATACTGTTCAGCCAGCTCATGCGGAGCGACGGCGAGGGGGTGATAAACCCCGAGGAACTGTTCGCAGACGATCGCAGCCCCGCCTCTGAGCAGGAGCGCGTCCGTGAGGATGAGCTACATTCGATCATGCACAGCATACTTGACTGGGCGATATCCTTCCTGAGCGAGTCCAGCCAAGGCACCATCCGCGCCATCTATTTCGAGGGCAAGACCGTCAAGCAGCACAGCGAGGAGGAGTACGTCACCGTCTACGCGATCTACAAGCGCCTGGCACGCTCGTATCCCGTCCTCAAGGAAATCGTCCTTGAGGAGTTGGAGGAGCTTGACGACGAGACGCGCGCCGAGCTCGAGGCTATGTTTGGGATCGGCGGTCGCGATGGGAAGTGAGCAGATGGAAGCCGCGCAGGACGGGATGTTCCCTTGCAGCGGCGACGAGCCATTTGCCGACAACGGACCGAGCGAAGCTGCGGTTGCCGGTGCGCTGCCGCGCGAGCTTCAGCAGGACGCTTCTGCGGCTGCCCGCGATGCGCTTTGCGTCCGATACGGATCGATCCGCGTGCGCGTATCCTACGCCGGCGAGTGCAGCATCGAGGAGGCCGTGTCGCGCTACCTGGCTGCGAGCGAGAACGTGCGCGACGTCATAGGCGAGGAGCTTGCCTGACGCGATTCGACCGGCATCGGCAAACACTCCATCAACCCTGAGATTTTCGCCTTTGCCGGCGCAGAGCTGCTGAAGGCGTGGTACGATTGCGTCAGACGCATACAAGAGTCCTCGGCGTCGGTTGTTTTCTTGGCGGGAAGCGCAGCGCATCCCGAGGACATCTCAGAGCCTCCTGGCGCACGTACACATATGTGCAAAAGGAGGCCTTTTCATGCCCAGAACCAAAACGCCAAAACCAGCGGCAAGGGTTTATCGCGCCGCTAGCTACGCCAGGCTCTCCGTCGATGACGAGAGCTACGGCACCAGCGGCTCGGTGCTCAACCAGCATGCCATGATCCGCGACTTCGCCGACGCGAACGGCGGCCTGAGCATCGTCGCCGAGTACTCCGACGACGGTTTCTCGGGCTCCACCTTTGAGAACCGCCCCGGCTGGGGCAGCCTACTCGCCGACGTGGAGGCCGGCAAGATCGACTGCATCGTCGTCAAGGACCTGAGTCGCCTCGGCCGCAACTACCTGGACGTGTCGCGCTACCTGGACCAGGTGTTCCCGGCGCTCGGCGTGCGCGTGATGGCCATCACCGACGGCTACGACTCCGCAGCCGAGAAGACGCCGGCCGACGCGCTGATGCTGCCGGTGAAGAACCTCTTCAACGATATGTACTGCCGCGACGCCTCCGCCAAGACCAAGGCGTCGCTTTCCGCCAAGCGCCGCCGCGGCGAGTTCGTTGGCGCATTCGCCCCCTATGGCTACGCCAAGGGGTCGGGCCCCGACCGCGGCAGGCTTGTGGTCGACCCGGAACCCGCCGGTGTTGTGCGCGGCATCTTCGATGCGCGCATCGGCGGCATGAGCGCCGCCGGCATAGCCGCCATGCTCAATGAGAGCCTTGTGCCAAGCCCCTACGAGTATTTCGCGGCGAAGGGCGCGGCGCGCAGCTCGAACTTCTGCAAGGGGGAGAGGACCGCCTGGGACGCGCGCACGGTGCTGCGCATCCTGTCGAACGAGACCTATGCGGGCACGCTCGTGCAGGGCAAGACCTGCAAGCCCGATTTCCGGCGCAAGGCGGTGCTCCTCGTCGACGAGTCCGAGTGGGACCGCTCGCCCGGCGCGCACGAGGCGATAGTGGACCCGGCCACCTTCGGCCTGGTGCGCAAGCTGGCGCGGCGCGATATGCGCCTGTCGCCCGGCGCCAAGCGGTCGCTGCCGCTGTCGGGGTTCCTCTTCTGCGCGGATTGCGGCGCGACGATGGCGCGGCATGCGAGCCGCCGCTCCAGCGGCAAACGCTTCTACTATTCCTGCGAGACGCATAGGAAGAACCGTGCCGAGTGCGGCATGCACAAGGTGTGGGAGGACGAGCTTTCGGCGGCGGTGATGCGGGCAGTGCACGGGCACGCCCTCGCGGCGGTCGACGGCGATGGCGCGGTGAGGGGTGCCGAGGCGTACCGCCACGACAGGCGCGCCGAGCTCGCCTGCCGCCTGGAGTCGGTGGAGGGGCGCATCGAGCACAACGGCGACTTGCGGCTGCGCATGTACTCCGATTACGCGGCGGGCGTCATTGACAAGGCGCAGTACGCCGAGCTCGCTCGGGCCGTCGACGCCAGGCTGCAGGAGCTGAAGGGCGAGAAGGCCGGTATCGAGCGGGAATCGGCCCAGTTGGATGACGTGCGCGCGGAGACCTGGGAGCAAACCTTGGCGCGCTACCGCGACGCCGAGGGCCTCGAGCGCGTGATGGTCGTAGAGCTCATCGACAGGGTGCTCGTCGGCGAGGGCGGCGACATCGAGGTGGTCTTCCGGTTCGGCGACCCCGTCGCCGCATGCGCCTCGAAGCAAGAGGGGGTGGCGTGATGGCGGGCTTCGACCTCTCTGACGTGCTGGCGGCGGCGCGCGGTATCCCCGGGGCGCGCGAGGACGGCAGATGGCGCTGCGTCGTGTACCTTTCTGCCTATGACTGGATGAGCGGCTGGCTTCGCGTCCCCGATATGGCGGCGCAGTCGGCGGCGTGCAAGGCATGGCTTTCCGCCCACGGGGATGTGCGCAAGGCGGAGACCATCAGGAACCGCAACGCCGTGCGCAACGTGCGCGCCGCCTTCGACGAGCTCATGCGCGTTATTGAGAACCGCAGGGCCGACTGCGTGGTCGTGCCCGACATAGCGGTGTTCGCGCCGTGCTTCTCGGAGGCCCGCTTCTACGTCGAGGAGGTTCTGATGCCCATGGGCTTCCGCTTCGTGGACTGCGCGCGCGGCTTTGACACGCAGGGCGGCGACGTGCGGGCGTACTTCAAGGGGCTGCAGACAGAGATGTCCGATGCGCTGGCCCTGCATGCCGAGCACGACAGGCTCGCCTCCGGCGGGCTTATAAGGCGCAACGTCCCCTTCGGCTACGTCTTCGACGAGGACGCGCCCTGCGGCGCGCGCGTGGACGGCGAGGTGGCGGCCTTCGTCCCCAGAATCTTCGAGCTTGCCGCCCAGGGGCGCTGGTGGCGCAGCAAGCTGGAGGGCCAGGTGCGCGAGCTTGGGTGCCCCGGGCCCAGGCAGAGGGCCAACGAGCTCTACGGCCACAATCGGCACGCCATTGAAGGCTGGGATTACGCCGCCATCAGGAGCATGGTGACCAACCCCTTCTACACGGGGGACTTCGCCCCCGAGCGCCTCGCCAGCATCCGCATGCGCAAAAGCGGCATCCCGATCGGGTCGTTCCCTGTCATCGAAGGGCACCACCCGGCGCTGGTCGGCCGCGAGCTGTTCGAGGAGGCCAACGAGGGGCTTGCGCGCAACCGCTACGCCTGCCCGACTAAGGCCGAGGGAAGGAGGCCCTGCCGTGGCTAGGAAGTCGAGGAAGACGGCAGCAAGCGTCGCGGCGGTTTCTGCGGCGCCTGCGGCAAAGGTGTGGAGCTGCGCCGTCTACGCGCGGCTGAGCTGCAGGAACAACGGGCAGGCGGGCGACGGCAGCCTGCGGGCCCAGGTCGATTTCGTGCGCGACAGCTTGTCGGGCATGGAGGGCGTGGAGGTGGTCGGCGTCTACGAGGACAATGGCCGCACAGGCACCACGTTCGAGGGCAGGGCCGCGTTCGACGCGCTCATGGACGAGGTGCGCGCAGGCGCCGTCGACTGCATCGCCGTGAAGGATTTGAGCCGTTTCGGGCGCAATATGTACGAGACGAGCACGTACCTGGAGCGCATCTTCCCGTTTCTGGGCGTGCGCTTCATCGCGGTGAACGACGGGCTCGACACGCTGCAGGGCGACGGCGGCATCGTCGTGCCCTTCAAGGGGCTGGTCAACGAGATGTACGCGGTGGAGACGTCCCGCAAGGTGTCGGCGGTGAAGCACCGCCAGATGGAGGAGGGGGAGGTCATCTACGGCAACACGTGCTACGGCTACCGCGTGGTGCGCGGCGAGGGCAGGCTTGACGTCGACGACGCCACTGCGCCGTTCGTGCCGCTGGCCTTCTCCATGTTCCTCGACGGCGAGCGGTTGGTCGACATCGCGTCAGCGCTTGCGGAAATGGGCGCGCCAACGCCCGTCGACCACCTGGACGCCCAGTCGTCGGCGGGCTACGCGGGCGTCTGGCGCGACAGGCCGTGGTCGGCGCGCTACGTCGCCAAGATGCTCGACAACCCCGTCTACGTCGGCACGCTCGTGCTTGGCAACACCTACCGGTCGCTTTACGACGGGATTCCCGCGCACACGGTGCCCGAGGGCGAGCGCCTGGTCTTCCCCGATGCGCACCCGGCGCTCGTGCCGGCCGAGGTGTTCGGCCGCGTCCGCGCCAAGCGGCGCGCCCAGAAGGCGGCGAAGCGGGCGCAGGTGGCGGCCAAGGAGGCCGACCGCAATGCCATGCCCGACGAGCTGGCGGGCGTGTTGTTCTGCGCCGAGTGCGGTGGCCGCATGATCCTCGACCGCAGGTTCAACCCGAAGACGGGGGAGGCCCGGGGCAGCGTGTACAAGTGCCGGCGGCACCATGGGCGCGGCTGCGGCAACGACGTGCGCGTCGCCGAGCGCGCGCTGCGCATAGCCATCATGGACGAGGTCAGGGTTCAGGTCTCGACGGCGCTGGAGCTCGATCGGGTGCTCCCCGGGCTCAGGGGTAGCGAGGCTGCGGTCGACGAGAGGAGGCGGCTGCAGGCGTCCGTCGACGCACTGGCCTCGCGGGCCGCCGCGTTGTCGCGCGAGCGGCAGCGGCTCTACGAGCTGTACGCATGCGGTGGTGTGACGCTGGCCGAGTACAAGGAGATGCAGGCCGAGGCCGACGGGAGGGCGGCCGATTGCCGGGCTGCGCTCGATGCGGCCAACCGCGAGCTCGCGGACTTCGACGCGCTGCTCGCCTCAGACGGCGCGTTCAAGGAGGCGGTCGCGGCGCTTGAGGACCTGTTCACGTTCAGCCGCGACCTGGTGCTGGCGCTGGTGAGGCGCATAGAGGTGAGCCGCGACGGCGGCATCGAGATCCAGTTCATGTTCGGCGACTGGCGCGACAGGGTGGCTTCTATAGAGCGGAGGCTCGCATGATCGCACTGTACATGAGGCTCTCGAGAGCCGACGGCGACCTGGAGGGCGTCGGCGCGGTGAGCAACTCCATCGCCAACCAGCGGGCCATGCTGCGCTCCTTCGTCGAGCGCGACCCCGGGCTCGCCTGCCAGCCCGTCGAGGAGTTCGTCGACGACGGCTTCAGCGGGTCGAGCTTCGAACGGCCCGAGGTCCGGCGGATGCTAGCCCTGTGCAAGGAGGGGCGCGTATCCTGCGTAATCGTGAAGGATTTGAGCCGCTTCGCCAGGGAGTACATCGACGCCGGCACCTACATCGAGCAGGTCTTCCCCTTTCTGCGCGTGAGGTTCGTGAGCATCGCCGAGGGCTACGACTCGGCGGCGTGCAGCCTTGACTCTGCGGCGCCGGGCATAGCCATACGCAACATAGCCAACGCCGCCTACTGCCGGGACACGTCGATCCGCGTGCGCAGCGCGCTCCAGACGAAGTGGCGGCGCGGGCTGCGGCCGCACCCCACGCCGCCGTTCGGCTACATGGTGGACCCGGCCGACCGCATGAGGCTGGCCCCGGACGAGCGCTTCGCCCCCGGCGTGCGCAGACTGTTCGAGCTCGCGGCCGAGCTTGCCGACCCGAGGCTCGTCGCCGCGGCGCTCGACGCCGACGGCATCGAGACGCCGGGCGTGGCGTACCGCAGGCTCGGGCTGTACGGGTACGGCAAGCGCCCCGAGCCGAAGAGCCGCCGCTGGACCGGCACGCAGGTGCAGAAGATCGTGGGCGACCCGGTGTACACGGGGACGCTCGTGACCGGCAAGACGCGTAGGCGCGTCATGAACAGGCATCCGGTCGACGTGGTGCCTGAATCGGAACGCTACGTCACCGAGGGCGCGCATCCCGCGTTGGTCGCAGACGGGCTCTGGCGGGCCGCGCAGGCGTGTCTTAGGACCAAGGAGCACCTCAAGGGAGTGGGGAAGTCTGCGCCGAAAAGCCCGTTCGCGCGTGGACTTCTCAGGCGGGCCGAGTGCGGGCACTCGCTCAGCTACCGCGCATGGAAGGCGGGCGGCGCCTTCACCTGCAAGTGCGACTGCGCCGGCGGCGACAGGCGGCGGGTGACGGAGGATGAGGTCGCAGACGCCATCGCGGCTGCCATGAGGGAAGGCGGTTCAACGTCGCGGCCTTGCGCCGAGCGCGAACCCGACCGGAAGCCGAAGCCCCGCGTCACCGCGGCGGCGAAGCTCGCGGCCTACGAGCGCTACGCTTTCGGGAAGGCGACGGCCGCCGACCTCGAAGTCCTCGGCACTCCGGCGACGGCCGCGGCGCAGCACGCCGCCGCGTCGGCCTCGCTGCTCCCGTCCGGCGCGGACAGGCTGCTCGAGGCCGACGGCGAGAAGGAGCGGGCGGCGCTTCTCTCCGCTTTGGAGGAGCACAGGCTCGATGACGTCGACAGGGCGCTGCTCAGGCGCATCGTCGAGAAGGTGCTGGTGCGCGAAGGCCCGCGCCTGGAGGTCGTGATGCGCTGATCGCCATCTCGCATTATCAAAGACACCGCGCCCTTGGCTTTGGGGCCTCAAGGGGCAGGGCAACTGCGCTCCTCGGCCGCAGGCTTTGAGGGGCGCAGTGCTGAGATAAACCCTTCTGGGAAATCGGCGCATTCTAACCATGGTGGTTAGAATGGTTGGAGTATGGGTAGAATCGAGAGAGCGATACGGCCTGCTTCCACTATGGCTGCCTGGATGGTAGGCAAGCGGATTCGGCGGGCGTCTCTTCTCGAACCAAGGCGTTGGTTTCTCGCAAAGCGTTTATTTCAGCGGCTTCTTGTCGGGCTTCAGGTACTCGGCGAGGCTCGGGGGAATCTTCCCCTCGCGCTCGATTTGCTTGTAGAAGGCGCGGGCGATGGACGAGATGTCGAAGCCGAAGTTCTCGGCGAGGGCGCGCACGGCGCGCTTCGTGGACTCCTCAGCCCTGATGGTCACCGATGCCGTGCCCATTATTTCCCCCTTCGATTGTTGCAGGACGATTGTAGAGCGATAGCGCCGGTGAGCACCTCTGGCCATTCCCGATTTCCTCAGTATTCCCTTTGCCGACGGGCCGGCGCAGCGCCGCCCGCCCGTTTGCGCCCATCCGATGTCTAAAACATGCGCGGACGCTTTCGCAATGCTTCTCCCATGTGTGTCGCACTGGTCAGTCTACTGGTCAATCCACTGGTCTCGTAAACATCGTTACCAGCGCGACGAACTGGTAGAACAGTGAAATCTACTGGTCAACTTACTGGTCAATCCACTGGACGGCGCTAGCCGTTGCCTCCCATGCGGTAGAACTGCTGTGGCATTCGAGCGGGGCGAGGGTCTTGGTGCAGAAAAAGAACTTACGCTCTGATATGGGATGGAAGGGTAGAAAGGCCTTCTGGCTCGAACCCCACCTCAACGAGGCGCCGACATAGCCGATTCGGCGAGAAATGTTTGAACGAGATATAATCGATACAGGTGGGTGGTTCGGTGAAAAAAATGGGGCAGTTTGGCTCTCACCATCCCGCCCCCAAAACCCTAGGGTTTTTTGATCTGCAGCTCACTTTATCAGTCCGAGACTCTTTGTCAAGGCCTCCATGAAATTAAACGCAGCCGCGGAGGTCGCGTCGGGGCCGGTCTGCGGCAGGAGATCGGCGTCCTGCCGTACCTCGTCGAAGAATCCCTTCAACCATCTTTCAGCCTTTTCCCTCGATTCGGCGTCACGGACGTCCTTGGAGTAGCGGACGAGCGTGATGGCTATCTCCTGCGCTGCCGCGTTGCGCATCCATTTCTTCCTGGTGGCCTTGGACAAGCTTACCCTTGCGACCGCGTCGAGCGTGTCGACCGACGTCGTGTGCCTGGAGTTCTCGCCCTCTGCAAACACGTTGATAATGCAAGAGCCGTGCGCCGCGCAGTTCCTGACAGACTTGACCTTCTTCAAGTCGTAATGGGCCCTCACGAGCGACTTGTCACCCCAGCGGTTCCCGCAGAAGCGGACGAAGTCGGCGAGGGTTCCGAACGACGTCAGCTCGAGGAATGCCCATACGGGCATGCAGTCGGCGTATTTCTCGTAAACGCCGTGGGCGTAGGGGTTTCTTGAGCTCCGCTTAATCTCGCCGTCGCGGTACTTCCGGTCCTTCGGCGAGAGCGATCCCATATAGTCCACGACTATGGAATAGCCGTCCTCGCCGTCGCGGTCTGCGACGGCTCGCTTCAGCGCTACCTTCCACGCGTGCTCTATGTGCTGCGTCATAGGGAAGAGGGTCTCGCGCAGCGTCTGGTCTAGCTCGAAGAAAGCCTTGAGCTGGGCGAAGTCGAGGTCTATGTACTCCCCGTCGTGCTTCCCATCTTGGCGCTTGGTGAACAGCTTCCTGTAGGACGTCGCCTCGTAGAAGTCGCATACGTCTGCCAGGAAGGAGGTGGCCTCCTCCTCGTCACATATCGCGAACTTGACGCCCTTCGACTTTAGGTGGGTGATCTGCTCGGCGATGGCGAGTTTGGGTTTCTGCTGCTTTGGCTCCTTTTCGCTGCAGGCTTCTTCCGTCTGCTGCAGTTCCTTGGCCATCGGGCCCCCTTCTTGATTAGACGTTGGTTGCATTACGGCTCGATTATACCTGGCATGCTGTCCGCTTTGCGGTTTTGGCCCATGGCCGTTGGCGCTCACCTTTCGGACCTATCGGTGAGGCGCGGCGCCGCCCGTTCGCCCGGTTGTGCCCATCCGATGTCCAAAACTTGCGCGGACGCGCCCTTTGGTTGGGGAAACCCAGGGAAAAACCAACGAGGAAAGGCGCAGATATGGGAACGGCTCTCTTGTGGCTCGCCGCGGGCTACGCACTGGGGGCGGCCTCGGCCGCCATGGCGCTTGCGGCGTGGGCGGTGCTGAGGACGTCGTCGGAGTGCTCGCGCGCCGAGGAAGCCGCGATGCTTCCGCCGGCGCCCAGCGGCTTTCGCGGGGGCGATCCGTCGTGACGGTGTTCCGCGTCGAGAAGAACGCCAACTACACGGTGATGTCCAACGAGCATTTGCGCAACCGCGACCTGTCGCTAAAGGCCAAGGGGCTGCTCTCTCAGATGCTGAGCCTGCCCGAGGAGTGGGACTACTCGCTCGAGGGGCTGTCCCGTATAAACCGCGAGGGCGTCGACGCCATCCGCACGGGCGTGCGCGAACTCGAGGAGCACGGCTACCTCGAGCGGCGGCGCCTGCGCGACGGCTCCGGCCGCCTGGCCGGCACCGAGTACGTGGTGCACGAGCGCGCCGTCGCTAGGACCTCTCTGCCAGAGTCCGACGAGCCTGCGTTGGATTTTCCAATGCAGGATGCCCCCGTGCGGGAAAGGCCTGCATTGGCAAAGCCAGGGCAATTAAGTAAAGAGGGATCAAGTAAAGACCTATCAAACACGTACCCATCAAAGGGTGCGCGGCCGCGTGCGAGGTGCGGCCTGCCCGAGTACGCCTGCGTGGCAGGTGATGTCCTATGAGGGCGGGCAGGCTTGCGGCCATGGACCCGATTCCCGTCAGCTGCGAGATCGACGAGGGCGACTTCGTCGGCGACGACGGGCTGCTGCGCTGCGGCAAGTGCGGCGCCGGGAAGCAGGTGCGCGTGGATTGGGGCGGTCAGACGACGATCATGCCCGTGATGTGCAGGTGTCAGGTCGAGGAGGCCGACCGGCTTGATGCCGCGCGCAGGGCCGCGGCCCGCGTCAGGTCCGTGGAGGGCTCGCCTTCGCACAAGCTCTGCCTTCCCCTGGATCCCGGGCACGAGTTCGGGCTGGGGCGCGACGACAGGCGGGGCTTCCGCATCGTGCGCGAGTACGCCCGCCATTGGGAGCAGATGGCCGAGGGAGGCCACGGGCTTGTGCTGATCGGGCCTCCGGGCACGGGCAAAACCTTCGCAGCTGGATGCCTGGCCAACTTCTTGATTCACGACGGCAAGGTGCCGCTCGTGACCAGCGTCTCCAGGGCGGAAAACGTGCTCTGGGACGCCAAAGGCGATGAGCGGACGCGCATGCTGGAGGGCATCCGCTCCTACGACCTGGTGGTCATCGACGACCTGGGCGCCGAGCGGGACTCGTCCTACATGGACTCCAGGGCCTTCGACCTGGTTGACGCGTGCTACCGCAGCGGCAGGCCGTTGGTGGTCACCACCAACGTGCCTCTCGCGCAGCTGAAGAATCCCAGGGGGCTCGCCCGCACGCGCATATACGACCGAGTGCTTGAGCGGTGCCAGCCGGTGATGTTCGACGGGCCCAGCTTCAGGGCGGCGAAGGCGGAGGAGAACCGCGCCGCGGTGCGGCGGATCCTCGACGGCGTCAGGTAAACGGGAAGAAAGGATTTCGAGATGGCGGACGATTTCGGCGACTACTCGGGCGAGAAGCTCTTCGACTGGATCTTGCGCATGGGCCAGGATGCCGGGGGGTCGGCGGCCATGGCCGCGGCGGACAGGCTCAAGGCGGCGCTGGACAACGCGCGCAAGGGTGCGGGCGCCCAAGGCCGCGATGCCGCCGGCATGGAAGCCGGCGGGCGGGAGGCGGGAGGTCCCGCGCGATGGGCGAAGCTCGACATGCACGAGTTCGCCTCCATCGAGGACTGGCCGACGCTGCAGGACATCATCGACGGCAAGCTGGACGACTGCGGCATCGCGCACGACTGGCACAAGGAGGCCCAGGGCAAGACCTACCTGCTGTTCAGGGCGGAGGACGCGCCGTCGTTGGTGAGGGCTTTCGACGAGATGTCCCGGGCGGTAGACGCCGCCAAGGAGAAGGCCTCGGCGGAGCTTGCGGCGGAGTTCGCAAGGGCAAGGGAGCGCGCACGGGACCTGGGCAAGGACCGCACGCATGGCGATCATGCGAGGACCGGCGCGAACGAGAGGCTCGCCGACAAGGCCGAGATGGCCAAGGCCGCCGCCGAGGAGCTGCGCAAGAACGCCCACGAGGTTCCCGATAGGGAGAGGGCGTTCAACAGGGAGAGGGCCCAGGGCCGATGAGGCGCTATTCGAAAGAAGGCCTCATTGCCGCCGGCCTGCTCTCCGCCGCGGCCTTCGCGCTGGGCGACCTCTGGGCGGCAGCGCTCCGCTCCCTGGAGGGGCCTTGGCTGCAGAACGTCGGCGCGGCCATGGAGGCCGTGCCGTCCATCTTGACGACGCAGGGCATCTCAGCCGAGCCGAACGCCCTGCTCGGCGGATCCATCTGCTTCCTCGCGGTGTGGCTTGCATGGGCCTACCTGGTGCAATCGCAGGGCAACCGCCGAATCGGCGAGGAGCACGGCTCCGCGCGTTGGGGCACCAAGGCGGAGGGCCTGAGGTTCGCGGACACCGAGGATCCCTTCAACAACGTCATCCTCACCGAGAGCTACGGGCTCGCAGTCGACCCCGGCAAGCGCAGGGGCAAGAGGCTGGAGGAGCGCCCCCGAAACGTCCTCGTCATCGGGGGCACCGGCGCCGGCAAGACCTGGAGGTACTCCATACCCAACATCCTGCAGATGAACGCGGACTACTTCGTCATCGACTCGAAGGGCACGCAGCTGCCGCTGCTCGGCAACGCGCTGGTGGGGAGCGGCTACGAGATCAGCTGCATGAACCTGGTGCGCATGTCGGCTTCCGCCGGCGTGAACCCCTTCTCGCTCATCCGCGACGAGGTGGGGATCATCGAGTTCGCGGAGTGCTTCATCGCGAACACCACCGGCGACAAGGACCACGTGGGCGACCAGTTCTGGGTGCAGGCCGAGCGGCTGCTCTACACCGCCCTCATCGGCTACCTGATGTTCTACTGCCCGCCCGAGGACCGCAACTTCGGCGGGCTCGTCACGCTGCTCTCGCTGGCACAGGCCAGGGAGGACGACGATGACTACACGAGCCCGCTGGACCTCCTGTTCAGGGAGGTCGAGACGGGCATGCGCCTGGTGGAGACGGGCGGCGCGCCGGCGGGCGACGGCGCGAGGAAGCCGGGCCGCGCGTTCGGCCGCCGGGCATCCTCGGGCTTCAGGTGGGTGCAGGTTGGCGAGCCGGTGGGCGTGGACGACGATTTCGTGCTGTGGTGCTACAAGGCCTTCAAGGACGCCGCCGGCAAGACCATGAAGGGCATTCTCATCAGCTGCAACACGCGGCTCATGCCCTTCTCTGTGCCGCAGCTGCGCGACCTCACCGACCACGACGAGCTGGAGCTCTCGAAGCTGGGGGATGCGGGCGGCAAGCGCGCGGTCTTCGTGGTGAGCTCGGACACGTCCTCCACCTTCAGCTTCATGCTGGCCATCACGCTGTGGCAGACGGTGAACATGCTCTGCGACAAGGCGGACGCGCTGCCCGGCGGCTCCCTGGCGCGCCCTGTGCATTTCATCTGCGACGAGTTCGCCAACGTGGGCAGGCTGCCGGACATCGAGCACGTGGTCTCGGTCATCCGCAGCCGCAACGTCTACATGTCCATCATCCTGCAGAGCTTCGCCCAGCTCAAGAGCGCCTACGGCGACGATGCCCAGACCATCGTGGACAACTGCGACACGCTGCTCTACCTGGGCGGCAAGAGCGTGGACACCCAGAAGATGATCTCCGAGATGATCGGCAAGGAGACCGTCGAGGTCAACACGCAGAACGTGAGCCGAGGCAACGGCGGCTCGACCACCACCAACACCAGCTACATCGAGCGCGACCTGATGCAGGCCTCGGAGGTTGGCCGCATGGGCAGGGACAGGGCGCTCGTGCTGTTCAGCAACGCCGCGCCGCTGCGCGACTCCAAGTACCCCACGCAGAGGCACCCGCGATACGAGCTGCTGGCAGGGCATCCGGGCAGCAGGTACCCCGGACGATTCGACTACGGGGCGTACCTGCAGGAGAGGAGGCGGCGGGAGGCGGCTTCCTCCTAGAACCGAGCGCAACGCAGGCGGCCGCCCGATGCGGGCGGCATACGACAGAAGGGAATCCAAATGCTATCGAACATCATCAGCCTGGTCTCCGGGTGCATCACCTTCCTGGGCGGCTTCGTTGTCGTCTGGGGCGCGGTGAGCCTGGGGCTCGCCATCAAGGACGAGACCCGCGGCGGCGCGCAGATCGCGGGGGCTATCTCCACCATCGCGGGCGGGGCCATCATCATCGCGGCTGCCGTGTACTTCGGCCAGCTGGACACCTCGTGGATGCCCAACTAGGGGGCGCCCATGCAGGTTGTCTACGTGCACAAGGACATCAGCGAGTACGAGGAGAAGGTCGTCGGCAAGCTCTCCGCCCGCGTGGCTGCCTGCGTAGGCGGCGGCATCGCGGCCAGCGTGGCGGCCGCCGCCTTCGCGCACCTGGTCGTCGGGGTGGAGGTGGCCGATGCCACCATGCCCGTGATGATGTGCTCGATGCCGTTCTGGCTGGCGGCCTTCTGGCGGCCCAAGGGCATGAAGCCCGAGGAGTTCGTCCCGCTGGCATACCGGCATTGGGCCGAGGACGGCGTCGTCACCTACGAGCCCGGGTTCTCCCTGGCTGCGGGCGCATGGCCCGACGAGAAGCGCAGGAGATTCAACGATCGGAACAGGCTGGCCAAGGGCTGGCGGAAGGGAGGGGAGCGCTATGAGCCCTCGAAAGGCCGGTAAGGAGGACGTCGCCGCCGCCAAGCGGGCCGTCAAAGACGCCAAAGCCGCGGCGAAGGCCGCCGACAAGGAGGCCAAGGCGGCCGCAAAGCGCGCCAGGAAAGGCAAGAGGGCGGCGGCGAGGCCCGGGCGTCGGGGCGGCAGGTACGTCCCGATCGAGAAGCGGCTCAAGAACCAGCGGCGCGAGCGCGCCGCCGGCGAGGCCGCGGCCGAGAGGGCCCGCCGCGCAGCCAAGGACGTCTACAGGCTCATCGGCTTCGACGCCCTGTACGCCGACGGCATCGCGCAGGTGGAGCCGGGGCTGTTCAGCCAGACGGTCAGCTTCGGCGACATCAGCTACCAGAGCATGGGAGACGAGTCGCAGAAGTCGGTGTGCCGCCAGATGCGCAAGCTCTACGACGGCCTGACGCCGGACGTGGGGCTGCAGCTTCTGCTGTTCAACCGCCCGCTCACCAAGGGCGAGATGTCGAACCGCAGGTTCTTCGGCCGCGTGGAGGGGCCCGCCGCTCCCTACGCCGCCGAGTACAGCCGCATCCTCAACGACAAGATGGCCGAAGGCGTGTCCAACATCATGCGCGAGCGCTACCTGACGTTCTCCGTCTCCGCCGACACGGTGGAGGAATCCGTTCCCAAGCTGGCGCGCCTGCGCTCCATGGCGGACGGCGTGCTTTCGGGCATGCGCAGCGGCACCCGCGTGCTGCGGGGCGAGGAGCGCCTGCAGCTGATACGGTCGATGACGCGGCCGGGGCGCGAGCGCGCCGAGTTCGACTACGACGACCTGGGCGTCACCCGCGGGATCACGGCAAAGGACCTGGCGTGCCCCGACACCATGGAGTTCAAGCCCGGCGGCTCGGCCAGCTGCTTCACCAGCGACGGCGTATGGTGCCAGGTGCTGGCGTTCCGCAGCTTCGAGAGCAACCTGACCGACCGCTGCCTGGCGGACATGGTGGACCTTCCCATGCCGTTGGCCATCAGCTTCCACGTGAGGGCCATGAACCCGCGCTGGTCCAAGGACTACGTCCGCCGCCGCTTGAAGTGGATCGACAAGGAGATGTCCGAGGACCAGATGGACGCCGTGAGCAAGGGATACGACTTCAACCTCATCCCCAGCGAGCTGAAGTTCACCCGCGAGGAGGCCCAGGACGTCTACGAGTGCCTGAAGGGCGACAGCCAGCGGATGTTCCGCTACACGGGGCTGGTGTTCACCTACGCCCCCACCCGCGAAGAGCTGGACGAGCAGGCGATGCACCTGATATCGGTGGCGCAGGCGCAGGGCATAGAGCTCGCGAACCTGGACTACCGGCAGCGCGAGGGGCTGAACTCCGTGCTGCCGCTGGGACGCAACCACGTGAAGGTGGGGCGCTTGATGCTCACCGACGAGATAGCCATCCAGTCCCCCTTCGCCACCTTGGAGCTGAACGACTTCGGGGGCGGCTACTACGGGCAGAACAAGGGCAGCCGCAACCTGGTGATGCTCAACCGCAAGAGCCTGGCCAGCCGAAACGGCATCATAAGCGGCATGCCGGGCAGCGGCAAGTCCTTCGGCGCCAAGCGCGAGATGACCAACACGGCGCTGCTCTACCCCGAGGACGACGTCGTCATCATCGACCCCGCCGGCGAGTTCGGCCTGCTGGCCGAGGCCTTCGGCGGCCGCAACGTGGCGTTCGGCCCGGACTCGGAGACGTACCTGAACCCGCTCGACCTAAGCGACGTCTCCGAGCTTTTGGAGACGACCCAGCTGGCCTACAAGATCGAGGCGGTACTAGCGCTGTCCGCCGCGTCCATGGCGGAGGGCAACGAGGGCCTCTCGGACGTCGAGCGCTCGATCATCAGCCGCTGCGTGGAGAAGGCGTACCTGACCTGCGGCAAGAGCGGAGCCATCCCGCAGCTGCAGGACCTCTACGACATTCTGAGGCAGCAGCCGGAGCCCGAGGCCGAGGTCGTCGCGCTGCGGTTCGAGCGATACGTCTCCGGGGCGCTCTCCATCTTCAACCACCAGAGCAACGTCGCCTTCGACAGGCGCATCACCTGCGTGGGGCTCAAGGACCTGCCCGACAACATGCGCGCTTTCGGCATCATCGCGGTGCTGGAGGCGGTGCGCAACCGCATGTACGCGAACTTCGAGCGCGGCGTGACGACCTGGCTCTACATCGACGAGGTCCAGAGCCTCTTCGGGCACCCTGCCACCATCAGCTACTTCAGCCGGTTCTGGGCGGAGGGGCGCAAGTTCAACCTGATCTGCACCGGCATCACCCAGAACTGCACCTACCTGCTGAGCCACAAGGACGGCCGCAACCTGATCCTGAACTCCGACTTCCTCATGCTGCACAGGCAGTCGTTCGCCGACAAGGCCAAGTGGTCGGAGCTGCTGAACCTCTCGGAGCAGGAGGAGGGCTACATCGACGAGTCGGTCAACCCCGGCGACGGCCTGCTCATAGCGGGCGGGTCCCGCGTGCCCATCGTGGACGACTTCCCCAAGGGCGCGCTCTACGACCTGTTCAACACCAAGCCCGACGAGATCGCCGAGCGCAAGCGCGCCGCCTACTTCGCCAAACGCGCGGCGGGGTCCGCGGCCGGCGCCGACGAGGCCGAGGCGGCGGGCGATGTCGGGTAGGGGGTCCGGCGCCCGCAGGCAGGGCTTCGCCAGCGCGGAGTCGGTGGAGGCCGGCAACGCCAGGTTCGAGAGCAGGGGCGGCGGCACGTTCAAGGTACCCGACCAAGGCTCCTTCGCCGAGGGCGGCAAGGGCGGCGTTTGCGGAGCGGCCGATGGCGCCCCCGACGCCGCCGCGGCCAAAGACGGGTTCGCCGGCAGGGCCGGGAGCATCATCGCGGCCGGCTTCGTCGGGGAGCTCGACGACAGCGACGAGCTCTCCGGGTCCGAAGGCGCCTACCGCGCAGGAAGGGCGGCTGCGGACATCCGGAAGCGGCGCAGGGCAAGGCCCGGGCCCGACCCGTTCGCGCCTGTGGAGGACGCTGTCGACGCCAACGCCGTCGCGGCAAAGGAGACGAAGCGCGCCGTCGGAGAAGCCAGGGCCGTTGCCGGGCCGGGCGGTTCCTCAGAAAGCGCGCCCCGCTCGAAATCCCTGCTGGCAAGGGCCAAGGAGGGCCTTGGCGGCAAGGCCGCCCGCAGATCTGCCACCACCGGCGGAAAGGCCGCCGGCGGCAGCGCCCTGGGCGAGGCCCAGGCCGCGTCCAACTACGCCAGGTCGCGCGCCGCCCTGCAGGCCGCCGAGGCTGGGCCCGCCGCAGCGAAGGCCGGAGCCGGCGGAAGGCTCGCGGCGGCCGTCTCGACCGCCGCGCCCGTTCTGGGCGGGGTCTTGGCGGGCGTCGCCGCCTTCGTAGCAGCGAGCCTCATCCTCTCGACGCTCCTGGGCGCGATCGCCGGCTTCTGGCAAGACGAGCAGGACAGGGCCATGATCGAGGGCCTTCCCGGCTTCATCACCTACGACATGGTGCTCGAGGCGCTGGAGTGCCAGGAGGAGTACGGGCATCCCGCAGGCTGCACCATCGCGCAGATCATCTGCGAGAGCGGCCAGGGCGACGCCATGAGCCAGCTGGCCACCAGGGACCACAACCTCTTCGGCATCAAGTGGGCATCGAGCTTCGCCAGCTGCCCGGAGGTCGCCGGCAAGGCGAGCTGGGCCACCCACGAGGAGGTGGACGGCCAGGCCGTCACCGTCATGGCCGACTTCACCGTGTTCCAGAGCGACGCGGACTGCATAAGGTTCAGGAGCAGGGTGCTCCTGCAGAACAGCCGCTATGCGGACAACGCGCTCATCAAGGAGGCCATCGCCGACCGCGATTCGGACAAGATGGCCGAGGGCCTGAAGGACACGGGCTACGCCACGAGCTCGGAGTATGTGGAGAGCCTGAAGTCGGTCATGAGGACCTACAACCTGTACCGCTTCGACGGCATGGGCGTCGACGACTTCGAGAAGGGCGCGGCCGGCGGCGACGCCATCGTGCAGGCCGCCTACAGCCAGCTGGGCGTGCCCTACGTCTGGGGCGGCTCGACGCCCGGCGTGGGGTTGGACTGCAGCGGCCTCACCCAGTACTGCTACCGGCAGGCGGGCATAAGCATCAGCCATTACACGGAAGACCAGCTCAAGGAGCTCACCGTCGTGCCGCTGTCGCAGGCGCGGCCGGGCGACATCCTCTACAAGTACGGCCACGTGGCCATCTACGTGGGGGGCGACGAGTACATACACGAACCGCGCACGGGCGACGTGTGCAGGAAGGCGACGGGAATCTCGTTCTTCACCTGCGCCCTCAGATACACCGGATAAGGAGATTTCGAAATGGAGAAGAAGACGAAGGCACTGGCCGCCATCGCGGCGGGCGCGCTGGCCATCGGGATCGCGCTGTCGGTCGCGAGCTGCGCCCTGCGCTCGGCGGAGACGGATCAGCAGGCCGTACAGGAGGAGGCGCCCGTCGAGGAGGCCGCTCAAGGCCAGGGCGCCGCGGCGCCCGCGGCGCTCACGTCCTACGAGCTCGCCTGCTCCAAGGGCTGGAAGAGCGACGCGGGCTCGCTGCAGATGTCCAAGGGCATGGTCATCGAGAAGGGCGCGGACGGCAAGATCCACGTGCTGACCGTTTCCGAGGTGGAGGAGGCCGACGCCGGCAAGCAGGCCGTGTTCACGGTCGCCGGCACCGACGAGGATTCGCAGGACAGCGTCACCTGGACGCTGATATTCGACCGGTCCGGCGGCGCGGCAACCATGTCCAGCGACGACTTCAAGGTGAGCAAGAAGTATTCGGAGGGCGTCGCCGAAGGCACCGTATCCGTCAGCGGGATGGACGAGGCATACATAGGCCTCGTCGGAGGCGACGCGGAGCCGCTGCGCAAGGCGCTGGCTGCCTATATGGCCAAGAACGTGCCCCAGGCGGCGTCGGCCTCCTTCGACGGCGAGGCGTCCGTCGACTTCAACGCCAAGACCGTCTCGGCCGCGTTCCACGCCGACGACGCCGCAAGGACCGTCCTCGTGGTGACGTACGCCGACGGCAAGTTCACCGTGTCGGGCTAGGGGGTCGCTTTGCTTGAGAGAATCGGACGGGCGGCGCCTGCGCAGCGGAGGTTCCTGCTCTCGCTCGCGGGCAGCGCGCTCTTCTGCGCGGCGATGCTCTGGCTGCCGCAGCCTGCGCACGCCGACATCGCCGACACCGTCAACTCGTGGCTTTGCGGCATGCTGCGGGACTTCTGCAACTGGATCTTCGGAGCCCAGGTGGACGTGCTCAGGTCCATCGGCGCCGAGGGCGTGCTCTCCGCCAGCTTCGAGACCATGCTGGGCGGCTCCGGCACCGTGAGCATGTACGACATCGTTCACGGCGTGTGGGAGAGCGCCATCCTGCCAATCGGCTGCGGGGTGCTCTCCTTCGTGTTCACCGTGCAGCTCATCAAGATCAGCCAGCGCATGGACGGCAGCTCCAGCATGCCGGCGGTGAAGGAGGTCGTCTTCCTGCTGGTGTTCTTCGCCGTGTTCCTGTTCCTGGTGCAGCACTCCTTCGAGCTCATGCAGGCGCTCTACGAGGTGACGCGCATCGCCATCCAGCGGGTGACCGACCTCTTCGGCAACGGCGCGGAGCTCGACATGGGCAAGGTGTCCATCACCACCACCGACGACGACGTGCCAGCGCTTTTGGGGATGGCCGTGGTGGCGCTGGTCAGCTGGGTCGTGGTACTGGTGGCCTATATCGTGGCGCTTGTGGTGAGCTGGGCCCGCGCCATCCAGCTCTACCTGATGGCGGCGTTCAGCCCCATACCGTTGAGCCTCATGGGCCTGGAGGACACCAGGCAGATCGGCATCGGGTACCTGCGCAGCTTCGCCAGCGTGTGCCTGGCGGGCGTCATCATCCTCGTGATCCTCGTAAGCTTTCCCGTGGTGCTGGGCGGGCTCGATGCCGTGAACGCCGGCACGGGCACGCCGATGGACAGCGTCGTCGGAGGCCTGAGCTACGCGCTGCAGTATCTGGCCGTCTGCGTCCTGCTGATACTCAGCCTGGTGAAGAGCGGGGCCTGGGCTCGCGACGTCATGGGCGGATAGGGGCCGGGCGCGAGTCTTCGAAAAGCCTGGCCACACAGAGAAGCCAAGGGCGGCACGGACTCCCGTGCCGCCCTTTTTTCGGCGCGCCTTGTCCAAACGGCGGCCTTTCCCGACTTGGGGTAGGGCGGCGCGCCCGCGGACCGTTCCC
>JAXIYC010000020.1:0-4327 GCA_036304725.1 Collinsella sp. | reverse complement strand
GCTCTACAGTCCTGCGCAAGACGGAAAGCACATTAAGTGCTTTCCTTTGCGTGCGGAACTCGCGACAAACTTAACCCCCGCCCTCAGCCCCGGAAGCCCTCCCTGCCGTCACATTATTCAACCAGTTTTGCGGGCGTGCGCCGCTGCGCGGCTAGCCCGCGTGCTCCTCGGCGGGGTTGGTCTGATTGTTTTTGTTGAAGCTCTGCCTTTGGCTCAAATGGAAACGGGGGACGCATTTGCATCCCCCGTTTTTGTTGTGGTTACTCTAGATCAATAAATTTGGTGCTTATGATCTTGCCGTCTTTTACTAGCATTCTGGCCATGGTGGGGCCTCGGGTGCCTCTGGGGTAGCTAGCGCTGCCCGGGTTGAGGACTAAACAACGGCCCACTTGGGCTTCTTTGGTTACGTGGGTGTGACCGTTGATGGCTACGTCTACGGATCCCACCGGAAGGTCTTCGCGGTAGTGGGCTACGGCGAATTTGAGGCCTTCGTAGGTGAAGAGGGCCAGACGGTCTACATCGGGGCCGTAGTCACGGTAGTAATCGTTGTTGCCCAGTACGGCCCGCACGGGGGCGATGGTGCATAGGTGCTCGTAGTCCATCTCTGACGTAAGGTCACCGGCGTGGATAATCAGATCCGCGCCCTCAAGCTCGTCCAGGAGCGCAGGCGAAAGATAGCCGTGGGTGTCCGAGATGATGTCGATGCGCTTGGCGCTTGCACTGTTCATGGGATCCCTTCCGCAAAAAACGATTCGGCAGATACATACAAAAAAGCCCCACGGCTCCGCAGACGATGGGTCTACAGGGCTGCGGGGCCAGTGTGCTAGAGACTCAGAGCCTTCTTGAGCGGCACGACGCGGCGGCGCGAAACCGGCACGCGTTCGTCGACGCCCGTAATGCCCAGCTGGATGGCACCCGAGGGCACCGTCTCGACATCCGTGACGCACGCCAAGTTGACGATATAGCGGCGGTGAACACGGAAGAAGCCAAAGTCGCAGAGCTTGGCCTCAAACTGCGCCAGCGAGGTTGTCGACAAAAAGCGATCATCGACGGTATAGATGCAGGAGTAATCGTCCTTGGCCATGATAAAGCGAATGTCGTCCACGGGAATGAGCACCTTGCGGCCGCCCTTTTCCACCGGGATACGCTCGATGGTCACCTTGCTGTCCGTAACCGGCTTGGCGCGTTGCATGACCTTCTCGATCGCGCGATCCAAGCGAGCTTCCTCGACCGGCTTCATCAGATAATCGACGGCATCCACATCGAATGCCTCGACCGCATGGTCGCTATACGCAGTCACAAACACGATCGCCGGCGGATTTTTGAGCTTATGCAGCGCCTCGGCAAGTTGCAGGCCCGAGGCACCGGGCATCGAGATATCGAGAAACACGACATCCACGCGACTTTCCATAAGCATCTCGATGGCGGAGCGGACGCTCGACGCCTCCGTGATCGTGCCGATCTTGCCCGTTTGCTCGAGCAGGAAGCGAAGCTCCGAGCGAGCCGGCGCCTCATCTTCCACAATCATCGCACGCAGCATAGGGATAAAACCTTTCGTCAACTAACTACGCCGGGCATCCGTCGCATGACGTTGAGCCCGTAGCCTTTTATTTTACTCTTGAATGTCAAAGATGCTCTCTGACAAATCAAGATGAAGGAGCACTTTGGTGCCCTTGCCCGGCGCCGATTCGACACGCGTATAGGAGTGCGGCCCATAAAAGCGATGAATGCGCTCCGAAATATTGTGCATGGCCACACCGGCGCCGCCACCCTGGGGAGAGCTGGCGTCGGGACGGGCAGAGCGCTCGTCAAACAGTCTAGCGGCGGTACCCTCATCCATGCCCACGCCATTATCGGCCACGGCAATCAAGATTGCATCCTCGCCGTCTTGGTGAACGGTCACGTCGATCCTCAGGGCGTCGTCATCGCCCATACCATGACGTACGGCGTTCTCGACAATCGGCTGGATCACGAACGCCGGCACCAGCGTATCTTCCACGTCCTCGGACACATCGAACGTCGCAAGCACGCGGTCCTCGCCAAAGCGGGCCTTCTCAAAGGTAAGGTAGCGCTTGGTCTGTGCAACCTCGCGCGAGACCGGAATAAGCGATCCCGAGTTGTCGAGCGTGGCACGATAGAACGATGAGAACTCACGAAGCAGTTCGCGGGCCCGCAGCGGGTCGGTGCGCGTAAACGATGCAATGGTGTTCAGCGTGTTGAACAGGAAGTGTGGGTTAATCTGCGCCTGCAGCGCACGCACCTCGGCGCGCGCTGTGAGTTCCTTTTGCACCTCGAGCTCGTGGATGGCGAGCTGCGTGGACAAGATCTCGGCAAAGCCCGAGGCAAGCGCGTACTGGGTACGGTCGACGGCGCGCGGGGTCTTGTAGTAGAACTTGAGCGTGCCGACGGTACGATCGCCCACCTTGATGGGGGCGATAATGCCGGCGGGGACTTGGTTGTGCGAGCCATCCGAGCCCACGACATCCACCATACGGTTGAACGACTGCACGATGCCATGTTCGATAACGTAGCGCGTGGCAAGCGTGTGGATGGGAGAATCTGGCAGTAGTTTTTCCTCAAACTCGCCCGCGCAGGCCAACACGTTGCCCTCGTCGGTGATGGCAACTGTCATGGCGCGCGTCTCGGGCAAAATGCGCCGGCACACCAAACGCGCCGACTCCTGCGTCAGACCGCCCTTAATGTCCTCGAGCATGGCCGAGGCCACCGAGAGCGTCTCCTCGGTGTACTGGGAGCGCACCGAATCGGGATTGAGCGTCAAAAAGATAAAGATGCACAGAAAGATGCACAGCAGCGCGCAGGCAATCACCGTGGCGATCGGCTCGATACCGGTCACCAAGGCAAAAATAAAGTACACCAGCACGCAAATGGCGCAGGCAACGGCAATGATGCGAAAGATTGATATTGAACTATCGCGCTGGGCGCGGCGGTCGATCATTCGGCCCCCTCCAGGATACTGATCAGTTGTGCGTCACGCCAAAGCCCGTCCATGATCTTGGGCCAAAAGCTCTGGAAACGCAGATAGCTTGCAGCGTTTTGGCGCGCACAGGCCTTTGCCTCGCCGATACCATGGCGCCAGATGCGCAGGTAGCCCTCATGCTCGCGGGTAAACACGCTGCGGACCATAGCGGTCTTGCGCACGCGGTCGTCGAGCTCGCGCGAAATCCACGGGCCCGGGTAGGGCATGAGCGATGCCGCCGTAACGGGAATGAGCTCCTTTTGATGCGCGGCGAATGTCAACTTGGCCCGTTCGTAGTACCAACGGTATACATCCTGCATAAAGCGCGGTGAGCGCTTTTCGGACTCCGGAGGCAGATGGCGCACGGTCCACTCGTTATCGAACCACACGTCGTAGCCAAACATGCGCATGTTAAAGAGGTAATCCAAGTCCTCGCCGCGGGTGATAAACGGGTCAAAGGCTACACGCGTAAAGGCGCGGGCGTGCAGGGCCATCAGGCCGCCGCACACGTAGTTGGAGCGCGAGATGCGGGTGCCCGAGAGCGCCTTTTTCATCCAACGGTTGAACTCGATGCGCTTGGTCCACCAACGATGGCAGATGCCCGCCTTGTCCGTGGAAGCCAGCGGCGAGCCGTCGCGATCGTAGAAATAGCCGCTCTTGACCAAGATCGGCAAGCCCTGACGCGTCTGCTGCCCCAACGCATAGGTCGCGCGCTTCATAAAGTCGGCGTCGATGACAGTCTCATCGTCATCCAAAAAGATAACCGCGTCATGCCCCAGCACAGCGGCACAGGCTAGCCCCATGTTGCGGATGGCACCGTAGCCTCGCAGGCTCACGCACTCGCCCGAACCCTTGGGCGCGATCTGAGCAACCCGGTCTGCAATGCGCGAGGCCTGGGTGTTGGTGACAACGGTGACCTTGAGCGTGGGATGCGCGTCGACAATCTCGTGCACGCGCAGCGACACATCGGCTGTGGCAGAAACGGGACAGACCACCAAAAGGATGATGCGCGGGATGTCACGTACCTGCTCAAGCGAGGCCAGACAGCGGTCGAGTTCGGGATTGTCGGCGTTGAGTCGCGTCGAATGGTCATAGGTGCCAGGGGCGTTTGCGCAAGCGTCATCGCCCGCCCAATACGTTGGAATCACGACTGTGGCGTTCATGCCTTACCCTCCCTGCAACACAAAAACGGGACGCCGCCAAACACAGGCGACGCCCCGCGACCTAGCTGATTCCATCATACCCACTTGGGCAAATCATTGCTCGCAAGTCGCAATGTTTATTGCCTTGATTATCGACTTTATCCGAACACCTCCCACATTCATCCGCACATGTGCGGATGAATGTGGG
>JAXIYC010000019.1:0-12281 GCA_036304725.1 Collinsella sp. | reverse complement strand
CGCCCGGTCCCGTTCCGAACCCGGAAGCTAAGCCCCATCGCGCCGAGAGTACTGCGGGGTCAGCCCGTGGGAGGCCAGGGCGCCGCTGACCGGTGGACGGCACCGAGCCGTACGCTTGACTTGAAGAAGGGGGAGGCCTCGCGGCCTCCCCCTTTTTGCGTTTACGGGTTTTGTCTCACATAGTAGCTGTGTTTTATAACCCTCGTTTGTCGCATCTTCTGTGAACGGGCTACAATAACTTAGTCTGTGCGATATGGAGGTGAACATGGCTGAAGCTGGTATCGGCGTTGATATCGTCGAGATTTCCCGCATGAAATCAATTCTTGAAAAGACGCCGTCGTTTGCTCGGCGTGTGTTTACCGAAGAAGAGCGTGCGTATTGCGATGCATCATCGCGTCCCGCTGCTCACTATGCGAGCCGCTTTGCTTCGCGCGAGGCGGTGCTGAAAGCTCTTGGCACGGGTTTTAGTCAAGGTGTGGGTCGTAAGGATGTTTCGGTAACGCGTGATAAACTCGGCAAACCGAAGGCTCTGCTTTCTGGTCGTGCTCTCGAAATCGCCCAGGATTTGGGTGTTGTCGAGGTCGCTCTTTCTATTACCCTTACGGGTGACTTGGCTGTCGCTAATGCCATTGCAATCACCGAGGATGCTCGACCTAAGCCTAAGGAAGAAAAAGTGAGCAACAAGAAACGCGTTGCGCAGACATTTAAAGAGGCTCGCTCTGTTTTAGATGAGCTTGAGCAGCTGCAGAATTCAGCATTGACGGAGCACCTGGGCGATGCTTCGCAAGATACGCTAGGAGCATAGATGAAACCGGTTTTGAGTACCGAAGAAGTCGTTCGTCTCGAGGATATCATCGAACGCGAAGGGACTTCGAAGGCCGAGCTTATGGAGCTAGCGGGTGAGTTTGCCGCCAACGAGGTCTTGAAGCTCAATCCCGATCGGGTTCTCGTTCTGGTCGGTTTTGGTAATAATGGCGGCGACGGTTGGGTTGCCGCCGATATCCTGAGCCACAAGGGTGTGGACGTGGATATCGTTTCTCCGGTTGAGCCGGATGAGATTCCTGTTGCTTTGGCACGTCATGTTGCTCGTCGAACTGCCGGTCGCGATGTGCACGTTTGCGTCGGTCCCTCGCGTGACGAACTCGAGGTTTTGATCGATAAGGCGGATGTTGTTGTCGATGCCATTTTTGGTACCGGTTTCCACGGGAATCTGCGTTCGCCGTTCTCCATTTGGATTCCTACGGTCAATGAATGCGCCGATTGTGTCGTATCCATTGATGTCCCCTCGGGCCTGAATGCCGAGACGGGCGTTGTTGATGACGACTGCATTCGTGCCGAGCGCACGGTGACGATGATTGCGCCCAAGATTGGTCTGTATAGCGCTGATGGCCCTGAGTATGCTGGCGAATTGATCTGCGGCAATCTTTACGACCGTCTTGACGAAGTCATCGATGATGTTGACCACGCCGCCGAGATTGTCGAGCCCGGCGACTTAGTTGATTACTTTGCTCCGCTACCATCGAATATCGATAAGTATTCCCGTGGCTCTGTGCTTATTGTTGCCGGATCTGCGCAATATCCTGGTGCTGCCATTATGGCGGCCAAGTCTGCAGCTCGCGCGGGTGCTGGTTACGTGGCAGTCGCGGCTCCTGACGCCTGCGCCAATCTTATTCGCATGGCACTTCCTTCGATTCCCGTCTTTGCTATTCCGTCTGATTCCCGCGGCTCCTTTGGCGCCGCTGCGCGCATGACGGTGTGCGAGATTGCAAAGAAGTACAGCTGTGTACTGTGCGGTCCCGGTATGACGACATCTGCCGGCGCTATGCAGGTGGTTTCGGGCTTGCTCGAGCTTGATGTGCCGCTTATCTTGGACGCCGATGCACTCAACTGCCTTGCTAAGATTGCCATTGACGGTATTGATAGTAATCCCGAGATGTATCGTCGCGAGCAGCCGTTGGTTATGACGCCGCACTATCGTGAGCTTTCGCGTCTGGTTGCCGGCGACGAGGTGAACGACCTTGGTACCGCGATTGCGGCCGCGCAGAAGGTTGTCTGGGCTGCAGGCTCCGACAATCTGGTGGTCATTGCCAAGGGGCCGACGACGGCTATCTGTGGCGTTGAGCGTGTGCTGCTGCCGCTCTCGGGTCCGGCTTCTCTGGCAACTGCCGGTTCGGGTGATGTTCTCGCGGGTATTTTGGCCGGCACGCTTGCCACCATGCGCGACGAGATGGATCGTTGGGAGTTGCTGTATTCGTACGCCGTCGCACTTCACAGCTACGCCGGCTTTGCCGCGGCGACGGAGTATGGTGAGAAGAGCGTCATCGCGACCGATCTTATCGACTTGATCGGTCCTGCCATGGAACTGGCGGCAAAGGATGCGCTCGAAGATCTGGGAATCATGGACGAAGGGTCGGATGACTAATCATGAATAAAGCCGATTTGACGCGCTGGTCCTGGGTCGAGATCGACCGCGGGGCGCTCCGTCGCAACACGAGGGCCTATAAGAACTTGCTGAATCCACGTCAGCGCCTGTGCTGCGTGGTCAAGGCCGATGCTTATGGTCATGGAGCTGTTGAGTGCGCCAAGATCATGTATTCGGCCGGTGCCGACATGTTTGCCGTGGCGACGGTTAACGAGGGCGTTGAGCTCCGACAGGGCGGGATTACTAAGCCCATCCTGATTCTAAGCGAGCCGCCTATCGAGGCTATTCCTGCATTGCTCGAGTTCGATATCATGCCCTCGGTCTATACGTCTGACTTTGCTCTTGCGTATGGCGAATGCGCCGTCGCGGCGGGCAAGGTGGGCAAGTACCATCTTGCCATCGAGACGGGCATGAATCGTATCGGCGTTCACTACACACAGGTGCTCGACTTTGTCCGCGGTATAAATTTCCATCGCGGTATTCAGTGCGACGGCGTATTTACGCACTTCGCCACGGCCGATGAACCTTCGGGCTGGGACTACAAGCTGCAGTGTCAGCGCTTTACCGAGGCCGTTCAGGCCATTAAGGATGCGGGTTTTGAGTGCGGTATCGTGCACTGCGCCAACACGCCGTCCTCGATGCTCGACCCCTCGATGCATTTTGATATGATTCGCGCCGGCGTTGGCTTGTATGGCATGCAGCCGTGCGAGCTGAGTGGCCGCGTGATGCAGCTTGATCCCGTTATGAGCGTCCATGCGCGCGTGACGCGCGTGGCACACCCTGCGATGGGTGAGGGCGTGGGCTACGGTTTTACCTACCGCGTACCGCGTACGCGCGTTCAGATCTGTACGCTGCCGATCGGTTATGCCGACGGCCTATCGCGTACACTTTCCAATCGTATGGATGTGCTGTATCGCGGTGAGCGCGTGCATCAGGTTGGCAATATCTGCATGGACCAGTTTATGGTCGCCATTCAGTCCAACCCGGCACACGAGATTCCCGAGGCCGAGTATGGTGACGAGATGATCATTGTCGGCCGCGATGGCGATGCCGAGATCACTATGGACGAGATGGCCCGACTGCGCGGAACGATTAACTACGAGGTCGCCTGCGGCTTTGGCATGCGTCTCGACAAGGTCTATGTGTAGGAGCCGCTATGGGCGTCATGCACATCCCCGGCCATACCCATCAGGCACCACGTGAGGTCGCACTCGAGGAAATTGAGGCCGTTTTGGGCGATTGTCACCTCTGCCAGCTCTATCAGTCGCGTCACAATATCGTGTTTGGCGTGGGAAGCCCCCGCGCTCGCGTGATGTTTATTGGTGAGGCGCCGGGCCGCAATGAGGATTTGCAGGGCGAGCCCTTTGTGGGGGCGGCAGGCGAGGACCTCAACGGCATTTTGTCGCTGGCGGGGCTCAAACGCGAAGACGTCTACATTGCCAACGTGCTTAAGTGCCGCCCGCCGGGAAACCGCAATCCGCGTCCCGAGGAAGTGCTGGCTTGCTCGCCGTTTTTGCGTGAGCAGATTCGAAGCATCTGGCCTGATATTATCGTGACGCTCGGCAACCCCGCGACGCACTTTGTGCTTAAGACCGAGATTGGCATTACTAAGCTGCGCGGCAGGTTCCACCAGATGGGGCATTTTGTAGTAATGCCCACGTTCCATCCGGCAGCAGCGCTGCGCAATCCGGCGTGGCAGGAGCTGCTGGAGGAAGACTTTAAGATGCTGGGCGACTATCTGGAGCGACATCCCGCACCAGAGGACGCCTCGGAATAATAAGGAGCATATATGTCCCTGGAGCGCCTGGGGGTAGGTACTTACAAAACGACTTGCGCTGCCGATACGGAGTACTTTGGCGAGCTAATTGCACCGTGCCTTGAGGACGGCGATGTGCTCATCCTGACCGGTGGCCTGGGAGTGGGCAAAACTCATTTTACCAAGGGCGTCTCGCGCGGGCTGGGCGATGAGCATATGGTTACGAGTCCTACGTTTGCGCTCATGGCCGTTCACGATCAAGGTCGTATTCCGCTGTTTCACTTTGATCTATACCGCCTGGAGCATGCCTACGAGCTCGAGGATACGGGCATTTTCGATGTGCTGGGCTATGAGGGTGCTTGCCTGCTGGAATGGGGCGAACAATTCCAGGACGAGCTGACGGATGAGTATCTTTCGGTGACGCTCAAGCGTGATGAGGGCGACAGCGATGTGCGAACGATAACACTTGAGGCGCACGGTGACCGCGCAATGGAGCTTTCCCATTTGATTGATAAGGCTGTACAAGATGAGCTTGCATAACGACAACGCGCTGGTGGTGGCGCTCGATACCTCGACCGACATGCTTGCCTGCGCGGCAAGCTGGATTGATGGGCAGACGGGCGAGACGAAGCTCGTGAGCGGCGACCACATGTGTCGCCGTCACGCCAACGTTGAGCTCGTGAATACCGTTGATGGCGTGCTGGCTCAAACCGGTCTGGATCGCAGCGATGTTGGTTGCTACGTGGTCGGCCGCGGTCCGGGGTCGTTTACGGGTGTGCGCATCGGCATCTCCACTGCCAAGGGCCTCGCACGTGGTGCCAATGTTCCGCTGCTGGGCGTGTCGACGCTCGACGCTTGCGCTTGGACGGCGTGGAAGGCTGGCGTGCGCGGCAAGCTTGGTATCTTGGCCGATGCTATGCGCGGTGAGGTATATCCGGCGCTGTATATGCTGGTCGATGAGGGTCCCGAGCGTCTGTTTCAGCGCGAGCGCGTGGTCAAGGCCGCCGTGGCGCTTGATGAGTGGCGTCAGACCGCGGGCTGGGATCAGGTTCAGCTAACTGGTGACGGTCTCGTGCGTTATGGCAAGCTGCTGGGTGAGGACGAGACGGCACGCTGCGTGGAGCGAGGCCTGTGGTGGCCCTCGGGCGAGGGCCTGCTGATGGCGCACGCCGCAGGCGATGGCGATCCCGCTCGCGTCTTGCCGATCTACACGCGCCTTTCGGACGCCGAGGAAAACGAGCGCAAGCGCCTGGGCCTTGCCGAGAGCGCGCAGAGTGAGGTGACAGGTGTTGCCGACGAGCTCGCTGGGCGTCATCTGCAATTCCGCCCCATGGGCGCGGCGGATGCCGAGGGCGCGAGCGCACTGGAGACCGCCTGCTTTGAAGGCGCCGGACACGAGGCGTGGACGCCGGGCATGTTCTTGTCCGAGCTGGGCGAGGACGTTGCCGCTCCGCGTAGCTGGTGGGTGGCGCACGACGACGGTCAGTTGCTGGGTCTTGCCGGCGGTATGGTCGTGGACGGTGATGTGCAGATTCTGGATGTCGCCGTCGACTCGGCACATCGCCGTGAGGGCATTGCCCGCAAGCTGCTGTCGCATGTGAGCTATGATGCCCAGATGCTCGGCTGCACCACGGCTTCGCTCGAGGTCGAGGACGGCAACGAGGGCGCGATTGCGCTCTATGCCGCTCTGGGCTTTACCGAGGTGGGTCGTCGTCGTGGCTACTACGGTGTCGGCAAAGACGCCATCGTCATGACGGCCCCACTTCCCCTCGTACTTCCGGTCGATAACGCCTCGCCCGAGCCGACGGCGGCAGAGCAGCGCGTATGGCCGCTGCCTGCGCCTGGGCGCTCCGAGGGGGAGCGTGCCGAAATTGAGCGCCGCCGCCTAGTGCTCGCTATCGAGAGCTCCTGCGACGAGACGGCCGTGGCGATTATCGATGCGGATGGCAATATGCTGGCCAACCAGGTGTCGACACAGATTGATTTTCACGCCCGCTTTGGCGGCGTGGTGCCCGAGATCGCCTCGCGCAAACACGTTGAGGTGATTGTGAGTGTCGTGGATGCGGCGCTCGAGGATGCCGCAGCATCGCTTGGTCTTGAGGGTGGAGCCATCGCGCCGAGCGAACTCGCCGCTGTTGGCGTGACGCAGGGTCCGGGCCTGGTGGGTGCTCTGGTAGTGGGCGTCGCCTTCGCCAAGGGCTTTGCCTATGCCGCCGGCAAGCCGCTCGTGTGCGTCAACCATCTGGAGGGCCATCTGTTCGCCAACCTGCTGGCGCAGCCCGATCTCAGGCCGCCGTTTATCTTCACGCTCGTCTCGGGCGGTCATACCATGCTCGTGCACGTGAAGGCATGGGGCGACTACGAGGTACTTGGTGAGACACTCGACGATGCTGTGGGCGAGGCCTTCGACAAGGTAGCCAAGGCGTTGGGTCTGGGCTATCCCGGTGGCCCCATCATCTCCAAGCTGGCCGAGACGGGCAACCCCCGCGCGATCGATTTTCCTCGCGCGCTTAACAGCAGGGGAGACTATCGTTTCTCGCTTTCGGGTCTTAAAACGGCCGTGACGCTCTACATCGAGCAGGAGACCAAGGCCGGGCGCACGATTCACCTGCCCGATCTGGCGGCTTCGTTTGAGGCAGCCGTCTTTGACGTTCAGTACAAGAAGGCCAAAAACGCCCTGCATGCCACCGGATGCAAGGAATACTGCATCGGCGGCGGCGTCTCGGCTAATCCGCATCTGCGCGAGATGATGATCAAGAAGCTTGGGCGTCAGGGGATCCGCGTAACGGTGCCGCCCTTGTCTGCCTGTACCGATAACGCAGCCATGATCGCGGAGGTCGCCCGTCGTAAATTTGACCGAGGTGAAATCTCGCCGTTCGATGTCGACGCCGATCCGAACATGACGCTGTAGCTGGTACGGCGCGGTCCCCGGACGGAGGGGCCGGATATAAGGTTTCCTGCTCTACAGTCCTGCGCAAGACGAAGGCCACATTAAGTGGCCTTCTTTGCGTGCGGAACTCGCGATAAACCTTATATCCGGCCCCTCCGTCCGGGGACCTTTCTGTATCGATATAGCTTTTGGGCTGGTTTGGCGTCGACAACGTCCAGCAAGGTTAACAAGCCAGCGTCGAATTTCCGGCGTTCTTTAGCTGAAAGAAAAAGTTGGCATGCGGAGCTTTGCTCCGCACATTTGGGATGGGAGCCCCTGAGGGCCGCGGGAGCCGGGCGGCGCATATGAACTTTATCGCGAGTTCCGCACGCAAAGGAAAGCACTTAATGTGCTTTCCGTCTTGCGCAGGACTGTAGAGCAGGAAAGTTCATGTGCGCCGCCCGGCTCCCGCGGCTCTCAGGGGCATCTCTCATGCAAAAACTGTCGTGGGGTAAAGTCCGAGGTCAGTGGCGTTTTATACCGAGAAATCCAAAAAAGTTGAAAATTCATTACAAATTTGCGTTGACTTTAGGTAACTAAAGTTTCATACTCCTTTTCAACCACTGGGGGATGTGAACACGCACAGATCGTTCGCATCATGATTGAAGAGGATTTCTTAGACATGTTCACGCATCAGCTAAACATTATCAGCGTAGTAATTATCTGATGCGGGTTAGCACATACAGCTAGCCCGTACGATAACGGGCGGCTGATGAAGATGAGGGCCGTCGAGCGCAACCGACGGCCCTCATTTTTTATGTCTAGGAAGTTCTTTTTAGAGGAGGAAATGTAATGAACGGAGTTTTGCTCATGGTTGTGGCCGCGGCGGTGCTCGCCTGCGGCTATCTGGGCTATGGCCGCTGGCTGGCCAACAAGTGGGGCGTTGACAAAGAGGCCCTCACGCCGGCCAAGCGCATGAAGGACGGCAAGAGCTTCTCGCCCGTCTCCGCCTTTACCGCGTTCTCGCACCAGTTCAGCTCGATCTGCGGTGCTGGCCCTGTCACGGGTACGATCGTCGCCATGGCCTTTGGCTGGCTGCCCGTCGTGCTCTGGGTCCTCGTCGGCGGCATCTTCTTTGGCGCCGTCCACGACTTTGGTGCTCTGTACGCTTCGATGAAGAACAACGGGAAGTCGCTCGCTCAGCTCATCGAGAAGTACATCGGCAAGACCGGCCGTCGCCTGTTCCTGCTGTTCTGCTGGCTGTTCTGCATCATCGTCATCGCCGCCTTCACTGACATGGTCTGCAAGACGTTCATGTTCACCCCGGCCGTTGACGCTTCTGGCGCCGCTACCGGTGCCATCGACTTCACCAAGTCCTATGCCGCTGGCTGCGCTGGCACCATCTCCATCCTGTTCACCTTCGTCGCTATCGCCTTTGGTTGGGCCCAGAAGAAGTTCAACCTCACCGGTGCCGCCGAGTTCGTCACCGGCGTGGTTCTCATGGTTCTCATGTTCGCCGTCGGTATGCAGTTCCCGGTCTACCTGGATAAGTTCCAGTGGTTCGCCGTCGTCATGGTCTACCTGGTCTTCGCTGGCGCTATGCCCATCCAGATGCTCAAGACCCCGCGTGACTACCTCACTTCCATCATGATGATCGTCATGATCGTTTGCGCTGTCCTCGGCATCGTCGTCCTGGGCGTCAACGGTCAGGCCACCATCACCGCTCCGGTCTTCACCGGCTTCTCCACTGCCTCCGGCATGATGTTCCCGGTCCTGTTCGTTTCCGTCGCTTGCGGTGCTCTCTCCGGTTTCCACAGCCTCGTTTCTTCCGGCACCTCTTCCAAGCAGGTCGAGAAGGAGCAGGACGCCGTCAAGGTCGGTTATGGCGCCATGATCGTCGAGTCCTTCGTCGGCATCCTTGCCATCATCGTCGCCGGTATCATGTTCTCCGACATGAACACCGCCGGTACCGGCGCCCTCAACGCCGGCGTCGCTTCCACCCCGTTCCAGATCTTCGCCGCTGGCATCTCCCGCGGTATGCAGGCCTTCGGTGTTGACGGCATGCTCGCTACCGTCTTTATGACCATGAACGTCTCCGCTCTGGCCCTGACCTCGCTCGATGCCGTCGCCCGCATCGCCCGCACCTCGTTCTCCGAGTTCTTTGCCCAGACCAACGACGCCCTGGCCATCGAGTCCCAGGCCGGCTACATGAAGGTCCTCGGCAACCCCTGGTTCGCCACGGTCGTCACCCTGCTTCCTGGTCTCGCCCTCGCTTTTGGTGGCTATGCCAACATCTGGCCGCTCTTTGGTGCTTCCAACCAGCTGCTCGGTGGCATGACTATGATCACCCTCGCCGTGTTCTGCAAGTGCACCGGCCGCAAGGGCTGGATGCTCTACGTGCCCGTCGCCTTCCTGCTCTGCTGCACCTTCACCTCGCTGGTTCAGAGTGCCATGGGCTGCATGACCGCCGTCCAGGCCTACGGTTTCTTCGGTACCATCCCGGCTACCGCCACCACGGCCGCCGTCTCCGTCGCCGCCACCAAGGGCCTGCAGCTTGTCTTCGCTGTCCTGCTGATGGTCCTGGGCCTCATCGTCGCCGTCAACTGCCTCAAGGAGTTCTTCGGCAAGGAGGCTGGCTCCATGCCCGACGAGGAGCCCGAGTGGTCCGAGATGGGCAAGGCCGAGTATGGCCGCGCTGCTGCTGCCGAGGCTCCTGTCGACGCCGAGGCCGCCAAGGCTTAGTCGACCTGACGAGTTGAACGTCACATCTATATGACTCGGAAAGACCGGGTCCGCGACTTCGCGGGCTCGGTCTTTTTTCATGCAAAAGCGGGTGACGCTCGAGTGTTCTCGCAGATGTTTTGCGTGGATAAGGGCGCGCGTTGTACCATATAGACGTATATGTGTGCATATGAAAGGGGCCCCGTGGCCAAGACGGTATATTCCGATAACCAACAAAATGTCGATGCTCTGGCTGAGCGCCTGAGCAGCCAGACGTCGCTTTCTGCTGAGCGTGCCAAGCTGGTTGCCTACGACCTGCTTTGCCGCAAGGCGCTCAAGATTAAGTCGAGTGCGCTGGCGCAAATTTTCCGCTCCGTCGATAAGGAATGTGACACCAAGGCGATGCGCGATGAGCTTATCGCGGCAAATATCGTGACCAAGATCGAGGGTAGCGGCATTAACGGGCGCCCGGCGTTCTATACCATCAATGCCGAGATCCGCGATGCCCAGGAGCAGCCTGCCGAGTCCGTCGAGGATTTTGTCGTCGAGGATTCCGCTGACGTGCCTGCTGTGGAAGAAACTGCTCCGCGTGAGCATGTCGATACCGATGAGTTGCTCGATGAGAACGTCGTGCGTGCCTTTACGGCCAAGGCAGGACGCGGCGGTTTTGGCGGGGGTGGCAAGCGCGATGCGCAGCGCCGCGCCCAGCAGGAGCGCTTCCGTCGCGCCGTTGCTCAAAAGGGTGAGACGGATGCCGAGGCTGTTGAGACCGAGGTTGCTGCCGAGTCGCAGAAGCCCACGAAGGAGCAAAAGCCCGTGGAGGCCCAAGAGCCCAAGCGCCGTCGCGGTGCTCACTTTAAGGCTGCACAGCAGGATGCCGCGCGTGAGGTTGAAGAGTCTTCTGAGGTTGCAGACGATGTTGAGGAGTCTGCCAAGAAGGCTCCGGGTTCATGCCGTCCCGGACGTGGTTTTGCGGGGCGCGCGTATCCCGTAAGGCGTCAGGAGAAGAGCGAGCCGGCTTCGACCACTCAGGGCGAGAAGGACGAGAAGACCGTTGAGCCGGCGGCTCGCGAGCAGAAGCCTGTTGAGCCGCAGCTTGAGGTTGATGCCGAGGCCAAGGGCCAGCAGCCTACTGATGAGCAGGCGGAGCAGGGCGCGTCGAGCAAGCCTCGCCGCCGTCGCCATCGTGGGGGCCGCAGTTCCTATGCCGAGACTGCAACCGAGAAGACCACGCCGCAGAACGAGGATGCGAAGGCCGAGGTTTCTTCGGGGCAGCCTAAGCGCCAGCCGGCGAAGGAGAGCAAGTCCGTTCGTCCGCAGAAGCAGGCGTCTATGCCGAAGCACGAGCGCAATTCCCAGGGCGATTCTAAGCGCAAGTCTCAGAAGAAGCCGGAGTCTGCCGCAGCAGATACTGCTGCCCAGCAGCCCAAGTCGTCCGTCCACGGCGAGGTCTCGGCGTTTGCCCTTGCCCGCGTTTTAGGCAGGCAGCTGCTCAAGGTTGTCCCTACGCCTACGGCGCTCTCTAAGATCAAGGAGCAGCAGACACAGATCGTAAAGGTCGAGGGCAAGGACGGCAAAAAGGCTCCGCAGCGCACTCAGCACAACGAGATGTCCAACCGCAAGATTGCCGAGGAAATCGCAATCATCCAGGCTTGGATCGAGCAGAACCGAGGTGCCGATACGCCGGTTGCCTCGCGCCGCCAGCGTGCCTACCAGATCTTTAACGACGAGAAGGCTTTTGACGGCAAGCACGGTGAGCGCTTGATCAGGCGTATGACCGAAAAGGGCATCAGCATGCAGGCGATCAAGGTCGCCCCCAATCGCCCCGTGCACTTTACGGGCTTCTTTACGCTGGGCGCCGACAAGCCGTTCATTATGGTCGAGAACCTGGACACCTACGACGAGATCGTCAAGCTGCTGCGTGGCCGCAAGCACGCCAAGCTCTTTGGCATCAAGGTGGGCGGCGTGATTTTTGGCGGCGGATGCAAGGCGAGCGTCTCGCATGCCCTGGACGATTATCTGGCTGAGATTGGCTATCGCTTTAACTACGTCTACTACGTAGGCGACATCGATCGCGAGGGCGCGCGCATTGTCGAGCAGGCTCGCAATGCCAATGTGGTTGAGATTCGCCTGCATGCCGGCATGTACCGTGCCATGCTCGCCGAGCATAAGCGTCGCGTGAAGGCCGGCGGCGAGTGCGAGCCCGCGGCTGCCAACCAGGGCGTGCCGCAGAACCTGGCGGCGACGATCAAGGATCTGCCCATGGTTACGCGCGTGCAGTTCCGCAACGTGCTGCGCGAGGGCGGGCGCATTCCGCAGGAGATTCTGATGACCGCAGACTATCGGGATGGCGACTCGGGAAGCTTCGACCGCATGCTCAACAACTAGGGCGTTCGGCCCCGGGAGAGCGGGGACACCGGCTTAGGTTTCCTGCTCTACAGTCCTGCTCACGACGGAGGCCACATTAAGTGGCCTCCTGTTCGTGCGGAACTCGCGATAAACCTAAGCCGGTG
>JAXIYC010000018.1:0-1967 GCA_036304725.1 Collinsella sp. | reverse complement strand
CCTTCATCTTCTTGACGGCCTCGAGGACCTCGGGGGTGGTGCCGGACTCGGAGGCGGTGAGCACGACGGACTTCTCGGTCATGCGCTTGTGGCCCATGGCGTTCCACTCGGCGGCGTGGATCAGGTAGACCTCGAGGTCGCGGTCGCCGAACTTGTTCATGAGGTACTCGAGCTGCATGAGCTCGTCCCAGGTGCCGCCGACGCCCATCAGGAACACGGCGTCGTAGCCCTCGTCGGCGACCTTGTCGGCGAGCGCGGTCATCTTCTTGCCGGTCTCGTAGACGTTCTTGCCGTCCTCGACGTAGCCCTCCTGGCTAAAGTGCATGATCTCGATCTTCTCGGTTTCCTTCATGGCTTTTCCTTTCTGTCCTGCACGCGAATCTATACATCGCGTTTCTTTTCGATACCAATTATAGACATACACCCAACGTGTTTTTAATACCACTTTTCAATCTGTTCCAATCCTCGGTGAACGGTCGAAATTCTCTGGTGAGTGGTATTAAATTAGAATTTGATGTATAGCTAACGCCCCCGTCGTCTCCCTTGTGTGACAAAGAACAGCGTTCCTACCAGCGCAATAATGGTCGATGCTCCAAACAGTACCGTCTGGACGCCCAAAGCCTCCGCCAAAAACGGAGCCGCCAGCAGCGGCACCACGCCGGCGCTCATCAGTCCAAAACGCACAAAGCCGGTAATGCGCCCCAGGTATTTGATGTCGGCACGCTCCTGAATCAAGATCATCTGCAGCGGCTCCAGGAACCCCCAGGCCAGACCGTTAATCGCCTGACCGATAATCGCGACCCCCAGCATATCGGTGCCCACGTACACCATGGACCCAATGCCCACGGCCATGAGCGCGCCGAGCAGCAATCGCAGGTTGACATGGCGAGCAGAAAGCTTGGTCAGGATGAACGCGCCCACCGAGGAAGTGAGGCCCACGACCGAGGACAGCCAGCCCAGCCAGACGATATCCACGTTGAGCACATCGCGGTAGAACAACGACTCCAGCGAATCGAACGCGCCAAACGCAAAGAAACCCAAAAAGCCCGATATAAAGATGAGGCGCAGGTCGTGATCGCGAAACGTAAGTCGCGCACCCTCGGCCATGCCGCCCAAAATACCGCCCTTCGGCTTCTCCCCTTTTGCGGGAGCAACACACTCGTGACAGCCCAAGGAGAGCACGGCCGCCACACCCATCATGCCCGCCATGAGCAGATAGACCGATTGCGTGGCAAAGCAACTCACGATGGCGCCGCCGAGCAGCGGGCCAGCGGTATAGGCGATATTGCTGTAGAACACCATGAGGCCGTTCACGCGGGTACGGCCCTCGGTGGTCGACTCCAGGTATCCCGGAAACGCATGCGTGCAGGTGTTGATAAAGCCGCCCGCAAGTCCCAAGACGCACGCGGCAAACACAAGCCCGGGGACAGACAACGGCGCCAACCCCACGCCAAGCGATAGCACTGCCGTAATCACGCACGTCACAAACGACGTCCGGCGCGGTCCAAAGCGATCGATGACCGAGCCCGACACCATATTGCCCACCGACGTCATAAGATTGCGTACGAGCGTAATGGCGGCAACCAAAAAGGCCGTGCCGGCCAGATCATACGTGGCCGCACCGATAAGCCCCAAAAAGTAGACCGCGTTGTTGGCGCACCACTGCAGGGACTCAATAAGAATCAGCCTGACCTCTGCCGGCGTCAGGCGCATTGCTTCGCGATCCTTCGCGAACATACGAACTCCTTCTATACAAAAAGGGGATGGAGGGCATAGGCCTGCTCCATCCCCTTTCCAGGTTGCAACGAAAATCTATGCAGCCGGGCCCTTACGCCAGCACGCCGAAGAACGCGCCGATGATGCCCACGACCATGGTGGCCACGATCAGCACCATGGGGTTGATCTTCTTGGACAGCAGCCAGTAGTACAGCCAGAAGGCGATCATGCCGAGCATGCCGGGCATGATG
>JAXIYC010000017.1:0-34414 GCA_036304725.1 Collinsella sp. | reverse complement strand
TCTTGCTGAGGTTCGCCATGCCCTTCTTGAAGTTGAGGACCAGGTCTTCGGCGTTCATGCTGCCCCCATCATCGCGGTCTACGGGGTCAAAGATATGGCACCGTGGGGACACATGTATGTCAATCCTGGTCTAACAGAGCCCTAAAAAAAGCCCCGTCCCAAATGACTACTTTGGGACGGGGCGCCGCGCAGCCGATAATATCGACCGTTCAGCATCTAGTTTTCTGACCCCTCACCTATTGATGCTGCGTCGTCCGCAATGCAGAGCGTGCGAGCAGCTCAACAGCCAAAAACCCGGCAGCGACTGTAATCGCCACCAGACCAATAGATGGCCTGCACTTACAGCACCTGCAAACAAGTTGCGACGGCACCGTAGATATTGGCGTCGTTACCCAGCTGCGCCGGGACCACGTGCGGACGAGGCATATCTTTCAGAAAACCAGTGTAGTGCGCCATGACGTCATCCATCTTACGGTCGAGCGCCTCGAACAGCGCGGGATGGCAGCTGATGCCACCACCAATCGCGAAGACTGCCGGGTCGATGACGCACTGCAGATTCACAAGCACACGATCAAACAGCTCAGCATAGGCATCCAATCCGCGCTGCACGGCGGCGACTTCGGACGCGCTCCCGTGCTCCAGTAGCTCGAAGATCCGTCGGCCATCGAGGGCCTCCAGTTCAGCTTCATCCGAAATGCCAAGTTCGACTGCCACGAGATTCTGCAGGCCGTGCCATCCGCTCGAAGTCGCGAACGTATCACGATGATCAAGCGGTTCGCTTACGTTGTTGGACAGGAAGCTGAACTCGCCCGCGAAGCCGCCCGCACCTGTCAGCACCCGGCCGTCAACCACGATGCCTCCGCCGATGCCCGTACCGATTACCGCCACGCAACCCACGTCCACGCCGCGCAACGCGCCGGCAGCGTACTCGCCAAGCGCACAGCTTTTGCCGTCGTTGACAACGGTCACGGGCAGCCCCAGCCGTTCGCGCAGCGCTCGGCCAAGCGGAAACCCGTCCATGTACGGCAGCGCACCACCGCGATGGATCGTCCCGTCTGGATCGACCTCGTAACCGAAGATGCCACCTGGGGCCGAGATGCCCACGCCTACAACCTGTCCGCGATACGGCCCTACGAGTGCCGCGAGCGCGTCGACCAGCTGATCGGCCGAGACGAACGCCGTCGGAATCGAACCACGGTCACCAAACTCGTAGTTCTCATTCACAATCGCCCATTTGACGCTCGTTCCGCCGATATCAATTCCAAACAGCTGCCTCATGGCCGCTCCCCTCTCGCTCAATGCGTCTACATGCTCGCAGGCTCTTCCATAAAGGCCATGAGCCTGCGGTTGAGCAGACGACCCCAAAACGTGCAGATACCGCCCGCCAGGAGCGCGGCGGCTACGGTGCCGATACCGATGCCCACCGCAGCACCCGTACGCACAAGCCCGTAGACCAGCGAGATGCCCACACAGCTCCCGTCAAAGAAATACTTCGCCTTACCAAATTCACAGTGAAACACCTGGGAGAGCGTCTGCACCATGCCGTCGGGCGCAACGGGAACGAGCCGCGCGGAGACGATCGGCGTCACGCCGAGCGCTGTGAACGATACGGCGATGACCAGCATGACCAGGCCATCGATGAGTCCCGTTGCGGTAAATGGAAACAGCCAGATATCCAGCACGTCGATGAAAACGCTAAACAGCAGACTGACGGGTATCTGCAAGAGAATCTTGACATCCGGGTAGCGCACCAGGAGAAGCTGGGCAACCACGAATACGCAATACACGATAAACGATGCCGTACCGAGGCTCAAACCCTCGATGATATACATCAGGTACGGCACCGTACTCATGGGCGCTACACCAAGCCCCGTGCGTGCATTCATTACAACGCCGCAGCTCAGGAATAGAATCCCACATACGTAGACCATCATTCGACGCGTTGGACTCTACCGCATCACATCACTCTCTCGTTCGCATCTTCACCTATCGGCACGAATAGCGCTCCGTAACATCGCCCCAAGGCGTCACTCGTACGCAATCGTCGCCTCGACGGCATGGCGCCAGCCGGCGATCTTTTTGGCTCGCTCGTCAGCGGGCATCGACGGCTCCACGATGCCACGGGCGCCGTAGACGTCGACGACATCGCGCGTATACATGCCCAGCGCGATACCGCAGGCCCAAGCCGCGCCCAGACCGCTCATCTCGTCGTTGCTCGCAATGCGGATGGGCGAGCCGACCAAATCGCTCTCAAACTGCATCAGGTACGCATCGCGCGTGGGACCGCCGTCAACACGAAGCTCGGCCAGCGCTGCGCCCGAATCCTCGACCATCGCATCGATCACGTCGAAGATCTGATAGGCGATCGACTCGTCGGCAGCCTTTACGAACTCCGCGCGACCCGTGGTGCGCGTCATGCCAAAGACGCAGCCCTCGGCGTCACTCGCCCAGTGCGGCGCGCCCAGGCCGGTAAACGCCGGCACAAAGTAGACGCGGCTCGCCGGATTGGCGGCATAGCACAGGTCGGTGACTTCCTCGGGGTTGTTGATGAGCTCCAGGTCGTCGCGCAGCCAGGTCTTGACGGCGCCGGCGTAGCTCACGTTGCCCTCGAGCACGTACTCGGTCACGCCGTCCATGCGCCACGCAAGCGAGCTCGAAAGCCCATGCGAGCTGGCGACGAACTCGTCGCCGACGTTCATCATGACCGAGCTGCCGGTGCCATACGTGGCCTTGGCCATGCCACGGCTGTGGCAGCCCTGTGCAAACAGGGCGGCATGGCTGTCGCCGAGCACGCCGTGAATGGGCACGGGCGCCGGCAAAAAACCGCCCAGGTCCGTCGTGCCGAACAGGCCGTCGGAATCGGTCACCTGCGGCAGGCAGGCAGCATCGATGCCAAAGGCCTGGCACACCGGCTCGCTCCAGCAGCCGCGGCACAGGTCGAACAGCTGCGTACGGCTGGCGTTGGACCAGTCGCAGCGGAACTCGGCGCCACCCGTGAGCGTCCAGACCACCCAGGCGTCAATCGTGCCCAGGCACAGCTCGCCGGCCGCCGCGGCCTCGGCAGCCGCCGGCACGTTCGCGATGATCCAGGCCATCTTGCCCGCCGGGTAGTAGGGCGAGAGCACCAGGCCCGTCGTGTCGCGCACCAGCTCGGTCACACCTTCGCGCGCGGCCAGCTCATCGCACAGCTCGCGGGCACGGGCGCACTGCCACACCACGGCGTCGCACAGCGGCTCGCCCGTCGTGCGGTTCCAGGCAACGGTGGTCTCGCGCTGGTTGGAGATGCCGATGCCGGCGACGTCGGCCGGGTCGACCCCGGTCTCCTCCACCACGGCGCGCGCCACGGCCAGCACGTTGGCCGCGATCTCGGCCGGATTATGGCTCACCCAGCCGGCCTCGTTGACGATCTGGCGATGCGCGCGGTCGGCACGATGAATCAGATGGCCGCCCTCGTCCACCAGCAGCGCCTTAGTGCCCTGCGTGGACTGATCGATTCCGATGATGTATTTGCTCATGTACTCTCCCATTCCTTCCGCCAGCTCAGCTAAAACCCGACGGACAAGGAGCGAGCGACCGCCAAGTGTCGCAGATTGCCGTGAAAGAGGAGTGCCGCGTACTTTGTGTACGCAAGCGACGGTTTGAACGGCAAGGTGCGGTGCTTGGCGGCCGCGCAGCGTCTGTGTCTACTAGTTGCCGAGGAACTCGGCAACGGTCTTGGCAATACCTTCGCCGGTGAGGCCGTAGTGCGCGAAGACCTCGGGCGAGGTGCCGGTGATGACCGGCGCGTCGGGCAGGCTCAGGCACTTGACCGGACGCGGACAATGCTCGCCCACGACCTGCGCGACCATGGAGCCCAAGCCGCCGAAGGGGCTGTGCTCCTCGACGATCACGACGGCGCGCGTGGCCCCGGCGGCCTCGATCACGGCCTCGGCGTCGAGCGGCTTCACACAGTACATGTCGAGCACCGTTGCCGAGATGCCCTGCTCGGCCAGCAAGTCGGCGGCGTCCACGGCGTGGCGGACCATCTCGCCGGTGGCGACGATCGTCACATCGGTGCCGCGGCGCACCCAGGTGGCGCGATCCATCTGGAACGGGCACTCGTCCTCGGTGTACACGTCCTCGACCGGGTTGCGTCCCACGCGGATGTAGGCCGGCTTGTTGTCGGCGACCAGGGCGCGCACGAGCTCGGCGGTCTGGAAGCGGTCGCTCGGCAGATACACGCGCATGTTGGGGATCGCGCTCATGGCGGCGATATCCTGCGCGGAGTGGTGGCTCATACCCAGGGCGCCGTAGGACACGCCGCCCGAGATGCCGATGAGCTTGACGTTGGTGTTGGAGTACGAAACGTCGACCTTGCACTGCTCATACGAACGCGTGGTCACAAAGGACGCCGGCGAGGCGGCCCAGGCCTTCTTGCCGCACGAAGCCATGCCGGCGGCGATGCTCACCAGGTCCTGCTCGGCAATGCCGACCTCAACGGACTGCTGGGGATACTGATCGAAGAACGGCGTGAGCGACGCGGAGCCACGGGAGTCGGAGCACAGGACGACGATGTCTTTATCGGTCTCGGCGGCCTCGAGCAGCGTGTCGCAGATAACCTTGCGGTTGGCGATCTTGTTAGCCATTGATGGCCTCCTTATGGGCAGCGAAATCGGCGATGATCTGAGCGTATTCCTCGTCGTTGGGCAGGTGGTGGTGCCAGCCAGCCTTGTCCTCCATGACGGGCGAGCCGTAGCCCTTCACCGTGTTGAGGATGATGACCGTGGGCTTACCCTTAGTCTCGGCCGCAAGCGTCAGCGCGGCGTCGATGGCCTGGACGTCGTTGCCCGGAATGGACAGCACGTTCCAGCCGAAGGCGGCCCAGCGCTCCTCCTGCGAGTCCTGCTTCATGACGTCCTCGGTGCTGCCGCTGATCTGCAGGCGGTTGCGGTCCACGAGCGCGCACAGGTTATCGAGCTGGTAGTTGCCGCCACTCATGGCGCCCTCCCAGACCGAGCCCTCGGCAAGCTCGCCGTCGCCCATGATGGTGTAGACGCGGTAGTCGCGACCGTCCATCTTGCCGGCGAGCGCCATGCCCACCGCCACGGGCAGACCGTGACCGAGCGAACCGGAGTTCATCTCGATGCCCTTGAGCTTGTTGTTGGGGTGGCCGATATAGGGGCTGCCGAACTTGGAGAAGCGGGCCTTGACATCGTCGAGGTCCAGATATCCCTCGTGGCACAGCACCGCGTAGTAGGCCTCCATGGCGTGGCCCTTGGAGAGCACGAAGCGATCGCGGTTGGGATCGTCGACGGTCTCGGGCGAAATGTTCAGATGGTTGGCGTAGAGGGTCATGAGCGCGTCGATAACCGACATATCGCCGCCGATGTGGCCGCCGGCGCCGGCCATGATGATGTCGACGCAATCGCGGCGGAGGTCCCAGCGCAGGGACTCAAGCTCTTCGATAGTTGCCATTTCTACTCTCCTCGCAGGTAGGCTTTGACGTCTTCTTCGATGGGGTCGTACAGGTCGGGAGCGATGCCGATATACTTGCACGCCTCGTAGAGCACCGGCACCACGTTGGCGTGAATAGCGACGCAGTGGTGGATGTAGGGGCCCTCGACGATCTTGGCTTCGAGGCGCTTGAGGTTGTCGACCTCGACCCACAGGTAGGTGCCCATGCCGGCCGGGCCGTCGATGCCGCGGGCGTTGCCCAGTAGCAGCGAGTACTCGCCGTTGTCACCGTCAAAGCGGGCAAGGGTGAGGTCGCCGTGCTTGGCCTCGGCCGTCAGCGCGCCGGGGTGATCGAAAGCCAGCGGGTAGGTGAGCTTGGGCTTGACGGCCGCGCAGCTGCAGGGCCAGGGGCCGCAATGCTGCAGCAGCTCGCCGTTCTCGTTATCGGGATGGCGCACGGTCCAGTCGGCGAACATGCCGCGGTGACGGCCCAGGTCGGCGGCCTCGACCATCAGCGCGGTGATGGCGCCGTGGATATCGGTCTCGCATACGATAGGAATGCCCATCTCGTTGAGGATGGCGTTGGCGGCGCAGGGCATAATGCCCAGCTCGTCCTGCAGAGCGTTCCAGCACTGAATGGCACCGGCGTTGCAGCCATACTTCTCGACCAAGCGCTTCATGGCGATGGCAAGACCGGCGACCGCGGGGACCTTGTCCTCGGGGATGCAGATCTCAAAGCTGTCGTTGATGTGGGCAAGCATGGCGGCCATGGCCTGCTCGTCGGCCTGGGCGTCGCGCACGGCCTGGACAAGTTCGGTCATGGGGATAGGCGAAAGCTGGATGTTGAACTTCTCGAGCAGCTCGCCCTCGTTGCACATGGTCGACCAGAAGTCGAATGGACGGGTGGCCATCTGCAGGATGCGGGTGTGCTTGAAGGTCTTGACCACGTTGCAAACGGCCAAAAAGTCCCAAACGCCGCGCTCGAACTCGGGGTCGGTCAGGCGGCAGTTGGTCATGTAGGTGAAGGGAACCTGGAAGCGGCGCAGGACCTTGCCGGTGGCGAACAGACCGCACTGGCTATCGCGCAGGCGCGTGCCGTCGGGCTCGGGGCGCTCGTCGCGCGGGCCCCACAGCAGCACGGGCAGGCCGAGCTCGCGGGCAAGGCGAGCGCAAACGTACTCGGTGCCAAAGTTGGCGTGGCACAGCATGATGCCGTCGACGCCCTCGGCGCGGAACTTCTTGACGATAGGCTCGATATGGCTGTCGTCGAACAGCAGGCCCTCTTCATTGATGTCATCGATATCCACGATGTCGACACCGATCTCACGCAGGCGATCAGCCGTCAGGCCGCGATACTTGATTGCGTCCGGCGCGCTAAAGATACTGCGGCGCGTGGGCACAAAGCCGAGCTTGATCTTGTCCATGTACGTCCTCCCCTAATCACATGTTCAGTAAACAGATGCGTGTTTCGTTTTATTCTGTTTACTAAATGTTTTACTCTTATGTTTGGAAGTTTAGCGCGAAATACCCGTAGACGGTAGAGAAATCAGCCTAAACGGTATGTAAACAATCTGAACATACAAGGGCAACAAAAAGAGGGCCCCGAAGGACCCTCTCTATCCGTAGCTGTATGTGAACGGGCGCATTGTCGTCTCTTCGGCGCAAGCATGCGTCGCAACAATGGCCTGTCGGCAGAGCCGGTGGCTAAGCGCCCATCTTGCGATAGACGTCCACGAACTCCTTGGCCAGGATGCCAAAGCCCTCGGCACTCATAAGCTGGTCCTCGGCATGAACGACCAAAAGGTCGATGCTCAGGTCCTCGCCGGCAGCCGTCTGCTGGACAAGGCCGCCGTGAGCCGCGTGACCCTCGGCATAATGCTGCTGGCCCTCGGCGATCTTTGCCTCGGCCTCTTCGAACTTACCGTCGCGGGCCAGGTGAATCGCATCGATATAGCAGCTACGCGCGCAGCCGACGCCTGCAATGATCTGAAAGCTCTGAAGCTGAATCTCTTCTGTCGTCATGCTTAGAGCCTCATCAGTTCCTTGGCTTGGGCTAGCGCCTTAACGCCGTCCATCATGCCGTAGGTGGTCATGGGGATCACGCCCACCGGCACCTCGGGACATGCGGCGCAGACCTCGTCCTTGGCATAGCCAACCTGCGGCCCAAGCAGGATGCAGTCGGCATTGCGGCCAATGGTCGCGGCTTCGTTGACGGCGTGGGCGGAGACCTCGCACTCCAGACCCTCGGCGTCAGCAGCCTTCTTGATGTTCTTCATGATGATGCTCGTGGACATGCCGCCGGCGCACATTAGAACGATGTTTTTCATTGCAGTTCCTTTCCTGTAACCCCTCACAGGGACTTATATGTTTCGGCGATCAACGCGATCGACCGAACCTTCGAACTTGTGGACAATGACCTACTCGGCAGAAGCCTTTGCAGCAGCTTCCTCGGCCAGTGCCTCCTTATCGGCCATCTTGACGAACGGGATAAACAGCAGTCCGACCAGCAGGATTGCGGCGAGGACGATTGCGACCAGGCCAATGCCGCCCGTAAAGAAGTTGCTGATGGGCAGCGGCACGACAAACGGCATGGAAATGGTCGGGTTAAATGCATTGCCCAGACCGAGCATCAGGCCGACGGCGGCAGCAATGCAGGCCACGGGCTTGAGCAGGATGTAGGGGATGAACATATAAGGGTTCATGGCAATGGGCGCACCGAAGATGATGGGCTCGGAGATGTTGAAGAGTGCGGGCACCAGGGCAATCTTGGAGAGGGCCTTGTAGCGCTCGGACTTGGCCGTGAGCAGCGCAAGCTCCATGCCAAGGGCGTCAACAGAACCGACAGAGAACATGATGATGAACGACAGGTACGGCAGTGGCTGGCCGGCAACGAATGCCTCGGTGTTGGCAAGAGCGCAGGCCTGGATAACCGGCATGTACACGCCCATCAGGACGCTGGGGTGGATACCAAAGAAGAACAGCAGGTTGCACAGCGTAAAGTAAATGACAACGGCCCAGGGGCTGGAGCCCAGGAACATAACGGGAGTGGCAATGGTGCTGTTGATGAGGTTAAAGACATCGCCGAAGCTCGTCATGCCCATGCCCCACTTAACCAGAGCAGCCGTGGTGAAGATGACGATGGCGCAGAACATCGGAGACAGCGAATCGGTAACGAACTGAGGGACGGAATCGGGCATGGGGATGGCGATATGCTTCATAAGGAAGTTAAGCGCCTTCGGCACGATCAACGCCACGAGCAGCGCAACGAACAGACCCGAGCTGCCCAGATAACGGGTCACGATAAACGTCGAGCCGTCCTCGGCATGGCCAAGAGGAATCAGCAGGAGCAAAACGCCAATAGCCGCAACCGTCGACGTAAGGCCTTTGTTCCCGAGCACCTTGCCGTAGGAGTACGAGACCGAGGCGCACATGTAGATGGCGCCGAGGTTCATGGTAACGACCAGTACGTCGGTAATCGTCGCCGACATGCCGGTGCTGGCAAGGAACGCCTGCAGCGGCGGGATCGGCAGCCCGTTGATAATGGAGAGCAGCGCCACGCCCAGCGTAACGGGCATGGTCGCCATCATGCCGGACATAAGGCCCTTTACGACGTTAAAGCTACTCACTTTGTGGGCAATGGGGCCCACGTGCTTCTCGAGGAAGCCCTGCATCGAATCGAGAACGCTCATTTTTGTGTTCACTGATCCTCTCTAAACGATTCATCTAGCTGTCAAACGGGAAATTGCGGCCGACTCTTTCCCGCCTATGACCAATGGAAATATGGTTACGCCTTGAGCTCGAGGACGAGGAGCCAATCCCCAACCCCGGGTTTGTCAGGCAGGGTAATGCTGTCCGTGACGGCAAGGGCGTCCTCGCCGTCACGGTATGCGCCCGTGCGAGGGTTAAACCATCGGCTTGCATAGGCAGCGCCCGTCGGCACACCCTCGATAGCAAGCTTTTGGCGCACGGTATCGCCAAAGTACGCGACGATGCGCGAAAGGTCCTGGTTGGCGGTTGCCAGCGGAGCCTTGTTGGCAAACAGGTTGCCCGCATCGGTCGTTTCGTAGGGAGCGAGCTCCCAGAAGTGATTGTCTTCGTAGAAGGAACGCATGTAGCCCATCTGGACCGCACCTTCTCCGTCTACCGCCTGGGCCCAAGTAATGCCAAAGCGGTTGAAGATCGCCATAAAGGGGTCGAGCTCCTCAGGGCTTTCCCACACGTTGTCCCAGATTCCCTGGGCTCCGTAGGTATAGCCGGCGCCGCCGGCCTGCATGCAGATATACGCCACGCGGCGCAGCATGTCTGCGGTGCACAGGCGCGTACCCATCTCCTCGAGCGTCGAGCAAAACTCGTAGAGCGCCTCGCCCTCAACGAAGGGCTTGTCGTCATGAGCTGCCAGATAGTCAAAGTAGTCGCTTGCCTTGATGAGGTAATCGCCGTGACCGGCCTGGTTGAGCGTAAAGTCCATCCAGGGTTCATCCTGGTAGTAATCGGCAAAGGGGCGCTCGTTGGTATAGTGCGCCGTCGCCAGATGACCATAGCCGTCGCGTGCCTCAATCTCCAAGGCGACCTCACGCCAGCCGTCAAGCATGGCGGCTCGACCTTCTTTGCGGTATCCGGCAACCTCGCCGGCAAGCGTCCACACCATCGGATATGCACCGTAGCGCGCCACCAGGTAGCGGGCGAGGTGCTTTTGGTGTTCCACGGCATGCTCGCCGAGAATGGCAAACGCCCACGCTTGCCCAAGTGCGTTCACTAAGCCCGCATCGGCAATATAGGCCATGCGGCGGTCGAGCTCCCGCTGGTAGAAGGCCACATTAGGCACGTCTTCCACGCCCTTGGCCATGCCACCGTCAATCCAATAGCGATCTCCTGCGCCCATGTCAGAGCGCAGGTTGGTCTGATAGACGGTAAAGCCCTGCTCGGCACGTAGGTCGACCATACCGCGAAATTGGCTCGTCATGCCGGGGTGGTTCGACGCATCCCAGCTCTCACGGTAGGCAAACTCCCAATGGGTATCGCCCAGCCAAAAGAACGGCGTACCATCTGAATAGGCAAACATGCGCGGATCGTCTGCAACGCGGATAAAACCGTGGCGATACAGATCGAGGTCGCCCGCGTACGGCACGGCCTCGACGCGGCCCGTGCAGCCATTAAGACCGGTCTGCTCGGGAGCCTCGATAACATAGCTCCAAGCGCCGAGCTCGGTCGGAGCAAACGACACGCAGTAGGTACGCCCACCATCCCAGTAGGCCTCGCGGCGAATTACCCTGCCACTCGGTCCGGTGAACTCCGCCCAAATCTCAACGTCTAAAAACGGGTTATCGAACGAACAGGCGCTCTCAAACGTCAGTACAACCGGGCGCCAAATCTCGGCAACAGCGTCCTTGTTCAACGTCATATCCATTGCAGACCCCTCTCCGGTCTTAGTCCTGCTAGTTCAGTCCTCGCTCACGAGCGGATGCCATGGCAAAGTCAACGATCGCTTGGGCATCCTCGGCACAAATAAAACCTTGTGACACCTCGATCGCCGTATCGCGCTCACACAGAGCGCGATAGTTTTCGAGCGACCCGTACAGCTCTTTGAGCATCGATGCCGAGAACGACTCCATGTGGCCAAACAGCCCGTCCTTATCGCTCGTCTTATCGACCGTGCCCTGCCCCGGCTCCACCAAGCTCGTGTTGGAGTAGCGGGCAAACGGATGCTCGAGCAGGCAGGTGCGAAGTCCGCCCTTGGTATTTCCCAGGGCATCCTTTACGTTCTCGCCGCTCGCGTCCAGCTCAATGCGTGGACAGGTTGCCGGAGCCGCACCCGTACGGACCCAGCGGAACAGGTTGCGGAATGCAGCATGGAACAGATACTGCGACGGATAGGCGTTTGCCTCGGCATGCCTACCGACATACACCGGCAGATGGTCGATACGCTTGAGATCCTCGTCGTCTTGGTAATAGTCGACGTAACTCCACTGCGTATCGTGGGAAGCACCCGTCACCTCGTACAGCCGGTACTTAAAATCGGGATCGTCGCTATCGGGCATAAGCGTGCGCCAACTCTCAAAGCGACCGTTCTCGCTTTCGGTCTGAAGGGCGATAAACGGCTCCTCGACGTGCTCCACACGCAGTAGATGGTGTGCGTATTCCCGGCAGCATTCATACTGGTTGACGGGAATGCACATCGAATGGATGCCACCGCCAGACAGGTATCCGTCAAACACGCGGCCGTCACGGCGCACCTCCTCGCGATAGGCAAAACTGTTAAGGTAGCGGAACAGATAGGCGCCGGACTGAGACCATCCTGTAAGGCAAATTGCCTGGCGAGGATAGTCGCGGATCGGGTTAAGGTCGGAGTCTCCGCGCAAGAGCCACGCAAGATCGGTCAGCATATCCCAAAACAGGCCAGTCTCATAGGAGATGTCCATGTCGGGAAGCGCGCCGTCGCGTTCGAGCTGTTCCGGGTCAAAGTCAAAGGGCCGCTCGGGAGTTGGGTTTGCCCAGCTCATGAAGGCATAGCGATCGGGATTGAATTCCTTGAGCTTAGCGATGGTGTTGGGCTTGCTGGTAATGCCCACATAGATATCGCCAGAGCGCACAAACTCGCCGTGACCCAGAATCCACATGCGCTCGATTTCCATAAACGAGGTGGGATTGATGATCTCCACGACCACATTGCCACTCGCTTGCGCCGGATCTTTCGGAGCACGAACAACGATCCGATTGGAATAAGGGGCGTCGGCAGTCATGACCTCCACGCCGCCGTCTTCGTCGGCGGTGCGATACACGTTGGCGGTACCGTCAACGCGATACTCGCGCTCGACGTAATCCTTTGCGCTCAGATGACAGTAGCGTTCGGCACTCGAAAACGGATAGCTCTCATCCGCAATGGGCATTTCAGAAATACCGCTGATCATCTCGTCCCCCTTGCTGTTGCGTTTGCTGAGACAGACTCTACTGGGGACGCTACTTAACTTCTATTGATTCTTAAGTTGACTTACTAAAAATTTAGCTTAATAAACAGCCTGATATTAAGCTCATAGTAAGTTCACAAACGTTAGGAACAATCATGGCCGTTACTGCAAAACAAATCGCTGACCAGCTGGGAATTTCGGCAGCGGCCGTTTCCCTTGCACTTAACAATCGACGCGGCGTAAGCGAAAAAACACGGCAACTGGTACTTAGCACCGCCGAAGCTCTAGGTTACGACTTTAGCAAGATTAAGTTCGAGCGCCAAAAGAGCGGAACCGTTGCCTTGGTCGCCTTTAACCGGCGCCGCATCTTTACGACCCCCTTCTTCGCCGATATGCTCGCCGGAGTCGAGGGCACCCTTAGACACGCGGGGTTCTCGTTTTCGCTGGTGAACTACTCGCCGTTCGAAAACACTCAGCAACAGATCGCCGAGATCGCCGAGGCACAATACGATGGTGTCATCATCCTTGCAACTGAGATGTTCGAGTCGGATTTTATGCCGTTTGCATCGCTGGACTGTCCCCTGCTGCTGTTGGACTCATGCATGAGCGCTGGGGTCGATACGGTCAAGATCGACAACGCCGCCGGCATGATGCTAGCCGTGCAGTACCTGCATTCGAAGTATGGATCTGTCCCCGGGCTGTTAACGACGCCCGTTACCGTGGGCAACTTCACCGAACGACGCTTCGCCTACGAGCACGCCATCGGTCAGCTATCGGGCTCGGAAAAGTGCGGCACCATCCACGAGCTCGCCGTCGCTCCAGACGAGGCATACGCCGGCATGCTCGACATTATTGATTCGGGCGAACCCCTCGCCCAAAACTACGTCGCTGTCTTTGACGATATAGCTATTGGGGCCATGAAGGCCTTTATCGAGCGTGGTTATCGCGTGCCCGATGACGTACGCATCGTCGGCTTCGACAACAACGTGGGCGGAACCTACGTGCAGCCACAACTGACCACGCTCAATGTTCCTTCGCAGTATATGGGCGCCGTCGCCGCACGGCGCCTCGTCGAGGTTATCGACGAGGCCGAACACCACCCGCTCAAGATCGAGCTGGGGGCATCGCTCATCAAGCGTCGTTCTGCCTAGAGCTCGCGCACGCTCTGGCGCTCGACAAAATAGGTCGAGACGGCCGTTTTGCAGGTATAGCTCTTGGGATTGCGGATGTTGCCCACCAGACGGCGCACCGCGATCTCGCCCACCTCGTGCTTGGGAACATGCACCGTGGTGAGCGGCGGATTGGAGAACGCGCCCACGGACAGGTCGTCGAAGCCGATCATCGACACATCGTCGGGCACGCGCACGCCATGCTCGTTGAGGGCACGCATGGCACCAACGGCGAGTACGTCGTTTTCGGCAAAGAAGGCCGTCGGCAGGTCGTCGCGCGAGACGGTGTCGAGCCAGGCACCCATGTCGTGATAAGCGCCCTCGAGTGTGGTGCCCAGGGTGACATGCCATGCCGGATTGGGCTCAAGGCCCGCATCCTCAAGCGCTTGACGGTAGCCGCGCTCACGGTCCTTAAAGTTGCGGATACGCAGGTCGCCCGCTAGATAGCCAATCTGCTTGTGACCTTTCTCGATAAGATGGCCAACGGCACGCAGCACCGAATCGGTGTTGGCGATGACTACGGCATCGAAGTACTGGCGATCGCTCCAGCCGTCGAGCACAATCAGGTGGGCGGCAGCGTCGGCGAACAGGGCGTAGTCCTCCTCGCCCAGCTCGGTACCCATCAGCACGATGGCGGCCGACGGGTCGGCGATCAGGCCCTCGACCTGCGGGCGCACGGCGTCCAGGTCGCTAAAGTCGAGCGAGACAAAGCTCGTGCTCATGCCGTGGCGACGCGCCTGGCGCTCCACGCCCTCGATGACCGCGGGATGGAAGGTGCTCTCGTCCAGGATGGCGCCCGTCTTGCGCGCAAGCACAAACTGGATGCTCTCGAGCTGCGTCGACTGCTGATAGCCAAGCGACTGCGCGCACTCCAGGATGACCTTGGCGGTCTCCTCGCTCACGCTGCGCTTGCGGTTGAGCGCGTTGGACACGGTTGCGGGCGAAAAGCCGGTAATGCGGCTGATCTCGCGGACGCTTGCTTTAGCCATCGTTCCCCCTAGCATCGGTCGCGGCCGAGCATCGTGGCTTGACCGCCCCGTGGCTCGGCAACTAAACGACCGCAAATTCAATCTAAACAGAATAGTAAATGTTTATTAGCTAGTTTAGCCTGTTGTCAAGCGAAGTGGCACGACTATTCCCCCAACGGGCGCATTTGTCCATCTTAACGTTATTACGCAAGGTCTTCGCCATTGCTTGCTATTACGCGTCGGTACCATTCGAAGCTTTTCTTTTTACGTCTCTCAAACGAGCCCGCACCGCTATCGTCTCGATCGACATAGATAAACCCGTAGCGCTTACGCATCTGTCCTGTGGCGACCGAAACCAAATCGATCGGGCCCCAACAGGTATATCCCATGAGTTCCACCCCGTCGAGCTCGACGGTCTCCCTCATCGCCTCGATGTGGGCCCGCAGGTATTCAACTCGATAGTCGTCTTCTATTTCACCCGAATCTTCCGGCACATCAGGAGCACCCAAACCGTTTTCGACGATGAACAGCGGCTTTTGATAGCGATCCCAGATTTCATTCATGGTGACGCGCAGCCCTTTGGGGTCGATAAACCTCCCCCAAGGCTCCTGTTTTAGATACGGATTAGGCGCCGAGCGAAGAAGGTTCGAATCGAACTGACCTTCCGCATGCGCTTTTGCGACGCGCGTCGAGTAATACGAAAACGAGACGAAATCGACCAGGTTTGCAGCCAGTACTTCGCGGTCATCATCCCGATAGGGCACCTCAAAACCATGGCGGGCGTATTCCTTGAGAACATAGCTCGGGTACGCACCGCGCACCTGGACGTCGGTAAACATGTAATGGCTGCGATTCTCAGCCTGCGCAGCCAGCACATCGTCCGGATCACATGTAGCCGGATAGAAGACACCTGCGTTGAGCATGCAACCGATCTTCGCCCCAGGGCACAGTTCATGACACGCCCCGACCGCACGGGCGCTCGCAACCAATACATGGTGCACGGCCGTGTGAACCGTTGCATAGCGATTCTCCCCTTGCTCGAAGATGATCCCCGCCGCCATAAAGCACGCCTGCGTCATGATGTTGATCTCGTTAAAGGTCAGCCAATAATTGACCAATCCCCGATAGCGCTCGAACACGGTACGCGAATATCGCTCGAACAGGTCGACCAACCTGCGATCGCGCCATCCGCCATACGCATCGACGAGATGCATGGGGACATCATAGTGGTTGAGCGTCACCAAAGGCTCAATGTCATGCGCGCGACACGTCCTAAAAACATCCTCGTAAAAGGCAAGGCCTTCTTCATTGGGCTCGGCTTCGTCTCCTTTGGGAAAAATGCGGCTCCAGGCGATTGATAAGCGCAGGCATTTAAAACCCATCTGGGCAAACAGTTCAATATCCTGCTTGTACCTATGGTAAAAATCAATGCCCTTGCGAGCGGGATAGAAGCTGTCGGGTGCCAACGCACGCGGATCAAGGTCTCCCCGCATGACGTCCATGCGTTGATCGCCAAACGGCAGCATGTCGGAATTGGCTAAACCGCGACCGCCTTCGTTCCATCCTCCCTCGCACTGGTTTGCAGCCAGAGCCCCGCCCCATAAAAAATCTTCTCTAAACATTATGGTGTCGTCCTTTCTATCAAATTCCCGGCCCACACTGTCGAACGCAACGGACTCGGCAAGTGCCGCGCAACAGCACAGTTCCGTTGCGCGGCCAAGGGGTCGGACCGCGCAACGGCTGGGGAGCATATTTGTGTAGTAGCCTCTTATGCCTCGACGGATTCAACGGCCTCAGAATCGCCGCTCTTGGACTTCAACGGCATCTTCTCCTGTCCTTCAAATCCAAAAATCATCGCCAACGCAAACGTCACGGCACCGCCAGCAAGACACCCGATAGTGCCAGGGATGATATCCTGAGCAAACATGAGCACGTTCATCCATGGGAAACCAACGCCAGTGAAGATATAGACGTTGGCATGAAGAAGGCTTACCAGCAGACCACCGACAGCACCACCAATCATGTTCCAGGCAAGAGCCTTCTTGTCGCGAAACAGGATGCCGTAGATGATGGGCTCACTCACGCGACCGAAGGCATAGGTGATGAACAAGTTCCAGCCCGTGGCTCGACTCTCCTTGTCCTTAGCGCGCAGGCCATAGGCGAGCGCGATGGCAAGCGTGGTGTAGGCTACAACCGCGGTGCCGGGGTATAAGATGGCGTCGTAACCGTTCTGGAGCGCGGCGGGCAATATGGCGGTATAGATCGGCACGTGCATGCCGGTGGCGATGATCAGATTCCAGAATGCGCCGATAACCGCGGTCGCAGCGGGACCGGCAACAGAGGCGAGCCAAATGATGAAATCGGCCACAAGGCCCATGACAAATTGGACGGCAGGGCCGCAGAGGCACAGCGCGACCGGCAACATCACGAGCACCGTACCCACGGGTACGATCAGAATGCGCAACATATCAGGCGAGATCTTCTTAAAGAAGCGCTCAACATAGGACTGGGCCCAGGTGATCAAGATGACCGGAAGAACAGCCTGGGTGTAGTTGACGAGCTGCATGGGGATGCCGAAGACGCTGAAAGGCTTTCCGTCCTCAACAATAGCGAGCATGTCGGGATAAATCATCACAACAGCGATGAGCAGTGCCAGCACAGGACTCGTTTTGAACTTCTTAGCCGAGCTATAGGCGGCAAACACCGGGAAGTAGTAATACGCCGCATCGCCCACCAGGGAAAGGATCCGATACAGGTCGCTCGTTTCGGACATAAAACCGGCGCCTTCGGGCCCAAACAGAATAACGAGCATCTTGAAGATACCGGCGACACAAAAGATCGGAAGGATCGGGGTGATAGCGCCGCTCACGGCATCGAGCAGCTGATTGAAGAGGTGCTTAGGCGCCAAGCGCTCCTTCCAGCTAAGCTGAGGGCCATCGAGTTCCTCGTCAATCGATACCGTGACCTCGAATCCGCCCTGCTTACAAACCTCGTCGTAGACCTTGTCGACCGTGGGCCCGACCACCAGCTGCACCTGCCCTCCGGCGTGCACGACGCTGATGATAGACGAGATGTCCTCAAGCTTCTCATCATTCGAGAGGCTTTCATCCTTGAGGTTGAAGCGCAGGCGCGTCATGCAATGCGTAACCGAAGCCACGTTTTCCGCCCCGCCCACAGTGGAGAGAATCTGCTCTGCCACCTTTTTGTAATTTGCCATCATTGGCTCCTTTGCACAATCTTGGCTTACTGTTCGAATCGGCAAAGGTCATGCCCCGAATGGCTACGGGTTACAATCCTTTTTTGGAGATGATCCGGTTGAGATGGATCATCAGATAGAGTTCCTCCTCCTCGGAGAGCGTGGCGTCCCACGTTTCACGACAATAGGAACCGATATGCTTCACGCACTCTGCCAACTGCGGAAACTCCTCACGAAAGTTCTTGTACATCTGCATGTTGGCGCTGTTCAGCGACTCGCCGGCTTGAATGCGCTTGAACAGGTACCGCAGATGCGTGGCGAAGCGGGTGAAATCAAAGGAATCGCGGTCGACAATAATGCGGAAATCGCTTTCGAGAATCTCGATAACGTCCTCGAGCATATCGTCGAACTGCTTTGCGGGCTCGGCCGTGGCTTTGACGGCTTCAACAACCCGTGCGTTCACGAGATTCATCGCAATACTGGCAATCTCATCCTTGGGAAGCCGCTCTCCGAGCTCCTTCTCGAGTCGCATGACGATAAACTGGGCAGCCTTGTATTCCTTCGGATACGTCTCCCGCACTTCATAGGCAAGAGGCATCGCGATGCGGACCCCCTTTTGGGCTCGCGCAACGGCAAACGACAGGTGATCAGCCATGAACAGCGTCGCATTGGTCGAGAGGTCGTAGGGCAGTTCGTTGGCAACGATGTCCATAACTTTCGCCGCAAACATCACGATATCCGAGGGAAGATCCCTCATGACATCTTGTCCTTTAGGATCAATGTCGTAAAACGTATGCTCGATTTTAGAAAGAGGGAGCTCTCGAGGAAAATCTCCGCCGAAACCGACGCCCCTGCCCATGGCGATGACATCTCGCCCCTGTCCGTCACGGCAAAGAACCGCGTTGTTGTTAAGCTTTTTAATTGCAAGCATGGTGAACCTCCTTTCAAGAACACTCACAGAAAAAGGCATGATAGCCAATAGCAGTGCTATTGCGGTCATGCCTTACGTAACAATCCGTGTTGTATTGCTCTTGGGCATGCCTCCACACAGGAGTAACAATCCAAGATGCAGAATGCATTATAGCGCTCTCCCCGCCCCGGGGACCATCGGGCTGGCGAACGGTAGATGTCGGCCCGCCAGCGGCCACATCGAGCAGATGGGCGTGCTTCGATCCCGAGCCTAGCCTAGGATGCGGGCCATGCGCGCCTTGAACTCGGACAGAAAGCGCGGGGCGTCCACGGTGAGTGCCACAAGCGCGCTCTTGTCGGGGTCGGACAGGCGATGCTCGTCGCAGATAGTGCGGCCGCGATACTCGCCGAGCAGGTCAACGCGCAGGTTGCAGCCGAGTGCGCCCACGAGCGTGGGATCAATCGCCACGGCAACGGCAAGCGGATCGTGCAGCGCGCAGCCGCCCAGGTAAGGGGCGTTCATCTCGTACGAGCCAATGTAGTGCTCGACCATGCTCGCAAACGCGCAGCCAGCCATAGTGCCCGAGCCCGTCCAGCCGGCAACGTCGCGGCGCGTGAGCACCACGCGATGCGTCACATCCAGGCCCACCATGGTGAGCTTGCGGCCCGAGCGCAGCACGGCATCGGCCGCCTCGGGATCGCTTGCCATGTTGGCCTCGGCGCCCGCACTCACGTTTCCGGGCACGGTCAGGGCGCCGCCCATCACGACCACGCGACCGATAGACATCATCGCCGCCGCATCGCGCTCCAAGGCAAGTGCCAGGTTGGAGAGCGGACCGGTCGCCACGTAGATCAGATCGGAGCCATAGGTGCGCGCGGCATCGATCAGATAATCGACCGCCGCGTTGCCATCAGCCGACGTCGCCCCCACCGGCTCGTACGGCGACGCGGGCACGCTCGCCCCGCCAATGCCGTTCTTGCCGTGGATGAGCGTGGTGGACGCCGGCGGTGTATAGGGCTCAGTCGCCTTAATGGGACGATCGGCGCCCAGGTACACCGGAATCTCGGGGCGACCCAGCAGATCGAGCACTGCCAGGCAGTTGTGCGCCGATTGCTCGACGCGCACGTTGCCAAAGCACGTGGTGATGCCGACGAGCTCCACCTCGGGGCTCGCGATGGCATAGGCAAGCGCCATCGCATCATCCACACCCATATCCAGATCAAGGATCAGCTTCTTGGTTGCCATTGTTCTACTCCGCTTCTCCGTCTACATCCAAACCGTCTAAACCAAACTTGTGCTCGACTTCCGCACGCGTGGGAATTGATTGCTGAGCGCCCAGGCGCGACACCGTCACCGCCGAGGCGCGAGCGCCCGCCGCCATGCACTCAAAGAGCGGCAGGCCCTCCAGACGAGCTGCCGCCAACGCGCCGATAAACGTATCGCCCGCGGCCGTCGTATCGACCACCGCGCTCGAAAGCGCCGGCATGCGCAGCGGCTCACCGCCATCGCCGAGCGTAACCGAGCCGGCGCCGCCCAACGTGATGACCGCAGCCCCGGCGCCCTTGTCGAGCAGCGCATTGAGCGCGGCGACGCAACTCGCATCATCCGTAGGCAGAACGCCCGTCAGCACCTGGCACTCGGTCTCGTTGGGGCAGACCAGGTCGACCGCTGGCCACGCTCCTGCCGGCAGGTCGCAGGCGGGCGCCGGGTTAAAGATCGTATAGAACCCCAGCTCGTGAGCGCAAGAGAGTGCCGCGGCCGTTGCCGCAAGGTCACATTCGCCCTGGGCAATAAAGACGCTTCCGGCAGCCGGGGCAATCTCGCTGGCATCGCCGTCGAGCTCGTCGGCCACCAAGCGCCTCAGTGCGCGGGCAACGTCCTCGCCCGCAAGCGCATGGTTGGCGCCCGGCGACAGCACGATGCGGTTGTCGCTCTCGCAGCGAATGATAGTCGCGGTACCGGTCTCCACGTCATCGCGACGCGCCACAAACTCAACGCCCACGCCGGCATCCTGGAGCCCTGCCACGAGCGCATCGCCAAAGGTATCGCGCCCAACAGCGCCGATCATGCACGTGCGCGCACCCATGCGCGCAGCGGCAACGGCCTGATTGGCTCCCTTACCGCCGGCGTTGGTGATAAAACCGCTGCCATCGACCGTCTCGCCCGCGCGCGGCATGCGCTCGCACGCCACCGAAAGGTCCATGTTCATGCTGCCGAACACCGCAACGATGCTGTGATCCGCCATGGAAACCTCCTCGCCTTCAGGCTTTGCGCCCACCGTCGACCAACGATTGTGCACTCTCGCACCCCCTATAACTTTAGTCCACTTTGATGTGGACGCGCGCTTGAGCTTGCGCCAGCAGCAAGCATTCACAGGGGCAGGCAGCTACAATGAATACGTGCTGATTATTCTCGTCATTGGATGATGTTTTATGGAACAATTCTCGCAATCGGGCTCGCGCGGTCGACGCCGCACGGGCAACGAGCCGGCGCCGCACGAACGCGTGAAGGGCGAGCGCCGTGCCAACGAGCCGCGACGCACCGCAAGCCCCCATCGCGCTTCTGCCAACAACGCGGGCCGCGCCAACACTCCCGCCGCGGAGCAGACGCCTGCTCGCCCCAAGTCCCGCTACATCCCTGCGCTCGACGGCCTGCGCACGCTTGCCGTCGTCGCGGTGGTGCTCTATCACCTCAACCTCACGTGGGCTCAGGGCGGCCTGCTTGGCGTCACGATCTTCTTTGTGCTTTCGGGCTATCTGATCACGCGCTTGCTGCTCAACGAAGTCGCTAAGACCGGCCGCATCGACCTTAAGAGCTTCTGGATTCGCCGCATCCGTCGCCTGGTCCCCGCCGTGGTAACGGTAGTGTTCGTGACCTGCGCGCTGTGCACCATCTTTAACCACGTCATGCTCACCAAGATGCGTCCCGACGTTCTGCCGTCGCTGCTGTTCTTTAACAACTGGTGGCAGATTGCCCAAAACGTCTCGTACTTCAACGCCCTGGGCGACCCCTCGCCGCTTACGCACTTTTGGTCGCTCGCCATCGAGGAACAGTTCTACCTGGTTTGGCCCCCGCTGCTGCTCGCTATGGTATCCATGCACATGAGCAAGCCCAACACGCGCCGCATGGTTCTGGGCCTGGCTGCTGTCTCCGCCATCGCCATGATGCTGCTCTATAACCCCGCCGCCGACCCCAGCCGCGTGTACTACGGCACCGACACCCGCGTGTTCTCGCTGCTGCTGGGCGCCTGGATGGCCTTTATCCCCGATCGCGACCTGGCGCCGGTGCGTCTCGCTCGTCGTTTGGGGCTCAATCGCCTGGCTGGCGCCGCCAAGCACGGCAAGAACGCCGAGGGCAAGCATGACGCTACGACCGACGGCGCAGCCGAGACCGTCCCGGCACAGCCGAGCGCCCTCGTGCGCTTTTGGTCCTCGCCCGCATCCATCGATGTGCTGGGCGTCGTGGGTCTGGTTGGCCTTGCCGCCATGGTCGCGCTCACCAACGGCTACACCGCGTTCCAGTATCGCGGCGGCACGCTGTTATGCTCCATCCTCACGCTCATGGTCATCGCGGCCTGCGTGCAACCCCAGGGAATGGTTGCCCGCGCACTGTCCGCCGAGCCGCTTGTGTGGGTTGGCAAGCGCTCGTACAGCATCTACCTGTGGCACTATCCGCTACTGTTGCTCATGAACCCGGTCGCCAACATCAACGATACGCCGTGGTGGCAGTACATTTTGCAGGTGTTGTTGGTGGTCGCCGTAGCCGAATGCTCATATCGCTTTATCGAGACGCCGTTTAGAAAGGGCGCCTTTGGGCGCACCGTATCCGAGTTCCGCGACGGCACCACCACGCCCGCCAACTGGGCACGCGCGCATATTCCCGTGTGCGCCACTTGCAGCATCGTGCTTGTTATCGCGCTGGGCGGCCTGATCTTTGTGCCGGAGACCTCCGCACTGAGCGGTGAGGGCGCCGAAGTCCTCAACAAGGAAGCCAAAAACACCGCGCCAACGGATCAACAGGCAGCCGACGACACCGACAAGGACAACGACGGCTTCCCCGATGGCTCCTACGACCTGCTGATGATCGGTGACTCCGTGTCGCTGCGCGCCGTTGATTCCTTTGACGGCGTGTTCCCCCACAGTCACATCGATGCCGAAAAGGGCCGCCAGTTTGATGCGGGCCGCGCGACATTTGAGGGCTATCTCCAACAGAACCTTGCCGGCAAGATCGTGGTCTTTGCACTGGGCACCAACGGCTTGGTAACCGACGACCAGATCGACGCCATCATGACCGATGCAGGAGATAAGCGTATTGTGGTGTTTGTGAACACGCGCAGCCCGCAGCCGTGGGTTGGCTCTACCAACCAGGCCATCGCCAACGCTGCTACGCGCTACAAGAACGTGCGCGTTATCGACTGGTACGGATACAGTGCCAACCGCAACGACCTGTTCGATGGCGATGGCACGCACCTGTCGACCACTGGCGTGACTGAGTACCTCAACTTGATCCACGATGCAGTCAAGAAGGACCTGCCCGTGCATCCCGAGGATCACGTCAACGATCCGCAGCCGGCGGCCGTCAAGTCTGCCACCGACGCGCTCGTCAATGCGCTCGCTCTCAAGCCGCACAAGCTGGGCACCGACAAGTAACCTGCAGCGCAAACTTCCCACATCCGGAGGGGGTGCCTGCCACGGCAGGCACCCCCTCCGGCAGTTAGGGACGTTCCTTATGTGCCGGTACCTAGGGACACTCCTGGCGCAGCCAATGAAGACCTCTACGGATGAATTCCAGGCCGCTCCGTCGCTCCAGACATCGTTTCCGCGCCTCGTGCCTGCCCCAAACAATCAAAACAAGCCCTTTTCGCCGCACCCTCAAAGGTCTGTGGGCAAAAAAGGGCAAATATGAGTACTGTTACCATTTTAGTAGCAGGCAAAACCACCCAAAATGACGTCCGAGCGACCCCTACAACCCCCTAAAGCAGCCAACCTGACTGGTTTAAGGCGTATTGGAGCCAATTTTAATGAACATACTATAGGTTATGTTTATTATCTTCTTGAATGTAAATGCTATTCACTTAGCAACAGTACTCATATTTGGCATTTATTGCCCACTGCCATATAACTAACACCCTATAGCAGACAAAAACAGGCCGTAGCCCATCGCTGCGGCCTGTTTGGAGTCCAAAAGAGGCGCTAAGCGCTGTAGCCCATCGCCTGCAGAACAAACATGACGACCGTGAGCACCGTAATCACACCGATAGTCGCCCAAGTGAGCACATTCCACACGCGGCCGTTGCGGTTGGCACCCATAATGTGACGGTCGGCTGCGATAACCACCTGGAACACCAGAACCACGGGCAACAGCACACCATTGATGACCTGTGAGGTCATCATAATCTGGAACAGATCGACGCCGGGCATAAGCACCAGCACGGCCGAGATACCGATGATGGCCGTAATGATGCCGCGATAGACCGGGGCCTCGTCCCAGCTGCGGTCGGCACCGCGCTCCCAGCCAAATGCCTCGCAGATAGCGCTCGACGTAACGCCCGGCAGCACGCAGGCAGCCAAGAAGCTCGCCGCGACCAGGCCCGAGGCAAACAGTACCGTGGACCACTGACCCGCAATAGGCTCCAGCGCACGGGCAGCATCGGCAGCATCGCTAATCTGAATGCCCGCCGGGAACAACACCGTACCGGTCGTGATGATAATAAAGCCGGCAATGACATCAGCGGCAAGCGAGCCGCTCACGGTATCGATGCGCTGCAGCACGATATCGTCCTCGCCCGCGTTCTTATCGACCACGTTGTTCTGCGCCAAGAAAATCATCCACGGCGCGATGGTGGTACCGATCGTTGCGACCACGAGCGACACGTAGCTGGGGTCATTTTGAATGTTAGGCACGACCAGGTCGACCGCGACCTCACCCCAGTTGGGGCCAGCCATAAACGCGGCGACAATATAGGTCACGAAGACGCAGCTTACCAGCAGCAGAATCTTCTCGATGCGCTGGAAACTACCCGACATGGTAAGCATCCACACCAGCAGCGCCACCAACGGCACCGAGATGCTCGCCGGCACGCCAAAGAGAGCAAGGCCGCTGGCGATACCCGCAAACTCCGAAATGGTCACAGCCGTGTTGGCGATCAACAGCGCCGCCATAGCAAGTACACTCTTGCGCACGCCAAAGCGCTCGCGGATGAGCGATGCCAGGCCCTTGCCCGTGACGCAGCCGCAGCGCGCCGCGGTCTCCTGCGTCACGATGAGCAGCACAGTCATGACGGGAAGCATCCAGAGCATCTTGTAGCCATAGCTGGCGCCCGCGCTGGAATACGTTGCAATGCCGCCGGCGTCATTGCCCGAAAGCGCCGCCAGCAGACCGGGACCCATAGCGCCAAAGATGGCCGCGATGGTCAACTTTTGCTTGGTGCCCGACTTTTGCTTGGTATTTTGCACGCGACCACCTAACCAATGACCGACATGGTGAGCAGCACCGCAGCGGCGCAGTACGCTACGCACGAGATCATGACGGCAATAACGTTCATGGCGGTGCCCGACGTGTTGAGGTCATGCTCGTCACGCCAGAACAGCACCATCAGGTAAATCACGGCGCTCATGTTGCCAACCAGGCAAATGATGGCAGCGATATTAAAGGACCCGGTAAAGAGTTGCTCCTCAAACATGGGCGCATCGGGGAACGCGGCGGTGCGCACCAGCTGGGCGCACAGGTAGGTCACGAGTGACAGAATCAGGCCCATGCCCGTGCTCTGGAAGAAGAACCCCAGATACGGCTTGGGCTCGTCGTCGTGACCGTCATACTCCAAGAAGTAGTTCTTGACGAACGACACCATGCGCGAGGCAGCAAGCAGCACGAGCGGCATGGCGCACATGGGGAACACCACCAGATGCGCGGAGCCGAGCGCCGTCCCCAGCACCGTTGCCATGATGCACGAGGCAATGCCCCACACGACAACCCAGTACTGGCGATGCACAAACCAGCTGAGCACGTTCGTCGAGTCGTCCGACGCGCTATCGCCCGAGCCGACACCGGCGATCTGCAGGTCCTCCTGATGCTCCTCGGCAATAACGTCCATGGCGTCGTCGAAGGTCACGATACCCAGGATATGACGGTTCTCGTCGCAGACAGGGATGGCAACCAGGTCGTACTTGGTCATCTCGTCCGTCACGTCTTCCTGGTCCTCGTCGGGCGACACATAGACCAGGTCGCGATAGGCCAGCTGACCCAGCGTGGCGTCGCGGTCGGCTACGATCAGCGTGCGCAGCGAAAGCACGCCGGTCAGCATGCCGCTCGGATCCTCGGTATAGACGTAGTAGACGCTCTCGAAGTCCTCGTCGAGCTCGCGAATCGCCTCGATGGCGTCACCGACCGTTGCCGTGGCGGGCAGGGAGACAAACTCCGAGGTCATGATGCGGCCGGCGGTGTTGTCCTCATACCCCAGCAGGTTACGAATCGCCTTCTCCTCCTTGACGCCCATCAGGCGCAGGAGCTTCTCGGCCTTCTCGTAATCGAGCTCGTCGATCAGATCGGCTGCATCGTCCGGGTCCATCATGGCTAGCATCGACGATGCGTCGGTGTCGGACAGACCCTCGAGCATCTCGGTCATAAGCTCGTCGTCATCGAACTCCGAGATGGCCTCGGCGGCCTGGGCAGTATCGAGCTGTGCAAACACCTGCGCACGCAGGCGCGGGTCGAGCTGCTCGATAATGTCGGCGATGTCGGCAGGGTGCAGCTCGCCGAGCGTCTTGTGCGACACCGAGAGTTGAATGTTCTTGGTCGAGCGGTCGAGCAGGTCCATGTAGGACCAGGCGATGATGTCCTCACTGAGTGGCTTGCCCAGGTGCTTCATAAAGCCTTCGACGATATGCTCGAGCGCGGGGCTGATGGCGCGTAGCAGACCGCGAGCACCGACCTCGGCGCCCAGCAGGCGCAGCTGGTTTTCGCCCGACATGGAAAACTTGATGTCGTTTACGCGCACGACCTTCATGCCCTGCGTGTCGACAATCTGCTTGTTGAGCACGTCGCGGGCAAGCAAGAGTTCGGTCGGCTGCAGGTACGAAAAACGGATTTCGGTGGCCGACGTCTTAAGGTGTACACCCGTCTCGTCGATACGGTCGACCCATTTGCGCCAGCTGATCATAAACGGCGTCTTGCCGGGTCCGCGGAACGCGAGCGACGTCACGTGCGGAAAAACTTCGCCGGTAGCAATGCCAAAATCGTTGACCACGCCGAGCTTTTCGCCATCGACGTCCAAGACCGGCAATTTGAGCATCTCACTCAGATAATTCAATGGTGCTCCCCATCATTATTCCTCCGAACGCGGCCGCATGTGCGACGTCCGGGGGCTTCTGGATATGTATACGCATGCGCGGGCGGCACGCCGCTCGACGCTTACACCCCGTGCATGCGCAAAAAGCACCTGCATGGGGTCATCGACTGTATGGTCGAGGTTTGGATTTCACCTGTAACCTTTCTCTTGACCCTCATTAACCGCAGTAACTATAGCATCAGCATCGCCCTGCGGCATCGAATTTATGCGCTGCACATTGCAGGCATACCAAACGCTAACGTATCCGTGACATAGCCATTGGGGACGTTCTTAAATGACTACCCAATAACTACTCTGTGGTGTCATTGTCCTCGGCAAGTTGGGGGAGCACAGCGTCCTTGGGCATGGTGGCCTTCGTCAGCGAGGTGAGCTTTTTGCTCAGCGACGTGTCCGTCTTGACCAGGTCGCTGAGCGTCACGATCTTGTAGCCGTCGGCGATGAGGCCGTCGATAATCTGCGGCAGCGCCTCGAGCGTCTGCTCGGCGCATTCGTCTCTATCGGTGAGCAGCACGATATTGCCCGGCGTCACCGAATCGAGCACCGTCGAGACCTGCTCGTCGGCACCGTTGAGTAGCCAGTCGCCCGAGTCGATATTCCACGAGACCACGGCGGAGACCATGTCCATCGCATCAATCCAGTTTTGCTCGTCAAAGGCAGCGTAGGGAGCACGCAGTAGCATCGTCTTCACGCCGGTCGCCGACTTAATCGCATCGGTGCCTTTCGTGATCTGTTCGCGTACCGCCTCACGGTCCTGACCCTTGAGCGAATCGTCGCTGTAGCTGTTGGATCCGATCTCGCACCCGGCATCGACAATCGCCTTGGCCGTGGCAGGCGAGGCCTCGACCGCATCGCCCGAAAGGAAGAACGTCGCGGTGACGCCCTTTTCCTTGAGCACCTGCAAGATCTGTTTGGTGGCGCCGCTCGGACCCTCGTCAAACGTCAGCGCCACGTACTTTTTGTTGCCCTTGGGCGCCACGCTGGCGCACGCAACAACGCAATCGGTGGCGGGCACAACCTCGCCGCGATCCTGCGTCTTGCCCGACTGCTCACCAACCCACACCTCGGAGCGGCCCTGGACACCCCACGTCTGCACATACTCGATAGCGCCCGTGCCCTCGACCTTGAGCTTGGGCTCGATAACCGTAGCCTGAACCTCGTGTTTCTCGTAGGTGTTACGGCCATCCTTGACCGTCACCTTCTCGCCACCCTCGAGTTCGCGGCTATCCCATTTGCCCTGCTTCACGCGCTTGCCGTCGACCTTCACCGACAGCTTTTCGCCTCCATGGCGCTTGAGCACACTGTCATCGACGGCCAGCAGGTCGCCTGCGTCGTAGGTGTCAGTCAAATCCTGTTCGTCGATGAGATTCTGCAGCGTAGAGCCCACGCGCACCGCGGTCTTCTGGCCGTTGAGCTCCACGTCCACGCTGCGGTTGACGTAGCCCACGACGGCAGCGATAAACAGCACGAGCGCGCAACCCACGGCGATGAGCGCATAGGGCAGGCGAGACGAACGACGGGGTGTGCGGCTGTTGCCGATGCGCGCGCTGCGATCGCTAAAGCCGCGGCTATGGTTGAGATACATCGCGCCGGGCTTACGGTGACGCTTGCGCTGACCGCTAGGCAGCTGCCCCAGGTCGCGGCGCGCCGTCGGACGCGCACCCGAACGCCCGTTTAAGTTGGATCCGTTTTGGCGCATGTGCCCTCCCCCATAAACACAGCAAGCCGGAGCAACAGGTCTCCGGCTTGCCTCCCATCATTTGGTACGTCGCTATTTTGTAGCTTTTGACGAGCCTCCGCTCGCCTTTTGGTATTCGTCCTTAAAGGCCTTGAACATGCCGCGCGTCTTGCCGAGCTGCTTGCCCAGTGCGCGACTGCCCTTGTCCACGGCAACCGATCCCTTGTCGTCGAGCACCTTGGCGCCCTTTTTGACCTTGTCGCCCACCACGACGCTGGCCTCGGCGGCCTTGGCAGCCGCACCGCCCGAATACCCGAGCGACTTGACCTCGTCCGAGACGACCATCGCGCCGTTCTCGTAGCCGCGCAGCATCGTCGGCGGCACCTGCGTGTCACCAACCAAAACACTCGAAGCAGCACCGGCGGTCACATAGAATGCCTGCACGATGCCCGAGCGTGGCTTGAACTCAACATCCGAGCAATAGCCCACGACGTCGCCCGATTCCGTGCGCACGTCCATACCGACCCAGATGATGCAATCGTCCAGGTTGATGTCGAGGCGCTTGGCGGCGGCGGCATCGTACGTGTCCTTGACGTCATCAACCGCAATGGCGCCCTCGTAGACACCAATGGCGTCGAGCGCCACGAATCGGTCGGGACGCTCGATCATGCCCGCGATATCGGACTGGCGGACCATAAAGCCGACCACGCGCGTACCGCCCGGGGTAAAGACCGGAAAGTGAATCTTTCCGAGCTTTTTAGGGCTGCGCGGCGTGCCGTCCTTTTTGGTGCGCTTGTCCTCGGTAGGCTTGCGATAGATCTTGGCGCCGACAAAATCCCCGGCGCGCATTATGCCTCGGTCGAGGGCTCCGCAGCCTCGGTATCAGCCTCGACGGCGTTCTCGACCACGACGTCGGCGGCAGGCGTCACGTTGCCGCCCGAAATGGCGTCGTTGAGCTGCTCGCGCAGCTGGTCCATGCGCTCGCGGGCAAGGTCGACCTTGGCGCGCAGGTCGTCGGTCTTGGCGTCGACCATCGGGCCAAAGTCATTCACCGCAGCACGAGCCTCCTCGGCGCTGTGCTCGTAGGTGTCGCGCATATTGTCCCAGGCGTCGTTGGCGATATCGGCAGCCATGGCGCGGGTCTCGGCGCCCGAGCGCGGGGCCAGAGCAACGCCGACAATAGCGCCGGCAGCGGCGCCAAAAAGTGCGCCGGAGACAAAGCTGAAAGTCTTACCCATGATCATTCCTCTCCTGCGGGCACGTCGGTGCCCACCGTTTGAATGCTGTCCATTATACCCGCAGCGCATCACTTGCCGCTCCGCTCATCTGCGTACGGCAAAGGCGCAGGTACGTGATGGTGATAAACGCGTAGGCCTACTCCTGAGGCATAGCCGGCATGGCCACCGTGGCACCCGGGTCCTCGCCGGCGCCGTCCACGAGCGGCAGGCCGCCCTCATGCGCAGGTCCTGCCGGAACCGTCGCCGCACCGCCAAAGACGGCAGCGGAGGCCTCGTGGTTCTCGGCAACCGCACCCTCGGTATCAATCGCCACCTGGGGCTCGTCGTCAAAGTTGGGGACGCCCTGGGGCTCGGTGGGAACGGGCTCGGCGGTCGCATCGGCAACGGGCTCGGCGTCGACCGGCACATCGCCCTCGTCAGCGCCCTCGTCCTCGGCAGCATCTTCGCCGTTCGCAGCGGCGACGGCCTCGTGAGGATCCTTGCCCTCGGCCTCGGCGCGCATGCCCAGCACCAGGTTGCGCAGGCCCGCGACCGTGCCCTCCACGTCGGGGGCAGGCTGGTCGGCGTGCAGGTACGCCCAGTCCATCATAAAGGTGGCCGAAGACAGCGCACCGATGGCCAGCGCGTCGTCGGGACACGAAAGCTCAACCTCAAAAACGCGCTCGTCGTGCTCGCTTACGCGCGTGCGGCCGCACGAGATGCTACCGGCAAGACCGGTCTCGTTCATGAGCTCGACCGTCACATGCTCAAGCAGATGGCAAAGCTCGGTCTGGCCCATGCAGTCCTGGAACTCGCGGCCGGAATCACCCAGGCACAGGTGCTTGGCAATCGCCGGCACCAGGTAATACACGCGCGCCGTAGCCTCGATATCCTCCGAGGTCATGAGCGGCATGCCGGGGTTCACCAGCACGTGCGCGCAGATCTTGTCCTCGCTGACGGTGACCTTAAGGATGTTAAACAGGCCTGCCATAACTCTCCCCTACTCTTCCTTGTCCTACTCGTCGCCGTCGTGCGGATTCGCGGAACCCGCACCCGACGTCGTCGGCTCGTCTACCGAAGACTCGGAATCCTTCTTATCGGTTTCGGCCGGAGCGATCACGCGAATGAGCGAGATGCGCTGGCCACGCATCGACTGCACTTTAAACTTGTACCCCGCAACCTCAAACACCTCTCCGATGTCGGGCACCGAGTCGCAAAGCTCCAAAATCCAGCCGGCGATGGTCTCATAATCATCGCTTTCCTCAAGCGGCCAACCAAGCTCAATCGCGTCATCGCACGAAAAACGCCCATCAACGAGCCACTCGCGGCGCGAAAGGCGCGTGAGATACTTGTTGTCGGGGTCGAACTCGTCCTCGATCTCGCCGACGATCTCCTCGACGATGTCCTCGATAGTGATAATGCCGGCCGTGCCGCCGTACTCGTCCACGACCACCACGATCTGGTCGTGCGAGGTCTGCATCTCGGACAGCAGCGGCAGGATGTCCTTGGTGTCGGGCACAAAGGTGGCGTCGCGCAAAAAGCCGGCGATGGGCTGGTCGCTTTTGCCGTCGAGCGCGGGCTGAATCAGGTCCTTGATGTGCGCGATGCCGGCGACGTTGTCGGGATCCTCGTGATAGACGGGGATGCGGCTAAAGCCGGTCTGGCGCATGGTGGACAGCACGTCGGCGACCGTCTCGTCGTCCTCGCACATGGTGGTGTCCACGCGCGGCACCATGACCTCGCGGGCAACGGTGTCGCCCAGGTCGAAGATCTCGTGGATCATGCGCTTTTCCTCGTCGAGCAGGTCGTCCTGCTCCGAGACCATGTACTTGATCTCTTCTTCCGAGACGTTCTGGCGGTCGTCGGCACTCTTGATGCGCAGGATACGGGCCAGGCCATCGGAGCAAGCACCAGTTAGCCACACGAGCGGACGGGCGATCTTTTGGAAAAACGACAACGGCCCCACAACCTGCTTGGACACGCCTTCGGCGTTGGCCAGGCCGATGCGCTTGGGGACGAGCTCGCCGATCACGATGGACACGAAGGCGACCGCGACGGTGATGATGACCGGCGCCAGGCCGCGTGCGATGGCGGAGAGCGGCGCGATGCCAAAGCTCATGAGCCACGTGGCGAGCGGGTCGGACAGACTCGTCGAGGCGACGGCGGACGAGGCGAAGCCCACGAGCGTGATGGCGACCTGGATGGTGGCGAGCAGCTGGTCGGAGTCGGCAGCCAGCTTAATGGCACGCTCGGCGCGCTTGTCGCCTTCCTCGGCCTCGTGCTCCAGCACGGCGCGCTTGGCCGTGGTGAGCGCCATCTCAGACATAGAGAAGTAGCCGTTGATGAGGGTCAAAACGAGGGTGGTGATAAGGGAGATGGTTATGTCCATCGGGAGTTTCTCGAACCTCCAAGATTCGGGACGTCGGATTAAAACGTTGATGGCGGATAGGGCAGTTGCGCCCGGCGGCCGCTTGGATGGGCCCGCGGGCACAGGCGCGATCGCTAGATTACGAAGAGAATCACCGCCATGAACTGGAAGATGCTGCCGGCGAGTACCCACAGGTGAAACACGCTGTGAAGATAGCGCACGTTTTTGGCGATATAGAACGGCACGCCCGCGGTGTAGCACACGCCGCCGACGGCGAGCAGGGCAAGTGCCACGGGGTTGAGCAGCGCCACAAGTTCAGGCAGCTTAAAGACAACGAGCCAGCCCATCAGCAGATAGACCAGGCCGCTTACCCAATGCGGCTGGCGCTCGCGCAGGAAGCACTCGAGGGCGATGCCGATGATGGCGATGGCCCATACGGCAAAGAACAGCACAGCGCCGCCGTCGTTTGCGAGCGTGATGAGGCAAAACGGCGTATAGCTGCCGGCTATGAGCAGGTAGATGCAGCTGTGATCGATGATGCGAAACACGCGCTTGGCGCGCGCGGGCTGAATCGCGTGGTAGAGCGTGGAGGCTAGGTATTCGAGGATAATGCTGACGCCATAGACAATCGCCGCGGCCATGTGGGCCGGGCCTCCGCCGCGCAGGGCGGCGAATACGATCAGGAGCACCAGGCCCGCGATACCCAGCAGGCAGCCGACACCATGGGTGACGGAGTTCATGATCTCCTCACCCACCGTGTAGTGTGGAACGGCCGCGGTCTTGGGTCGCGGCTTAGAACTGTCGCTCGAATCGGACATGCCGGTTACATCCTCCAACGTAAAGAGTTCTCAACACTATATCAAAGCGTCTGGGTACGTGCGAAATTTGCACCATACGCGACCCTTTGTTTACCCATTCTTTGCCTGTTGACGCATCAACGGCGAACGTCCATAATGCGCTTGCATTAAATGTTGATGTATTAACATCTTATAGGAAAGCTTCTATGTCTCAAAACGCACGTTCCCATCGAAAGCTCAAGATAGCCGGCGTCGTTGCGCTGGTGCTCGTTGTCGCGCTGCTGGGGTTTGCCGGCAACTTTTTGTTTGACTTTGCCCTGAACCCCCAAGCGCCGTACACCATGAAGATGATGCAGGATGGCAAGGACGCCGAAAAGGGCGAGCAGATGGACGCCGAGGAGGGCGAGGCACGGGCGTGGTTTAAGGAAAACCGCGAGAGCAGCAGCCTCACCGCGAACGACGGAACCGAGCTTGCCGCCTGGTATTTTGCTGCGTCGGAGAGCGCGCACGACTACGCCGTCTGCCTGCATGGATATACCAACGAGCCCATCGGTATGGCCCGATACGTCAAGCGATTCCACGACCGCGGCATGAACGTACTCGCACCCGCCGCACGCGCCCACGAGCGCTCCGGCGGCGACTATATCGGCATGGGCTGGCCCGAGCGACTCGATGTCGTCGCATGGATCGAGCGAATCGTTCAGGCTGACCCCGAGGCGCGCATTCTGGTCTTTGGCGAGTCGATGGGTGCGGCAACCGCCATGAACGTCGCGGGGGAACCTCTGCCCGCAAACGTGAAATGCATTATCGAGGACTGCGGTTATACAAGTGTTTGGGACGAGTTTTCTCTGCAGCTCAAGGACGTGTTTGGCCTGCCCAGCTTTCCCTTGCTCGATGTAGCAAACTTGGTGTGCAACGTGCGCGCGGGCTACGGCTTTCATAAGGCGAGCAGTGTGGAGCAACTCAAACACGCGACGGTTCCCATGCTGTTTATCCACGGCGACCAGGACACCTTTGTACCGTACAGCATGCTCGACCAAAACTACGACGTGTGCGCCAGCAAGGTCAAGCAAAAGCTCACTATCCATGGCGCCACCCACGCCAAGAGCGCGCAAATTGACCCCGAGCTCTACTGGAGCACAGTCAACAACTTCCTCGACGAGTATTTTTAGGCAAATAGTACGGTTTACTGGTCTATCTGACCCCCTGTTTTCGGAAGTGCGGGGAAAATCGCGGGAAGCCCAACCAGACCACAGTTTTACCAACAATTTATCAGGGGTTTTGTTGCCAAGGGGGTGCGGACGATTTCTTGGACCGCGCCTAGGCGTATCCAAGCTTCCTGCGGTACTCCATCGGGCTCAGCCACCCGAGGGACTTCTTGATCCGCTCCTCACGATAGTACACGAGGTAGGCCTCGAGCCTTCCCATG
>JAXIYC010000016.1:0-21472 GCA_036304725.1 Collinsella sp. | reverse complement strand
CCGCCGTCAACGCGTTCCTCAGGGCGCTCGTCCGGGAGGGCGGGATGCCGTTCGAGATGAGGGTCAAGATGCCGGCGCCCGACGGGGAGACGGCGAGTTAGCCGGCAGGTCGGCATGTCAATCCTGGTCTAACAGAGCCTTTTTTAGTCATTTGGGACGGGGCTTTTTTGACTGCTATCATGGGTGGGATTGTTGCGACCAGCTAAAAGAGCCCTGTCCCAAATTGACTACCGAGAGGATCTGCCATGGAGCGCATCGCGAGTTTTTCCGTTGACCATCTGCTGCTTGAGCCCGGCGTGTATGTGAGCCGCGTCGACCGCGATCCGGCGACCGGTGCCGCCGTCACCACCTTTGACCTGCGCTTGACCACGCCCAACAAAGAACCGGTTATGAACACGGCCGAGTGCCACACCATCGAGCATCTGGGCGCGACGTTCCTTCGCAACCATGCCGAGTGGTCGAGCCGTATTGTCTACTTTGGCCCTATGGGCTGCCGCACGGGCTTTTACCTGGTTGTGTTTGGCGAGGTGACGAGTGAGGAGATCTTGCCGCTCGTGCGCGAGTTGTTCGAGTTTGTTGCTGGCTTCGAGGGCGATGTCCCCGGTGCCGCTCCCGAAGAGTGCGGTAACTACCTGGACCAGAATCTCCCTATGGCAAATTGGCTCGCGCGTCGCTATCTCGACCGCGATCTGATCGATATCGATGAGGCACACCTGCACTATCAGCAGGCGTAAAGGTTTCGTCGCTCAAAATGAGTTCACTGGGCGCCTTCGCTTATGCGGGGGTGCCTTTTTGTTGAGCGGACATGGCGGACGTTTAAAACCGCGCGTGATTGTTCTAGAATGTTCGTAATATCACACAAACGAACAGGAACGAACATGCATATCTACTCTGTTACCGACCCCGAATTCAAACCCTATGGCCGCGTGTGGGATGACGTCCCGTCCAGCCTGACCGCCCCGCTCGTCGAGGCGCTCTCCGCAACGCCCATCCCCGAGGGCAGCAAGTACGTGGCCTCCGCGCCTGAGCTGGAGCAGGTCGAGGGCGCCGATGCGCTCGGCCTGCTCATGTATGGCGGCCGTCCGTTCCAGCTGGGCTGGTGCAACGGCCACAACACGAAGCTCAACTGCTTGGAGTATCACCGCGCGAGCGAGTTCAACCTGGGTGCTCGCGACTTTATTCTGCTGCTCGCCAAGCGTGAGCAGATTGTCGACGGCAAGCTCGACACCGCGCAGGTCAAGGCGTTCCGCGCGCCCGCCGGCACGCTCGTCGAGGTCTACGCCACCACGTTGCACTACACGCCGTGCATGGTCGACGACGGTGGCTTCCAGGTGATGGTTGCGCTGCCCGCCGGCACCAACGGTCCGCGCCCCGAGGCTGCGGCCGACATGCCCGCGGCCGGTGATAGCTACTGCTACTGGAAGGCCGACAAGTGGGTTCTCTGCCACGCAGATAGTCCCAAGGCTGCCGAGGGCGGCTACGTAGGTCTCGTCGGCAAGAACCTCGACATCACCGTGGACTAGGGTCTTCCGTCTCAATCTGTAACAGTTGGCGCGCTAAATCGTCTCTATCTGTTACAGATCAAGACGAACCACGGGGGCCGCCCGAACAATCTCAATCTGTAACGCCAAGCCCGGTTTTGACGGCCTAACTGTTACAGATCGAGACAAGCGGGCCCAACCCACCACAAAGGTGCCTGTCCCCTTTGCGGTGGTTGCCTAGAGCTGGCTGCGCAGGTAATCGGCCATATAGGGGACGGCGAAGCGCACGTAGCCGCGGCGCGCCTGCTCGATAACGCCGGCGTCGATGAGGCGCCGGCGATACTTTTGCGCATAGTCGGGTGTGACTGACATGCGCTTCGCAACATCAGAAATGCGAGACACAGCGTCTTCGTCATCAGTCATTGCGGAGAGAAACGCGACGTCTTGGTCTGACAGCGCGGCGAGCGTCGTTTCGCACACATCGTTTTCGAAATCGACTTTCGACGCCTCGATGGCTCCGTCGATTAACCCTTGCGTCGCACGTTCGCCTGTCCTGCAGCGATTGGCGATGTTATAGCCGATGAGTTGCAGCATATAGGGCGAGCCTTGGGTTGCGCGAGCGGCACGGAGGCGAAGATCGCTTGGAATATCAAGGCCGAGCTCATCGAAAGCCCGCTGGTAATAGGTATCGACATCTCCGACCGAAAGTGGCTCGAGCGTGACCTTTCGAGCGCGGTTGAGAAATGTCAGCACACGGTCATTGAGTGTTGCGCAGACGGCTCCCGGAAGGCCCGCCATGACGAGCGCGACGTTGAGTCGTTCGCCGACCAGCTCTTGATAGGCGGTGACGAGCTGTCTGATCTCGGGTGAATTTGCTTGGAGCTCGTCGATGAGGATGAGGATGCCGTGCCCCTGCTCGGTCAGTTTGCGCGCGAGCTGCGTGAGCTTGAACTGAAAGCTCTTGGTCTCCTGCACGTCTCGTGTGAACTCGAGGCCTGCCGAGAGCCCGAAAACACTTAGGCTGCCGCTCGCGAGTTTGGGAAGGCGGCGTTTGTTGACGTAAGGTTTGCCTGCTTCTTGGATTTTCTCGACAATGCGCTCGAGCATATCCTCGGAGGCTACGGTAGGCGTGGCGACAACAAAGCCGAGCTTGCGTGCGCGGTCGGCAAGTTCCCACAGAAGAACTGTCTTGCCGCTGCCTCGCTGTCCAAGCATGAGCATGGCTCGGTCGCGATTGCCCGGTTCCTGCTCAAGGCCGGATATAAATGTCGAAATTACAGTTTCGCGCCCGACGAGATGGGATGGGCGATTTCCAAATGAGGGGGAGAAGATGGTTTCAGTCATAAGTCTCCTTTCCTTTCTTTCCTATTTTTTCCTTTCTTTCCTATTCAGTCAAATGGTCTGCCACCCGAGGGCACCTTCGCTGTTGTGGAGGCGCCCTTTTTTGCAAGTGAGTAGACTTTTTGGCTTAGTCTGACCACGCCGGAACATGCCAGGTAAGCTACCTGCGGTTTTGATGGCGTCAAAGGCGGGTCTGGTTGAGTTTTGCCAAAAAGTCTACTCACTTGACGTTCGCGGCGTGTGGGCGGGTGCTTTTTCGTGCACGCGAGGTATCAAAAAGTGTCAGGAGCGCACCGTCTGCCGATATGCGGGAGCGAAAAGAAGTGTCGACCTGCGCCGTTGCCGTTGAGCGACGTGCCGTTTATAGAGATACTGAGCCTATGACAAACAGCGTGTGAAAGGATCGATGTATGGCTTTCCGTAAAGACTTCCTGTGGGGCGGCGCGACGGCTGCCAACCAGTGCGAGGGTGCCTACGACGTGGACGGTCGCGGCTTGGCTAACGTGGACGTGGCGCCGCACGGCGCTGAGCGCTACGCGGTAGTCTCCGGCCAGCGTAAGATGCTCGACTTCGAGGATGGCTACTACTATCCCGCGCAGACCGGCATCGATTTCTACCATCACTACAAGGAGGACATCGCCCTCTTCGCCGAGATGGGCTTTAAGACCTTCCGCATGAGCCTGGCATGGACCCGCATCTTCCCCAACGGTGACGAGGCTGAGCCCAACGAGGCCGGCCTGGCTTTCTATGAAGATGTGTTCCGCGAGTGCCAAAAGTACGGCATCGAGCCGCTCGTGACCATCACGCACTTCGACTGCCCGATTCACCTCATCAAGGAATACGGCGGCTGGCGCAACCGCAAGCTCATCGACTTCTACAAGAACCTTGCGACTACGATCTTCACCCGCTACAAGGGCCTGGTGAAGTATTGGCTCACCTTTAACGAGATCAACATGATCCTGCACCTGCCGTTTATGGGTGCCGGCCTGGTTTTTGAGGAGGGCGAGAACAGGGAGGCCGTCGAGTATCTGGCCGCCCACAACGAGCTCGTCGCCAGCGCTTGGGCCACCAAGATCGCCCACGAGATCGACCCCGAGGTCAAGATTGGCTGCATGCTCGCTGCCGGCACCTACTACCCCTACAGCTGTCGCCCGGGCGATGTGCGCCAGGCCCAGCTCGACAACCAGGACAACTACTTCTTCGTCGACGTCCAGAGCCGTGGCTATTACCCGGCCTATGCCGTCAAGAAGCTCGAGCGCTTGGGCATCGATGTGGGCATGACCGACGAGGACCGCGAGATCCTGGCCGACAACACCGTCGACTTCATCAGCTTTAGCTACTACAGCACCCGCTGCTCCGCGGGCGCTGACAATCCCGACGTCGAGAAGACCCAGGGCAACGCCTTCGCCGGTGCCAAGAACCCCTACCTGCAGCAGAGCCAGTGGGGCTGGGCCATCGATCCGCTAGGCTTCCGCATTACCCTCAACGACCTGTACGACCGCTATCAGAAGCCGCTGTTCGTGGTCGAGAATGGTCTGGGCGCCAAGGACGTTGTTGAGGAGGACGGCTCCATCAACGACGATTACCGCATCGATTACCTGCGCCAGCACATCGCCGCGATGCGCGACGCGGTGACCGAGGACGGTGTCGACCTGCTGGGTTACACCACCTGGGGTCCGATCGACCTGGTCTCGGCCGGCACGGGCGAGATGTCCAAGCGCTACGGCTTCATCTACGTCGACCGCGACGACGCCGGCAACGGTACCCTCAAGCGCTCCAAGAAGAAGAGCTTCGACTGGTACAAGAAGGTAATCGCTTCCAACGGCGAAGATCTGGCCTAGGCTTTCCCAGCCACCGTACCTTGGGCCTCATTCGTCGCTTGCGTACCTTAAGTACGCGGCGCTCCCCATTCGACCCAATCTACGGCACCTGGAAAACCCTAGACTCAAATCTTACAGACCTGTCCTAGGCTTTCCCGGCAATCATAGTCTCCTAACCAAAGCGCCCGGCGAGCAGTTTGTGCTCGTCGGGCGCTTTGCCGTCTACGGATTTTGGGACATGCGGCCCGTTTTTTGAGCCCGCCTGTCGGTACACTAAAAGCACTATGGGTACCCGCGAGCGACATATCGGCCATGCGGCCGCCCGATCCGCGCCGGTGGCGGATCCCAGGGGCGGCAGGCTCTTCGCCATGCCGCGATTCCTCGTTGGCATAACGCACCTGGTGTACCGTCGCCGCGCCTTCGTCATTGCCGGCGTCATAACCGCACTGTTTCTTCTGCTTTTGGCGGTCTTGCCGGCGTTATTCGCTTCCGACCCCAAGCTCTCCAACACCGTGCCCATCTATAGCGAGGTGTCCAAAGAGGTCGTGGACGGGCTTATCCATTCGAGCTCGATTCCGCTGCTTGTCGCTGCCGTCGCGTTCTCAATCTGGGGCGTGCTGGTCTACCTGCGCTGTCTGGACTATGTGCTGCGCCGACGCCTCGTTGCCGTTGCCACCATTAGCGCCCTGTGGATGATCGAGGTCATCCTCAAGTACAAGTCGTTCACGCCGTTCTATGCCACCGTGCTGTGGTACCTGTACTACGTGCCCATGACGCTCATTCCGCTCCTCTACCAGCTGTGCGGCCTGCGCCTTGCGGGGTTGGAACAACATCGTGCGGGTCGCCGCTACCGTACGGCCTTGTGGATCGCGGCCATCCTGCTTATTGGGTTTGTGCTCACCAACGATTTTCACCAACAGGTCTTTCATTTCGATCGCTCGAGCGAAACCTGGAGCAACGATTACACGTACGGCTGGGGCTATTTTGCCGTTCTGATATGGACGGCCTTTAACTTCGTGGCCTTTTTCATTTTGGTGGGGCGCTCCTCGTCCTATCGTATCCAACGTTTTTCGGGCACGGCGGCACTCGTGCTGCTGGGCGGCGCGTTCTTTGCCATTTCGTACGCCCTGCGCGTGCCTTGGGCATGGAAGCTCAACTTTTCGCTCGTCTATTGCGTGCTGTGCGTGGTGACGCTCGAGATTTGCCTCGATTGCGGCGTCATTCCGTCGTACCACGGCATTGCCAACATTTTCGACACCCTGCCGCTCGATCTTAAGGTTATAACGCGCGACCTGCAGGAAGTCTATGCCACGCCAGTGTCAAAGCCAATGCCGGTGGGCGTGCGCGAGGAGTTGCGGGTCCAGGAGCACGGCCGCGCCCATGCCTTTGCCGTGGCGTCCGATCCCGATGTAATGTACCGTGCCTTCCCACTGCTGGGCGGATCGGCCCTGCTTGCCCAAGACGTGTCGGAGCTCAACGAGCTTAACCGTGAACTGGCACATCGTCGCATGGAGTTGCAGCGTCAAAACGAGCTGCTCGCCGCCGACTACGACCTTAAGACGCATTTGGCAGATCAAGAGGCCGAGACCCTGCTGGTCCAAGACGTGGATCAAGCGCTTGCCCGCGCGCTCGAAGGGATGTACGACCTGCTGAGCTCGCTGCCGCCGTTGACCGACGAAGCGTCTTCGCACGAGCGCTACCGCATGCTGCAGCGCGCCAAGATGCTCGTCGCCTATTGCAAGCGCAAGGGGTCGCTCACGTTGGCACAGCACGGGGAGAGCGGTTTTGATCGCGACCGCATTCAGCTCATTGCCAACGAGCTCGCAAGCGACCTGCGCACCATCGATATCGATTGCGCCTCGATTATCGCCATACGGCGCCCGATGCACGCCAGTACGGTAAGCGCCCTGTACGACTGCGTGTATGACTTTGCGTTTTTTGCCTACACCACCGACCATCCGGCGCTTATGTATCACTTGGGCGACCATGACCGATGCAGTGTCGAGCTGCGCGCCACGCTTTTTTCCAACGATGATGCAGATCTTTCGCAGACGCCCGCTGCGCAAGAGCTCGAAAGCGCTCTGCAAAGGCGCAACGTGGCATACCGCCTTGAGGGCGAACCCGGCCAGTTGCGTATGATCGTGTTGATGCCGAGGGCGGGTGAGTGACGATGCAGATTTCGCTCATCCTTCCCCAAATCGTTGCGCTCGATGTTGTCTTTGCCCTGGCTGCGTGTCTGCAGACGATCCACGTCCCGCTCATCTCATCGCGCCGCTCGTCCTATAACCGTAAGGTGATTTGCGCCTACGAGGCGAGCCTCGTGGTTCACCTGGTGGTTTCGGCGCTTATCTTGTTCGCGTCGTCTGGCTCGTATCTGGTGGCGCCGCTTGACGTTTGTGCCAGGGCAATGGGCGGAGTGCTGTGGCTCAATGCCGCAATCTTTGCCTATGGCGTGGTGCTTATGGTGCGCTATCGTCGCCCCGTCATGCTGGTCGAGCTGCTGCTTGTTGTCGCCGTTACACCGCCGGTGGTTTTTGCCATGGGCTCGGCGTGGACCGTTGTCCTTATCGCAGAGGGAGCGTTCTTCCTGTTCCGTTCCATCGCGGCGCTCTTGATGGACGTCCGTAACCGCCAGGAGGATATCACCGCGTTCTCGACGATCGAGACCATCAACGTGATTCCCGTGGGCATCCTGTATCTGGACCCGAGGGGCCGTCCGCTGCTCATGAACCGCTGCATGCGCAGAAACCTGGTGGAACTTCATATGCCCACCGACCTAGGCGATATGAGCGGCACATGGAACGACCTGCGCAAACTCAGCATGCAAATGCCCGAAAGCAGCCAGAACCGTGTGCGGATTAATCTGGACCGCTTTGGTGAGGCGCGGGCGGTGGTCGAGGTTTCTCCCGCCGAGATTCGCTTGTTTGTGCACGATGACGTTATGGTTTCGGGCCGCCTCTTTGAGCGCATTATCGGCCTGGATGTAACAGAGTATGCGCATGCTCATGATCGCCTGGCGCAAGCCAACCACCTGCTTGAGCTTGCGGGCCAAGAGCTCCAAGCCCAGATCGAAGAAGTCAAAAAAGTTGCTGATAATGCGGCCTATCTGCGTATGCGCGCTCGCGTGCACGACGTGATCGGGCAGCGCCTGTCCATCCTCCATCGTTATCTGGAGGAGGGGCGCCTGGATGACGAGTCACTCGAGCAGATCGACCCGCTGCTGCGCTCAATCGCTGCCGATCTGCGCAGTGGGGGCGACACCGAACCGACAGAGCAACTGGGCGATATCGTCCATGCCTTTGGCCTGGTGAGCGTGCAGATCGATGTGGAGGGCGAGCTGCCTGAGGACGCGCGTGTCGCCGCAGCCTTTCTGCAGATTATCCGCGAAGCCTCGACCAATGCCACCAAGCATGCACAGGCCCATCGGGTCCATGTGCGCCTGTGGCGGGAGACGTCGGAAGGCAGCGCTGTTGCGCGGATGACCGTTTCTAACGACGGCGCGCCTGCACCCGTATCGTATCGCGAGGGAACGGGTATTCCAGGTATGAGGCATGTCGCGCAAGATCTGGGCGGCTGCATGGAAATCCATGCCGCCCCGCCCTTTACGCTTGCGGTGTCCATCCCGCTCAACGCCAGCGCCACAGCTCAAAGGAGAAACTCATGATTCGCGTCCTTATCGTCGAAGACCAGGCTATCTTGCGCGAGAGCCTGGCGCGCTCCGTTGGCGACCAGCCCGATATGACCGTTGTTTCCGCCATTGCCGATGCTTCCGAGGCCTTGGGTGTCGCGCTCAAGGAGCGCCCGGACATGATACTGATGGACGTGTGCACCGAACACGATTCAAACGGCATCGTGGCGGCGGCGCGCATCAAAGAACAACTGCCCGAGTGCCGCGTCATTATCATGACGGGTATGCCCGAGATCACCTTTGTCGATCAGGCTCGCGAGGCGGGCGTCGATAGCTTTGTGTACAAGAACGTCGGTATCGGCGAGCTGTTCGCCGTGATGCGCTCTACGCTGGCGGGCTATTGCACGTTTCCCAAGCCGCCCGAGAGCATTTTTTCGGGCACGGCGGCACTCGACGATGTCGAGTTGTCGATCTTGCGCCTTGCTTGCGAGGGTAAGAGCCGCCGCGAGATTGCGGCCGAGCTGTTTATGAGCGAGGGCACCATCAAACGCCGCATCTCGGAGATTCTCAATAAGACCGGCTACGACAACATCATGCGCCTAGCCGTGCACGCAGTAACGGAGGGCAGCATCGTTCCCAACATGGAGCGCTAACGCTCGTTACGCATCGGCACAAAAACGACGGGGCCGCAGGATCAGCTCCTGCGGCCCCGCCTGGCATGTGCGCGGATATGTCCGCCAATCCGCGGCTATCGGTGTCTGTCGCTACGCGATGGTTGCGCTGTAGGAGGCGACGTCCTCGTAGGAATCGGTCAGGTAGGCGTCGATGCCGATGGTCGTGTTGACCAGGTCGTCAAGGCTGTCAAGCTCGCCGCTCGAGAACGTGAATTCCTCGGTGGCGCTGGTGCCGGGCATCAGGTTAGCCGAGAACCAGGGTTCCTTCATGGTGCCGTTGACATTGGTCTTACCGCTGGGAGCGTAGAAGGTCAGGTCCTTGTCGCTCTTGTTGGTGATGTTGACGACAAAGCCGATGTCGCCCCAGTCGTCCTTGAACTTCTCGGTGATGGTGATGGTGCACAGATCGTCATCGGCGACGGTGACGGCGGGGGAGATTTCGACGCTCTGGACATCGTCGTCTTCGACGGCCTTATCGATCTCCTCTTCCTTCTCGGCCGCCTCGCGATCCTTCTTCACCGTACCGGACAGATCCTTGTCGGACTTCGTAAAGATAAGCTTGTCGCCATCCACCTCGAGGACGAGCTTGTCGTCCTTGAGCTTCAGGTCGTGCGACTCATCTTCGGCGGTAATCGTTACGGTGGTGGCGTCCTTGGCCTCCCATTTCAGGTCGGCGACCTCAAGGAACATATCGAGGACGCCTGTGCCGTCCTCGTCGAGGATCAGGACGCAGTTGAGGCCCCACTCCTTGAGCATATCCATGTACTCATCGGTGAGCTCTTCGCCATCCAAGGTTCCACCCGAGTACTGCCAGCTGCCGACGAAGTTGGCCTTGGGGTCCTTGCCGCCGCCGCTGCAGCCCGTCAGGGCAAAGGCGAGCGCCAGGACGCATGTCAGAAATGCGAGTACGGACTTTTTGAACGTTGTCTTCATGGTGTCCTCCTTTATCGAACGAAACCCATAGAAGCAAATGCGGGGGTGGCGGATCCCCCGCCAATTACCAGATAGAGGGGCTAGGGCCGGGGCGTTCCGCAGTTGCTGCAGAACTTGCCGCCGTTTTCGCTGCCGCAGTTGGGGCAGAACCACTTTGCCGGTGCCGGGGCGGGTGCGGGACTGCCGCACTCGGAGCAGAACTTGCCGGTGTTGGTGGCGCCGCAGCTGCAAGTCCACGTGCCGGCCGCAGGTGCGGCGGCGGGAGCCGGTGCGGGGGCGGGAGCCGGAGCCGGCTGCGGGGCGGCCTGCTGCTGTGCCTGGCCGGCGGCGAACAGCTGGCTGGCGTTCATGCCGCCCATGCCACCTGCCATGCCCATGCCCATAAAGCCTGCCATCGCGCCGTTGGGGTTGGCGGCTGCCGCGCGCATCGCATCGCTCTGGGCGCTGGCGATGTTGGCTGCCGCCATGGTGGGATCGCGCATGACCGCGGCTTTCTGCAGGTCCTTGATCATCTGCTCGTCTTCTTGCGAGGCGGCGATGGAGTTGACGCCAAAGCTTACGATCTCAACGCCGCGCAGGTCACGCCAGTCGGCAGAGAGGACCTCGTTGAGCGCGCGGGCGAGCTCGGTGGTGTGGCCGGGGATGGCGCTGTAGCGGATGCCCATCTCCGAGATCTTGGCAAAGGCGGGCTGCAGGGCGGTGAGCAGCTCGGACTTAAGCTGGCTGTCGATTTTGTCGCGCGTGTAGCTATCGGTCACGTTGCCGCACACGTTGGTGTAGAACAGCAGCGGATTGGTGATGCGGTACGAATACTCGCCGTTGCAGCGCACGGAGATGTCGACGTCCAGACCGATGTTGTTATCGACCACGCGGAAGGGCACGGGCGAGGCGGTGCCGTACTTGTTGCCGATGATCTCCTTGGTGTTGATGAAGTAGACACGCTGGTCCTTGCCCGCGTCGCCGCCAAAGGTAAAGCGGCTGCCGATATTGGCGAAGGTCTCCTTGATGGAATCGCCCAGGTTGCCGCTAAAGACGCTCGGCTCGCTGCCGGTATCGAAGACGAACTCACCGGGCTCCAGCGCGACTTCGATGATCTTGCCGTTTTGCACCACGAGCATGCCCTGTCCGTCGTTGACGGCGATGACCGAGCCGTTGGAGATGACGTTGTCCTCGCCGCGCGTGTTGGAGCTGCGGCCACCGGTACGTTTGCTGCCCTTGCAGGCCAAGACGTCAGCAGGCATCGATTCGCAGTAGATAAATTCCTTCCACTGGTCGGCCATGACGCCGCCGGCAGCTCCCAATCCAGCTTTCAAGAGTCCCATGGTGATCTTCCTTTCTCGTCAAAGGCCGGGTGGTATTGGTTGGATTGCTTAGTCGTCCTTGTCGTCTTTCATGACAACGGTGGTCTCGGTGTGGCTGAAGGTGTCGTGTTTCTCGGTCAGGTCGAGCTCGCCACAATACTCATCGGCACAGGTTGCTTCGTTGGCCGTCTTGAGCTGGCCTACCAGTAGCACGTCTCCGATAATCACGATGATCAGCGGCGCGATGATGTTGATGAGGATGCCCTCGATGTCAAAGGTGAGGTAATCCGGATCGAAGGCGTATTCCCCCATAAAGAGAATCTGGGAGAGGATAAATCCGATCATAAAGAACAGCACCGAGGCGATGGCGAGCTTGGGCTTGGAGCAGGGGAGCTCGCCGACCAAGCGGCCGGTCTGGCCGTTCATGGCAAACAGGTAGCTCTTGCCGTTCCACGAGGTGGAGAGCATCCAGACGGGGAACAGGGCGTAGTCGCTGTCTTCCCAGGTGTAGTCGAGCTGCTTGCTTTCGACCGTGGCATCGTCGTATTCATCGACGACGGTCTCGCGCAGGGTCGAGATCGTGCTTTCTTCCATGCGGCGCTCGGCGCGCGCCTTGCAGGTCTCGCAGTCCTCGTCGTAACGGTTGGCGATGTAGCCGGGCATATAGGCGACCGAGAACGGGCGCAGCGCGTCGTAGTCAAACGGCTCGATGGCGTCCATGTGGCCGTCGGGCATCTTGGACGATCCGTCGACGGGCACGCGCTTAAACGAGATGTTTCCCTTGCGGTAGGCATCGTAGTGGTCGGTGGTCGTGACGGTGCGGTCGGATTCCTCGGTTACGGTCTCGTTGGTTGCGTCAAAGTGCACTTCGCCGTCCACGCGGGCGCCGTAGAGCCAAAACGGCACGTAGACGCCTTGGACTTCGTCGATGTGGTTGCCGGTGACAAAGCTCTTGGGCAGCAGGATCTTGCCCTTGTAGTGCTCCTTGAGCGCGGCCAAGACATCGTCGCGCCCGAGCTTAAACGGAATCACCAGGTCGGGGGAGAAGTCGCCCGAGAGCTGACCAGGTGCCACGGCGGGGTTGCCACAGTACGGGCAGGTGGAGACGGCGACGGTGCCGTCCGAGATCAGCTCGGCGCCACACGACGAGCAGATATAGCCGGCGTTTTGGGCCAGTTCCTGCACCGCATCGTCGGATGCGGGCTTGGATGCTGCGGCCGCCGCATCGGCTTTGGCATCTGCCTTGTCCTGGCGCTCGCGATAGAGAGCCTCGACCTCTTCGACTTCAAAGCGCGAGTCGCAGTAGTCGCAGACAAGCTTTTGCTCGGCGCTGGCAAAATGCAGCGGGCCGCCACAGGCAGGGCACTGATAGTTAACGCTTTCGAAGGCCATGATCGGTCCTTTCCGTGCCGAGGGCTATGCGCCGATGGCGCCGCCGCAGTATTCGCAGCGCCCACTGGCATCGGGAATGGTGGTGGCGCCGCAGAAGGGGCAGGTCACCGCGGTCTTGGGGGCCTTGGCGGCAACGACGCTATCGCGCGTCTCCTGATGCAGCTGCACCAGCGCGTCGCGAACCTCGGTTGCCTGACGTTTGGCCTCGCGGTACTCGATGGATCCGCGCTGCTCGATGGTGGAGTCGTTCACGCGCAGGTCAATCTCGGTAAAGTACGGCGTGTTGACGTGGATGGTCAGATTGAAGTCGTAATCCAGGTCGTAGCGCGGCGGGTCATAACTCTCACGCTCGCCGTTCTTGGTCTCACGATAGATCTCGGTGCGGTGCTCATCGATGTCCATGTCGCAGCCGAGTACCTGAGAGGACTCGATGATGTCGGGGTTGGCGTCACGCCAGCGCGTCTGCGAAGTAATGATCAGCAGGCCCGCGTCCTCGTCGAGCATAATATTGGTGCGCCCGGCCGAGAGCGTGCGCGTGGGGTTGAACGATGCCAGGCGCTCGGCATTGGCCTCGCGATAGGCGAGCTGCTCGCGAATGTCGTCCGCGGTGCTAGAGCGATAGCCTCCAAAGAAGGGAGAGAGCTTGCCGACGCACTCTTTGCACAGGTAGCCTTCGTTGATCTTGGTCTTACCTAGAAGTCCCAGCTCGGTACCGCAAATCGCGCACTCTTTCTTCTCGAACATCTTGTCAAAGAAGCCCATGGTTGCCTCCCATCAACAGGTAGCGTGTGTCACTTTTGATGATGGGGGAGCGCACGATCTTTCACGATACCCAGACGGCTCAAGAGGTCTCCACAACTGGGACACATGGCCCATTTTTCATCCCCAAATAACTTGCGGTGAAATAGTTCCTAAATGGCGGCCTTAGAAGGCCAAACAGGAACTATTCCACCGCAACTTCTGGGTAGTCATTGGGGACGTTCTTAAACGACTAGTCGTTGGGGACAGTCTTTGTCGAATGTGGGTGTCGCCGCTTACTACGCGACGGTGATGGCGACTTGGGCGTAGCGGGTGCAGGGGCGCTCGGCGCGGGTTTTAACGCTGAGGGTGAGCACGAAGCGGTCACCGGGCTGCGCATCGGTGGGCACGGTGAACGTGGCGTCCGTCGCGTATTCCTGCCACAGCGACAGATCTTGAGCGCCTGCATAGCTCGTTGGTCCCATGGTGACATTCCAATGCGCGTCGAAGCTCCTACCATCGTGGTCGACGATGGTCGCTGCAAGGTCAATGCGCTCACCGGCCGCGGCGCTCATGTCGCCCGTGACCTCGGCAACATACGCCGGATGCGAGCAGGCCGCGGGCTCATGGGCGCACCACTGCGCGCGAGCGGCGAAGTCTTCCTGGTAGGCGCGCAGATAGGGGTTGGGGTTGCCGTCCACCGGCGTACCTATGGCTGCAAAGCCGGCAGGTGCGTCCGAGTCGGGATGCCCGTCGAGGAACATGCGGCCGAGCAACGTGTCAAAGTCGCGGTTATCGATGCCGCGCAGGCCAAATGGCAGCAGCGGGATATAGGTCATTGAGTCGCCTTCGGCCATAAAGTCGCCGCGCTCAAACTGCATCGCAGGCATGCCCTCCAGGCCCCAGTCCAAGCGCGCATGCTTGCCAAACTGAAAGCGCTCGGGCTCGTTTTCGTACACCTTGCCATCGCCATAGAGCATATAGCGCGCCATAAGGGGGCCGTTGCCCTGCGTGAGATTTTGCTCGGGCCAGGGAGCCTGGAACAACGGCAACGAATCGGGCTGAGCCATCTTGGCATCGACATAGCCGCCATACATATAGGGCACGCACCAAAAGATGAGATCGGGGAAGAGCTCACGCCCATGGTCGAGCCAAGAATTGTCCTGCCCCACGCCATCGGCAACGCCCATCACGCGCACCTTCTGATAGACACGCTGCTGCACAGAAGGCCATTCGGGCGTATCACGATAGCGCTCAGCAATGCTCATGAGCGCACGAACAATGGTATTCATGCCGCCCCAGCTGAGCAGCCAAAGCGTACGCGGGTCATCATCCAAGATTGCCTGAGCAATCACACGTGAGCCATCAGTTTCCGCGCGCACATCGCCCTCAAAGGCAACGTTCCCAGCAAAGGTACGCTCAATCATCTGAGCCGGCGAAGGAAACGGCGGCTCACCGGCAGCGGCCGCATTAGCCTGCAGCTGAGGCCAAGCCTGGGCATATTCATTGCTCCAGAGGCTCTCGATCCAATGCTCAGGAAACGGTCGATACTCACGAAGCTCCCCAGCCGTGGGATCAGGTTCATGGGGCACAACATTCCACTCATAAGAGCGACGCCCTTTAGTCCGCCAATGCGGATTCACCTCGCCGAGCGTATGGACGCCATCCCCAAGAAAGTGATACTGCGAAGCCGTATACACCACAGCCTGCACATCAAGCAAGTTAAGATACAGAGCCAAATGAACGAGTGAGTTCATATCATCGACTTCCATATCAGTAGTAACAATCACCCGAGTTAAATCGCGAGTCATAAGAAAGCTCCAACCAAAATCATTTCAGCCAGTTACGCGCAAGGCAAGACGGGACCCACGTCCCCATCGCCGTCAACCCGGCGGCCCGCCGGAAGCGCTCACCCAGGGTCAACAGCAACGGAAACGCAGCGGGGCCGAGGGCTTACCTCTGAAAATATTCCGCAGGGGGCGGCCCGGTTGCACAGCGCGAAGCGCGTGGTGCAACCGGGCCGCATGCCCGAGGACATTTTCAGAGGTAAGCCCTCGGCCCCGTGATGGGATAGATTACCTGTCGACCCTGGCCGACCACTCCCAGCAGCCCACCGGCTCGCCGTCGATGAGTACGTTGCCCCCGTCGAAGTCTTGATAACACAGGTCGTTGAATTGGTGGATCCACACGCCATGGTTGAACGTCTTCTTGGGCGAGCCGTCGGCCTCGCGGTAGCGCCCGGTCAGGTCCTCGACATGGCTAAAGTAGGTGAGATGCACGTTGGCGCCGGCAGCGCGCAGGCGAGCCGTGAGCGGCAGCACGGTCTCCTGCGGTATCACGAGCTCATCGCCCTTGGAGTGCGTAAACCACAGCGGTGTCTTGGCAAGGGCAGCAACGTCCTCGTCCGTGGCGTTGTACCACGGCGCGCAGCAGGGAAGGCCCGCGGCGAAGAACTCGGGGTAGTCGGCGCACAGGCGCAGCGTCATAAAGCCGCCGTTGGAAAGGCCAGCGACCACGATGCGGTCGGTGTCGATGCGGTCGGCATGCTCGGCGACAAACTCGTCGATGAGCGCCTTAATGACGGGGGAGTAGATGCTCTGGTTGGAGTGGCCGAGCTGCTCAGTGCCGTTGTCCATCCAAAACGTGGGCGACTGCGGCACGAGAACCCAGGCAAAGCCGCCAAAGTAGCGTTGGATCTGCGCCTGGCTGATGGCCGTCACGCGGTTGCCGATATAAGCGCGCGTGGCGCCCTCGCCTTGCGTAGCGCCCTTGCCCTCGCCAGCGCCGTGCAGGTACACCACCAGCGGGGCCTTCTGGGGCACGACTGTCGTTTCGGGCGCGAAGGGGTTGAAGCAGGCGGAGTCCTCGGCCTTAAAGCTGGGCTCAAAGAAGCCGTACTCGAGCGCGATGCCGTTGACGGCGGTCTTTTGCGTGGCATTGCTCCAGCCCTTGAGCGCGGGACAGATGTTGCCGCGGCAGGTGTCAAAGACCAGGCCGCAGGTTGGATCGTCACCGTCATTGCCGGGAAGGGCCGCGAGCTGCGTGATGCGCAGCTGGTCGTCGAGCAAGCGCGAGCCCATCACGCTGCCCTCGATCTTCTTGGTCAGGCGCTGCTCGGCGATCTCGAGCGCCACATGGGTGCCAAAGGCGAGCTTGCGTCCGCACTCATCGCACGGATAGGCGGCGAGGACGTCGACATAGCCTACGGAAGGTGCGGCGTGGTCGGCGCCGCGCTCTTTGCGCATCAGGATCTCGCCCGTGCGTTCATGGCGCTCTACATATATATGGAAGGTGCGCGCATCGATATCGTTGGCGCGAACGGTGCACGGCAGGTCGAGCACGACTTTGCTGATCCAGGGGCCAAAGTCTCCCAGCGTGGTGACGGTTGCGTAGGTGCACGATTTGAGTTCCATGAGCTGCCTCCTCTGCGCCGCGAGTGGTAAACATCAGCGGCAATACAACTTAAACATGTTTAGTTTAATGCAGAGCTACAGAACAGGCAGATGAACTCGGTAAACGGTCAAAATGAACACTCAACAAATTACTAAACATTCGTTTATCACCATTTAGCAGGGCTTTTGTTGATGGGTCAACAAAGAATAGAGGTGTTTACCAAATTAAAAGACCACGTAAATAGGCATTTAGCAGCAGAGCGTCAAATAGACAATCCCTTACCGTTCAAGTACGTTCACCCCCGATTTCCTACCGTTCACCGGACTACAGACGGCAAAATTGCCACAAATTAGACGTTTCGTGTAAACTAAAGCCCGTAAACGTTCAGTAAACACATTGTTTACGACAGCGTATCCAAGGGTTCGGTGGCCGTAAGGGGTTATAGTCGCCGAGCCAAAGGCGTGCCAACGCCCAAACGAGTAGGCACACGATGATATGGGGAGGGGTCCCATGGCAGTAGATAACAAGCAGATTGCCACCGATGTCCTCGAGCTCGTGGGCGGTGCGGAGAATGTTTCCGTCGCCACCAACTGCATGACGCGTCTGCGTTTGACGCTCAAGGACAACAACAAGGCCGACGTGGAGAAGATCAAGAAGGTCAAGGGTGTTCTGGGTTGCCAGTTCGCCGGCAGCCAGCTCCAGGTCATCATCGGCCAGAACGTGCCCAAGGTGCTCGCCGAGTTCGTCGCCATGTCCGGCGTCAAGCAGGGTGCCGCGGTCGACGAGAACCTCGATGCTCCCAAGGAGAAGTTCGAGCTCAAGAACCTGCCGAACATCATCCTCGACTATCTGTCGGGCTCCATGACCCAGCTGATCCCGCTGCTCATGGCCGGCGGTCTGTTCCGCACCATCGCTGCGGTCCTCGGTCCCACCATGCTCGGCGTTCTCTCTGACACCGATCCGACCTACACGTTCCTCTACACCACCCTGTACGAGGCCACGTTCACCTTTATCCCCATCTACCTGGGCTATGCCGCCGCTAAGAAGCTCGGCGCCTCCCCGGTTCTGGGCATGCTCCTCGGCGGCGCCCTCATGGCCCCGTCCGTCGTGAGTGTCGCGACCCAGGATGGCGGCGGAATCATCTCCGTCTACGGCATTCAGATCGCCGCTGCCAACTATCAGCAGTCCGTCCTGCCGATTATCCTTTCGGTGCCTGTCCTCTACTTCGTCGAGAAGTTCTTTAAGAAGGTCATGCCCGACGTGCTCTCCACGGTCTTCACGCCGTTCTGCACCACGATCGTTACCATCCCCATCGCCTTCATCGTCCTCGCCCCGCTCGGCAACGAGATCGGCAGCCTCATCGCCAATGCCCTCTTTGGTCTCGCTGACATGGGTGGCATCGGTATCCTGCTCGTCATGGCCGTCCTCGGCGCCTTCTGGCAGCTCTTCGTGGTCTGCGGTATGCACATGCCCGTCATCCTGCTCGCTCAGGTTCAGATCATCGCTGCCGGCTACGATCCCTTCGTCTTCGTTTCCACCAACTGCGCTATGGCCGCTGTCTGGGGCTGCGCCTTCGGTGCCTTCCTCAAGATGAAGAACCCCGACGAGAAGGGTCTTGCCCTGGGCTACGTCATCTCCGCCATCGCCGGCGGCGTCACCGAGCCCGCACTCTTCGGTATCCTCATGCGCTTCCGTCGCACCATGTTCGGTATGTTCATCGGCGGTGCCATCGGCGCTGTGTTCTCCGGCCTCATGGGCGTTACCTATTACCTCGCTGGCGGTGCCTCCAACTTCCTGGTCTTCACCAACTACCTGCAGGGTGGCCAGATGAACACCGTCTGGGCTATCGTCGGTATGGCAATCTCCTTTGTCATCGCCGCTGCCGTCGTCTTCGTCGCCGGCTTCTCCAAGGAGGAGCTCGCCGAGATGGAGGCCTAAGGCCAAGCCATTCGGTCGCATACGACCTTACCTACACGACAGGGCCCCGTCAGGCGCAAGCCCGGCGGGGCCCTTCTTGCAAGGTAGACTGGAGTGGGCAAGTGGTGTCCGCCCGCAGGGGTTTGTTAAACGGCGGGGGCTTTCGCATCAGGGGTTACCGCGAAAGCTTCTGCCGGTTCGCAATTCCTTTATCGAGCGAAAGGACATGCAGATGAGTTTGGGAAAACTGACCGTCAACGGTCGTCAGGACGGTTTTTTGTGCGAGGGCAAGCCGTTCTTTTGGTTTGCCGATACGTGCTGGAGTGCGTTTACCAGCATCCCCGAGGCCGACTGGGACTACTATCTGACCCGCCGCGCCGAGCAGGGCATGAACGTGCTGCAGATTAACACGTTGCCGCAGTGGGATCGCTGCTGCCCCGATCTGGGCATTTGGCCCTATGCCAGCGAGGATGGCGTGCGCTTTGATTGGTCTCAACCCAACCAGGCGTATTGGGATCGCGCCGCCGCCATGTGCCGCGCTGCCGTCGAGCACGGCATTCGTCCGGCGCTCGTGCTCATGTGGTGCAACTACGTGCCCGGTACCTGGGGCGCTAAGATCGCCGAGCGTTGCGGTGCCGAGGTTATGCCGCGCGAGGAGGTCCGTGCCCACGTTGCCCGCGTCGTCGAGAACCTGGGCGAGTTCGATCCCGTCTATGTGGTGACGGGCGACACGGACTTTGCCGGTGACGAGGCGATTTCCTATTACGAGGATGCGCTCGACGAGGTTGCGAAGCGCGCGCCCGAGGCCCTGCGTACCATGCACATCAATCGCGGTAACCGCACGATTCCCGCGCAGTATTTGGACCGCCTGGACTTCTATATGTTCCAGCCCGGCCACAACTACGAAGGCCAGCCCGAGGCCTGGCACCTGCCGCAGGACTTTATCGCCAGCTATCCCAAAAAGCCGATGGTCAACTCCGAGCCCTGCTACGAGCAGATGGGTGCGTCGCGCAACGTGTACTGGCGTTTTACCGCGCAGGACTGTCGCGCGAGCGTGTGGTCTTCGATCCTTGCCGGCGCCAGCGCGGGCGTGACCTACGGCGCCCACGGCGTTTGGAACTGGCAGACATCGCGCAGCCAGGGTTCGGTGCTGGGCGAGGGCTTTGACATGCCGTTCCGCTGGCAGGAGTGTCTGCAGTTTGCGGGCGTGTGGGATTTTGTCGCCATCGAGCACGTGCTTGCCGGCCTGGGTGCCACGGCTAGCGACGACGCTCTCGCCGTTATCCCGGCACAGGAGCTGCTCGATGACGCGCGCGAGTCCATCCGTGTGGCGCGTATTGGCGAGCGTGTCGTCACCTATCTGCCGCGCACCACGGCACTTACGTTTAAGCTCGATAGTGCGCGCGGCTGGTCGGCGATGGCCCTCGACATGGAGGCCAAGCGTATCGCCAAGCTGCCCGTTCGCGACAATGGCGACGGCACCGTGCGCGTGGCTCAGCATTCCTTTGAGCACGACGCCCTGGTGATCCTGACGCCCGAGCACTAACGCTCGAGCTTCGATCCCGAGTTGCTCCCTCGGCCCGGGCACCTCCCTCCCTTTTCCGATATCAACACCCCCCAAACAGGAACTATTTCACCGCAACTGCTGTTGGGGCATTTGCGCCGGATGCGTAACAGTTCGGGCATTGCGTGGATACTAAGACCCATTCTCCATTAAAATGGTTTTCCGGACATCTAAGCGGGTGGGGGTTACCATGAGGGACCTGGGAGACACAACCACATATTTGCGCCGGGGCATACGGGAGATTCTGTGCCTGGCGCTTTTCCTTTTCACGTTTTTGGCCGGCGAGTACCTCTTTGACGTGCGCGTGGCCGAGTTTGTGCCGGCGAACGAGGTCGTTATCTACGAGAGCATCGTCGTCGGCGCGAGCGTGATCGGCTATTTTGTGCGTCCTCTCCTGTACTATCGCCGTCCCCAGACAATCGATGCAACGAGCGATATGACGGGCGTGCTGCTGGTGTCGGCATTGCTGCTGCTGATTATGGCGGCGCAGTTTCAGGTTGTGATTGCGGGCGGTCTGGTGGCGTGCTGCGCCCTGGGCTACTGCGGATCGACCGCTCATGCCAATCTGGCGCGGCGTTTTGCGCAGACGCCTTGTCTGGCACGTGCCGTGGCGGTTTCTTATGCTGCGGGCATTTTGGTACAGGTGCTCAACCATATGGTGATGCCTGCGGGCATTCCTCAACAGTTTGTCCTTATTGCCTGTGCGATTGCGCTGGTTGGGCTGCTTCACGGTACCCGCCGAGCTAAATTACGCGATGAGTCCGCGCCCGAGTTCGAAGCCGAGATTGCCGAGCTATCGGTCGATGCGTCGGAGCATGGCGCCAAGTGGCGCGATAATCCCGAGGCAAAGGCGGCCTTCCAGGGTGCCGTAGTGCGCTTGACGGTGGCGACCGCCTGCCTCACCGGCGTATTCGCGGCTCTCAATGCCGGTCTTACGACCTCGCATGCCGCCGGCGCTATCGATCTGGGTGACTGGCCGCGCTTGCTGCTGGTTGTGAGTGCGCTTGCTGCCGGCGCCCTGTATGACCTGCGCGGACGCTCGTATATGAATATCATCATGACGTGCGCCGCCATGCTGTCCACGCTCTCGTTCTTTGTGCTTATCACCGATGGCAACGGCGGCAATGCGCTCGCCGCCACGATTATCTTTGGCTCTGTTAGACCAGGATTGACATGCCGACCTGCCGGCTAACTCGCCGTCTCCCCGTCGGGCGCCGGCATCTTGACCCTCATCTCGAACGGCATCCCGCCCTCCCGGACGAGCGCCCTGAGGAACGCGTTGACGGCGGT
>JAXIYC010000015.1:0-97674 GCA_036304725.1 Collinsella sp. | reverse complement strand
GTACAAGTTCGGCAACAGGAAGTTCTGGGCGGAGGGCTACTACGTGTCCACCGTCGGCCTGAACGAGGCGACGATCGCCAAGTACATCAGGGAGCAGGAGTCCCACGACATCGCGCTGGACAAGCTGAGCGTGAAGGAGTACGAGGACCCCTTCAAGAGGAGGTGACCCCGCCGGTTCGACCGGCGCGCCACGGGTCAAGATGCACTAGGCCTGGACGAAGTCCGGGCCCGCGCCTTTAGACGCGAGCCCGGGGCCCGTGGGTTATACCCTAAGAGCAAACCACCCTTTTTAAGGGTGGTTCTGATTTCGACTTTGTAAACTAGAACCTCCAATCTCTTTACGTTCCCTTTACGATTGCCTCCAGTGCAGCAGGTATCCTTTTAGAGAAGTATGACAGCCGTATAAACGCGGGCTGTAGCGGCGATGCCGCGGTACTTGTGTTATTAGGAGGCTTTAGTATGGCAGCACGTGCGGACAACGTTTCGCGTGTCGACCATGATGGAGTTACGTTGGTGGAAGGCGCGACATCCGATGTTCGCTTTGCCTTCACCGAGCGCGCCGGTGGTGTTTCCGAAGATGCGTACTCCTCACTCAATTTGGGCTCGCATGTTGGCGATGACCCCTTTGCTGTTCAAGAAAATCGTCGTCGCGTGCTCGAGGCTATGGGTGCCGCCGAGTGCGAGCACAACTTGCTCGTTCCCAATCAGGTCCATGGTGACCATATCGTTGCGGTGACCTCGAACGGCGCCGATGACCTTGAGGACGTCCGCGAGCAGATTGCCGAGGGCTGCGATGCCATCGTCTGTACGGCGCATAACGTACCCGTGCTGCTCTGCTTTGCCGACTGCGTTCCCGTGGTGCTGGTGGCCCCCGGCGGATTTGCCGTGGTGCACTCCGGTTGGAAGGGCACGATTGCACGTATTTCCGCCAAGGCGTGCCAGGCGCTTTGCGATGCTGCCGGTTGCGATGCGAGCGACGTTTCCGCCTATATCGGCCCCCATATCTTGGGTGACGAATATGAGGTATCCCAGGAACTCATGGATCGCTTTGCCGCCGAGTTCTCTTGCATCGATGCGAATACCTCTCGCATGCTTGATCTTTCCGCTGCCATTCGCGAGGCGCTGGTAGATGTCGGTGTCGACGCGGATAATATCGTGGATACCCAGCTTTCGACCGTGCGTCAGAACGACCGCTTTTATTCCTACCGTAACGAGGACGGCACCTGTGGGCGCCATGCTGCGATCGGCGTGATGCTATGAGAAAGATCGTATCGGTTCTGAGCGCCGCTGTGCTTACGCTTACGCTGTGCGCCTGTTCTTCGGGATCTTCGACCTCTTCCATTACCGTGGCCGGCTCCACGACCTGCCTTCCTATCGCCGAGATTGCGGCCGAGGGCTTTAAGGAGGAGACCGGCATCGACGTGCTCGTTTCCGGTTTGGGTTCTTCCGCTGGGATCGAGGCCGTCAGCGCCGGCACGGCCGATATCGCCAGCTCCTCCCGTGGACTCAATGCCGACGAACAGGATCTGGGCCTGACTCCCATCGTCATTGCCCACGACGGTATCGCGGTCATCGTGAACGACGACAACCCCGTCGATAACCTCTCGACCGAGCAGCTCCGCGATATCTACGCCGGCAAGATTACCAATTGGAAAGAGGTCGGTGGCGAGGACCTGAGGATTCAGGTCATCAACCGAGACGAGGCGTCCGGTACGCGCGAGGCCTTCCGTACCATCGTGATGGATGGCACGCCGTTCGATCGCCGCTCGGCTGTTCTTTCGGGTACGGGCCAGGTGCGCGACGTGGTATCTCGTTCGCGTGGGGCCATCGGCTACATTTCGCTGGGCTTCGTCGATAGCCTCAACGCCAAGACCTCGGTCAAGGCTGTCTCGGTCAATCATGTTGAGGCGTCCGAGAAGACGGTCGCGAGTGGCGGCTATCCCATCTCGCGCGACCTTTACTTCTTTGTGAAGGGTGTGCCTTCGCAGCAGGCGCAGGATTACATCGACTATGTGACGTCCGAAAAGATGGACAAGCAGATTCGCGAGGCGGGCTTTATTCCCGTCACCAACGACGAGAAGGGGAGTGAGTAGCATGGAAGCACAGGAAAACTCCCAGACTGAGCAGAATGTTCAGACGCCCAAGAAGCGCGAGCTGGCGCTCGTATCGCGCAGTACCTATATCAAGGAGAAGGCGCTGCAGTGGATCTTCTTTGCCTGCGCGTTCTTGGCGGTCGTTACCGTCATCCTGATTTTTGTCTTTACCACGTACTCGGCGCTGCCCGTCTTTACTGACATCGGTCTGGCTGACTTCTTTAGCTTTACGTGGGCGCCTTCCGAGGGCCACTACGGCATCTTGTCGCTGCTTGCCGGCTCGGGTCTGGTGACCGTCGGTGCGCTCGCCATGGGCGTGCCGCTGGGCGTGGGTACGGCCGTTTACCTGGTCGAGATTGCCAGCAAGCGCGTGCGCAAGCTCATCAGCCCCGCCGTTGACCTGCTGGCGGGCATACCCTCCATCATCTACGGCTTCTTTGGCATGATCATCATCCGCCCGTTTATCGCACAACTGACCGGCGGCCTTGGTTTTGGTGCGCTGACGGCGTGGTTTGTGCTCGCCATCATGATCGTCCCTACCATCACCACGCTCACCATCGATGCTCTCAATTCCATTCCCATGGGCATTCGCGAGGCATCGTATGCCATGGGCGCCACAAAGTGGCAGACCATCTATAAGGTCGTGCTACCTGCCGCGAAGCTGGGTATCGTTGATGCCATCGTGCTGGGTATGGGCCGTGCCATCGGCGAGACCATGGCCGTGCTCATGGTCGTAGGTAACGCCCCGGTTATTCCCGACAGCATTGCGAGCCCCATCTCGACGCTCACGAGCCAGATTGCGCTCGACATGAGCTATTCCTCGGGTCTGCACCGCTCGGCGCTGTTCGGCATGGGTGTGGTCCTGTTTATCATCTCCGCCACGCTGGTGGGTATCGTCCGTCTGATTTCCAAGAAGAAGAGGGGGTAGGCTATGTCCGATTCCGTTGACACGACGGTCGATACGACCTCGTCGCGCGAGCGCATCAAGCGTGCCCTTTCCCACGGCAAGAAGGGCCGCATCAACAAGGACCTGTCCAACAAGATCATGCTTGGCGTGTTTCGTGCCGCTGCCTACATCACCACGCTGGTGCTGGTCGCTATCATCGCCTACGTGGTCATCAACGGCCTGCCACACATCTCGCTCGACTTTATCTTCGGTTGGCCCCAGGGCGTCAACGCCGAGGGCGGAATTTGGCCCACGATCGTCTCGACCGTCTACGTGACGGCGCTCGCCATGCTTATCTGCACGCCGATCGCTGTGCTGGCAGCCGTCTATCTGGCCGAGTACGCCAAGCAGGGCAAGGTCGTCGAGCTCATTCGCTACGCTGCTGACGCTTTGGCCTCGGTGCCCTCCATCGTTATGGGCCTGTTTGGCTACGCCTTGTTTGTCGAGGCTATGGGCCTGGGCCTTTCGATGGTCTCGGCCGCTCTGGCGCTCGCGCTCTTGATGCTTCCCATCGTCATGCGCACCACCGAAGAAGCCATTCGCGCCGTTCCGCGCTATATCCGTTGGGGCGCGTACGGCCTGGGCGCTACCAAGTGGCAGGTCGTCTCCAAGATCGTGCTTCCTTCGGCCTTTGGCCGCATTGCCACGGGCATCGTCCTTGCCATCGGCCGTGCCATCGGCGAGACCGCCGTGGTGCTCTACACCATGGGCCAGGCCATCAATCTACCTATTTCGCCGCTCGATTCCGGTCGTCCCATGACCGTTCACCTGTACCTGCTTGCCAACGACGGCATCAACATGAACGCAGCCTACGGCACTGCGCTCTTGCTGATGGTGATCATTTTGGCCTTCAACCTGTTTGCGCGCTTCCTGTCGCGTAAGCGTCGCTAGTTAAGGAGTCCCATGTCCGTTTATCAGTCCGCTCCCGCGTTGGAGCAAGCGGCCATTACGGCCAAGGATTTCAACTTTTGGTACGGTGACTTTCATGCGCTGACGGGGCTTGACCTCAACATCGCCAAAAACGCCATCACCTCCTTCATTGGCCCTTCGGGCTGCGGCAAGTCGACGTTTTTGCGCTGCATCAACCGCATGAATGACCTGATCGAGGGTACGCGCGTCGAGGGCACCATGACGCTCGACGGCAACGATATCTATGCCGAGGGTGTCGACCCGGTCGACCTCCGTCGCCGCGTGGGCATGATCTTTCAGCAGCCCAATCCGTTTCCCAAATCCATCTACGAGAATGTCGCCTTTGGCCCTCGTCTGCAGGGCGTGACTAGCAAAAGTGACCTCGATGACATCGTGGAAGAATCGCTCAAGCGCGCCAACCTCTGGAAAGAGGTATCCAATCAGCTCAACAAGGATGGTTTGGCGCTCTCGGGCGGTCAGCAGCAGCGTCTGTGCATCGCGCGCGTGCTTGCGGTGCAACCCGATGTCCTTCTGATGGACGAGCCCTGCTCCGCCATCGACCCCACGTCCGTCTCTAAGGTCGAGGATTTGATGGCCGAGCTGGCGCCCGAGATGACGATCATCATCGTCACGCATTCAATGCAGCAGGCAGCTCGCATTAGCGACTACACCGCATTCTTCTTGCAGGAAGTTGCCGGCGAGCCCGCTACGCTCATCGAGTATGGTCAAACCGACGCGATCTTCACCAGCCCGGTGGACTCGCGGACGGAAGACTATATCACCGGCCGCTTTGGCTGATCGGTGCGACTAGTCCCAAGCCGATCGGACCTGGTCCGGTGCGTATTCACTGTGCGGGCGGCATGACCGCACCCAACTGATTGGAGTGAACCATGCGCAAACTGTTTTCCCGTCAGCTCATCGAGGCCCGCCACGAGATGCTGAGCATCTACGAGGCCGTCGATCTGGCCCTCCACGATGCCGTGAGGGCCTATGTTACCGACGACCGCAAGCTCGCCACCAAGACCAAGAAGCGCACGCTTTCGATTGACGCACGCTGCGCCAACCTGGAGGCCGTCTGCTACAACCTGATTGCCACGCAGTCACCGGTCGCCTCCGACTTCCGCTTGCTGCAGACGATCATCTACGTCGACTTTAACCTGCAGCGCATGACCGATAAGGTTCGCCAGATTTGCCGCGCCACGCGTCATATGATCAAGGCCGACATCTCGCTGCCCAAGGAGCTTGTCGGCACGGTCGAGGCCGAGGCTGAGGCCGTCTACCAGGTGCTGGGCTCTTCGCTTTCCGCGCTCGTCACCAACGACATGTCCATCATCTGCAACTTGGCCGTCGAGGACGAGCCAGTGCACGCCGCCTACGAGAAGTTCTTCCGCACCTTTAACCGCATGGACACGGGCGATTTTATGGACGACGACAGCAACTATGACGACCTGCGCCGCGCCATCATGGTATCGCGCTATCTCGATCGCATCGCCTCGATTTCCATCGATGCCGCCTGCCGTCTGACCTTCCTGTTGACCGGACAGCGTATGACTGCCGGTGATATCGCCTGCACTGATGAGGATGAGCTCGAGAGCATGCGCGTGCCTTCGGGCGAGGGTGTTATCATGAGGCCCGCCGTCGATGCGCGCTACGTTGCCAAGGTGCCCGTTAACGAGGTCAGCGAGGGTCTTCGCTACCTGCTCGATCATCTTGAGGATGAGGACGATGGCGAGGACGACGAGGAGTAAGTAACCCCGTTCGTCGAAAGATTGTAAATACCTAAGTGAGCGCGGCCTTGCACATGCGGGGCCGCGCTCTTGCGTTAGCATGGGACTACTTGTTTGGCTGTCAGCGGAGGCGATTGGCAATGGATAACTATTTGGACTTGATGCGCGCTCGCCGCGAGCAGATTCTGGAACGTTTTTATGCGGCGCTCGATCGCGCGGGCCGTCCCCACGACGCCGCGAGCCTCATTGCCGTGTCCAAGACCGTTGGTGTCGATGAGACCGTTGCCGCCATCCAGGCGGGGTATCGCCATTTTGCCGAGAACCGCCCGCAGGAGCTGGTTCGCAAGCTCACGGGTCTGGCGGAGCATCCGGAGCTGCCCGAGGTGCGCTTCGATATGATCGGCAACCTGCAGACCAATAAGATCAATGCGGTGCTGGGCTCAGCCGAGCTGATTCACTCGGTGGGTTCGCTGCATCTGGCGCAGGCGATCTCGAGCCGTGCTGTTCGCAAGATTGAGGCAGGCGAGCTCGTCGGCCCCCAGCGTGTGCTCATTGAGGTCAATGTGAGTGGTGAGGAGTCGAAGGGAGGCTTTTCACCCGATGAGATTCGCGCCGCCGCGGGTGAGCTTGCAGAACTTGAGGGAATTTGCGTACAGGGGCTTATGACTATGGCGCCCCGGGGGAATAAGGATGTGGCACGCCGCACCTTTGCGGGGCTTCGTGAGCTGAGGGATGAGCTGGAGGCGGCGCATCCCGATTTGAACCTGCCTGAGCTTTCCTGCGGTATGAGCGAGGACTTTGAGTCTGCCCTTGAGGAGGGCTCTACGCTCGTTCGCCTGGGCAGGGTAGTATTTAGCCCGGAGTTTGCAGTAAAATAAGGCTCTGAAGTGCGCACTGATTATCGGGGCGCCTGCACTAAACCGCGAGAGGACACAACCATGGGCTTCCTTGACGAGATTAAAAATAAGATGCACCTGGGCGGCCAGCAGGGTTACGACCAGGGTTATGGCCAGGACGACGACTACGGCTACGATGACGGCTACGACGATGGCTATCAGAACAACGGCTACAGCGGTGCTTCGGGCGAGGGCTTCTACACCCAAGACGAGCCGAGCAACGGCCTGCTTGGTCAGACGCGCCGCGGTGAAGCTGAGTCGGTTGCCGTGTATACGCGCTCCGGTCAGCTGGTCGGCGATGACTCCCGCCATGCCACGACGTATAACCCGCCTTCGCGCTCGCAGGACAGTGTTGCGAGCGGTTATCGTCCCGGTGCCTATGACACGCCGTCGAGCTACGCCGAGAATACCCGCGCCCGTGCCGCCGCTGCACCCGCGCCTGCACCGAGCGATGCCTCGGCCTATGCGAGCAATATCATCAACGCCACGCCGCAGCTGCCGGCCTATGTCCTGCGCCCCGAGAGCTATGACGACGTGGAGACTGTGGTGCGCCGCGTTCGCACCAAGCAGCCTGTCGCACTGATTTTTGTGGGCGTACGCACCGAAGTTGCCAAGCGCGTCTTGGACTTCTCTTACGGCTTTGCCTGCGGTCTGGGTGCCACGGTCAAGGAGGTGGGCGACCGCGTGTTCATGGTGCTGCCCGCCGGTTGCGAGGTCAAAGATTCCGATCTCAAGAAGCTTCGTGCCGACGGCTACCTTAAGTAAAGACAAGACGAGGAGATTCCCATCAACATCTACACTATCGTCCAGCTGGTCAACACGCTGTTCAACTTCTATTCCACGCTCATTGTCGTCTACTGCTTTATGACGTGGATTCCCATGAAGCAGGGTGGTTTGCTTCAGGATATTGCTGCGGTGCTTGATAGCGTGTGCGGTCCGTGGCTCAACCTGTTCCGTCGTTTCATCCCGCCGATGGGCGGTATCGATTTTTCGCCGGTCGTTGCGATTATTGCGTTGCAGTTGGTGCAGAGGCTGGTTCTGCAGCTTCTTATAGGTATACTCGTGTAGAACTGTCTTAGTAACTTACGTCGGGCGTGTAGCGCCGAGGCGATGAAAAAGGAGACTTGTTATGGCTATTACCCCTGCAGACATCCAGGCTCAGACTTTCTCTGAGGCCAAGCGTGGCTACGATCCTGCCGAGGTCGACGTCTTCTTGGAGACGCTGTCCTCCGAGGTTGACGCTATGCTCGCTAAGATCGTCGACCTTAAGGGTCGTCTGACTGCTACCGAGCAGCAGCTTGCCGATGCGCAGGCTCAGCTTGCCCAGGCTCAGGATGCCACCGCCCAGGCCGTTCCTGCCGCCCCCGTGGCTGCTCCCGCCCCTGACTTCTCCGCTCAGGAGCGCCAGATTTCCGCTGCCCTGATCGCTGCCCAGCAGACCGCTGAGACCATCGTCAACGATGCCAACGAGAACGCTGAGCGTATCCGCAACGAGGCTGACGCCAAGGCCCGCGAGGTTATCCGCCAGGCTCTGACCGAGAAGCAGGCCGAGCTCGAGGAGATCGATCGTCTCAAGGCTTCCCGTGAGGAGTTCAAGGCAGAGTATCTCAAGCTCATCCAGCACTTCATGGACGATGCCCAGAATTCCTTCCCGGCCGATCTGATGGCTTCCACGCCGGTCGGTTCTGCCGCTTCTCCTGCGGTGACTGTTCCCGCCGAGCCGCTGCCCGTCGCTGACCCGGTTGTCCCCGTGGCCGATCCCTTCGCCCCGATCGACAACTTCGCTGCCGACGACCTGGACTAACATTCGGCCTACAATTTAGTGCCTAGAAAGGACCCGCAGCTTGTGGGTCCTTTTTTATGACTGTACCGGGGCGCGCAACATAAAAAACCGAGCCCTGCACATAGTGGCGCAGAACTCGGCGAACCGGTGAGCGGTCAAGGATAGGTTTTAGGGCATGTCCCAAAATCTACTTGAGGAGGAAGTCGGAGAGGGGAATGGTACGGGCCTCGCGATGCTCGGAATCGGCGATGTGGTCGGCAGGATATCCACAGACGAGCATGTGATAGGGATAGACGCCCTTGGGCAGATTGAACTGCTCCTGTGCCACCTCAGGCTTAAAATGGCATACCCAGCACGTTCCCAGGCCCTGCTCGGTGGCCTCCATCATCATCTGATCGCACACGATGGACGTATCGATTTCATTGGAATTCATCTGGTCATACGGGCGCACCCAAGCGTCATCGGTAACGCTGCAAATAAGGAAGACAAGCGGAGCCCCAAAGATAGACCCATCACGAGCAAACCGGGGCTGACAAGCAGCAGCCTTCTCCAGAAGCTCAGGCGTATCCAACACCATCACACGGGTTGGATGATTATTACAAGCAGAAGGAGCAATACGCCCAGCCTCAACAATGGCATCCACCACAGCCCGCTCAACAGAACGATCCTCAAACTCGCGACAAGAATACCGACCCCGAGCCAGATCCAAATAAGACATACAAGCCCTCCAACAATTAAAAATCAAACAAACCCAAAGTAACCCAAACAGTACCCAAAGCAGCAATCAGTCAAACGCTCATCAAGGGCCAAAGTGTCCGAACGGATACCAAAGGTCCCTTCAGCCAACCCCCCCCATTGCGCTAAACCTATCAGCCAAAGTTCCAATGGTGGTACATAAGGGAGCGGGCCCGACCACAGATAACCTTTTGAACGACTCTGCTTGCAGCCGGAGTGAAAAAGGTTATCAGTGGTCGGGCCCGCGACCGGTGGGACATGTACCCCCAATTAACTGTTCTTCATGACAATCGAATCCACAACATCGGCCACATTCTCGCAGCAGTCGGCGCAGTACTCCAGGAAGGCGTAGACGTCACGCCAAGCGATGACCTCGAGCGGATCCTTGCCGTTAACGTGCAGGTTGCGCATGGCGTTGATGTAGAGCTCGTCGGCCTCGGACTCGATGGTGTTGATCTGGATGACCAGCTCGCGCAGCGTTTTGGACTTGCGGTAGTTGGGAAGCTCGACCATCAGGTCTTTCATGGCGCGGCAGGCGTCAGTCACCTTGTGGGCGATGACGATGGCGTCGGGATGGATGCTCTGAATGTTGGTGAAGTAGACGCGCTGCACGACGCCCTCAATACGGTCGAGCACGGTGTCGAGCGCGCAGCTCATCAGATCCAGATCCTCGCGCTCGAGCGGGGTGATAAAGGCGGTGAGCAGGGCGTCTTCGAGCTCGTGGTGCTTCTTGTCTGCCGCATGCTCAATCGCATGCATCTTATTGAGCATGTCGTGAATCTGCGCGGGATCGAAGTTCTCAAAAATCTTGGTGAGCAGCTCTGCGGCCTGGACGGCGAGGTCGGCGCAAGCGACGTAGTTGTCAAAGTAGAACGAATCGGGTTTCTTTGCCATGGGTGGGTCCTTTCGAGGCGAAGACGGGTGGGCGAAGTGTTGCGGTCCGGATGGACGTTCGGTTTGATTAGAGGAACATCATGAACAGCTTGGCCATGACAAAGCTGATGAGTCCGCAGGCGGGGAAGGTGAAGAACCAGGTGAACATCATGTCCTTGACGACTCCGAAGTTGATGGCCGAGAGGCGCTTGACGGCACCGACGCCCATGATGGCGCAGGTCTTGATGTGTGTGGAGGACACGGGGATGCCGGTAAGGGTGGCAAGCAGCAGGTTCGCGGCGCCCGCGAGGTCGGCGGAGAAGCCCTGATACTTCTCGAGCTTAACCATGCTCTGGCCGACGGACTTGATGATGCGCTCACCGCCCACGCTGGTACCGATACCCATAGTGGCCGAGCACAGCAGCATAATCCAGATGGGGATGCCGGCATCGCCGACGCTGGTCTGGCCGTTTGCGAAGGCCACGCCTAAAAAGAGCACGCCGATGAACTTCTGTCCATCCTGCGCGCCGTGCATAAAGCTCATGGCCGCAGCGCTCGCGATCTGAGCGTATTTAAAGAAGACATTGGCACGTCGCCTGTTGGCGGCGGCGAAAAGAATCGAGACGAGTTTGCACAGGACCCAGCCCATGACAAAGCCCAGGCCGATGGAGAGCGCCAGGCCGTAGATGACCTTCATCCACTCGTGGACGTTGACGCTGCTCGCGCCGCCGAGGGCGATAGCGGCACCGGTCAGGCCGGCGATAAGGCTGTGGCTTTGCGAGGTGGGGATGCCAAAACGCGACGCTGTGGCGCCGTAGACGACGATGGAGAACAGGGCCGCGCACAGGCAGGCGAGCGCCATGGTGCTGTTTCCGCCAAAGTCGACGATATGCGAGATGGTATTGGCGACGCTCGCATTAAAGTGCGTCATGATGAGCACACCGAGGAAGTTGAATGCGGCGCTCATGAGAATGGCGGCGCGGGCGGGCATGCAACGCGTAGTGACGCAGGTCGCGATGGCGTTGGGCGCGTCGGTCCATCCATTGACGAAGATGGCGCCGAGCGCGAGGATCACGGTGACGGCAAGGACTGGGTTCGACACAATTTGGCCGAGGAAGGTTGAGAACGTTACGTCCATATATGGGCTTTCTCGAAGTTTGCAGGCACGTTACAAAAACATGATAAATCGTATCACCTCCTGCGGGTTTCTTTACCGAGTTCTGATGGGAGAAGTGAATTTTTTGGCACTAATATTGAATATTAGCCCTGTTGACCGCGGGTGTTCTTTTTGCTAACACACCATGAGGACACGTGTGCGTGCCCCAACATCCCAAAACCACAGTCTGTTCGCTTTACAATATGCAAACATGCGTTCGATAATAGGAGGCATGGAATATCGACAGACAGATGGCAAAACTCGGCGCGTGCACAAGCAGTATGTGGACGTCGTGGCTCGCATCCTCGCGGGCGGACAGGTCGTGCCGGTCACCGTCTGCTGGGTCGACGGTCGTTGCTTTACGATTGACGAAATTATCTCGACCACCGGGTTTGGCCTGATGGTCCACGGCATCCGTACGGCAACCTATAAGGTGCGTTTTGGCGGGCACGCGACCGAGTTGTATCTGGAGGACCAGACGCGCGAGCGGGCGGACGGCTCGCAGGCACACGTGATGCGTTGGTGGGTCTGGGCCTTTGATCGCACGCTCGAGGGCGAGCGCCGTAGGTAAGGACGTACGGCATTCGGGTACAATGACAGGAATCTTGTCAGCTACTGCGCTGTCGCGGCGCTTTTGAAAGGACGAAATTATGAACGATATTCAGGGCTATCAGAACGGCCCCATCGAAACCGGCGCAAGCCGTGCCAAGGAGATGTCGCCGCGTGCGTATAATCTTGCCATGTCTGCCCTCATCTTCTTGGGCTTTTGTGCCATGGGCGTCGGTGCTTACTTTACGAGCACCATGTCGTTTGCGCGCATGATGATGAGCGGGGCTGCCCTACCGCTGGTTTTTGGCTCGTTTATTTTGACCATCGTCGGCATGGTCATGATGTCGGCCTCCGCCAGCAAGCAGTCCGTGGGCCTGTCCCTTGTGGGCTACGTAATCTTTGCGAGCACCTTTGGCCTGACCGCGTCGTTTGGCCTTGCCAACTACGACCTGCCCACCATCAACACTGCCTTTATCGCCACGGCCGCCATCACCTTTGTCTTTGGCGCCTTGGGCGTGACGTTCCCCAAGTTTTTCCAGCGCGTATATGGCATCGGTTTTGGCATTCTGCTCGCTACTATTCTGGTTGAGATCGTGCTGATGTTCATGGGCGTCTCACAGACCATCACCGATCTGATCGTGATCGTGGTGTTCGCCGGCTTTATTGGCTACGACACCTATGTTGCCACGACGGTGCCGCCTACGCTGCCCAACGCCGTGCTCATGGCGTCCAATCTGTTCGTGGATATTATCAACGTGTTCCTGCGCATTCTGAACATCCTCGGCCGTCGCGACTAGTGGCGAATTGCGGCGGTGCTTGCCGTACGTGCAAATCGATGCGAAAGGCGGTCCTTCGGGGCCGTCTTTTTTGTACGCGGCGGGGTATCATGGATGGGAAAAGCCGATAGCGGCAGAGACCGAGAAAGGTGACCACTTATGGCAGACGTCGACAACAGGAACCGTAACCGCAGGTCCAACCGAGCGGGTCAGCCCAATCCCAAGCGCGAGGCCCGTGCCAAGGCCGCCGAGCGTCACGTGGCAACTGTGTCCGAAGCGTGCGCCAAGGATATCGAGCGTTCGCTTGCCGGCGTGTGCGAGTTCGATGGTATGCTTGCCGGTTTTGTCGCGGCGATGAAGGCCAAGGTTCAGAGTGCTGTGGCCGCCGAAGAACAGGTTGCCGAGGACGTCGAGGGCGCGGAGGCTGCCGAGACCGAGACGGCGCCCGAGACCGAGGCAGCGCCTGAGCCTGCCGAGGAAATCGCCGAAGCTGAGTCCGCGCCTGCTGAGGAGCCCGCTCCGGTTCTGCCTGAGGTCACCGTGCTCGATGCCTCCGCCACGCAGGCCATCCTGGACAACGGTCGTGGCTATGCGCAGTTCTGCGACATGGCCGTGCTCGCCTTTGCCTCGTTCACCAACCCGGGCGGTGGCTACATCCAGGGCTATCTGGGCCAGGAGGCCACGCTGTGCGCCGATTCGTATCTGTACAACGTTCTCGATAAGCAGCGCAAATGGTACGGCGAGAACCGTCGCCGCAACATCAACTGCGAGCTTTACCGCAACCGTGCGCTGGTGGTGCCTGCGGTGCGCTTCGACCGCAACCACGTGCATGCATACGCCGACGTGATCGTGGCCGCCGCGCCCAACGTTAAGCGCGCCCGCCAGGAGTATCGCGTGAGCGACGATGCTCTGCTGGACGCCCTGCGCGACCGCATTCGCTTTGTGCTTGCCATCTGCGACGAGCTGGGTCGCGAGAAGCTCGTACTGGGCGCTTGGGGCTGCGACAACAACGGCTTTGACGCCGAGGCCGTGGCCGAGCTCTTCCGCAAGGAGCTCGCGTCGGGCGACTTTAAGGTCAAGCAAGTCTTCTTTGCCGTGCCTTCTACGCGCTGGGATGAGGATTTTGCCAAGTTCGAGCACGTGCTGGCAAACTTCCCCGAGCGCAACGAGGAGTCCTATGCCCAGGTTGCCGCTCGCGCTGCGGCAGCTCGCGCCGCCGAGCAGACCCAGGCTGCTACCGAGGATGATGAGGACGAGGACGATTGGCGCAAGTACCTGTAATTGGTACGTGCTGACAGATGGGTTGAGCCGGCGGGAGAGGCTGCTTCCGTCGGCTTTTTACTGAGCGAGGGGCTTACGATGAAAAACGTTCTATGCTTTGGCGACAGCAACACCTATGGTTACGATCCGGCGGGCATGCGCGACGGCACCGCGGTGCGCTATGCGCAGGATGTGCGCTGGTGCGGCGTGGCCCAACGTGACTTAGGCGAGGGCTGGCATGTAATTGAAGAAGGCCTCAACGGCCGCACGACGGTACGCGACGACATGTGCCATCTGGACACCAATCTTAACGGCATCCGCGCACTTCCGATGCTGCTCGAGGCCCATAAGCCGCTGGACGCCATTGTGATCATGCTGGGCACCAACGACTGTAAGACGGTCTTTAACGTGACAGCTTCCGATATCGCCCGTGGCGCCATGGCGCTGATTCGCGCCGTCCGCGCGTTTCCGTGGACCGACGCTGCGCCTTGTCCGCGCATTCTGCTGATGGCGCCTATCAAGATCAAGCCGCAAATCGCCGATGTATATATGACCGATTTTGACGAGCGTTCCGTCGAGGCCTCGGAGCATTTTGGCGAGTACTACGCACATGTGGCTGAGCAGTTTGGCTGCGACTTTTTGAATGCCGCCGACTTTGCCGAGCCGGGCGATATCGACTATCTGCATATGATGCCCGAAAGCCACGAGAGCTTGGGACATGCCGTGGCGGCCAAGCTCCAAGAGATGCTCGGTGAGTAGCACGGCCCCAAACCACCGCAAAGGTGCCTGTCCCCTTTGCGGTGGTTTGGGCTGCGAATCTTAATACTGCCACATGTGATTGACGGGGCCGGAACCTTTGCCCATGTCAAAGCCGGCGGCGAGGGCGCCCGTTAGGTAGGCCTTGCCCGCGTTGACGGCGTCGGCAAGATCCATGCCCTGCGCCAGCGCGCAGGCGATGGCGGACGAGAGCGTGCAGCCGGTGCCGTGTGTGTTGTCGGTCTCGATGCGCTTGTGGCGGAACCACGTGGTGAGTGGATCTCCCAGATGGTTGCCCTCGTCATCGAGTGGCGCGGGTTCGGCCAGTACATCGTTGGCCTCGTTGACAAGATGCCCACCCTTAACGAGGGATGCGCAACCAAAGCGGCGGGTGAGGAGCATGGCAGCATTTTGCTGCGTGCGCTCGGAGTCGACCTCGTAGTCGAGCAGGGCCATGGCCTCGGGAATATTGGGCGTGATAACCGTCGCTAGCGGGAACAGGCGGCGGGTGAGCGCCTCGGCGGCATCTTCGGCAATCAGCCGTGCGCCCGAGGTGGCTACCATGACGGGGTCGACTACCACGTTTGTCGCGTTCCAGGCGCTCAGGCGGTCGGCGATAACCTCGATAATCTCGGCAGAGGAAACCATGCCAATCTTGACGGCGTTGGGGCGGATATCGTCAAAAACGGCATCGATCTGTGCCGCGACAATATCCGGGGAGATGTTCTGCACGGCGGTGACGCCCAGGGTGTTCTGTGCGGTGATAGCGGTGATGGCCGTCTCGGCATACAGGCGGTGCGCCGTGATGGTCTTGATGTCGGCCTGAATGCCGGCGCCACCGCTGGAATCGGATCCTGCGATGGATAGAACGGCAGGTACCTTACTGCGATCCATGTTCGCTCCCTTGTTCGGTCGGAATCAAATGGGTCTATAAGCCAGCATTATAAAGATGCCCGGGCCGACTCTATGTCGAACCCGGGCGGGCGATGCAATCTTTACGCAAATGCAAGCAAATGTTCACACGTCAACAATTGACAGGCACCGGCTCGCCGCCAGAAGCGGCCGCGGCGACAGGGCTAGTCCTCCATGCCGAGGTCGATCGTGGTGCCCTCGAAGATTTTGTTGACGGTGCGGACGGCGCACATCTTGCCACACATGGTGCAAGTGCCCTCGGTGGCGGCGGGGGACTCCTCGTAGCGCTTCTTGCCCGTAACCGGGTCGAGCGCGCACTTCCACATGGCGTCCCAGTCGAGCTTGCGGCGTGCCTGGCCCATCTTGTCGTCCATGTCGCGGGCGTGGGGCACCTTTTTGGCGATGTCGGCGGCGTGTGCGGCGATCTTGGTGGCCATGAGGCCGTCGAGCACATCCTGGGCGTTGGGCAGGCATAGGTGCTCTGCCGGTGTCACGTAGCACAGGAAGTCGGCACCGGAGCTGGCGGAGATGGCGCCGCCGATGGCAGCGGTGATGTGGTCGTAACCCACGCCGATATCGGTCACCAGCGGCCCGAGCACATAGAACGGAGCATTGTGGCACAGGCGCTTCTGCAGTTTCATGTTGGCGGCGATCTCGTCGAGCGCCATGTGACCCGGGCCCTCGACCATGACCTGGACGCCGGCGGCCCAAGCGCGCTTGCACAGCTTGCCCAGCTCGATCATCTCGGCGGTCTCGGTGGCGTCGTTGGAGTCGTAGAGGCAGCCCGGGCGGCAGGAGTCGCCGAGCGAAATCGTCACGTCGTACTCGTGGCAAATCTCGAGCAACTCGTCGTAGAACTCATAGAACGGGTTCTCGTTACCGGTGACCTCCATCCAGCCAAACAGCAGTGAGCCGCCGCGGCTCACGATGTTCATCAGGCGGCCGGTCTCCTTAAAGGTCTTGGTGACCGACTTGTTGATGCCGCAGTGAATGGTCATAAAGTCCACGCCGTCCTCGGCATGCGCGCGCACGACTTCGAACAGGTCGTCCTTGGTGAGCTTGACCAGCGGCTTTTCCATGTAGCCGATGGCGTCGTACATGGGGACGGTGCCTACCATGAGCGGCGTCTCGTCGATGAGCTGTTGGCGGAACTGGCGCGTCTTGCCCGAGTTGGAGAGGTCCATGATGGCGTCGGCGCCAAAGTCCTCGGCGATCTTGACCTTCTTCCATTCCTCGGTGGCATCGGCCTTGTCGCCCGAGATGCCCAAGTTCACGTTGACCTTGGTGGAAAGGCCCTCGCCGACACCAAAGGCGCGCATGCCCTTTTTGATATGCACGATGTTGGCGGGAATGGCGATGCGGCCGTCGGCCACGCGCTCGCGGATGTACTCGGGGTCGCGATGCTCGCGCTCGGCGACTTCCTTCATCTGCGGCGTGATCTGCCCGGCACGGGCGAAGTCGATTTGCGTGACGAGCTTGGGCTCGGTCTGTGTGCTCATTGGCACGGCTCCCTTCGTTGGCATTACCCATATCAGGTTTGCGGGTCAGGGCGGGCGCGCCCAGTCTCAGCCTGCCGTCTTGTCCTGCAAGCTCCCCGTTTATGTAATGGGCTCAAGTATAGCTCGAATGGGTACGATTGGCCTAACGGACGTGCCAGTGGGGAGGCGTACATGGAAGACAAGCATCTATATCGAGAGACACAATGGGACATATCGGCCGAGGAGGGCCGTGCGCACCATGGGTTAGTCGCGATTGGCTTTGCGGTGCTTGCCGTGCTGGTGATTGCCTTTTGTATTTGGACGTTTGGCGGTCGCGGCGGCGCTGCCTGGGAATTTGAGGCCGATGATGCCCTGCCGATTATGACGGTGAGGAGTACTGGCGGTAATGCCAATACGCTCGCCGTTCCGGGCGATTATTGGTATCCGCGCGACGAGTTTGTGCAGTTGCAGCTGAGTGGTGGATCCATTCCGGGTGAAGAAATCGAACGCGTGACGTTTGATGCAGCGCTCAAAACGCTCACGGTAAAGCTCAAAGATCAGGGCGATGTGCCCACGACCATGGATATCGCCCTGACGGAATGGCGTTTGGAGCCTCCGACGGGTGTTGCGGTGTCCGAGGTTGAGCACGTCAAGATTGTCTATCAGGACGGTTCGACAAATGGGATTGCAAAGGCCGACGGTCTAGCAGAATAGGTGTCGAGCCTAGCAGCCAATTCATAAAAGTTGCGGTGGAATAGTTCCTGATTGTGCGATAAAAGGCTCAAATAGGAACTATTCCACCGCAAGTTATATGGAGAAAGCTGAGCGGGTCAGTGTTGGGTGCCGGCTCTAGAGTGCTCGTTGATGAACACGAGGGTGCCTGGGCATGAGAGCTCGGGAAAGTGTCGATAACCAACGTCGAACGCGGTGAGCTCGCTTGCATCCTCGAGCTTGTTTTCTGCCATCCACCGCACCATGGAGCCGCGCGCCTTTTTGCTGGCGGTCGACCGCTGGATGGGCTTCCCGTTGCGGATACCCTCGCCAAAGAGGCATGTGACGGCCGTGGCGTCGCCCGCGAGGTGGGGCAGAACGGCTTTGGCATACTCTACGCTGGCGAGGTTGACGATCGTGGTGTTTGAGCCTGCCGGGGCGATAGCCCGCGCGAGCTTGTCGCTCCAAAACGCGTAGAGGTCTCGGGCATCGTCAACGGCGAGCTTCGCGCCCATCTCCAGCCGATACGGTTCGACGGCATGAAAGGGACGAACGCACCCGTAGAGGCCGGAGAGGATCCACAGATGGTCTTGCAGCCATGCGAGCTGCGCGGAATTCATCACCTCGGGTACCATGCTCTGGTATTGAATGCCGTGATAGGACATGACGGCAGGGGAGATGTGACGGGCGAGTGCGGGATTGTCGAGATCGCCGCTTTTCAGGATGGGCCCGAACTCATGCAGGGTGTTGAGGCAAGGCCCCAGCAGTTTGTCACTCACGTTCCACAGCGCCTGCAGGCCGCCGCTGCCTTCATTCCGCTCGATATCTAGCAGTGCGCGGTGGAGGCGAGCCGTCTCGCGCACAAAGGGTGGAATGCCCAGGACTTCAAAAGCATCTTGGGCCGCGCGCATCTGCTTGGCGGGCGAAATGATGACTTGAAGCATGGACTCTCCTCTGCCAAAAAAGTTGCGGTGGAATACGGTCTGTTTTGGCTGTTTATGGGCCAGTTTAGTCCGTATTTCACCGCAACTGATGAAGGGTTGGTTAGGCTCGCTCGATGAAGGCCTTGTAGCCGCGATAGGCCTCGTAGATGTCGGCCTTGTTGGCGACCTCCCACAGGGCGTGCATGGACAGGACGGCAACACCGGAATCGATGACGTTCATGCCGTACTTGGCCATGATGTAGGCGATGGTGCCGCCGCCGCCCGCGTTGACGCGGCCGAGCTCGCAGGTCTGGAAGTCCACGCCGGCCTCGTCCATGATGTCGCGGACGAAGGCCACGTACTCGGCATCGGCGTCGTTGGAACCGCCCTTGCCGCGGCTGCCCGTGTATTTGTTAAAGCACAGGCCGCGACCCATAAAGGCGGCGTTTTTGGTCTCGAACTTGCCGGCATAGCCCGGGTCGAAGCCGGCGGACACGTCGGAGGAGAGCATGCGGCTGCGGGCGAGTGCGCGGCGCAGGGCCAGCGGGCTGTCCTCGCCGGCGAGCGTCATGATCTCGGCGACGGTGTTCTCGAAGAAGCGACTCGTCATGCCGGTGGCACCCACGGAACCGATCTCCTCCTTGTCGACGATGAGCGTGATGCTCGTGCGCTCCACGTTGGTGACGTTGATCTGGGCGAGCATGGACGGGTAGGCGCAGACGCGGTCGTCGTGGCCATAGCCCAAAATCATGGAGCGGTCGAGGCCCATGTCGCGGGCGGGGCCGGCGGGCACGACCTCGATCTCGGCGGAGAGGAAGTCCTCCTCCTCGACGTCGTACTGCTCCTTGAGGATGTCCAGGAACATCTGCTTGACGGGCTCCTTGGGGGCGTCCTTGTCGTCCTCATCGAACTTGACGGGACGGCCGCCCACGATCACGTCGAGGATCTCGGCGTCGACGGCGTCCTTGGCGGGCTTGGCCATCTGCTCGCTCGAGAGGTGGATCAGCAGGTCGGAGATGGTAAAGACCGGGTCGTCGGCCTTGTCGCCGATATTGATGTCGACGGTGGTGCCGTCCTTTTTGCAGATGACGCCCACGAGTGCGAGCGGGGAGGCCACCCAGTGGTAGCTCTTGACGCCGCCGTAGTAGTGCGTGTCGAGGTAGGCCATGTCGCCGGCCTCGAAGGCGGGGTTCTGCTTAAGGTCTAGGCGCGGCGAGTCCACGTGGGCGCCCAGGATGTTAAAGCCCTGCTCGAGCGGGGCGTTGCCCAGGTTGACGAGCATGAGGTCTTTGCCGTGATTGGCGGCGTACACCTTGTCGCCGGCCTTGAGCGTGCGGCCTTCGGCGATCACGGTCTCCAGGTCGACGTATCCCGCCTCCTCGGCCATCTTGATGCCGGTCTTGACGCACAGGCGCTCGGTCTTGTTCTCGCTCAAAAACTGCTTATAGCCGCGGCAAAGCTCCTCGAGCTCCTCGACTTGCTGTGGCGTGTACTTTTTCCATGCGCAGGGACGCTCCATGACGCAGGCTCCTTTCGGATCGATCGTGCTGGTTGATGTACCGTGAGCCATCGTATCACGCGCGGGCTCACGGTGGCGGGGGAGCTTGATGTGAGGTGGCCGCGGGGCGGGGAGCGTGTAAACTGGAGTGAGCAAACCGTGCCCAGCCCAAAGCGAGGTATTTAATATGTCTGACAAGCGCCGCACTTTTGCCGTTATCGACGGCAACTCGCTCATGCACCGCGCCTTTCACGCCGTGCCGCCGACCATGAACGCGCCGGACGGTCGCCCCACCAACGCGATCTTTGGCTTTCTGAACATGTTTCTTAAGATGATTGATGCCTTTAACCCCGACGGTGTGGTCGTGGCGTTTGACAAGGGTAAGCCGCGCGTGCGCATGGAGATGCTGCCGCAGTATAAGGCGCAACGCCCGCCCATGGACCCCGATCTGCATGCGCAGTTCCCTATGATTAAGGAGCTGCTCACCGCGCTCAACGTGCCGATTCTGCAGTCCGAGGGCTGGGAAGGCGACGATATCCTGGGAACCATGGCGCGCTTGGGCGAGCAGGCCGGCTGTGACATGCTGCTGGTGACCGGTGATCGCGACATGTATCAGCTTGTTACCGAGCACGTCAACGTGGTCTCGACCCGTAAGGGCCTGTCCGACGTAGCGATTATGACGCCCGAGAGCGTGGATGACCTGTATCACGGCATTACGCCGGCGCTTGTGCCCGATTTTTACGGTCTGAAGGGCGACACGTCGGATAACATCCCCGGCGTACCGGGCATCGGCCCCAAAAAGGCGAGTGCGCTCATTGCGAAGTACGGTAGCCTGGACGAAGTCATCGCGCATGCCGACGAGGTCAAGGGCAAGATGGGCGAGAACCTGCGTGCACACATCGATGACGCACTACTGAGCCGCAAGGTTGCGACAATTCGCACCGATGCGCCCGTCGAGCTCGACTTTGAGGCGACGTCCTTCCCGGCGTTTTCTGCCGATGAGGTTTCCGCGGCGCTGGGTACGCTTGGTATCACCGCCATGCAGAACCGTTTCTTGGCGCTGATCGGCGGCGAGGGCGGGGCTGCTGCCTCCAGTGTGTTTGAGATACCTGCTATGGTTCGCTCAGCCGCCGGCGATGCTGACGCGCTTGGTGCCGTTGCGGCTGAGGTCTCCCGCGCGATTGATGCCGGCGAGTGGGTCGCCGCCGTGGTGGACGACGACAAGGAAGAGGGCGCGCTCTTTGGACTGACGCGCACGCTGTGGCTGGCGACGTCCAAGGGCCTGTTCGCGCTCGAGGAGGGCGACAGCTGTGCGGCGGCTGAGGTTGAGGGCTTCAACTTCGTCCACGGCGTGATCGCTGGTGTGCTCGCGCGCCTGTTTATGGAGGGCCGCGTGGCGAGCCCGGATATGAAAGCGCTGCTGCATGAGCTTTCGCCCATCGATTCTTCGGAGCCCGAGCTCATGGATCCGCTGGCAGTCGACTCCACGCGCATCTTCGACACCGTGGTTGCCGCCTACCTGCTGGATTCTGACCGCTCTGAGTTTGACGAGGCGTATCTGGCCGATACCTATCTGCAGATGGCGCTGCCTGCGGCGCGCGGTGCAGAGGGTGCCGGTGAGGACGCTCCGGCGCCTGCCGCGCGTACTGCGGCCCTGACGCTGGCGCTCGTGGCGCCGTTGCGCGACCGCATGGCCCGCGAGAACGCCGCCAACGTGTTCGATGGCATCGAGATGCCGCTTGTGCCGGTGCTTGCCAAGATGGAGCGCGCGGGCATGCTCGTAGACCCCGACCGTCTGCATAGTCTGTCCGAGGGCCTGACGACTCAGATTGCCGAGGTCGAGCGCAGCATTCGTGACCTGGCCGGCGACGAGACCTTTAACATCGGCAGCCCCATGCAGCTCTCGCACGTGCTGTTTGACGTTATGGGTCTTCCGACCAAGGGTCTCAAAAAGACCAAGCGCGGCTATTATTCGACCAACGCCAAGGTGTTGAGCGACCTTGCCCGCGACCACGAGATCGTGCGCCTGATCTTGGACTGGCGCGAGAAGTCCAAGATCAAGTCAACCTATCTGGACACGTTGGGCCCGCTACGCCGTGGTGACGGCCGTGTGCACACTACGTACAACCAGACCATCACGGCAACGGGGCGTCTGTCCTCGAGCGACCCGAACCTGCAGAACATCCCGACGCGCTCGGAGCTGGGTCGTACCGTCAAGACGGCGTTTTCGGCAGGCGAGGGAAGCGTCTTTTTGGCGGTGGACTACTCGCAGATCGAGCTGCGTCTGCTGGCGCATCTCTCGGGTGACGAGCATCTGGTGCGCGCCTTCAACGAAGGCGAGGACTTCCATGCCGAGACGGCCGCGCGCGTATTTGGCGTGCCAGTGTCCGAGGTGACACCCGACTTGCGCAGTCGCGCCAAGGCCGTGAACTTTGGCATTGTGTATGGCCAGCAGGCCTACGGTCTGTCGCAGTCGCTGCATATCTCGATGGCCGAGGCACGTGGCATGATCGACCGCTACTACGAGGCCTACCCGGGCGTGCGCACGTTCCTCGACAACGTGGTGGCGCGCGCCAAGCAGACGGGCTACGCCGAGACCATGTACGGCCGCCGTCGTCATATTCCGGAGCTCAAGGCCAAAAACCCGCAACTTCGCGGCTTTGGCGAGCGCACGGCCATGAACCACCCCATGCAGGGAACCGCCGCCGACATCATCAAGATCGCGATGGCCCGCGTAAGCCGTCGCCTGGAAGAAGAAGGCTTTGCCGCCCACATGATTCTGCAGGTACACGACGAACTGGACTTTGAGTGCCCCGTCGACGAAGTCGAGCGCCTCACCGCCATGGTCCGCGACGTCATGGAGCACGTAGTAGACCTCCGCGTCCCCCTAATCGCCGAAGCCAGCACCGGCATAACCTGGGCCGACGCCAAATAAAGACCCTCCATCAACCCCAAAGTGACCAAGAGCAGAAGGGGGCTCCTTGCCAACAAGGAGCCCCCTTCATTCCAAAAAAATCAGCCAAGTATCTAGGCGCCAAGACGCCATCCAGGCGGCAAGCAAGTCACCGCAGGACCTGGCCGGGCGAGCGGGTAAGTTTTTCGTAGATTCCGCACGAGCCGGAAAGCACTTAATGTGCTTTCCGAGCGAGCCCAGGACCTGACCGAACGAAAAACTTACCCGCTCGCCCGGTCAGGTCCGACGAGCAAAGTTAACGAGCCGCCAAGATGGCGTCGATGAGCGTCAGTACGCCCCCGTCGTTGTTGCTCGGAATGCGCCACTTAGCATGCGCGTTCATGTGCTCCTCGGCATTGTCTACGATAAAGCTGTGACCGACGCGCTCCAGCATGGGGATGTCGTTGTACGTATCGCCCACGGCGGCGGCGTCGGCGATATCGATGCCCAGGTGTTCGCACAGGTGCGCGACGCCGGCGCCCTTGTCGACGCCCAGGTTCATAAAGTCGATCCACTCGCGCCCGGCGTTGGTGACGTAGAGCTTGTCCGAGAACTCGGGACTATAGGTCTCGCGGAAAGCGGGCTCGGCGTCGTAGCCGGGGAAGAAGACCGAAATCTTGTTGGACTCGAAATCAATGCCATCAAAGCTGTCGACGTAGTTGATTGTGTTGTAGTAGACGCTGATCTCGTCGTGGTATTGATGGTCGCGGGCAAGCACGTAGAACTCGTCGAAGCAGCAAAGGACGGGGACAGCGCGCGGATCCTCCGAGGCACGGCTCAAGACCTGCTGATACAGCTCCACGTCAATAGTGCTCTTATAGATATAGCTGCCGCGATAGATCACGCACGCTCCGTTGTCGGGACAAAAGGCGAGGCGGTTCTTGACGCCCTCGAACATCTCCTCGAGCTTGGGGGCGGGACGTCCGCTGGCGGGGCAGAATACGATGCCGGCGTCGGCGAGCTTGTCCAGGCGCTCATCAAGACCCTGGGGCAGCACACGCTCGTCGGTCAGCAGCGTCTTGTCCATATCGACGGCGAGAATCTTAATGTTTCCGATATTGGCGTCCGATTCGTAAGTTTGCATAAAAATGCGCCTTTCGTTTCGAGATTGTTTCAGACGTTATAACCATCAACTAGTAGTCGAGCGTATTTTCGCAGGAATGGTGCGTATTTGCACCACGCTTCACAAAGTAATGAAAAAACTTTTCAGAAATTTGAATTTGTCGCTTGTGCTGCGGGCACTTTAGCGTAATATAGCGACCATCGAAAACGGAGACGGAAAAACAACCGCTTACCGAGTAAAAGGTACCGTTTACGATATTTGAATTGCGCCCGGCGATACGTGAAAGGAGAGGCAGATGCAGTTCGTAAAGATCATCACCACTGCAGACAATGCCATCCGACGCCAGCGCGCAATTTCCCGACGACGATAACAATCGTCTCTGTCCGCATGGGGCGAATTGCCTCAACAGAGTCATTTTGAGGTCGTTGGGTTTTAGCACGACATTGCTGCATGTTTCTAGGGCATGTATGTGCTGATTTTTGCTATTTAACCTGATATTGCACGGTTTTTGACCTCAAGGTGACTTGCAACTGACCGATGTTCTAACTAGCTACCAAGGGCGAAAGGAAACAGCCATGAGCAAGGAAAAAGTCGTTCTCGCATATTCCGGTGGTCTTGATACATCCGTATGTGTCAAATGGCTCCAGGACGAGAAGAATCTCGATGTCGTTTGTGTCTGCGGCAACGTGGGCCAGGAAGAGACCGGACTGGATGCCAAGAAGCAGAAGGCGCTCGACCTGGGCGTTCTCGATTGCCAGGTGCTCGACCTGCGCGACGAGTTCTCTGATGAGTTCCTGACTAAGGCCATCGCAGCAAACTCCATGTACGAGAACAAGTATCCGCTGCTCTCCGCCCTGTCTCGCCCGCTGCTTGCCAAGAAGCTTGTTGAGGTCGCCCACGAGTTTGGCGCTACCTACGTCGCCCACGGCTGCACCGGCAAGGGTAACGACCAGGTCCGTTTTGAGGCCGCCGTAAAGGCCCTCGACCCCGAGCTCAAGGTTATCGCCCCGGTTCGCGAGTGGGACCTGAAGTGCCGTCCCGACGAGGTCGCCTATGCCCACGCCCACAACGTGCCGGTTCCCGAGGGTGCCAACGACAACCCCTACTCCATCGACGACAACCTGTGGGGTCGTGCCATTGAGTGCGGCCACCTGGAGGATCCCTGGAACGAGCCGCTCGATGACGCTTGGGTTATGACTAAGAACCCCGAGGACACGCCGGACACCCCGACCTACACCGAGATTGAGTTTGAGGCCGGCAAGCCCGTCGCCGTCGACGGCAAGAAGATGAAGCTCTCCGAGATTGTCATCTCCCTCAACAAGATCTCCGGCGACAATGGCTTTGGCCGTCTCGATCTGGTCGAGGATCGCCTGGTGGGCCTTAAGAGCCGCGAGTGCTACGAGGTTCCCGGCGCCCTGACGCTCATCACCGCCCACAAGGCGCTCGAGGACATTTGCGTCGAGGGCGACCTGCTCAAGACCAAGATCAAGCTCGAGCAGGATTGGGCCACCGCCGTGTACAACGGCCAGTGGTACAGCCCGCTCAAGAACGCGCTCGACGCCTTTATGGCCGATACCCAGAAGTTCGTGACCGGCACTGTCCGTCTGAAGTTCTTTAAGGGCAACTGCCATGTCGTCGGCCGCAAGAGTCCCTTCAGCCTCTACGACTACGGCCTGGCTACCTACGACCGCGACACCACGTTTGACGAGAAGGCCAGCGCCGGCTTTATCGAGATCGATACGCTGTCGCTCAAGACGTGGGCAAAGGTCCAGGGCCCCAGCTCTGCTGCTGCCCAGGCCTAGCGCCTCCTTCCCTTGGTATCCGCGCGGCCCATCCGCGTGATACATAACGGGCGCACGGGGTCCCTACCTTTCGTTATGCTTGCTGACACTTCTTAACATCGGTGGCCCCTACGTTCCGCCCGCATATCTGATGCCGCGTCTGCGGCTGAGTCCGAGCCCCGCCGGGGTTGTCCGGCGGGGCTCCTTCTATCAATTTGGCGGCTCTGCGCCTATATATATGAGGAGTATCCATTATGTTCAATGCTATCGCGCATGCTTTACTTGCCCTCGCGCCCGAGTTCGATGCTGTAAGGGTCGAGGACGTTCCTATGAGCCTGAAGGCCTGGATCGATGGTTCGCAGGGCAACATCCGGAGGGAGACGTTGGGCGCCAAGTGCATGGTGCGTCACTTCTTTGCAAATTAGCCACATGGCCCCGCGCGCGGCAGGGAGTGTGTAAAACTAGCGGTTGATAAATCGCTTTAGCGACAGGGCACATTGCTTTGGACGCTTGTTTTGGTATTTGGAGAAAGGAGACGGTTCCATGGCTCTTTGGGGCGGTCGTTTTGAGGCGGGCGTGGCCGAGGTCACGCAGGAGTTTGGCGCGTCGCTGCCGGTCGACAAACATCTCTATAAGCAGGATATCGCCGGCTCTAAGGCGCATGCCAAGATGTTGGCCGCCCAGGGCATCATCAGTGCCGAGGACGAGCAGGCGATTGCCAAGGGCCTGACCGGAATCGAACAGGATATCGATGCCGGCAACTTTACCTTCGACATCAACGATGAGGACATTCATATGTCCATCGAGAGCGAGCTGACGCGTCGCATCGGCGAGGCTGGCAAGCGCTTGCATACTGGGCGTTCGCGCAACGACCAGGTGGCGACCGATACGCGCCTGGGCGTCAAGGCGCTGGCCAAGGAGCTCATGGAGGCCAATCTTGAGCTGCGCCATGTGCTGGTGGATGCGGCCAAGAAGTACGACAAGGTGATTCTGCCGGGCTACACGCACATGCAACATGCTCAGCCCGTGCTGCTGTCGCATCACCTGCTGGCGTATTCCTGGATGTTCGCGCGCGACTTTACGCGTTTGAAGGCCGCCTTTGATGCTGCCGACAACTGCCCGCTGGGTGCCGCTGCGCTTGCCGGTACGAGCTATCCGCTCGATCGCCAGATGACGGCTGCCGAACTTGGCTTTGCGGGCGTGATCCCCAACTCGCTCGATGCCGTTTCCGACCGTGATTTTCTGCTCGATCTGCATTACGCCGGATCCGTCATGGCGATGCACCTGTCGCGTCTTTCCGAGGAGATCGTACTGTGGTCGAGCTCCGAATTTGGCTTTATCACGCTTTCCGACTCGTACTCCACTGGCTCGTCCATCATGCCGCAGAAGAAGAACCCCGACTTTGCCGAGCTTATCCGCGGCAAGAGCGGTCGCGTGTACGGCAACCTGGTGCAGCTGCTGGTAACCATGAAGGGCCTGCCGCTTGCTTATAACAAGGACTTGCAGGAGGACAAGGAGGGCGCGCTCGATACCGCCCATACGCTCATGCAGTGCCTGTCCGTTATGGCCGGAATGATTTCGACTTGGACCGTCAACGAGGATGCCATGGCGCGCGAGTGCGGCGTGGGGCACCTTGCCGCCACCGATGTTGCCGATTACCTGGCCAAGCGTGGCCTGCCGTTCCGCGAGGCACATGCCGTGGTGGGCCATCTGGTCCTGATGTGCGAGAAGCGCGGCTGCAATCTTGAGGACCTGCCGTTTGAGGTGTTCCAGGAGGCAAGCCCGCTCTTTGAGCGCGACATTACCGAGGCGCTCGATATCCCGTCGATTGTCGCCGCGCGCACGACCGAGGGCGGCACCGCTCCTGCCGCCGTTGCCGTGCAGTTGCAGCGTGCCGAGGCACAGCTCGTGGCTGACGAGGTCGTGTTTGGATCGCTGACCAAGGTCGTCGAGATGGGTCACGGGGCAAAGTAGAGGTTTGGCTGAAGCCGTTTTGGCCATGTATTGATAAATCGTTTTCGCTTTACGGGCGCCTGCTGATGTGGGAGCCCGTATTTTGTTGCTATGGGGGAGGGGCTTGTCGAGAACTTCTGTAGGACCTTTGGGCAGGTTGTGAAGGGGATACGTTCGCGGGCGGCAACCGACCGCCTGCTCTGTTCGGCGCGGTTGATGGGCGGTCGGATGGTACTCTAATCGGGCTTCGAAACAGAAGTGACACATATGGAGCGCTTTAATAAATTGCAACGTTTCAATAAACAGCTTTTTGTTTAACTGCAGCTAAAACTCTGTTACGATGCAGTCCAGGCGGGTGCCGGAATGGGACTTGGGCACGCGCGAACCTACTTGAAAGGCTACTTTTATGGCTATCGAGAAGACCTTCATCATGATTAAGCCCGACGCCGTGCGCGACCGCAAGATCGGCGAGATCGTTGCTCGCATTGAGCGCAGCGGCCTTGTCATCGAGCGCATGGAGATGACCACGCTCGAGCGCGCTACCGTCGAGGAGCACTACGCCCATCTGGCCGACAAGCCCTTCTTTGGCGGTCTCTGCGACTTTATGACGAGCGGTCCGGTCGTCAAGATGGTCGTTTCCGGTCTCTCCGCTGTTGCTAAGATGCGCACCCTCATGGGCGCTACCAACCCGCTTGAGGCTGCTCCTGGTACCATCCGCGGCGACTTTGCCGTCGATGTCAACGCCAACGTGATCCACGGCTCCGACTGCCTGGAGAACGCCGAGATTGAGATCAAGCGCTTCTTTGGCTAAACCAGCTTTGACTCCTTAAAGCTGTTAGCGTGTGGCTTGGGCGCCGCGGAACTCCATCCGCGGCGCCCTTTTATTCCAAAATCTATGCAGGGGCCCGCTCGGACATGTTTTCCGAGCGGGCCCCTGCTGTTAGCTTGTGGCACTGAATAGTTTAGGCTTCGTCGACGATCTTAAGGGCGCGCGTGTGATCGATCTCGTTGAGGAGGTTAACGCGACGCTCGTGACGACCGCCCTCAAACTCGGCGTCGAGCCACTCGTCGACGATCATCTTGGCGAGCTCGGAGCCCACGACGCGGGCGCCAAAAGCGAGCACGTTGGTATTGTTGTGCATGCGGGAGAGCTTGGCGCTGAAGGGCTCGGAGCACACGACGGCGCGTACGCCCTCGACCTTGTTGGCAGCCAGGCTGATACCGACGCCGGTGCCACAGATCAGGATGCCTAGATCGACGTCGCCGTTGGCAACGGCCTTACCCACCTTGTAGCCGGCGATGGGGTAGTCAAAGCTCTCGGAGGTGTCGGTGCCAAAGTTCACGACCTCGCAGCCGCGCTCCTTCAGGTGCTCGGAGATGATGTTCTTGAGCTCGACGGCGGCGTGGTCGTTACCGATACCGATCTTCATGGATAGTTCCTCTCTGGTCTGTGCGGCGAGATTGCTAAAGGTTTTACCGCGTTCGACTGCATGATAGCGCGACTTTTGTGTAAACGCTTGGGCGTTTTTTGGTCAAACGCTTTAGCATGCAACAAGACCGGTTTCTCATGAATGAATGCCGTCAGTTTGCGCCTGAATGCCGTCTACCGGAACCTGGGTTGCGGTTTTTGATGCATTGTTATCAAATAAAAGAGCTAATTATTATTGAGAGCCCAGCCCGTTATACAAGTAGGAGATACCTATGCCTGCCGATTCCCTTCGTGATGCCGCGTTTTGCGATGTTTTGAACCGCGAACTTGTTTGTGCACTCGGCTGCACCGAGCCCATTGCCGTTGCTTATGCAGCGGCGCTGGCGAGCCAGACGCTCGGTTGCGAACCCGATCATATGGATGTTGCCTGCTCGGGCAACATCATCAAGAACGTCAAGAGCGTGACCGTGCCCAACTCGGGCGGTATGCACGGTATTGAGGCCGCGGCCGTGCTGGGTGCCGTGGGCGGCGACGCCAAGAGCGCGCTCGAGGTGCTCGAGAGCGTCGATGACGCGGACCGCGCCCGCGTGGCCGAGCTGCTTGCCGATGCGGACTACTGCGATGTGTCGCTTGTCGAGGGTGTGCCCAACCTCTACATCAAGGTGACTGCGACGGCCGGGGGCCATACCGCGGTCGTCGAGATTACCGATCACCACACTAATGTCACGTGCCATACGCTCGACGGTATTCCGGTATGCGGTAAGTCGGCGGGGGAGTGCGCCGCCTGCGCCGAGCGCGTGGTGGCCGAGCGTGCGGCAGATAACGCCGACACGCCCATGTCGATCGAGACCGTCATCGACTTTATCGAGGACGGTGACATTGAGGACGCCCGCGCTGCCGTTGAGCGTCAGATTGAGCTGAATGGCGCGATCAGTGCCGAGGGTCTCGCGCACGCTTGGGGCGCCGAGGTGGGCCGTACGCTGCTGGGTGCTCGTGCCGATGACGTCGCCTGCCGCGCCCGTGCCCGTGCGGCCGCCGGGTCCGACGCCCGCATGAACGGTTGCGCGCTGCCGGTCGCCATTGTGTGCGGCTCGGGCAATCAGGGCATTACCTGCGCATTGCCCGTCATGGAGTATGCCGAGTACCTGCGTTGCGACCACGAGCGCCTGGTGCGCGCCGTGATGCTGTCCGATCTTATCGCCGTGCATATCAAGAGCTATATTGGTGCGCTTTCGGCGTTTTGCGGTGCTATTTGCGCTGCGTGCGGCGCCGGCGCTGCGATTACCTGGCTGTGCGGTGGCACGCGCGAGCAGATTGGCGCGACGGTATCGAACACGCTCGGCAACGTGGGCGGCATCGTGTGCGATGGCGCCAAGGCGAGCTGTGCCGCCAAGATCTCGGCTGCCGTCGATGCAGCGATTCTGGGCCATGATATGGCCATGCAGGGTCGCGGCTTCCGCGCCGGTGAGGGCCTGATCCAAGATACCGTTGAGCAGACGATTGCCAGCATGGGCTACGTAGGCCGCGTGGGCATGAAGGACACCGACGTCGAGATCCTCAACATTATGATCGGCAAAACCCAGGTGTGCTAGTTACGCGGTTTTACCAAACCGCGTAACCAGTCGACGCTGCAAACGCCCCTAAGCGGCAATCTGCCTTTCAATCGTCGGGCATGGCCAGAAGGCCTATGCCCTCCTCTTTCAAGGCACATTGCTCGCTTAGGGGCATTTTCGCTGACTTGTGCTCAACCTGCGGCGATATTTGGTTTGGAGCGAGGGGTCCTACGACAGTTCGTCGGCTACTTGGTGTTCGTAGAAGGCTTCTACTACGGCGTTAAAGTCGCGGGCGAAGTCTTCCATGGTTCCGCGCCAGGTGGCTCGGCTGGGCTTGCCCTGGCCCACAAAGGCGGTTTGGATGCCGCAATCGGGGGACGGGAAGTCGCGTTTGGGATCGTTGCCAACCATAAGGACCTCGTGCGGCTCGAGCCCCATCACCTGAAGCTGCTCTAGATAGTAGGTGGCATCGGGCTTGCAGCGGGTGGTGTTTCCCATGTGCGTGACGAGCTCAAAGGGGGCGTCGGCCAGGTCGCCCCAGCCCATGCGGCACTCGATGGCCCCTTGGGGAAAGCTGGGGTTGGTAAAGAGCGCGCAACGCAGCCCTGCGTCCTGTACGGCCTGGAGCGCGGCGTGTGCGCCCGGCATGGCGTGGGCGTTAATGACATCGTCGTTCTTGTACGGAAGAACTTCGCGGTCATAGTAGGTAAACGCCTCGTAGATGAGGGGATCGGAGAGGCGGATCCCGCATCGGCGCTCGACCTCTTCTTGGTAAAACTCAAGATTGGTGCGGTTGTCCGTGCCGCTGCGGCGATTGGCGTTGAGGTCGACTAGGATGGTGCCGAGGCGTGCCATCGTGCCACCGCGGCTGCGGCGCCCGATATCCGCGAGCATCGAAGAGACATCCTTAAAATAGCGAAGGATGAACGCGTTGAGGTTGATGCTGAGAAGCGTCTCGTCCATATCGAAAACGACTGCTTTGAGCACGCGGGCACCTTTCTCGAAAAATCGATCTAGAATCGTTGGCTCCGGATACTTTACCCCAAAGCCGAATGCCTGGCTGGTTATCGTCAAGTTGCGGAGACGTGTGTTCATAAGATTACGAAAAAGTCTCCACACGAGTAAAAAATCGCAGTTCACGCTTGAAATCGAACTCATTTCCCCGTAACCTATACGAACGTGATTGCATAAGCGTCACATTAGTATCTGTCGGCTCCCGAGTGTTCCTAAACGTTGTGTGCTTGTCGCACCCTTCTGTAGGTCCTAGCAATCGGGGCCCCGTAGTTCGAAAGGGGTCCACCTTTGAGTGAGATTCAGAACTCGTCCATTTTCTCTCTTGACGATGTCAACGAGGAGGAGATGAACAACCTCATCGACGGTACGATTACCGACTTTGATGAGGGCGATCTCGTTAACGGCACTGTCGTTAAGATCGAGCATGACGAGGTGCTCGTTGACATCGGATTCAAGTCCGAGGGCGTTATCCCGGTCCGCGAGCTGTCCATCCGCAAGGACGCTAACCCTGCAGACATCGTTGCACTCGGTGATCCCATCGAGGCTCTGGTTCTCCAGAAGGAGGACAAGGACGGTCGTCTGGTCCTGTCCAAGAAGCGTGCCGAGTACGAGCGTGCTTGGAACCGCATCGAGGAGAAGTTCAACTCCGGCGAGAACGTCGAGGGCGAGGTTATCGAGGTTGTCAAGGGCGGCCTGATCCTCGACATCGGCCTGCGTGGCTTCCTGCCTGCTTCCCTCGTCGACCTCCGTCGCGTCAAGGACCTCACCTCTTACATGGGCACCCGCATCGAGGCCCGCGTCATCGAGATGGACCGTAACCGCAACAACGTCGTCCTCTCCCGTCGCGTCGTGCTCGAGGAGTCCCGTAAGGCCGAGCGCTCCGAGATCCTGTCCAAGCTCAAGTCTGGTATGCGTCTCCAGGGCACCGTTTCCTCCATCGTCGACTTCGGCGCCTTCGTCGACCTCGGCGGTATCGACGGCCTCATCCACATCTCCGAGCTCTCCTGGAACCACGTCAACCATCCTTCCGAGGTTGTCAAGGTCGGCCAGGAGGTCGAGGTCGAGGTTCTCGACGTCGATCTCAACCGCGAGCGCATCTCCCTGGGTCTCAAGCAGACCACCGAGGATCCGTGGCGCGCACTGGTCAAGAAGTACCCCGTCGGCGCTATCGTCGAGGGCACTGTGACCAAGCTTGTCCCGTTTGGCGCTTTCGTCGACCTGGGCGAGGGCATCGAGGGCCTGGTGCACATCTCCGAGATGGCCAACAAGCACGTCGACCAGCCTTCTCAGGTCACCCACGTGGGCGACAAGGTTCAGGTCAAGGTCATGGAGATCGACCTCGACCGTCGTCGTATCTCTCTGTCCATGAAGTCCGCTGCTGAGACTCTGGGCGTCGAGATCGAGGTTACCCCGCTTCCTTCCGAGAAGAAGGACGAGGAGACCGACGCCGAGTAAATCGGTTTGACGATCACTTGTTTTAAGGGATCCGTCCGCAATGGACGGGTCCCTTTTTGCTTTCGCTGCTGATGCACGCGATGCTACCCGGGCTGTCCACAGGCTATTGGGTTGTCGGTGAATGAAAAAATGCCGACATCCCGCCTCGGGGAGGAGGCGGGAACGCACCGAGTAGACGGAGGGGTGCGGAGCGCGGTCGCGTCTCGACTGACGACATTGCCCATCGACAACCCTATTGTACTGCATGGCGTGGTTCTTGGTTTATCGTGTCGAACGCTTGTGTTGTGCCATTGCCTGCGGCAACGGTGTGCTACACTCTTGCACTGCTGAGTGGGCCAGACGGTCGCGCGATGTGCTGTTTGCAGTACGCGTGAGGAAAGTCCGGGCTCCAGAGGGCGGGATGCCGGCTAACGGCCGGGCGGAGTGATCCGACGGAAAGCGCCGCAGAAAAGAAGACTCCCACCTGCGCCGCAAGGCGTAAAGGGAAAAGCTGAAACGGTGGTGTAAGAGACCACCAGCGTCGTGGCAACACGGCGGCTTGGCAAGCCCCATCCGGAGCAAGCGCGAATAGGAACGCTATGGGCCGGCCCGGTCCGCGTTCGGGTAGCGTGCGTGGAGCTGCACGGTAACGTGCAGACAAGATAAATGACCGTTCACGACAGAACCCGGCTTATAGGCCCACTCAGCACTTTGTTGACGCTGCGAACCCGTCAGCGCGGCAATCTGCCTTTCAAGCCTTCGGGCATGACCATAAGGTCAATGCCCTCGTCTTTCAAGGCACCTTGCTCGCGCTGACGGGTTCTCGCTTTCGTTTACGGAATCATCGGTGTTGCCGTTCTATTTACCGGGATTAACGGTACGGTCTTTGCCGTATTATTGAGGCTGTTTGTTGCTTTGCTTGTTGTTGAGGGGCTTTGTTGGACAGCTATTTTACTCTGCAATCGAATATTGAGGCTTCGGGCGAGTTTGTGGACCGCAAGAGCCGGCTTATTGCCCAGCTGGTCCATATTGAGTCCGAGGATGAGGCGAATGCCTTTATCGAGATGGTTCGCAAGCGTCATTACGATGCTCGACACAATGTTCCCGCGTGGATTTTGGTCGATGGGCGCGAGCGCCAGAGCGATGATGGTGAGCCGAGCCGCACGAGCGGTATGCCGACGCTCGAGGTGCTGCGCGGCGCGGGGCTCAAAAATGTTTGCTGCGTAGTGACGCGCTATTTTGGTGGCACGCTGTTAGGTCCTGGTGGCTTGGTGCGCGCATATACCGCGGCGACGCAGGCGGCGGTGGCAGCTGCTCGGGAGGCTGGGCAGATCGTCGAGATGACGAGCGTCGTGCCCGTTGACGTGCATGTGGCCTATCCGCAGTATGAGCAGGCGCTTCGTTTGGCGCAGGATTCGGGTGCCAAGGTTTCGGATACCGATTACGCGGATACCGTGACGATTCATTTGGTGTTTAAAGCGGGGGAGCAGGAGCCGTTTTGCGCAAAGATGCGCGAGCTTATGGCGGGGCGCGAGGAGATTGAGGTCGGCGCTCCCAAATTTGCCGAGTTCTAACGGCGACGGCCGGCGTACTTTTGGATGGATCCCAAGCGCGCCGGCCGTCGTTTTTCTGTTGCTGCCGTTTACTCGGCGAGCTGCTTTAGCATATCGCAGGCGATCTCGACGGCATCGTCGATGCAGCCGGGGCAGCTGCGGAGCGGACCCTTGTCCGATCCGATGCCCTTGAGCGTGCCGCAGACGGTCGTCGTGTTCTTCTCGCCAAAACGCTTGGCGATTTCGCGCGACAGCTTGTAGGTCTGGCCCTTGGTCTTGGGGTTTTCCATGCCGTCGCTCATTACAAAGCCCATGATGGCCACGGCGCCCGAGATGGCGCCGCAGGTTTCGGTCATGCCGCCCATGCCGGCGCCAAAGCCCTCGGTGAGGGTAAAGGCGACTTGGGGGTCGAGCCCGACGGCGGGCGCGAGCGTGCAGGCGACGGCCTGGGCGCAGTTAAAGCCACGGGCGTGGTATTCGGCAGCTTGAGCCTGACAGGCGGTGATGTCGAGCTGGGCCGTATCGATTTGCTTCATCGTTGTCTCCTTGGTCACGGTGTACCCGCCTATGGTACTCGTGACGGGGCATGTAATCATCGAGAGCTTCATGTATGCCTCATTTTTATCTATCGAGCAAATGCCCAAGGCTTGAGATAAATACCCCTGATCAATTTGTCCACTAACCTACCTTGTGGATGGGTTGAGAGGGGTGCGGGGTAGCGGTATCGTGAACCGAATAAAACTAAAACCCAGGCAAGGGAGCTAGATATGAGCGAGCAGACCATCGGTACCACATGTGTTCAGGGCGGCTATCACCCGGGAGATGCCGAGCCGCGCCAGGTGCCCATCTACCAGTCCACCACGTGGAAGTACGACACGTCCGAGCACATGGGCAAGCTGTTTGACCTGGAGGAGTCGGGCTACTTCTACAGCCGCCTGCAGAACCCCACGTGCGATCTGGTTGCCGCCAAGATCTGCGAGATGGAGGGAGGCACCGCCGCGATGCTCACGAGCTCGGGCATGGCTGCGAACTTCCTCGCGATCTTTAACGTGGCCGGTGCCGGCGATCATGTGGTCGCGAGCTCTGCCATTTACGGCGGTACCTATAACCTGCTCGCCCACACCATGGGCCGCATGGGCTTTACCTGCACGTTCGTCGCCCCCGACTGCACCGATGAGGAGCTCGAGGCAGCCTTTGAGCCCAATACCAAGCTCGTCTTTGGCGAGACGATCGCCAACCCCGCCCTTGCTGTGCTCGATATTGAGCGCTTTGCCAAGGCCGCACATGACCACGGCGTGCCGCTGATGGTCGACAACACCTTCCCGACGCCCGTGATGTGCCGTCCCTTCGAGTGGGGCGCCGACATCGTTACGCACTCCACCACCAAGTACATGGATGGACATGCTGCCTACCTGGGCGGTGTGATTGTTGACCACGGCCAGTTTGACTGGATGGCCCACGCGGATAAGTTCCCGGGTCTCACCACGCCCGACGAGAGCTACCACGGCGTGACGTATGCCGAGAAGTTCGGTCGCGAGGGTGCCTTCATTACTAAGGCCACCGCGCAGCTCATGCGCGACCTCGGCCCCATGCAGAACCCGCAGGCGGCCTTCTTCCTGAACAGCTCGCTCGAGAGCCTGCATGTACGCATGCCGCGTCATTGTGAGAACGGCCTGGCCGTTGCCAAGTTCCTGCAGAGCCATCCCAAGGTACGCTTTGTGAGCTATCCGGGCCTGGAGGGCGATAAGTACTATGACATCGCTCAGAAGTACATGCCCAACGGTACCTGCGGCGTTGTGAGCTTTGGCTTTAACGGTGGTCGCGCGGCGGCCGAGACCTTTATGAAGAGCCTTAAGCTCGCCCAGATTGCCACGCATGTGGCCGACGCCCGCACTTGCTGCCTGCATCCCGCTAACGCCACGCATCGCCAGATGAACGATGAGGAGCTCATCGCCTGTGGCATCTCCGCCGACATGGTGCGCCTGTCGTGCGGCCTTGAGGACACGGCCGATCTGATTGCCGACCTTGAGCAGGCGCTCGAGCAGTGCTAGGCTAGCTCCGTTCAAGGTGCCGATGCTGGCAGAAAGCTTCGGCGACCTTTCGTTCCGATTCCGTAGGCGGGACCCCAATCGCGACTGTTCGCAGGCGATTGGGGCCCCGTTTTTGCGTTGCACCACTCGAAAGGATAGATATGGAGAAAACTGCAGAGCAACTGCGCCGCGAGCGCATTGCCCTAGAGGGCGACACGCATGGCAAGAACAAATGGGCGATTCTGTTTACCGTGCTCATCATGACGTTTATGGTATGTCTGGATTCGACCGTCGTGACCGTGGCGCTGCCCGTGATGCAAAAGGAGCTGGGCGTGGGCCTCGATCGCATTCAGCTGGTGAGCTCGGTGTATCTGCTTGCGACGTGCGTGGCCATGCTGCCGTTTGGCCGTCTGGGCGACGTGCGCGGCAAGGTCGGCGTGTTCCAGCTGGGCGTCATCGTCTTTACGGCCGGTTCGCTGCTGTGCGGCCTTTCGGCCTCGCTAGAGGTCCTTATTCTGGCACGCATTGTTCAGGGCGTCGGTTGCGCGGCGGCCATGGCTAACAATATGGGTATCATCACCGAGTCGTTTCCGGCGTGCGAACGAGGCCGTGCCATGGGTATTCTCGCGACCTTCGTGGCCCTCGGCATGATGTGTGGCCCCGTGCTGGGCGGCATGCTGGTGGCAAGCTTTCCCTGGGAGAGTATCTTCCTCATCAACCTGCCCATTGGTGTCATCTCGTTTATCGTGGGGCTCTATACACTGCCACATGTTAAGCCGGAGGCCGGCGAGCGCTCCATGTCCCTGATCGAGGCCGCTCGTCGCTGCTTTGCAAATTCGGCCTTCACCATCAACCTTGTCTGCATGCTCATCGTGTTCGTTGGCATTGGCGCATCCGAGTTTATCCTGCCGTTCTATTTTCAGGACGCCCACGGCTTTGGTTCCGACATCTCGGGACTACTCTTTTTGGCGCTGCCGATGGTGAATGCCTTTATCGGCCCGCTTTCGGGTACGGTTTCGGACCGTGTTGGCTGCGAGGGCCCCACGGCAGTCGGCCTGGGCGTGTACGTGTGCGGTCTTTTTGCGGTAAGCACGCTCGACGAGTGCTCTTCCATCCCTGTGATCGTGTGCTGTGCCGCGTTTATGTCGTGCGGCACGTCGATTTTCCAGAGCCCCAATAACTCGCTGTATATGGGCTCGGCTCCGCGCGAGGCACTCGGTTTTGCGGGCAGCTTGGGCAGTTTGGCGCGCTATGCCGGCATGGCACTCGGCATTACGGTGGCGTCGAATATCCTGTATGGGCAGATGAGCGTGGCGATGGGCGAGGCCGTGACCAGTTTTGTTGCAGGCCGTCCGGATGTGTTCTTGTTTGGTTTCCGTTCGGTGTTCTATGTGTTGATGGTTGTGGCCGCTGTGGGCTTTGCGCTCGCCGTGGTGCGTTTGGTGAGGATGCGTGCCCGCCATTAATGCGTTGGGAGGCTGTCTGCCACGAATCGGGCCTATCTACTGGTCTTGCGGCTTTATGGTGCGATGCGGCTTGTGGGGCGGGCGAGGGTCGGTCCGTGGTAGACTATCGAACAACGTTTATTAATCGCGCGGTATCTTGCCGCGAGAAGGGGTTGCGCCATGCAGGAGCTTGAGGATCGTATTCGCCATGACGGCATCGTAAAGGCCGGTAACGTCCTTAAGGTTGATGCCTTCCTCAACCACCAATGCGATGTTGAGCTGTTCGACCACATGGGTGCCGAGTGGGCCCGTCTGTTCGAGGGCGTCGAGATCAACAAGATCCTGACGATCGAGGCTTCGGGCATTGGCATGGCTTGCATTGCAGCCCAGCATTTTGGCGGCGTGCCGGTGGTCTTTGCCAAGAAGGCCCAGTCCATCAACCTTGACGGCGAGCAGTATGCCACGACCATCTACTCCTTTACCAAGCAGAAGGAGTACCCGGTCATCGTTGGCAAGCGCTTCCTGTCCGAGGGCGACAAGGTCCTGATCATCGACGACTTTTTGGCCAACGGGTGCGCGCTCGAGGGTCTTATCAAGATCTGCGAGGCTGCGGGTGCCGAGGTTGCCGGCATTGGCATCGCCGTTGAGAAGGGCTTCCAGGGCGGTGGCGATAAGCTCCGCGAGCGCGGCTTCCGCGTTGAGAGCCTGGCCCGTATCGCCGATATGGACTGCGAGACCGGCGAGATTACCTTCGCCTAAGCGCGCAACACAAGCGATTGGTATGCGATGTGACAAAGGGACCGTCCCTTTGTCACATTTTTTGTATGAGGGGAGGTGTTGATATGGATGAGAACAAGATGGGATGGCGTGAGTATGCGCACTATGCCGAGATGTCGGTCGAGGAGTTGGCGCGCGATTGCGAGGTGCAGGTGTTTCGCGCGACGGGTCCGGGCGGCCAGGGTGTGAACACGACGGACTCGGCGGTGCGCATGAAGCATGGGCCCACGGGGATTGTCGTGACGGCGCGCGAGAGCCGTAGCCAGTTTCAGAATCGCAGCTGCTGTTTGCGTAAGCTGAGGGCAGAGCTTGAGCGTCGTGGCCGTCCACCGCGCCGACGCGTAAAGACCAAGGTTCCCCAGCGCTCTCGCCAGCGCAGACTCAACGACAAACACTTCAACGCCATTAAAAAGGCCAACCGTCGCAAACCGGGCAGCGACGAATGATCTCTTCATAAGTTGCGGTGAAATAGGGGTGGCTAGTGGGTGGGGCGCCAGACGTGGAGGGCGCCGGCGAGGATGTCGACCTCGATGCGCGAGGCGACAACGGGCTCGCCGTCGGCCTGGATGGGGTAGTCGGGCTCCTCAAAGGTGAGCTCAACATGGCGGCAGCGGCGCATGCGAACCGGCGGCAACTTGGTATGGTGGCCGTCCTTGGCCGAAAGGAACATAGGCAGGGCAACCGCGCGAGGGACGGGGCCGCAGGCGTAGCAGACGTCGAGTGTGTCGTCACAGGGGTCGGCATCGGGGCAGATGCGATAGCCCGAGCCATACGTAGGACCCAGCTGAATCGCCATGATGATCGCCCTCACGCGTTCGGCGGGCGCCCCGTCAAAGCTGACTGACATGGGGTAGTTGCGATAGCGTAGGCCAAACTGCTCAAGTCCCGAGAGAGTGTAGAGCGGCGCGCCCGTCAAGCCGGTCTTTTTGCGCAGCTCGGTGGTGCCAAGGCCGATGGCGGCATCGATGCCGACCGAAAGCGTCTGGTCGTAGTACTCAACGGTAGCCTCGCCGCTACCGCTTGCTGGGTTCCATGAGCGAATACGCCCGATGTCTTGACGCTGCAGCTCACAGGTGAGCAGCGCGCCAAAATCCTTACCGGAGAAATCTTCGATACCGAGCGTTTGGGCAAAATCGTTGCCGGAGCCAACGGGTAGGACGGCAAGGGCAGGACGGCCCGATTCATCCTGCGTCATGAGTCCATTGACGACCTCGTGGATCACGCCGTCGCCGCCAAGGGCGATAACGGTGCGATAGCCCTGAGCCTGGGCGGCCAGCTCCTTGGCGTGCCCCATGCGCTCGGTTAGCACCAGGTCAAACTGGGATGCGCGTGCAGTCATGTCCAAAAAGCGCTGCAGGCGCTCGGCAACTTCATGCGCCGCACCCGACTGGGCGGCTGGGTTGGCGATGATGAGCGTGCGACCAAAATCAGTTGCGTGCATGTGGCGACTCCCGGCGTATGACGTGACGGTGCGGTCGCGCTCAGGTCGAATTGCCCCCGATTGTGGCTGCACGGCGAATACTTACGTCTACTCTATCAGGTCGTTGTGGCGCTCGATAGCATCCGCTACCGTACCGCCCTCATCCACAATAAGCGAACGGCGCTTGGGTGAGATGATGCGCTGGGCGGGGTACACGCCGCGGTGCCCGCCGGTTAGGTAGCTGATAAAGGCCACGATGACAAAGAACCCGGCGGCCGTGCCGTGGAACAGGTCGATGGCCATCATGCAGGTGGTGATGGGCACGTTGAGGCCGGCGCAGAATACACCGAGCATGCCCAGCGCCGCCAGAAAGCTGGGGTCGATTCCGACGAGGCAACCGATCCAGCCGCCGAGCGCCGCACCGATGCCAAACAGGGGCGTGACCTCGCCGCCTTGGAAGCCGGCGCCCAGGGTCAGCGCTGTGACGACCAACTTGATGGCTGCGTCCACCAGGGTGGTGTTGCCGGCGAACCCGGCGCCTGAGAGCCAGGTGGCAAGGCCGGCATACTTCCAGGCGCCGAGCATCGCGTAGGCCGCGAGCACCACGAGCGCGCCCACGAGTGCGCGAACGAGGTAATTGGTGATAATGCGACCGTACAGGCTCTTGACGGTTCGAACCGACCAGGCAAAGAGGCGTGCCGTCAGACCGAAGATGATGGCGCTGATAACAACGATGACGACCGTTTTGGGCGTCATGCCGGGAACGCTGGCGATGACATTCGCCTCGTACTCGGTACCCAGGGCGAGTGATGTAAAGTAGCCGGTAAACGAGGCGACCAGGCAGTAGATGCCCGCGGTGTAGTCGATCTTGCCGATAAAGCACATCTCCATGCCAAAGAAAGCTCCGGCAAGGGGCGAACCGAATACGGCGCCAAAGGCCGATGAGATGCCGGCGAGCATGAGGTCGTGGTGGTCATGCTTTTTGAGGTGGGCGAGGCTCGAGATGTTGCTGGCGATGGTGCCGCCAATCTGCACCGCGGCTCCCTCGCGACCGGCCGATCCGCCCGTTAGGTGCGTGAGCGTGGAGCAGACGAAGGTGAGGACGGCCATGCGCATATGGATGAGGCGCGTGCCCAGAGCGGAGTCGATGACCAGGTTGTTGCCGCGCTTGGCGGCAAGACCGTGGTTTTTGTACACCCATGCGGTGGCCATGCCCACAACGGGAAGCAGCGCGTAAATCCACGCATGGCGCTCGCGATAGTCGGTCGCGATATTCAGCGAGGCCAAAAACGCCCAGGCGGCAACGCCCATGGCGAGCGAGACAATGATGACGAGTGCGAGCAACTTGGCGCTCGCGAGTAGGTTGCGGGCGTTGCGGCGCGTGTCGGCAGCCAAGAGGTGCTCGGAGCGGGTGAGCTGATGCCTGCCTGCCGTGATAACGTCGTTCAGGGAGAAAAAACCGCCTTCGTCGAGCGGCTGGGAATGATCCCGCGCTTCGTTTGCGCTTTCGGGTTTGTCGTTATGAGCCATACGTTCCTCTTTTAGGTTGCAACGCAAGCATTATAAAACGCGGTAAACGCGACGAGCCGGTGGGTTGGTTTCCATTCTGTTTCGCGGCCTGCAACCGACAGGTGTATTTGCGGATATAGGCCGAGTCGCGGTCGTGCGTCGGGGGATTATACTGAGACAAGCATAAAGAATCGGCGCCCGTGTTGTGCGCCGTGGCATTAAGAGGTGCATATGGCAGAGAAACTCATTCCGCTGGAGGACGCACAGTCGATTATCCTGTCGCATGTTGCTCCGACCGATCTCGTCGAGATTCCCGTGTGGCAGGCCACCGGTCTTCCCTTGGCCGAGGACGCGGTGGCCGACATCGACATCTCGCCGTTTGCCAACAGCGCCATGGACGGGTATGCCGTGCGCTCGGCGGACTTGGCACAGGCATCTGGCGAGGCGCCGGTGACGCTCGACGTTATCGGACACGAGGCCGCGGGCCATGTCTTTGAGGGCACAATCGGCGCGGGCGAGACCGTCCGCATCATGACGGGCGCGCCGGTGCCCGAAGGTGCCGATGCCGTGGTGAAGTACGAGATCGTCGACGTACTCGATGGCGACGGCAACGAGGGCTCGCACGTTCGCTTCTCGGCACCTGCCAAGGTAGGGGAGAACGTTCGCTCTGCCGCCGAGGAGGCCCATGCCGGCGATGTTGTGATGCATGCCGGCGAGGTCGTGGCTCCGGCGGGCGCCGGCTTGCTGGCAAGCGCCGGATACGCGAGCGTGAAGGTGCACGCTGCCCCACGTGTGGGCATCATCTCGCTGGGCACGGAACTGGTCGCACCGAGTAAGGTACCGGCGTGCGGTCAGATTCGCGATTCCAACTCCTCGGCGCTGATGGCCGAGGCGCTCGATGCCGGCGCCGAGCCCGTGTTCTACGGTATTGCGCCCGACGATGAGCAGGCGATTGGCGAGCTGGTGCATCGCGCCACGCGAGAGTGCGATTTTGTCATTACGAGCGGCGGCGCCTCGGCGGGCGATTACGACTACGTGACGGCGCTCGTCCGGCGCGAGGGCGAGGTGCTGTTCGACCGCATCTCGATGCGTCCGGGCAAGGCCATCACGTTTGGTTTGCTCGGGGGTAAGCCCTACCTCGGGCTTTCGGGCAATCCCGCTGCTGCGTATGTGGGCTTTGAGATGCTCGCCCGTCCGGCGATCCGCAAGATGCGCGGCTTTGCCGAGGGTGCGCGTCCCGTGCAGCAGGCGATATTGACGCACTGCGTGAAGAAGCGCCAGGACCGACGCTTCTTCGATCGCGCCACGGTTTTGCGCGACCCCGAGACCGGTGAGCTGTTGGTGACCGAGGCCAAGACGCAGAATTCGGCGCTGCTCGGCACGATGCAGCGGTCCAACTGCCTGCTGCGTATTGACGAAGGACCGTGCGAGCTCAAGGCGGGCGACGTCGTGGATGTCGTGCGTGTCGACCTGCCCGAGGGCACGGTGTTGTAAGAGGAAGACTATGGAGTTGAAGATTTCGATCGTGACGTGCTCGGACACGCGCGATCTTGCGCAGGACGAGGCTGGAGCCGCACTCGAGGAACTTATCGAGGCGCAGGGCTGGACGGTCGTCTCACATGTGGTCGTGCGCGACGACGCCAGCGAGATCGGTGATGCCATTGTGGAAGCTGCCGATGAGTGCCACGCCAATGTCGTACTCACCTGCGGCGGCACAGGGCTTTCGATGCGAGATGTAACGCCCGAGGCGACGCGTGCCGTCTGCGACCGCGATGTGCCGGGTATTGCAGAGGCAATCCGTGCGTACTCCATGACCAAGACGCGCCGCGCTATGCTCTCGCGCGCTATTTGCATGCAACGAGGTCATACGCTTGTCGTAAACTTTCCCGGTTCTACGAAGGCCGCCCGCGAAAGCTGGGAGGCCATAGCAGACCAGCTGGAGCATGCGGCTCAGATGACAGCGGGCGGCGGACATACCAACTAAGCGGTTTACCTGCGGCGGGGCGACCTGAACGGCTGCTCCGCCTTTGTTTTCCGCCGAAGCGGCACCGAGATGCACGGCAACTCGAATCTATATTCTCAAGCGAGAATAATTTCTCACTATCATTATTCGCGCGGAAGTATAATCTAGTAACAGAATAAAGCCTGCGGCGGGGTGCCCGGGCATAGCGTTCGAAAGGGTTGAATATGTTCGATATGGTTTCACGCCGCGGTTTTGTCTCGCTTTCTGCTGCCGCTGCCGCCGGCCTTGGCCTTGCCGGCTGCTCGGGCAACAAGACGTCCGAGCCCGCTGGTTCCGATGCCGGCTCCGCCAAGGCCTCTTCCAAGAAGGAAACCGTCGAGCTACAGATTTTCGCCGCCAACTCACTCGAGAAGGCCCTACCCGAGGTTCAGGAGCTCTACACCGACCAGACTGGCACCACGTTTGCCGATACGCAGTTTAAGGCTTCCGGCGATTTGGTCGAGCAGATGCGCGCCGGTGCCGCCGTCGACGTGCTCATCACGGCCTCCAAGGGCACCATGGACGATGCCGAGGTCGCCGAGCTCGTCGACGTCGACACACGTGAGGACATGTTCGTCAACGACCTTGTGATCGTTCGTGCCGAGGGCTCCGACACCAAGGTTGAGGCCATCGCGGACGTCGCGAACCTGGACGGCAAGATCGCCATCGGCGACGCCAAGACCGTTCCCGCCGGCAAGTACGCCAACCAGGCGCTGGCTTCCGTAGGCCTCTATACCGGCACCGAGGGCGACGACGGCGAGTATGCACCCGAGCTTGTCGACAAGGTGGCCCTGGCCGACAAGGTCGGCACCGCTGCCGCCTACGTTTCTACGGGCGACTGCGTGGCTGGCTTTGTCTACAGTTCCGACATCTTCCGCTATGACGGCATCGAGGAGGCCTTCGTGTGCCCCGAGGACTCGCACAAGCCCATCGTGTACCCGGGCGCAGTGGCCGATAGCTCCGAGCACGCCGACGAGGCCAAGGCGTTTATCGACTTTTGCCTGACCAACAAGAAGGCCCAGAAGATTTGGGCCAAATACGGCTTTGAGCTTTCCGAGTAGTGCGGCTTGGCGCGATAATTCCATCGTTTTGTGTTTCACTCCGTCCTTGTATTCGCTTGGAGCTTTTCGTGCTTAATAGATTCCGCATGCTTGTCGCCTGTGCTTTGACCTTCGCGCTTTGCTGGGTGCCGGGATTTGCGTTTGCTGGGGACGCTGAGGACGGGGCCCAGATTGCTGCGACCGCTCATGGGCTTTCCTATGGGATCGAGGGTTTTGAGCGGTTGGCCAAGGGGACTGCTCGTGCCATGGAGGGTCAGCCTGAGGGCTACCGGTTTCCTGTTGACGAGGACGTGGACCTTGTAGTGGCGCCTGCTGCCGATCGCGTTGTGGTGTGGATATCGCCTAAGGCGGTCGAGAAGTATGGATTGGATCCGCAGGACAACGAGTGCGTATCGGGTCTCAAGGCCCTCGTCTGTAAGCTCGACAGCGCAAACTGCATGGGTGGTGCGCAGCTAGGGGACGTGGATCTTCCTTGGTATGTCACGGCGGAAACAACGTTTGATGCCGGCGGTTATACCTATGGCTTTGACGAGCGCGGTGCGGATGGGGACCGCTATGTGGTGATTGCATCAGCCTCGGGTGATGCCAAGGGCGGCGCGCGTTGGCTTGATAGCGCTCAAATGGTAGAAGCATCGTCTGTCGTGTTGCGGGATGAGCAGGGGCCCTTGACCTCTCTGGCCTCCTTATTGGGCGACATCGACTATCGCCCGTTTTGGGTGTCCATAAAATCGAGCGGCCTTGCCCTGGTGATTGCCTTTGCACTGGGCCTGTTTGCCGCATGGAAGACCATGGGTACTACGAGCCGCATCAAGGGCCTGCTCGATTCGGTCTTTACGATTCCTATGGTGCTGCCGCCTACGGTGTGCGGCTTTTTGCTGCTTATGCTGTTTGGCCGCTCGACCGGGGTGGGCCAGTGGCTTATCGCGCACGGCGTCTCGATCGTCTTTACGTGGCCCGCGGCGGTGATATCTGCTGTGGTGGTGTCGTTCCCCCTGGTCTACCGTACGGCGCTCGGTGCCTTCGAGAGCCTCGATACGCAGATGCTCGACGCCGCGCGAACCTTGGGATGGTCCGAACGTCGCATCTTTGCCAAGCTCATGATGCCGCTCGGCTGGCCCTCCATCGCCGCCGGCACGGTGCTCGCCTTTGCCCGCGCGATGGGCGAGTTTGGCTGCACGCTGTTCTTTGCGGGCAACTACGCCGGTATTACGCAGACCATCCCCATCGCCATCTACTTTGAGTGGATGGGCGGCAACACATCGGTGGCCCTCTTTTGGGTCGCCGTCGTGATCGTGTTCAGTTTCCTGGTCATTCTGTTCATCAACATGTACACCGCGCATTCGCAAAAGTATCGCGAGCGGGGCCTTTCCCGTGCGGAGCGCAAACAGGCCAAAGATCTCGCCGGACAGGGCGATTCGCTCGACCCGGCGGGCGGCGATGCCTTGCGTATTGATCGCGAGGCACTGGCCGAGCTCATGCGCGATGATGCGGCGCCGCAGGGAGGTCGATAAGCTATGTCGCTCGTTTTGGATATCAAAAAGCGCTATCCCGGGTTTATGCTCGACATGCAGCTCGAGGCCGGCGAGGAGCGCGTGGCGCTGCTGGGCGCCTCGGGTTGCGGCAAGAGCTGCACACTGCGCTGCATTGCCGGTGTGGAGACGCCTGACGAGGGCAAGATCGTCGTCAACGGCGTGACCTTTTTTGACTCGGCGGCGGGCATCAACCTGTCGCCCCAGGCGCGCAAATGCGCCCTGCTGTTCCAAAACTATCAGCTGTTTCCCAACATGACGGTGGCCGATAACGTATGTGCCGGTGTAAAGGGCGCGGGCGATGCCGCCGCGCGCAAAAAGCTCGCCGAGCGCTATCTGAGCATTTTCGGTCTAGCCGATTTTGCCGACCGCTATCCCGCACGACTTTCGGGCGGTCAGCAGCAACGTGTGGCGCTTGCGCGCATGGTGGCGGCGCATCCGGGCATCTTTATGTTCGACGAGCCCATGAGCGCACTCGATTCCTATCTTAAGAGCGCCCTCGAACAGAACATGCTCGACCTGTTCGATGTGTGCAACCGCACCGTGCTCTACGTGAGCCACGATATCGACGAGGCATGTCGCCTGTGCCAGCGTATCTGCGTGATGCACGATGGGCATGTTGAGGAGATCGGCTCCGTCGAGGACGTGGTCCGCCGTCCGCAGACGCTGGCGGCACTGCGCCTGACGGGGTGCAAGAACACAAGCCGGGCGCGCAAGGTCGGCGACGAGGAAGTCGAGGCTCTCGACTGGGGCATGAGCTTTAACGTGGGTCGTGAGGTTCCCGATACTGTGGCGTTCCTGGGCATTCGCGCAAGCTACTTCCATGTTGACAATCGCGCTGAGCGGGGGCGCAACAGCTATGATTTGCACGTGGCCCGTGTGAGCGATTCGCGCTTTGAGCGGCTGGTATTGCTGGACGTGCCGCGCGCTGATGCGCCCACGCGTCTGCAGTGGAAGGTCAACAAAGTGAACGTTGCTGCCGACGGGCTGCCGCAAGCAGGCGAGACGCTGCGCATGCACTTCGATGCGAGTAGGATCCACCTGGTTTGTCGATAGCGCCGGGTAATGCTGTCGGGGATATAAGCCTCGGCGGCTTTGTCTTGCCGCTTGCCGAATGAGGGATGACAGACTCTTATCAATCAAGATAATTATTTATTAAACGACGGCACGCGAGGCTGTCGTACGAATGTCAACGGTGTTCGTCTGGACGATGACCGCTGATATAGTGGACCTTGACTGGTTAAGGAGGGTGCGCACATGCCGCAGACGACATACATTCGCCGCGTTGCCGCGCGCGCCCTGTATATGGCTCGGAGTCGCATATGAGCAGGTATGTTCACGGCTCCGGGAGAGACGACGCACAACTAAATAATCGACCGCAAAGCAGGTTCCCTAAAATTCCGGGTTTGAGCACGGCCGGGCAATCGCCGTCCGTCGTGCAGCAATACCGTAGCTATCCGTATTTGGTTCGAGAGGGGAACCGTCATGGCTGAAGAATTTGATTTCCATCCGATGTGGGAGAGCCTCGGCATGAATCTTGCCGACCACGATATGCTGCTGGGCGCCGTGGGCCAGATGTACGGCGATATGTTCCTGACGCAGAACAATCGCCCCAAGTCCACGTCCTACCTGGACTTTGTGGCCACCAACATCCATAGCGGTCGCATTAAGGAGATGCTCGACAAGAAGGAGGCCGGCGAGGCTACCAAAATCGTCGGTTCGTTCTGCGTCTACGTGCCCGAGGAGATTGTGCTCGCCTGCGACGGCATTCCTGTTGGCCTGTGCTCGGGTGCCGATTGGGCAACCGATAAGGTCGAGGAGCACCTGCCGCGCAACACCTGTCCGCTTATCAAGAGCTTTGCCGGCTTTAAGCTGGGCGAGGTCTGCCCCTACATTGAGTCGAGTGACCTGGTGGTAGGCGAGAACACCTGCGATGGCAAGAAGAAGGCCTACGAGTTCTTTGCCACGCAAAAGAACATGTACGTCATGGATATTCCCAACGTGCACGACGAGTCGACGCTCGTGACCTGGAAGGCCGAGGTTAAAAAGCTTGCCGCCAAGATCGAGGAAGAGTGCGGCGTCACGATTACGCCTGAGCGCCTGAAGGCTGCCATCCACGCCGTCAACGAGAAGCGTCGCGCCCTGCAGCGTCTGGCTGCGACCCGCGCTGCCGATCCGGCGCCCATCAGCGGTCTCGACAGCCTGCTGACCGTTCAGGCCGCCTTTATGGATGACACGCCGCGTCTGACCGGCGCCATCAACGAAATGGCGGCTGAGTGCGAGCAGCGCGTTGAGGCCGGCGAGGGTGTGGCGCCCAAGGGCACCAAGCGCATCCTGTACACCGGTACGCCCATGGCCGTGCCCAACTGGAAGCTGTTCAACCTCATCGAGAAGGCCGGCGGCGTCGTGGTGGGCGAGGAGTCCTGCACGGGCTCGCGCTACTACAAGGACCTGGTCGACGAGTCCGGTGAGACGGTTGACGAGATGCTCGACGCCATCGCCGAGCGCTACTTTAAGATCAACTGCGCCGTCTTTACGCCCAACCACCAGCGTATGAAGGACATTGTCCAGATGGCCAAGGACCTGCATGCCGACGGCATCGTCGACGTGGCCTTGCAGTTCTGCACGCTCTACGAGATGGAGTCGTTTGCCGTGGAGAAGGCCGCCGAAGAGGCCGGCATCCCGTTTATGCACATCACGACCGACTACGCCGGCGAGGATGCAGGCCAACTGCAAACCAGGATTGAGGCTTTCTTGGAAACCATTTAGGGCTATCCGGTCCAGCGGCTTCCCCAAGCACCCGATCTTGCCGTTCAAACCATCGCTTGCATACCAAAGTACGCGGCGCTCCTCTTTCACGGCAACCTCGGGCACCTAGGAAAGCCGTTTCCTTGGTTGGTTAAAAGGTTTGTTAAGGAGTTATATGTCGGAAAATATTGAGCAGCCGTTGCCGTCCACGTTTGAGGAGTTCAACGAGCAACGCAAGGCGGCGTTTATTCGCGTCAAGGATTATAAGCAGGCGGGTAATCGCCTGGTCGGCTTTTTGTGCAGCTATACGCCGCTCGAGATTATCGATGCTGCGGGGGCCGCAAGTGTCGCTCTGTGTGGTACGTCTGACGAGATGATTCCTGAGGCCGAGAAGGTGCTGCCGGCAAACCTCTGCCCGCTCATCAAGTCGACGTACGGCTTTGCCTACTCGCAAAAGTGCCCGTTTACGTACTTTAGCGACATGATCATCGGTGAGACCACCTGCGACGGCAAGAAGAAGATGTACGAGCTACTCAACGAGCTCAAGCGTACGCACATTCTGCACCTGCCGCAGGGTCGCGATCGCGCCTACGAGCGTGAAGGCTGGTACGAGGAGTGCCGCCTGCTCAAGGAGGAGCTCGAGAACTTCTACGGCATCGCGATTACCGACGATGATCTGCGCGCTGCCGTCCGTCGTCGCAACCGCTTGCGTGCGGCCCAGCTCGAGATGTTTGCGCTGCAGGCCAACCAGCCGGCGGCCATGAGCGGCGTCGATCTGATGAGCACCATGTTTGCCGGTACGTTCAGCTTTGATATCGAGGCCTATACGCAGCAGCTGGAGCAAAAGGTTGCCAAGCTGCGCGAGACCTACGACGCGGGTGAGCGCCCGGTCGCGGCAGACGCCAAGCGCATTCTGATCACCGGCTGCCCGGTGGGCGGCGTGATCAACAAGATCGGCCGTACTATCGAGTCCAACGGCGGTGTGGTCGTGTGCATGGACGACTGCTCGGGCGAGCGCACGGCGGCCATGATGATCGACCCGGAGGCTCCCGACATTCTGCGCGCCATCGCCGACCGCTATCTGGATATCAACTGCTCGGTCATGACGCCCAACGACGGTCGTATGGAAAACACGCTGGCCATGTGCGAGAAGTATCACGTCGATGGCGTAGTGGAGAGCGTGCTCCAGGCGTGCCACACCTTTAACGTGGAGAGTGCACGCATGCAGGAGGCCGTCGAGGGTGCGGGCATTCCGTATATGAAGATCGAGACCGACTACAGCAACGGCGACATGGGCCAGATCGAGACGCGCATCGCCGCCTTTATCGAAACCCTCTGACGTCTGAGGCACCCGACCTTCCGGCTCCAACCCTCCTCGCGTACCTTGAGTACGCTTCGTCGGGCTTGTCGCTCGGAATCTCGGGCACCTCAGACGCCAGAGGGCCGTTGTTGCAGCAGTGTCTGATCGTTTGATTTTCTTGCTGATTGGGAGAGAGCCATGATAGGGATCGGGATCGATATCGGGTCTACGGCGGCTAAGGCTGCTGTGGTCGACGGGGAGGGTTCGGTGGCGTGGACGTGCGTGCAGCCAACCGGGTTCTCCTCGGTCGATGCGGCGGAGCGTCTGCGCGGCGAGCTTGCCGCGGCCGGCTATGACGTGGCTGCCGACGACGTGCGCGTGATCGCGACCGGCTACGGTCGTGTCGCCGTGCCCTATGCGCATAAGGTCGTGACTGAGATTACCTGCCACGGTACCGGTGCTGTGCGCCTGTTTGGCGACCACGGCACCGTGATCGACGTGGGCGGTCAGGACACCAAGGTCATTCAGATCAAGGGCGGTCGCGTGGCCAAATTTGCCATGAACGACAAGTGCGCTGCCGGCACGGGGCGCTTTTTGGAGATCATGGCCGACCGCCTAGGCATTTCCCAGCAGCAGATGGCCGTCCTGGCGCGTTCCGGTGAGCCCACCAAGATCAGCAGCATGTGCACGGTGTTTGCCGAAAGTGAGGTTATCAGCCTGATCGGTCGCGGTGAGCCGCGCGAGAACATTGCGCGTGGCGTGATCGACAGCGTGGTCTCGCGCGTGGCCACTATGGCCGGGCAGGCGACGGGTGCTCCGTACTACCTGACGGGAGGCTTGTGCGAGAACGCTTACGTTGTGGAGCGGCTGGCGGCGCTGCTGGGGTCGCCGGTCACCACCTCGCCCCAGGCCCGCTTCGCCGGTGCCATCGGCGCGGCGATTCGCGCACAGGCGCTCAATTAATGCATCCGCCGTAGGCTCGCATTCATGCGTATACTGGGAGAAAATGATTGACCGATGAGAGGAGGTATCGATGGCTGACGATCAGATTAAGCTTACGTCTATGACTGCCGCGAGCGGTTGAGCCGCTAAGTTGGCTCCCGGAGCCCTCGCCCAGGTTCTGGGCGACTTGCCAAATGTGCATAACGACAACTTGCTCGTGGGGTTCGATACCTCTGACGATGCGAGCGTCTTCCGCGTAGGGGAGAACCTGGGGCTTGTGCAGTCCATCGACTTCTTCCCGCCGATGGTCGACGACCCGTTTCTGTTTGGCCAGATTGCCGCGGCCAACTCGCTGTCGGACATCTACGCCATGGGCGGGCGGCCGAGCCATGCCATGAACCTACTCTGCATACCCAGTTGTCTGGGCATCGAGGTTGCCGGTCAGATTCTGGCGGGCGGCGCCGACAAGTGCGTCGAGGCGGGTTGCTCCATCGCGGGCGGCCATACCATCAACGACGACGAGCCCAAGTATGGCCTGTCTGTGAGCGGCTTTGTCGCGCTCGACCGCATGCTCGCCAACAGCGGCGCACGCGTGGGCGATGTTCTGCTGCTGACCAAGGCGATCGGCTCGGGCATTATCACCACGGCCATTAAGGGCGAGCTCATCGAGCAGGACGAGGCCGCGGCCATGTTTGACTCGATGCGCATCCTCAACGAGGCGCCGATTCGTCTGGCCGAGGGGCTCGAACTTCACGGCTGCACCGACATTACGGGCTTTGGCCTGATCGGGCACGCGTGTGAGATGGCCGAGGGCTCGGGCGTGCAGATTGAGCTTGCGTCGGGGGCGGTGCCGCTCTTTGACCAGGTGCTCGACATGGCGCGTCTGGGCATTATCCCCGCGGGCTCCTACCGCAACCAGGACTTCTTTGGCCCGCGCGTGGCTGCCGACGAAGACCTGGAGCCGGGCATGTTGGATTCGCTGTACGATCCGCAGACGTCTGGTGGCCTGCTCATCGCGGCACCTGCTGCCGATGTGGATGAGCTTGCGCGCCGTCTGCATGCCGAAGGACGTATTGCCGCCGTCGTCGGTCGCGTGTGCGAGCCGGTGCCAGGCGGTCCTGCCGTCCACGTTGTTCGCTAGCCCGCACGTTTATGTAACTGTTTACCGTTCTCTAGAACGGTTCTTTCGAAAGGAAAAACTATGTCTACCAAAATTGAAGTCAATGCCATGGGCGATGCCTGCCCGCTGCCCGTCGTCAAGACGCTCAAAGCCCTGAAGCAGCTCGATGGCGAGGGCGCCGTGGTGACCTCGGTCGATAACGAGACTGCCGTCAAGAACATCTCCAAGATGGCGCAGGAGAAGGGCTGCACGGCCTCGGTCGAGAAGGTTTCTGACGCCGAGTGGCACGTGACCGTGGCGACCTCTGGCGCCGTTGCCGTGGCCGATCCTGAGCAGGATGGCGCTGCCTTCTGCGACGCCAGCGCCGGCAAGGGCAAACTCGTCATTTCCGTCTACACCGATTGCATGGGCCGTGGCGACGACGAGCTGGGCCACAAGCTCATGAAGGCGTTTATCTTTGCCGTGACGCAGCAGGAGGAACTGCCCGCGACCATGCTGTTCTACAACGGCGGTGCCAAGCTCACCGTCGAGGGCTCGCCGGTGCTCGATGACCTGAAGGGCCTGGCCGAGCAGGGTGTCGAGATTCTCACCTGCGGTACCTGCCTCGACCACTATGGCATTAAAGACCAGCTTGCGGTGGGCGAGGTCACGAATATGTACGTGATCGTGGAGAAGATGGAGCAGGCCGTGCGCGTCGTGCGCCCGTAGCGTATTGGTTGGAGTTGCCATGAGGGAGAAGCGCCCAGCGCTTGTCATCACGTTTCCCACCACGGCGGCCGCCATGGGGTGCGAGACCCTATGCATCGAGCGCGGACTTCCCGGGCGCACGATTCCCGTGCCCGGGGAGGCCGCTGCCGGCTGCGGTCTGGCGTGGAAGGCGTTGCCTGCCGATGAGGAACTGCTGCGCAGCGAGCTTACCGCGGCGGGCGTTCCTACCGAGGGCTATACCGTGATTGATATGTGGGAGGTCGTGCGATGATCTATCTGGATAACGCGGCGACGACCATGCACAAGCCGCAGACGGTCATTGATGCCGTGACGCAGGCGATGTGCTCGCTCGGCAATGCCGGGCGCGGCGCCACGTCGGGTGCCCTCGATGCCGCTCGTACGATTCACGCTTGCCGTGCCAAGCTCGCGCGCCTTTTGGGTTGCCCGAGGGCGGACCATGTGTGTTTTACGCCCAACTCTACGGCGGCGCTCAACACCGCCATCAACGGGGTGGTGCGCCCCGGCGACCGCGTGGTCACGACGGTGCTCGAGCACAACTCGGTGCTACGTCCGCTCAACCGCCTGGCGGCAGAGCAGGGTGTTACCGTTGAGCATACGGGCTGCGACGCGAACGGCGTGCTCGACTATGACGAGCTCGAGCGGTTGGTCACGCCGGCCACGCGTGCTGTGGTGGTGACGCACGCCTCCAATGTGACCGGCAATGAGGTCGACATTGCGCGCGTGGCCGCCATGGCCCATGCGGCCGGCGCGCTTGTGATCGTCGACGCCTCGCAGTCTGCCGGCACGGCGCATATCGATATGCAGGCCATGGGGCTCGACGTGGTGTGCTTTACTGGCCACAAGGGCCTCATGGGTCCGCAGGGGACCGGCGGGCTGGCCGTGGCGGAGGGCATTGACGTGGCGCCGTGGGCCATGGGCGGCACAGGCGTGCACAGCTTCGATGCGCTGCAGCCGCTTGAGTGGCCCACGCGCCTGGAGGCGGGCACGCTCAACGGTCACGGTATCGCCGGCCTTTCTGTCGGCCTCGACTTTATCGAGGCCCAGGGCGGGGTCGAGGCGATTACGGCGCACGAGCGTGCGCTCGCTGAACGCTTCCTTGCCGGCGTGTGCGAGATTCCGGGGATTAAGCTCTACGGTGCGTTTGACCAGCCCGTGCGCTCGGCGATCGTCTCACTCAACGTGGGTGATATCGACTCTGCCGAGATCTCGGACGCGCTTATGCAAGGGTGGGGGATTGCGACGCGCCCCGGCGCCCATTGCGCTCCGCTCATGCACCGCGCGCTGGGGACCGAGCGCCAGGGCGTCGTCCGCTTCTCGTTTGGGTATTTCAACACGGACGAGGAAGTTGACACCGCGATTGATGCTTTGCGCGATTTAGCCTGCTAAAGCTGCTAGACCGTTTATACTTGCGGGACGGGTATTTTGCCCGTCCCGTTTTTGTTTCGACCCGAAAGGTGTGCCTATGGCCTCATCCGCTCCGCGCGGTTTACGCTCCGACCATGTCGTTACCGTCGGCATTGCGCTGTTCTCGATGCTCTTTGGCGCCGGTAACCTCATCATTCCGCCATTGCTGGCACTTCAGGCCGGCACGGCCACGCCGCTTGCCATGATCGGCTTTTTGATTGCCGCTATCGGTCTGCCTGTTATGGGATTTATCGCCGTCGCGCTCGCCGGCACGGCCCGCGAGCTGGCTGGGCGCGTGCATCCTAAGTTTGGCGAATTCTTCGTTGCGGCGGTGTATCTGGCCATCGGCCCGTGCCTGGCCATTCCGCGCACAAGCTCTACGGCCTTCGAGATGCTGGTGCCGCTACTGCCCGAGGGCGTTTCGCTCGGCACGGCTCGCCTGGTGTTTGCCGTTGGCTTCTTTGTCGTCGCGTTTGCGCTCACGCTGCGTCCGGGCGTTATCACGCGCGTGCTCGGGCGCATTACGGGCCCCGCGCTCATTGCGCTCATCGTGCTGGTCGTGGGTGCTGCCGTGATCTCGCCGCTGGGACCCGCTGCCGCGCCTCAGGCTCCCTACGATGCAGGCGCTGCCGTGCAGGGCTTTTTGACCGGCTATCAGACCATGGACCTGCTCGCGTCGCTCGCCTTCGGCATCATCATCGCCGAGACCATCCACGAGTTGGGCGTTACCGATGACAAGCGCGTGGCCTTCGAGATTTCGCGTTCTGGTGTGATTGCAGGCGTGCTCATGGCCGTCATCTACTGCGGTTTGGCCCTTGCCGGTATGCAGCTCGGCACCGTGATGCCCGACGCTACCAACGGCGCCGCCATCCTTGCCCGCTCTGCCTCCATGCACTTTGGCCTTGCCGGCACGGTCGTGGTCTTCGCGATCTTTTTCCTCGCCTGCATGAACGTGTGCATCGGTCTTATTAGCTGCTGCTCGCGCTATTTCTGTGAGACGTACGTAGTTGAAGGGGGAGCGGAGGCCTCCGAGGAGGCCATGCGCCGCCCCTTCGCGATCCTTGCCTTTGTGTTCGCGGCGTTTTCGTGCGTGCTCTCCAACGTGGGCCTCGACGTGATCCTTATGTTCTCGGTGCCCATGCTTAACGCCTTGTATCCCGTCTCCATCGTGCTGGTTCTCATGGGTTTGGTACACGGCTTTTGCGACGCTCATCCGCAGGTGTGGGTCTGGGTTGGCGGTGTGGTTGCCGTGCAGAGCGTGATCACCTCGGTCCGCGATGCGTTCTTTGGGGGCACGTGGCTGCCGTTTGATGCGCTGCCGTTGGCGGATATCGGTGCCGCGTGGGCGCCGGTTGCCGTGGTGGCATTTGTGATCGGCCTGCTCCATAGTCGTTTTGTCGCACATTCGAGGAGCTAAGGCATCAATGCTTGCACAGGCGGGGAGTCTCCCCTATAATTTCCTTCGCTTTGGGACACGCAAGGTTTAGACCTTAGCTGCTCAACACCTTCGGGACGTGGCGCAGTTTGGTAGCGCGCCTGCTTTGGGAGCAGGATGTCGCAGGTTCAAATCCTGTCGTCCCGACCATATCTTGCGGGCGTAGTTCAATGGTAGAACCCCAGCCTTCCAAGCTGATGACGCGGGTTCGATTCCCGTCGCCCGCTCCATAAGATAGCTTAACGGCTCTGATTCCCTTTGGGATCAGAGCCGTTTTCGTAAACGTGCCGGGGACCCCACATCCCCACCTAAGTTGCGGTGAAATACGGACTGTTTTTCGGCTTTTATGGCCCATGTAGTCCGTATTTCACCGCAACTATTTGTAAGGTTGGATTTTGATGCCGTTGGGAGGATCGTAGCGACCGTCTACCGAGAGTGGAAATATTTTTTGAAGCTCTGACCTGCGACGTCAAGCTTTTGGTCAGCTTTTGGCAAGGCCTGCGGACGGAAGCATGCGATAGCGTAATGGTATTCTCTCCGCCGTGATGGTTATGGGGTTGGCCATGCTCGATAAAGGCAAACATTTTCCGCAGTCCTATGCAAGGATGCTATTCTCGGCCGTTGGAATTCATCAAGATGGACAGCTGCTTATAACAATTGATCCTTGGGATGAACGCCGTGCGCGCGAGCTTATGCAGGAAGAGCTCATGCTTCGTCTTTACAACCATGTGTATGCGGATCCGGTCTATTGGAATAATCTTGGGGTTGAAGATCGTATCTTTCAGCTGGCATCCGCTATTGCGGTCGTTGAACCGGATGCTGTGTTTTGCGGAGCGACAGCAGCGTTGCTCTACGGCATCGGCTCGGCGTATACGCTTCTGGATAAAGTGCAAGTGCTGCTGCCACGGTCTACAAGGCGTGATACGTATGAGTTCGTTGAATACAAGCGCTGGCGCCCGGGCGAAGTGTGGCGGCTTGGTCTGTTTACACTGACGGATCCGTGTCGAACGGTTGTTGATATCGCGCGATCGAGCGCCTTTCGCTATGCGCTGGGTTATGTCGATGGCTTGGCCCGTGAGTACGATGTCGAACGCGAAGAGCTGCGAGCATATGCGCAGGCAAATTGTCGAGGGCTGCATGGCATCGCGCGTGCTTTTGACGTTTTTGAGTATATGGACGGCAGGTCAGACAATGGCGGCGAGTCTGAGGCGAGAGCAGCGATGATTCTCGCTGGGGTTGCCGCGCCCGAGCTTCAAGTTGAGATAACGCGGCCGGGAAACGCTGGCTATTATCTAGCAGATTATGGCTGGCAGATGCCAGACGGCTCATGGACGCTGGCAGAGCTGCATGGGCTGGGCAAGTTTGAAGACGAGGCTCAAAATAATGCAGAGCGGGCGGCGGCAAAAACGTATCGAGCGGCCCTCATGCGCGACGCGAACCTTCGCGCCATGGGCCACAACATCATTCATTTCAAACTCTCGGACACCTACGACGTAGAATCGTTCGGTGCCATGATGCGCGGTTACGGCATTCCGACAACAAAACCCTACGCCGAATCCCGATAGAGAAATCGTTCGCGGTCCACCTTCAATAAGTTGCGGTGAAATACGGACTGTTGTGGCCTTTAAAGGCATAAATCAGTCCGTATTTCACCGCAACTCAGGTGGGGATGGGGTTAGTGGCGACCGTGATGGCGGAGCTTGTCGATGGTGGAGTCGGTGCTGTGACTGCGGGCTTCGGCGGCGCGGTCGCGAGCGTCGGCCGCGGTTTGGCGCTTGCGGCGGTAATCGATCATGCCTTGGATGATGGGCTTGCCAAAGCTCACGACATCATCGTTGTAGATGGCGGTTCGGGCTGCGAGGAGGCAGTCGGTAAAGTCCATATGGGTCTTGCCGAAGAGTTTGATGGCAAGGGCGATAACGGTGGGCTCGTCGACCATGACGTCATCGAGCAGCTTGGACATGGCCGTCGCAATCTCCACGCGCGGGACCTTGTAGACGTCGCGCAGCGTGACCACGACGCGCGTGATGATTTCGGGGTAGACACGAGCGGTGCGCGTGGCGATGACCTTGGCAGCGCGCGGCGACAGGACCTCGTCGTCGTTAAGCAGGTAGCGCAGGATGACGGTCTCGTCGATGATGGTGCTACTCATGGATATCTACTTCCTCGGGACCCAAAACCGACTCGTCGCTTTCTGTGGCTAGGTATTCAATCCAGGCATTGCGCTCCTCGGAGCGGCGATTGGGGTCCCCGTATGCTTTGAGCAGTCCATAGGCGGCCGTGCCGTCCTTTGAGCGCACGGCGACCGGCTGAAAGGGGAGCTTGCGCATCAAAATGCTTTGCGCGACAAATAAGCGGACAGCCTCGGCGAGCGATGTGCCCATGGCGTCGTAGAGACGCTCGGCATGCTGCTTGTCTTCCTCGCGAATGCGCACCTGCAGGATGGCTCGTTTTTGAGTCGATGACATCACTGGCCTCCCTTAATGAGCGTGCAATTTGAATAGTCAAATACAACATCGGCTAATGATAGCCAATCTTACAACCACTACTTTATTGCACTAGAGTAATTGAGTGTAAACGATATTACAAACGTACTACATCCTTCAGAAACGAGCGTGAAATCTCCCTTGGATGTACGCATGTAATACACTCACCTTTATAGCTTCTAGAGAATAATTCCAACCTGCCAAAACCCCTGCAATACACCCGTATTGCAGGGCCTATGCTCAAGTTTGCCACCTGCAACTGCGTATATTTAACCTGTATATCGTTGGAGGAATTCTATCGAAGTGCCTGTTTCGCCGCATGCACTCGATGCGCCGATGCCGGACCACGGGCGGTCCGGGGCAACGTCGACAGGGTCTCTCCGGCATGGGATTCAGGAGGGAGTGAACAACATGGGCAATAAACGAGTCGTAGCCGATTCCTCACGCTGCATTGGGTGCCAAACCTGTATGGCGGCGTGCATCGAGGCGCACGACATCCCCGGCAACATCGCCGCGCCGCGCCTGCGCGTGACGCGTACGTACGAGATCTCCGCACCGGTGGCTTGCCATCACTGCGAGGATGCCCCGTGCGCGAAGGCCTGTCCTACGGGCGCCTTGTTCTTTGATCCAAAGAACCATCGCATCGGCGTCAACGAGGACAACTGCATCGGCTGCAAGAGCTGCGTCATGGCATGCCCCTTTGGCGCCGTGAGCGTGGCGACCACGCAGGTTCCGGTTTTGATGGGCGACGTTCGCGTGGGTTCGCAGACCAAGAGCTTCGTGCTCAAGTGCGACCTGTGCGTGGACCGTCCCGGCGGTCCGGCGTGTGCCGAGGCGTGCCCGACCAAGGGCCTCACCCTGGTAGACGAGGAACGTTTGGCAGAACTGACTGCCGAGCGTGCCCGCGCCACCATCGAAAACGAGGCGTAGGCGGGCGGCCATACAAGCCCAATGATTGTCAAATAAGTACCGAGTATTCGGTAGCAGAGAAAGGAAGGAGGGTGTCATGGAGAAGCATAAAGTGATCTGCCCGTACTGCGGCGCCGGTTGCCAGTTTAACCTCCTGGTCCAAAACGGCCAGGTCGTGGGCACCGAACCGCTCAACGGCATCACCAACCAGAGCGAGCTGTGCCTTAAGGGCATGAGCGGCTACGACTTCATCAACGACACCAAGATCTTGACTCCTCGCGTACTGCACCCGATGATCCGCCGCACTAAGGGCGCGGATCTTGAGCGCGTAAGCTGGGACGAGGCACTGGATTTCACCGCATCTAAGATGCAGGCCATAATTGACGAATATGGTCCTAACGCTGTCATGACCACCGGCTCTTCGCGAGGCGGCGGCAATGAGGCGAACTACGTCATGCAGAAGTTTACGCGTGCGTGCATCGGCACCCACAGCGTGGACAACTGCGCCCGTACTTGACACGGCCCTACTGTCCTCGGTCTGATGGACACGGTTGGTTCAGGTTGCATGTCATGCTCCATCCCCGGTATGGAGGATGCGGGCTGCATTTTCCTCTTCGGCTATAACCCTGCCGATTCGCACCCCATCGTCGCAAGGCGTATCGTGCGAGCCAAAGAAAAGGGTTGCAAGATCATCGTCGCCGATCCGCGCCATATCGAAACTGCGCGTATCGCCGATCTCTACCTTCCGATCAAGAACGGTTGCAACGTTGCGTTCCTCAACGCCTTTGCCAACTGCTTGGTCAACGATGGCCTCTACGACAAGGAATTCGTCGCCGAGCACACGAACGGCTTTGACGAGTGGTGGGAGACCATCAAGAACTACACTCCCGAATCCGTACAGGACATCACGGGCGTCGAGCCTGCGTTGATCCACCAAGCTGCCGAGATGTACGCCACGGCGAAGCCCTCTGCCATCATTGGCTGGGGCATGGGCGTATGCCAACAGAAGCAGAACCTGAAGACGGTGCACACCATCGCCTCCATCGCCTGCGTTGCCGGCCAGATCGGCAAACCCAACTCCGGCCTCGCGCCCGTGCGTGGCCAGAACAACGTCCAGGGCTCCTGCGATATGGGCATGCTGCCCAACCTGTATCCTGGCTACCAGAAAGTCACCGACCCGGCTGTGCGTGCCAAGTTTGCCAAGGCTTGGGGCGTGCCCGAGGAAAAGCTCCCGCTCGAGGAGGGCTACAAGCTCACCGACCTGGGCCACCTGGTCGACGAGGGCAAGGTGCACTGCTTCTACAACTACGGCGAGGACCCGGTGCAGACCGAGCCCGATTCGGCCGGCATGCGCAAGACGCTCTCCGAGCTGGATCTGTTCATTTGCCAGGACATCTTTATGACGCAGACGACCATGCTCGCCGACGTCATCCTGCCCGCTACCTCTTGGGGCGAGCACGAGGGTGTCTTTACCGCATCCGACCGTAGCTTCCAGCACTTTGACGCGGCTGTTCCGCCCAAGGGCGAGTGCCGTCACGACTGGGAGATCTTCGCGGACCTGTCTACGCGCATGGGCTATCCCATGCACTACGACAACACCGAGCAGATCTGGAACGAGTGCATTAGCCTGTGCCCCAACTTTGTGGGCGCGACCTACGAGAAGATGGCTCCCGAGGGCGGTTACGCCCAGTGGCCCGTCAAGAGCACCGATGTGAACGACCACGGTACGCCCGACATGTTCGCTGGTGGCAAGTTCACCACCAAGGACGGCCGTGCCAACCTGATGGCGCACGACTGGGAGGCGCCCTCCGAGCTTCCCGACGATGAGTACCCGCTCATCCTGTGCACCGTCCGCGAGGTCGGCCACTACAGCTGCCGCTCGATGACCGGCAACTGCAAGACGCTGGCGCTGCTTGCCGACGAGCCCGGTTTTGTCCGCATGAATCCCGCGGACGCCCAGGCGCGCGGCATCAAGAATGGCGACATCGTCTCGATTCACAGCCGCCGCGGCCAGGTATACAGCCGTGCCGACGTGAGCGATCGCATCAACAAGGGCACGGTCTACATGACCTACCAGTGGTGGATCGGCAAGTGCAACGAGCTGACCATTCACAAGGTTGACCCGGTCTCGCATACGCCCGAGGACAAGTTCTCCGCCTGCCAGGTCGACGCTATCGCCGACCAGGTCTGGGCCGAGGGCGAGGTGGAGCGTCAGTACACCGAGCTCAAGCAGGCTCTGGTGGACGCCGCCGCTCCCCAGGACGTTGAGCCCGGCGCCGCCAAGTTCGACGACGAGACGCACGTGAATCAAATCGTGTAGTTCCGTTCTCGTTGGCTTTTTGGGCCGGGCGTCCCGTACGTTCGGGAGCCCGGCCCGTTATTTTGAAAGGAAGTGGGGATGAACCGCTTCATCGACATCAACCCGGAGAGGTGCATCGGCTGCGGAACATGCCAGTCCGCCTGTGCCGACGCCCACCGGATGCAGGGTCTTCAGGATACGCCGCGCCTGGCGCTCGTGAAGACCGGCGGTATTTCGGCCGCCCTTGCCTGCCACCATTGCGAGGGTGCCCCCTGCGCCGAGGTCTGCCCGGTGAATGCCATCGAGCACGATGGCGACCGCATCCACGTCAAGGAGCAGGAGTGCATCGGGTGCAGGCTGTGCGCCATCGCGTGCCCCTTCGGAGCCATCCATCCCGATGGCACGTCTATCGCCGGTGTCGCAGGCATGTGCGACCCGACGCCTTCGTATCCTAAGTCCCTGAGCAGCCTGCTTACGTGGGCTCCTGGCCAGTACACCTGCGCCGTCAAGTGCGACCTGTGCGCCTTCGATCCGGACGGCCCGCATTGTGTGGCGGCGTGCCCCACCAAGGCGCTGACCGTCATGGGCGGCGCGGCCGATCGCGAGCTCGACGAGGCCAAGCGCCTGCGCTCGATCGAAAACGGTCCGGCCGTCGACGTTACCGCTGTGGCCCAGGGCCTCTCCGAGAAAGCAGAAGGGAGCGTAAACAATGGATAGCATGACGCTGTTTATCGCATCGCTTGCCGTCTCGTGCATCGGTGCGCTCGCCTCGGTTCTGCTGATCAAGGCCGATAACGCCGCCAAGACCGCCGGCTGCCTTATCGGCGCCGTCGCCGCGGTGCTTTCGTTTGTGGCTGGTATCCAGGCCGTGCTGGGCGATGTCACGTCGGTCGACACCATCGTGTTCTTCCCGTTTGCCCATTTCCAGCTGCTGCTCAATCAGCTGTCCGGCCTGTTCGTGGCGCTCATCTCGGTGCTCGCGTTTGCCGGTTCGATCTACGGTCTCAACTACTTTGATGAGTACCCGGGCAAAAAGGGCCGCGCCGGCTCCTTCTTTAACACCTTCGTGGCGTCCATGATGCTCGTCATCACCGCCGACAACGTGTTTTGGTTCCTGGTCGCCTTTGAGCTCATGTCGCTGACCTCGTACTTCCTGGTCGTGATCGAGGAGAACGAGAACTCCATCCACGGCGGTTGGCTCTACTTTGTGATCGCGCACGTGGGCTTTGTGCTCATCATGGCGAGCTTCCTCACCATGACCAACTTCGCCGGTGGCTCGTTTGCCTTTGCGGATTTCCGCGCCACGCAGTTTAGCCCCGCGGTCGCATCCGTGTGCTTCGTGCTCGCCTTCTTTGGCTTTGGCGCCAAGGCCGGTATCATCCCGCTGCACGGCTGGCTGCCCAAGGCACATCCCGAGGCGCCGTCCAATGTGTCGGCCCTCATGTCCGGCGGCATGATCAAGATCGGTATCTTCGGCATCCTCAAGGTGGGCCTTGACCTGCTCTCCGCCTCGGGCGTTCAGGTCTGGTGGGGCCTTATGGTCATGGTCTTCGGTGCGATCTCGTCGGTCCTCGGCGTGGCCTTCGCCCTGCAGGAGCATGACATCAAGCGCCTGCTGGCCTATCACTCCGTAGAGAACATCGGCATCATCCTGCTCGGCGTCGGCGCCTCCATGGCCGCCATGGCGCTCAACTCGGTCGGCATCGCCGTCCTAGCCCTGATGGCCGCCCTCTACCACACGTTTAACCACGCGATGTTTAAGGGCGAGCTGTTCTTGGGCGCCGGTGCACTGCTGTACTCCACGGGTACGCGCAATATGGAGAAGATGGGCGGCCTGTTCCGTCGTATGCCGGCAACGGCCATCTGCTTCCTTATTGGCGCGCTTGCCATCTCGGCCATCCCGCCCTTCAACGGCTTTGTGTCCGAGTGGTTTACCTACCAGTCGCTGTTTAACGCCGCCATGCAGGGCGACAAGGCCGTCATGATCGTGGCCGTGTTCGCTGCCGTCGCGCTTGCCATTACCGGCGCGCTGGCTGTCACGTGCTTCGTCAAGGCCTATGGCGTCTCCTTTGCCTCCGCGCCCCGCTCCGAGGCCGCGGCCAATGCCAAGGAGGTTCCCGCTCCCATGGTGTTTGCGCAGGGCCTGCTCGCGGCCATCTGCGTCGTGCTGGGCATTGGCGCTCCCGTGATCGCGCCCGTGCTGGTCGATGTCGCCGCGTCCGTGCTGCATCCGTACGGTGGCGTGTTTGCCGCCGAGGGCATGGAGCTCATGAACCAGTACTCCGGCGCTGCCACCTCCACGCCCGCGATCGCCATTGCGCTCGTGGTGCTCGTCGGCCTTGCCTGCGGTTATCGCAAGCTCAAGACCGTCGGCAAGGTGCAGAAGTCCCAGCCGTGGGCGTGCGGCTATGCTCCCAACGAGCATATGCCCGTCGTGGCCACGACCTTTGCTTCCGAGGTGTCCTGGTTTATGCAGCCGCTCTACACGCTGCGCGACCGCTGCACGGCCGTCTGCTGGTCCATCGCGCACTTCTTCCAGAAGCTCACCGGTGTGGCCGAGGCTGTGGAGCCCGTACCCGACAAGGTTCTCGTCGATGCCTCGCATAAGGGTGTCGAGAAGCTCGCCGACCTCGCGACTAAGCTCGAGGGCGGCAACTACAGCATCTACATCTGCTACATCGTCGCGGCACTCGTGGTGTTCCTCGTGCTCGCCGTGCAAATGGGTTAAGGAGGGGAGAGCATGAACAACATCGTACTTGCCGTTCTGCAGGGCGTGGTCGTTATGGCCGTCGCGCCGTTCTTCTCCGGTCTCGGTCGCGTGATCCGCGCCAAGATGCACAACCGTCGCGGCCCCAGCATCATGCAGGACTACCGCGACCTGGCCAAGCTCTTTGCGCGCCCCGAGTCCCAGAGCGAGGACGCGAGCTTTGCGCTGCGCATTATGCCGCCGCTGTTCTTCGCCGTCGCCTTTATGCTCGCGATGGGTCTGCCGCTCTTTACGGCACAAAGCCCCATCCCGGTCTTTGGTGACGCCATCACCATCATGTACAGCCTGGCGCTCGCCCGCTTCTTCTTCGCCCTCTGCGGTGTGGATTCGTCCAACGCCTACGCCGGTATCGGCGGCGTCCGCGAGCTGCTCATGAGCGTGCTCATCGAGCCGTCTATGCTGCTGGCGCTGTTTGCCGCTGCCCTGGTTTGCGGCTCCACCGACATCGCCACCATGGGTCAGCACATCATGACGGGCGCCATCGACGCGCCGGTCGCCGTGATCCTCGCCGGCATCGCCTTTGCGATTGCCTGCTACATGGAACTCGGCAAACTGCCGTTTGATCAGGCCGAGGCCGAGCAGGAGCTTCAGGAAGGTCCGCTCGCCGAGCTTTCCGGCCCGTCGCTTGCCATGGCCAAGCTCGCCATGTCCATGAAGCAGGTCCTGGTCGTTGCTTGGTTCTGCGCGATCTTTGTCCCCTGGGGTGAGCCCGCGACCGTGGGTGCCGCCGCCGTTTTGGGCGCGGTTATCTTCCTGGTGAAGTGCCTGATCGACTTTGTCGTGTGCGGCGTAATCGAGAACTCCTGCTCGCGCTCGCGTTTTAAGGTGCTTGGCAATCAGACTTGGGCCGTTGTGGGCATCGCCGTTCTGGCGTTTGTTTTCGTGGTCGTTGGCGTGTAGGAGAAGGGAGAAACAATGTCATTTGCAGTCAGTCTGTCCCTTCTCGGCTTGGTCGCTATCGCGGCCCCGATGGTGGCCTCGGTGCTTGTCGCCCTGTTCCCCCGTCCGTACGCCAAGTGGTTCAGCGTTTTGGGTGCCGCCGTCTCGACGGTCTGCACCATCGCCCTCGCCGCGAATTTCGCTGGCGCCGGCATGCCCGACACGCAGGTCCCCCTGATCTCGTTTGGGCGGACCCTCGTCATGGGATTCACCTTCGATCGCATGAGCACGCTGCTCGCGCCCGCCTTTGTGGGTATCGGCCTGCTTGTCGTGATCTATTCGATCCCCTATATGAGCGAGAATAACCGTGAGCATCCCGATGCACCGCGTCGTCGCTTCTACGCGTACCTCGCGACCTTCATCGGCGCCATGGCCGGCCTCGTGTACAGCTCGACCCTTTTGGGCCAGCTTGTGTTCTTTGAGATCACGGGTGCTTGCTCTTGGGGCCTCATTAGCTACTACATGTCGCCTACGGCCAAAAAGGCCGGCATGAAGGCCCTGATCATTACGCATATCGGTGCGCTTGGCCTGTATCTGGGCGCCGCCATCGTGTTTGCCCACACCGGCACCTTCGCCATTACCGCGATTGCCGGCCTCGACGCCAAGCTCAAGGCTATCGTCCTTTTACTCGTGCTGTTTGCGGCCTGGGCCAAGTCCGCACAGGTTCCCATGTACATGTGGCTGCCTTCGGCCATGGAGGCGCCGACGCCTGTTTCGGCCTACCTGCATGGCGCCTCGATGGTCAAGGCCGGCGTGTGCGTGTTCGCGCGTGCACTCGTCTCTGCCGGCGAGATTCCCGAGATCGTGGGCTGGGTCGCCATTATCGACGCCATGGTCACCATGCTCTTTGGTTTCCTTATGTACCTGCCGCAAAAGGACATGAAGCGCCTGCTGGCCTTCTCCACGATCGCCCAGCTCTCCTATGTGTTCTTTGGTCTGGGTCTTTCGGTCTTTGGCAGCCAGCTGGCCTTTGATGGCGCCGTGTGCCACATCTTTAACCACGCCTTCGCCAAGACGCTGTTCTTCCTGATCGCCGGTTCGTTCTCCTTTACCCTCGGCACGCGTATGCTGCCCAAGCTTCGCGGCATCGTAAAGAAGTACCCGATCTCGGGCGTGGGCTTTGGTGTCGCGGCGCTCGCCATTGCCGGCGTGCCGCCCATGAACACGTTCTTCTCGAAGTTCCAGATCATCGCCGGCGGCTTTTCTGTGGGTGCCGGCAACGTTGCGATCCTGGTTCTCGTGTGCATTATGGTCGCCGAGACCGTCGCCACCTTCGCCTGGTTCCTCAAGTGGATGGGCTATTGCCTGCCCGGCGAGCCGAGCGACGAGGTCGCTGCGGGAGCCCCGCTTCCCCGCGCGATGGCATTCGTGTTCATCGTGCTCATCATCATGGTTATCGTCAGCGGCCCGCTTTCGGCCAGCTGGATCGGTTAGGAGGTAGAACGACATGGGTTATTCGATCGTCAACATCCTTGGCGGCCTTCTGATCGTCACGTCCACCATGGTGGTCGTCTCCAAGAACATCAAGCATGCCATCAGCTGGTATGCAGTGCAGTCGCTGGTGCTCGTGGGACTGCTCGCCACGCTCGGTGCCACTACCGGTGCGCAGGAGCTGCTTATGTGGGCCGGATCTGCCTTTATCACCAAGGTCGTCCTGGTCCCTTATATCCTCAACCGCGCATACAAGAAGATGGGTGAGCCGAGCGACGCATCGCTCAAGGCCGGCCTTGAGCCTGCGTGGGCCATTTGCATCATCGCCGCCGAGGTCGCGATTTGCTTTGCCGTCGTGACGCAGATCAGCCTGCCCACGGCCGAGGTCGCAACGCCTGCGCTCGCTATTAGCTTCGCTCACTTCTTTGTGGGCCTCACCTGCATCATCTCGCAGCGCAACATCATGAAGCAGATCTTTGGATACTGCCTTATGGAAAACGGCAGCCATGTGACGCTCGCGCTTTTGGCCCCCACCGCTCCCGAGATCATCGAGATCGGTATCGCCACCGACGCCATCTTTGCCGTCATCATCATGTCCATCGTCGTGCGTCGCATTTGGGACGACTCCCACTCGCTCGATGCGCGCGACCTGTCCGAGCTGAGGGGGTAGTCCATGGAAACGTTGATTCTCGCCCTGCTCGCGACTCCTTTGGTGTTCTCGCTGGTCATGGCGTTTTTGCCCAAGAATACGTCCTATAACGTATTTGCCGGTCTCAACCTGGTCTCCGTCGCAGCCGTACTGGTGCTGTCGATTATGACGGCCGGTGACGTCCTTACGAGCGGCGAAACCGCGAGCGCTCTTGGCCTGTGGTTCCACCTCGATTCGCTGGGCGCCATCTTTGTGCTGCTCATCGGCTTTATCGGTTTTCTTACGGGGCTGTTCTCGCTGCCCTATGTAAAGGCCGATATCGAGGAGGGCTCCATGCCCGCCGAGCGCGCCAAGCAGTATTTTGCGCTGTTTAGCCTTTTTGTGTTCACCATGCTGCTCGCGTGCCTGTCCAACAACATGATCCTCACGTGGGCCGCCGTGGAGGCAACCACGCTTTCCACCGTGTTCCTCGTGGGTATCTACAAGAACAAGACGGCCCTCGAGGCTTCTTGGAAGTATGCGATGGTCTGCACCGCCGGCGTGGCCTTTGGCCTGTTCGGTACACTGCTGATCTACGCCAACGCCGCCGACGTGATTCCCAACGCCCACGAGGCCGCGTTCCTGTCGTGCGTGCTGCCGTATGCCGATCAGTTCGACCCGACGCTCATGCGCCTCGCCTTTGCGTTTATCGTGATCGGATTTGGCACCAAGGCTGGCCTGTTCCCCATGCACACTTGGCTGCCCGATGCCCACTCCCAGGCCCCGAGCCCTGTCTCGGCCCTGCTTTCGGGCGTGCTGCTTAAGTGCGCCATGCTCGTGATCATGCGCTTCTACGGCTTTACTATCCAGGCCGTGGGCGCCGAGTATCCGCAGCTTTTGCTGCTGATCGTCGGCACGCTGTCCATTTTGGTGGCGGCGCTTTCGATGTTTCGTCAGGACGACCTCAAGCGCCGCTTTGCGTACTCGTCTGTGGAGAACGTGGGCGTTATCGCCCTGTGCTTGGGTATCGGTGGCCCGCTGGGTATCGCCGCGGCCCTGCTGCACTGCGTGTTCCACGGCTTTACCAAGACGCTTGCCTTCTGCGTGTCCGGCAACATCCAGCACGCCTTTGGCACGCGTAGCCTGGCTAAGATTCAGGGCGTCGTCGAGGTTGCTCCCGCAACCGCCGCGCTCGCCGTCCTGGCGCTGCTCGGTCTTGGTGCCTTCCCGCCCTTTGGCATGTTTATCTCCGAGTTCCTGACGTTTGTCGCCGGCGTTACCGCCGGTCCCATGTGGCTGGTTGTCGTGGTCGCCCTCGGTCTTACCGTGGCCATCTCCGCGCTCACCCGCATCGCACTCAAGTCGGTATTCGGCCATGCGCCCCAGGGCATGGGAAAGCATGAGGCCCCGGCGCTCATGCTTATCCCCGAAATCATCCTGGCTGTCATGATCTTGTGGTTTGGCATCGCCACCCCGCTGCCTCTCGTGCACGGTGTGGAGACCGCGACCGGCATCGTGCTCGAGCAGAGCACCGAGGAACTTCACGCGACGCCGATGTACCGCGCTGTGTTCGGTACCGAGACCGCTCAGAGCGAGGTGGAGTAACGAATGATTGAAACTGAGAACAAGGTGTATGCCCGTCGCTGCGAGAGCCATGTCGAGGCCCTGCGCCGCGCCGTTCCGGGCTGCATCGAGAAGGTTGAGTGGCAGTGCGAGGACCAGCTGACGATTACCGTCAAGCAGGACAAGCTGCCCGAGGCCGTCCACTACCTGTACTACGAGCGCTACGGCTGGATTCCCGTGATCATCGGCAACGATGAGCGCAGCCTGTGCGGCCGTTACGCCGTGTACTACGTCATCTCCATGGAGGGGGAGGACCCCGGCTGGGTGACCGTGCGCACCGAGGTCGATCCCGCCAAGATGACGTTCCCGTCCGTGACGCCGTTCGTCCCCGCCTGCGTGTGGGGCGAGCGCGAGCTGCGCGATATGTTCGGCCTGATCCCCGAGGGCCTGCCCGATCGCCGTCGCCTGGTGCTGCCCGACGATTGGCCCAGCGGCCTGTACCCGCTGCGCAAGGACTCCATGGACTACCGCTTCCGTCCCGCTCCCGCGAGCGACATGGAAAACTACGAGTTCTTGGCCGACACCAAGGGCAAGGAGACCACGCTCGTCCCCATGGGCCCGCTGCACATTACCTCCGACGAACCTGGCCACTTCCGCCTGTTCGTTGAGGGCGAGACGATCGTCGACGCCGACTACCGTCTGTTCTACGTGCACCGCGGCATGGAGAAGGTCGCCGAGACGCGCCTGAACTATGACGCCGTGACGTTCCTCGCCGACCGTATCTGCGGCATCTGCGGCTGCGCTCACTCTGTGGCCTATGCGGAGGCCGTCGAGCGCGCCCAGGGCATTCATGTCCCGCCGCGCGCCCAGTACATCCGCGCCATCATGCTCGAGGTCGAGCGTCTGCACTCGCACCTGCTCAATATTGGCCTCGCATCGCACTACACGGGCTTCGACTCCGGCTTCCAGCAGTTCTTCCGCGTCCGTGAGAAGTCCATGGACCTGGCCGAGAAGCTCTCCGGTCACCGCAAGACCTACGGTCTCAACGTGATCGGCGGCGTGCGTCGCGACATTTTGGCCGAGCAGAAGCTCTCCACGCTCACGACCATCCACCAGCTGCGCTCCGAGGTTCAGGAGCTCGTCGACGTCTTGCTCTCCACGCCCAACTTTATTGAGCGTACGAGCGGTATCGGCATTCTGGACCGCAAGATCGCACGCGACTTCTCGCCGGTCGGCCCGCTCATGCGTGGCTCGGGCTATGCCCGCGACGTGCGCTTTGACCATCCCTTCGACGGCTACGCCGATCCGGATGTTCAGAAGATGCATGCTGCCACGGCAGACACCTGCGATGCCTTCGGCCGCACCGCCGTCCGCATCCAGGAGGTCTACGATTCGATCGACATGATCGAGACCATGCTCGAGAACTGCCCGTCGGGTCCCATCCTTACCACGGATTGGGAGTACACCCCGCACAAGTACGCCATCGGCGCCACCGAGGCTCCGCGCGGCGAGGACGTGCACTGGGCCATGCTCGGCAACAACCAGAAGTGCTACCGCTGGCGTGCCAAGGCGGCCACGTACAGCAACTGGCCGGTCCTGCGCTACATGTTCCGCGGCAACACCGTGGGCGACGCGGCGCTGATCGTCGGCTCGCTCGACCCGTGCTACTCCTGCACCGACCGCGTGACGGTGACCGATGTCGCCGCCAAGCGCGACCACGTGCTCGACAAGGAGCAGTTCGAGAACGTCTGGCGCGACAAGTCGCCGCTTGCGGGCGAGGGCACCATGGCCGCTCCGCTCGATGAGGAGGCGCTCTAATATGCTGAAGCTTTGGAAGGTTAACGCCAAGGCCGGCGACGCGACGGTCAAGTACCCGTTTGCGCCGTTCCCCACCAACAAGGACATGCGCGGCAAGCCCGAGCACAATGCCGAGCTTTGCATCGCCTGCGGTGCCTGCGGCGTGGCGTGCCCGGCCGATGCCATTCGCATGGACACCGACCTTGCGGCCGATACCATCACCTGGTCGATCGACTACGGCCGCTGTATCTTCTGCGGCCGCTGCGAGGAAGCCTGCCCCATGGAGGCCATCAAGCTCACCGAGGAGTTTGAGCTGGCCGTCATGAGCAAGGACGACCTCACCAGCAAGAGCGTCTATACGCTCGAGCACTGCTCGCGCTGCGGCAAGCCGTTTGCCCCGCACAAGGAGATCGACTACGCCAAGCGCCTGCTGCAAAAGGCCGGCGGCATGGAGGCCGAGCAGGCCGCCCGTACCGTCGGTATGTGCCAGGAGTGCAAGCGCGAGCTCGACGCCCTGCGCGCCGCCTCGGCCGTAAAGACCGGCAACGCGCACGGCATGGCTGCCAACGAGACGCTTGCGTCCGGCGAGCCCCAGGGCCCCGGCATGGAGTATCTGGGCGGCCACGGCGTGAACCCGGAGTATATCGACCGCGAGCTCAACCCCGATGCGCCCGAGATTCCCGCCGGTCCGGCGCCGGTCGAGGGCATCATCATGGATTTTGAAACGAAGGAGGAGTAACCATGGCCGAACCCACGCTTTTGCCCGAGCGGCTCCAGTACCGCCCGACCAAGATCGAGCTCGGCGAGAGCATCGAGAAGGCCAAGGCGACCCTTCTTAAGAAGATCAAGCGCTCGGTGTATGTCTACCGTGTTGACTGCGGCGGCTGCAACGGCTGCGAGATCGAGATCTTCGGTTCCATCACGCCCGTCTTCGACGTCGAGCGCTTTGGCATCAAGGTCGTGCCCTCGCCCCGTCACGCCGATGTGCTGCTGTACACCGGCGCCGTGACGCGTGCCATGCGCATGCCTGCCCTGCGCGCCTTTGAGGCCGCACCCGATCCCAAGATCGTGGTGTCCTATGGCGCGTGCGGCTGCACCGGCGGCATCTTCTACGACAACTACTGCGTCTGGGGTGGCACGGACAAGATCTTGCCGGTCGACGTCTACATCCCCGGCTGCCCGCCCAGCCCCGCGCAGACCATCTACGGCTTTGCCATGGCACTTGGCCTGTTGGACCAAAAGCTCCATGCCGAGACCACGGTGGAGGCCGCCGGCGAGCAGGCCGATATCCTGCACCCCGGCGTGCCGTACAAGCTGCGTGTGGCCATCGAGCGTGAGGCTCGCGCCATGAGCGGCTACCGCTACGGCCGTGACCTGGCCAACGAGTTTATGGATACGCTCGAGGGCGCGCCCAAGGGCGATATCCGCGGCGCCATGGCGCTGCTCATCGATAAGCAGGACGATCCTCGCCGCGTTGAGGTGTACTCGGCGCTGCAGGATTTGGTGCTGGCCGGAGGTCGCTAGATGGAGCTCACGGACCGCTCTGGTTACTTTGCGGGTCCCGGCATGCTCGGCGGCTCTTTTGGCGATGCCTCGCGCGCAAGCGACGAGGCCGCCGAGGGCGTCGCCGACCCCTGCCTGGGCCATACGCCCGACCAGGTGGTCTTCTATGAGCTCACGCGTAAGTTTGTGGAGACCGAGGAAGACGTTCCCCAGGAGGCCTGCGACGTGCTGTACTACACGCTCGCCGTGGGCCACCACACCGGCGTGCTCGACTGCTTTGAGCCGCGCCTGTCGGTGCCGGTGAACGTGTTCTATTCGCTCGTCGACGCGCTGCCGGAGGGGGAGGCCAAGACCAAGTTCGAGGCCATCCGCTCCTTTGGCGAGTGCCAGCTCGACAAGGCGGCGGTGCCGTCGCTGCTCGAGGCCTGCGACACGCTGCTCGACGATCGCGGTTTTCGCGGTTCGGCCAAGGCCGGCATCTCGGTGTTCGATGACGACTTTGGTCTGCATGCCCAGCAGGTCGCGTTCTTAATGAAGTTTCGCGATCTGGTTGAGCGCGTGCGCGATGTGTCGGGCGTGTATCTGACGGGAAGGTTGCAGTAATGGGTCGCGTTGTGGATGGACGTGTGAACGGCGCCCCGTTTGCGGGTATCGTGCTCACGGCGGGAAGCGTGCTGCGTGCCGACGATGCCGCCGGCCCCGTGCTCTCCAAAAAGATGGAGGACGCGCCCATCGCCGGTTGGTACACCATCGACGGCGGCCAAACGCCCGAGGATGACATCATCGAGGTCAAGCGCGAGCGTCCGCCGCGTCTGGTCTTGGTCGATGCTGCCGACATGGCGCTGCCCGTCGGGTCCATTCGTTTGCTCGACAAGCGCGATGTGGCCCGCAAGTCGATGTTCACCACGCATTCGCTTCCTTTGTCGATTCTGATCGAGGAAATCGAGCAATCGTGTGATGATATCGTCTTCGTTGGGATTCAGCCGGGCGACACGGAGTTCTACAACCCCATGTCCCCGGAAGTCTTTGACGCCGTCGACGCCGTGTACGACGCCGTGGCCGCCAACGACTTTTCCCACTTTGTCCGCTTGGGGCAAGAGCGATAGGAGCGCTTGTCCCTGCTGATTAGGAAAGAAGTGATTGACATGGCAGATTCCAAAGTGGAGCATCCCGCTCCCGATTGCCTGGCGCCCGCCGCGATCGAGGCCAAGACCGAGGCCGCCGGCGTGACCAAGGCCAACCTGCCGGTCGCAAAGGCCTTTCTGTTGGCAATGTTCGCCGGTGCGTTTATTGCCTTCGGTGGCCTGTTCTTTACCGTGTTCTTGAGCGACAGCACGCTGGGCTGGGGTGCCCAGCGCGTCGTGGGCGGCCTGTGCTTTTGCCTGGGCCTGGTGCTGGTGCTGGTGTGTGGCGCCGAGTTGTTCACCGGTAACTCGCTTATGGTCTGCGCGCTCAAGAGCAAAAAGATCACCCTGGTCCAGATGCTCAAGGCTTGGGTCGTCGTATGGGTCGGTAACTTTGCCGGTGCCCTGTTCATCGTCTTTTTGGTGTACATGGCCGGCATTTACAAGCTCAACGGCGAGGCGGTCGCCAATTCCATGGTGAGCGTCGCCGCCGGCAAGGTGACGATCGACTGGGTGACGATCTTCTTCCGCGGCATCCTGTGCAACATCTTTGTGTGCCTGGCTGTTTGGATCGGTACCGCCGGCAAGACCGTGGTCGATAAGGTCGTGGGCATTCTTCTGCCCATCGCCGCCTTTGTGGCCTGCGGTTTTGAGCACTGCGTCGCCAACATGTACTTTTTGCCCATGGGTGCCGTGATGCACGCGTGCGGCTATGGTGCCAAGGTCGCCGGCGCCGATGCGCTCAACGCCGCGGGCATTGCGTTTAACCTGTCCGCCGCCACGCTGGGCAACATCGTGGGCGGTGCGGTTCTGATCGCGCTCGGCTACTGGTTTATCTACGCCAAGAAGTCCGAGGCGTAAGGTATCGTCTGTTTGACGTTGGGCCTCCCGCGGGGCGTTGCCGTGCGGGAGGCTTTTTGGGTCTGGGACTCGTTGCCGGGCTTTTGGCCTGTTGTGTTTGGCTGATGAAAGGGGTAATCGAGATGGCATCTGCTGTGAAGCGTGACGGTCGCGCCGTGGTGACCACATGCGGGGGATGCTATGCCGATTGCGCCTTTGCGGCACGCGTTGAGGACGGTCGCGTGGTGGCTGAGTTGCCGGTGCCGGGGCATCCGTGCGCGGCGCGCGCCCTGTGCGCCCGCGGACGGCATCGCCTGGCAATGCCGTTTGACGAGCGCGACCGCATCGTGCACCCCATGCGACGCCGCCGGGATGGCTCGGGGTTTGATGCGATTACCTGGGACGAGGCGTTTGCTCAGATTGCCGAGCGTCTTTTGGGGATTGTTGACGAGTGCGGGCCTCGTGCGCTGGGCATGACGCTCGGCGTTCCCTCGTTCGACCGCTACTGGGCCTATCGCCTTATGCATGCGCTGGGTTCGCCCAACGTGTACGGTGCAGATGGCGCCTGCGAGGTAAGCCGTCTCACCGGTTGGGAGCACAGCCTGGGCTACAGCCCCGCCTCCGACCTGGCGCGTACCGATTGCATCATGTACCTGGGGCGTTCCATCGTCGATTCGTCGACGATGGGGACCGTTGATGCGCTCAACGATGCCCGTCGCCGCGGGGCGAAGATTATCGTGGTCGACCCGCGGCGCAGTGGCTCTGCGGCGCTTGCCGACCGCTGGTTGCGCGTGCGCCCGGGCTGCGACTTGGCGCTGCTGTTGGGTATTGCCCATGTCTTGATTGCCGAGGATCTGTATGACCACGAGTTCGTGACCCGCTATACCACGGGTTTTGACGAGCTGGCGCAGGCGGCCGCTGTTTGGACGCCTGAGTGGGCCGAGTCGATGTGCGACGTGCCGGCGGACGATATCCGTGCGACTGCGCGTGATTTGGCTGCCGCGGCGCCTGCTGCGGTGGTTGACGCTGGCTTTCATGGTGGTATCGGTATCGCGTATGCCAACAGTACGCAGACGGCGCGAGCTATCTGCATGGTCGATGTGCTGCTGGGCTGTATTGGACATGCGGGCGGCGCGCTCAATCCACCTACGCCGCTTGCGCTGGGCGACTTGGACCCTGTGCGTTTCGCGACGCCGCCGGTGCCGCATGAGCCTAAGTTGGGGTCCGAGCGCTATCCACTGGTCGATCCGGTGCGCGGGCTGTGCACGACCATCGGTCAGTCGATTCTTGCCGGTGATTTGCGTGGGCTTATCGTCTATGCCAGTAACCCCGGTGCGGGCTATGGCAATGCACAGGCTTGGTTGGGTATTTTGCAGCAGCTCGACTTGCTCGCGACGATTGATATTCGCTGGTCCGAGACGGCGCGTGCTTCTGACTTCGTGCTGCCCGACGTGACGTATCTGGAGGCCGACCGCGGTGTGGGCACAGTTGTGGGCACCAACGATTCGCGTGTGTTCTACCGCAACGCCGTGCTGCCTGTGCAGCATGACGACACACGTCCCGGTCGGGAGATTTTTGCCGGTCTGGCGCAGGCGTGTGGCGTGGGTGAGGACTTTCGGTTTACGTCCGACGATCTGGCGGCTGCCCAGGTGGCGCCTTTTGGGATCAATCTGGACGAGCTCAAGGAGCGCGGTTGGGCCGATACGGGTATGGCGCTGCCGTCGCGTATGGGCGAGCCGGTGATTCCGCTTGCCGGCGGCAAGATTGCGCTGGCAAGCGACGTATGGGAGCGAGCCGGCATGGGTCGTGTGCCCAACTGGATCGCGCCGATGGTGGAGCCTGGCCCGGGGATGTTTCGCCTCATTAGCGGCAACCGTCCCTTTGAGTCGCATACCTCGCGAAGGCTTGCGGCCCAAGGTGCCGCCGAGGCTGGATCGGACCTGGATGCCGTTCAGATGAATGCCGATGCCGCCGCTCGCATGGGTATCGCCGATGGCGAGGTCGTCGAGCTTGTGAGCGATATGGGCCGCGATCGCGTGCGCGTAGAGACGACGCCCTATCTGCATCCGGCCTGCATCTTTACGTCGGCCGCCCCCGGTGGGCGTTCGTTTGGCGCCGATGCCGGTGGCGCTCAAGCCTTGGGCGTGGGCCCGCTCGACCATACGCCGTTGCGTTGGGATCCGTTGACGGGTGCCGCGCTCACCCAGGAAAACGCCGTTCGCGTGGAAAAGATCGTCGCGCGCGGGGATAATGACGAGTAATTGACTCAGCTGATGTATTCGACTGATCCACGTTTCTTTTGAAAGGCCGCACATGAGCGATAGCCAGAACATGTCCGATGAGGTACGCGCCCGCCTTCGCGCTATTCCTTCCGTCAACGAGCTGCTCGCAGAGTGGCCGGTTGTGAAGGCGGCGGGGGAGACCTGCGACGCGGTGGTGCATGCCGCCGTCACGGCCGAGCTCGATGAGGAGCGCGCCGCGATTCGTGCCGGCGCCGCCCCGCGTTCCAAGCGCGAACTGGCCTCGGCCATTGAGTGGCGTGCGCATCGCTCCGCGCTGCCGAGCCTGCGTCCCGCCGTCAACGCCACGGGTGTGGTTATCCATACCAACCTTGGTCGAGCCCCGCTCGCGGAGTCGGCCGCCAAGGCCGTGGCCGAGGTCGCGCGCGGCTACAGCACGCTCGAGTACAGCGTGGACACCTGCTCGCGCGGGTCGCGCAAGGAGCATGCCGCGCAGCTCATCCGCTCGCTTACCGGTGCCGGGGACGCGCTGGTCGTCAACAATAACGCGGCCGCGGTGCTGCTAGTGCTTGCCACCCATGCCGCGGGCAAAGAGGTTATCGTCAGCCGCGGTGAGCTCGTCGAGATCGGTGGCAGCTTTCGTATTCCCGACGTCATGGCGGCCTCGGGCGCCAAACTCGTCGAGGTCGGCGCCACCAACCGCACGCATCTGGGCGACTACGAGCGCGCCATCACGCCCGATACGGCCATGATCCTCAAGGTCCATCCTTCCAACTATCGCATCGAGGGCTTTCACGAGGAAGTGGGCTCTCGGGAGCTTGCCGCCCTGGCCCACAAGCATGGTCTGCTGTTCTACGAGGACCAGGGTTCGGGCGCGCTTTTGCCCGATGACATCCTGGTGCGCGGCGGTGAGGAGCCCACGCCGGCTTCGGTCGCGGCAGGGCTCGATCTGGTGTCGTGCTCGGGCGATAAACTGCTCGGTGCAGCACAGGCGGGCATTATCATGGGCCGTCGCGATCTGGTCCAGGCCTGCGGCGCACATCCGCTCATGCGCGCTCTGCGTCCGGGCAAACTGGCTCTGTCGGCGCTCGAGGCCACGCTGCGTATCTACATGGACGGCGCCGACGTGGCCCATCGCGAGGTGCCGGTGCTCAGCATGCTTACGCTGCCGCAGGCTCATTTGGAGCGACGTGCCCGTAAGCTGCGTGATCGTATGGTCGCCGGGCTCGATAAGGCAGGTTGCCCGTGTGCCGTTGAGTTGGAGATTGTCGAGGAATCGTCGACCCCCGGTGGCGGCTCGCTGCCTACCGTGGAGCTGCCCACGATGTGCGTTGCCGTGCGTCTTGTTGACGAGCGCCTGACGGTCGACGCGCTCAAGCGCTCGCTTGTCCAGGACTTCGACACGCCGGTCGTCACGCGAACCTCGCACGATCGCATTTTGTTTGACGTCCGTACGCTTGTAGGCGACCGCGATATCGAGACGGCGGCGTCGACGCTCGTCGCGTGCGTTAAGAAGGCGGTTGCTCGATGAGTGAGGTTCAAACGCTGGTGGAGTGCCCCGTTATCGTTGGCACGGCGGGTCACGTTGACCACGGTAAGTCCGCACTGATCGAGGCGCTGACCGGCAAGAATCCCGACCGTCTGGAGGTTGAGCGCCGTCGCGGTATGACCGTGGAGCTGGGCTTTGGCGAGCTGGCGCTGCCGAGCGGCAAGATCGTCGGCCTGGTCGACGTGCCGGGCCACGCGCATTACCTGCGCGCCATGGTGCAGGGTGCCACGGGCATTGATGTTGCCGTGTTGGTGGTCTCTGCCGTCGAGGGCGTGATGCCGCAGACCCGCGAGCACGTGCATGTGCTGGAGCTGCTGGGCGTCACGCATATGGTGGTCGCGCTGACGATGTGCGACCTTGCCGACGCCGAGATGACCGAGCTTGCCGAGCTCGATGTCGATGACTTTTTGTCGGGCACCGTGTTTGCGGGCGCGCCGATTGTGCCCGTGTCCTCTAAGACGGACGAGGGGATCGACGGGCTGCTTGCGGTGCTCGACGAGCAGGTAAGTGCCTGCTGGGATGCCTGCCGCGACCGTGCCGAGCGCACCGATGCCGCGCCGCGCCTGCCGATTGACCGCTGCTTTACGATTAAGGGCGTCGGCGCTGTCGTAACGGGAACGCTGCACGATGCGCCGGTTGCGGTGGGCGACGAGCTGATGGCTTTGCCGTCGCGTACGGTCTGTCGCGTGCGCGGGATTCAGGTGCATGGCGATACGCCGCGCGCGCTGCCTGGTCAGCGTGTGGCGCTCAACCTAGTTGGTGACGGTGTCGCGGCGCTTGACCGCGGCGAGTTGCTGGGCGTGGCGAATCGCTTTGGTCAGACGTTACGCTTTATGATGACGTTCACCTACCTGGGCCGTGAGGGAGCCAAGCCGCGTGTGCTCGAGCCGGGTGTGCGCGTGCATGTGATGGCCGGCACGGCCGAGGTTGTCGGTCGCATCATGCTTTTGGAGGGCGAGGCCCCCATGGCGGTGGGCGAGACCCGTACCGTGCAGGTGCGCCTGGAGGAGCCGCTGCCGCTGCGCGCCGGAGACCACGCCGTGGTGCTGTCGTATTCGCCCGTTATGCTCATCGGCGGCGGGCGCGTGCTGCTTTCGCGCTGCCGCCGCTCGCGCGAGCTTTCGGCGGGGGAGCGCACGCTGCTTGCAGCGCTTGAGGCCGGCGATACCGCGGGCGGTGTGGGCGCTTGGCTGGCGCTGCAGATGCTGCCGGTTACGGCGGTTGATGTTACCGACGCTTTGGATCTTGGTGTCGGCGAGGTCGATGCCGCACTGCGCGGGTTGGTGTCGCAGGGCTCCGTTCGCAAGCTTGCCGTGGGTGATGCGGACTACTTGGCGGACGCCACGGTGCTCGACGCCGCGATGGATGCACTGGCGGCGACCCTGTCAGCCATGCACACGGCGGCTCCCAAGGAGACGGGCTTTACGCCTGGCGCCGTTGCCCATGCTGCGTGGTCTGCCGCTGATGAAGGCGTTGCCGCGGCTCTGATTGCCGAGGGCTGCTCGCGTGGTGTGTGCGCCGCCGAGGGCGCCGAGGTATTCGATCCGCATTCGGCCGCCGCGGCGGCACGCGTGGTTCGCGAAGCCTGCGAACGTATCGTTGCCTTGCTGGACGAAGCCGGCCTCGATGCACCGACGTTGCCCGAGGTGGGCGAGCAACTGCAGCTCGATCGCGACACCATGACGCGTGCCCTGCGCGAGCTTTCGCTCAACCGCTCGATCGTGAAGGTCGAGCGCGACGTTGCCCTGTCCGCTGCCGCCGAGGCCCATGCGCGCGAGCTTGTTGCCGCCGCCATCGCCGATGCCGGTGGCACTGCCACCACGAGCGTGCTGCGCGAGGCCCTGGGTGTGTCGCGCAAGCGCGCCATCAGCATCTTGGAACACCTGGATGCCGTGCGCTTTACGGTGCTCGACAAGGAAGCCGGCGGCCTGCGCTCCCTACGCTAGGCCGGTCACTCGCTCCCGCCTCCTCAGTTGCGGTGAAATAGTTCCTATTTGGAGGCTTTGGCAGCAAATACAAGAACTATTCCACCGCAACTTCTTGCTCGTCTTTTTGGGATGGAGCTGTTTCGGTTTGGTAAAATACCGCCGCACTTGGGAACGGATGGGCTCCGGTGGGCTCCGCGGTCCTCAAAACCGTTGCGAGGCGTGCAAAACGTCTTGGATGTGTTCGATTCACATACGTTCCCGCCATACGCTACCAGCGCTTTTGTGCTCGCGGTCTTGCTGCGTGCCGCAAAGGCGCTGTTTTGTTTTTGCACGAGCTTTTCCTAGTGCCGCTATTTCGGCGGCGGTATTTAGCTTCGTGCGCCGGGTTTCGAGCATGCCGATGGGGGTGTTTTGCCGTATGACTACCGTAAGACGAGCCGATCTTTCTTGCGTCGTCCAAGCGGGCGGGCTGTCGTCGCGCATGGGTTGCGACAAGGCGCGGATGTTGTTTTGCGGCGAGCCGCTCATCGAGCGCGTGCTGGGTCGGCTGGCGCAAGTTGCCGGTGAGTTAGTCGTGACGACTTCGCGTCCCAGCGAGCTTGCCTACCTTGAGGAGCGCGCGTTTGGCGGTCTGGTGCCGCGTGTGGTGGCGGACCTTGAGGGGTCGGCGGGCGCCATGCGCGGCATCGCGAGCTCGTTGGCCGCGGCCCGATTGCCGCTCGTGGCGATCGTCGCCTGCGATATGCCGTTTGTCTCGCCGGAACTCATCGGTGCGCTTGCCGATCGTACTGAGGCCGAGGCACTCGACGTGTGCGTGCCGCGCGAGGAGCGGGGGATTGAGCCGCTTTGTGCCGTCTGGCGCCGCGATGCGTGTGCGCCGGTTGCCCAAGAGCTGCTCGCCTGCGACCGTCAGCGCATTCGCTGCCTGATCGACCGGGTGAACGCTGGGTATTTGGATGAGCCTCAGATTGTTGAGGTCGCAGGTTCGACGCTCTGCTTCGAAAACGTTAATACGCCCGAGGAGTTTGCGGCGGCCGAGTTACTCGCCTAGACGATTGGAGTTGTCATGTCTCACGATATTTGTCCCGACACGGGAGGGTCTTGCACTTGCGACGGGTCCGAACCCTGTACCTGCGGTTGCGGTGGCTGTGGACATACCGCGGAAGAGGAAGCGGCCGCCGAGGCGTATCGTGAGGCACACCGCGAAGGCCCGTCGGGTGGCGCTCTCGACCACGAACGCAAGATTATCGTGTCGTTCGACAGCACTTTCGATGTGATGGAATGCGAACAGCTGTGTCTTGCCGCCGGTGTGCCCGGGCGCATCATGCCGCTGCCCGGCTCCATTACCGCAGGTTGCGGCCTGTGCTGGGCCATGCCGTTCTCGGGCGATGCCCTCGCCGCCTTCCGTGCCGCCACCGAAGGCCGTATAACCCCCGCCGACTACCATCAGCTCGTCCTCTAACCACCAACACCACCACAAAGGTGCCCAATGTGGTGGTTTGGAACACGTGGACGAAACAGGTTTGAAACACGGGTTTTGCATGTCAGGCACTCAAAAACGCTTCTACCTGCATCGTAATCAAAACGAAACATCTGCTCGTCGGCTTATGCGAAACTTTGCTGCAACAGTGCGATATTATCCATACTCGATAAAGTTCGCGGCGCATAGGGTGCCGCGACCGACATTTTTCGTTTCCCATCATTGGAGGAAGCATGAGCTACACGCAGAAAGTTCTCGAAGAGCTCAAGGCCCGCTATCCCGAGCAGCCTGAGTTCATCCAGGCCGCGACCGAGATCCTCGGCACGATCCAGCCGGCGCTCGACGCCCACCCCGAGTACGAGGAGGCCGCCCTGCTGGAGCGCCTCGTCGAGCCCGAGCGCATCGTCATGTTCCGTGTTCCCTGGATCGACGACCAGGGCAAGGTTCAGGTCAACCGCGGTTATCGCGTCGAGTTCAACTCTGCCATTGGACCCTACAAGGGCGGTCTGCGCTTTAACCCGACGGTCACCTTGGGTATGCTCAAGTTCCTGGGTCTGGAGCAGATTCTCAAGAACAGCCTGACCACCCTTCCCATGGGCGGCGGCAAGGGCGGCTCCGACTTTGACCCCAAGGGCAAGTCCAACAACGAGATCATGCACTTCTGCCAGTCCTTCATGACCGAGCTCTATCGCCACATTGGCCCCAACACCGACGTTCCCGCCGGCGACCTGGGCGTTGGCGGCCGCGAGGTTGCCTACATGTTCGGTCAGTACAAGCGCCTGACCAACGAGTGGACCGGCGTCCTCACCGGCAAGGGCCTTTCCTTTGGCGGGTCGCTCGCCCGTACCGAGGCCACCGGCTACGGTCTGGCCTACTTTGTGCACGAGTACCTTAAGAGCCGCGGCGACTCCTTCGAGGGCAAGAACGTCGTCGTTCACGGTTCCGGTAACGTCGCCATCTACGCGGTCCAGAAGGTCGCCCAGCTCGGCGGCAAGGTGCTGGCCTGCTCCGACACCCACGGCTGGGTCGAGGATCCCGACGGCATCGACTACACCGTGCTCGAGCATGTCTACAACAAGAAGCGCTCCGGCCACGACAAGGGCGTTACGCTCGCTATGTATGTCGACGAGAAGCCCAATGCCACGTGGCACGAGGGCGACGGCCGCGGCGTGTGGCAGCTTCCCTGCGATATCGCGCTGCCCTGCGCTCGCGAGAACACGCTGCTGCTCGAGGACGCCCAGGCACTCGTCGCCAACGGCTGCAAGGTGGTCGGTGAGGGCGCGAACATGCCCACGACCATCGAGGCCACGACCTACTTCCAGGAGCACGGCGTCGCCTTTATGCCCGGTAAGGCTGCCAACGCCGGCGGCGTGCTCGTGTCCGGCTTGGAGATGAGCCAGAACGCCGAGCACCTGTCCTGGACCTTCGAGGAGGTCGACGGCAAGCTCGAGCAGCTCATGCGCGGCATGTTCCACAACGTGGACGACACCGCCAAGGAGTACGGCGAGGAGGGCAACTTCGTCATGGGCGCCAACATCGCCGGCTTCCTGAAGGTCGCCGACGCCATGCTCGCTCAGGGCGTCTGCTAATTCTTCGCTCGACATAGCATCGAGGAAGGCTTCCAGTCATCTTGGCTGGGAGCCTTTTCTATCCCGGAGGACTCCTCATAACTTGCGGTGATATACGGACTGTTTTGCGTTCCAGAACGGCTAATCAGTCCGTATATCACCGCAAGTTATAGATGAGTGGGTGGATTTTGTCCTAAAACGGTGTGCGGCCCCTCGTTTGGTACACTTGAAAGTACTGGACAAGTGGAGAGATGGGGGAGAACGTGCTCAAGTTCGGTACCTACGTCCGTGTTGGAAACGCGGCCGAAGCCTATGAGCTCTTACAGAAGAACCGCAACAACAAGATTGTGGGCGGTGGTATTTGGATGCGCCTGGGTTCGCGTCGCGTCGCGACGGCGATTGACCTTTCGGCCTGCGGACTCGATCAGATCGAGGAGACCGAGACCGAGTTTCGCATCGGTGCCATGTGTACCCTGCGCCAGCTCGAGCGCTATGTCGGGCTCAACGCGCTTGTCAACCATGTCTTTGAGTTTGCCGTCCACGATATCGTGGGCGTGCAGCTGCGCAACACCGCCACGGTGGGCGGCAGCATTTACGGTCGCTTTGGTTTTTCGGACGTGCTCTCGGCATTTTTGGCGCTCGATTCGTATGTTGAGCTGACGGGTGCCGGCCGCGTGCCGCTCGCCGAGTTCGTGGACATGGGCTATGTGCGCGACGTGATCGAGCATGTCGTGGTCGTTAAGCACGATTACCGTGCGAGCTACGAGGCCGTGCGCAAGGCCGCGACTGACTTCCCCTCCTTAAACGTCACCGCCGCCTGGTGGGACAACAGCTGGCATGTCACCGTGGGCGCCCGCCCGCTGCGCGCGACCTTGCTGCAGGGCGAGGCGTGTGGCCTTACCGGCGAGCAGCCTTCCGAGGACGAGCTTCGCGCCCTTGCCGCATCCGTACGCGCGCTGAGCTATGGCACCAACCTGTGGGGCTCGGCCGACTACCGCCGCCGCATCTCGGCTCCGTTGGCGATTCAGGCTGTGCGTCGCGCCGCCGGCATCGAGCTTTCGGCCGCGCTTGCCCGCGAGCTCGAGGGCGTGCAGATTCCTAAGTTTGCCACGGACGAGTATTCCTGCCGCCGCGTGCCCGGCGTCGATTCTAGCGAGGTGCGCTAATGGCTGCCAAACTCATCGATCTTTCCTTTACGCTCAACGGCCGCAAGGTCAAGGTTCAGATTGCCCCCGACACCATGCTCTTTGCGCTGCTGCGCGAGCAGGGCTGCGCGTCGGTGCGCTGTGCCTGCGAGACCACCAACTGCGGTCTGTGCACGGTGTGGCTCGATGGCGACCCGGTTCTGAGCTGCTCGGTTCCCGCCGCGCGCGTCGAGGGCCGCTCCATCACCACGCTCGAGGGCCTCAAGGCCGAGTCCGAGGCGCTTGCCCGTGCGATGGCTGCCGAAGGCGCCGAGCAGTGCGGTTTTTGCGCCCCCGGCCTTATCATGAACGTGCTGGCGCTTGCCCGCGCCGCCAAGGAGGACCCGAGCCTCGTCGCCACGCGTGAGGAGCTCTCACGTCAGCTTGCCGGCAACCTCTGCCGTTGCAGCGGCTACGAGAGCCAGCTGCGCGCCATCGTCCGCTTCCTCAACGAGTCCGGCGTGCAGGTGGGCTTTGAGATGCCCGAGCTGCCGGTCAACGACACCAGCTGCGATGGTGTTGCGTACAAGCAGATCACCCACAAGCAGCCCAAGAAGGACTCGAAGGCGCTGCTCGAGGGCCGTCCCGTCTACACGGGTGACCTGGTGCCCGCCGGCGCGCTCATCGTCAAACTCAAGCGCAGCCCGTATGCGCGCGCCAAGATCCGCTCCATCGACACGTCGCGCGCCCTGAAGGTGCCTGGCGTGGTGGGCGTCTACACCTACGAGGACGTGCCCAAGCGCCGCTTTACCATCGCTGGCCAGAGCTATCCACAGCCGAGTCCCTACGACCGCCTGATCCTTGAGAACCTCGTACGCTACCAAAACGAGGAGGTGGCGATCGTCGCCGCCGAGACCGAGGAGGCCGCCGACAAGGCGCTCAAGCTCATCAAGGTCGACTACGAGGTACTCGAGCCCCTGCTCGACTTTACCCAGGCGCTCGATAACGACATCGTGGTACACCCCGAGGGCGACGTGACCTTTATGTTCCCGCAGGGTGGCGACGTTCCGCGCAACCTAGTGTGCAGTGGCACGAGCGATTTTGGCAACCTTGACAAGGCGTTCGCCCAGAGCGACATCGTGTTCACCCGCACCTACACCAGCCAGGCCACGCAGACCGCGCCCATGGAAACCTTCCGCGCCTTCGCGACGACCGACGCGTTTGGGCGTATCTCGGTGACCACCTCCACGCAGGTGCCCTTCCACGTGCGCCGCATGGTCGCGCAGTCGCTCGATATCCCGCAGTCGCAGGTGCAGGTCATTAAGCCGCGCATCGGCGGCGGCTTTGGCTCCAAGCAGACGGGCTGCTGCGAGATCTTCGTGGCGTTCGTTACCCAGCAGACCGGCCGTCCGAGCTACTGCTGCTACACCCGCGAGGAGACCATCACCGCGGGCAACTCGCGCCACCAGATGCAGATGACCGTTAAGCTGGGCGCCATGAACGACGGCACCATCACGGCCATCGACCTGCATACGCTGTCCAACGCCGGCGCCTATGGCGAGCATGCCACCACGACGATCGGCCTTTCGGGCCACAAGAGCCTGCCCATCTACAACCACGTGAAGGCGAGCCGCTTTAGCTGGGACGCCGTCTACACCAATACCAACCGTGGCGGTGCGTATCGCGGCTACGGTGCCACCCAGGGCCAGTTTGCCGTGGAGAGCGCCGTCAACGAGCTCGCCGATATGCTGCACATGGACCCCGCCGACCTGCGCCTTAAGAACATCGTGCGCGAGGGCGAGATCATGCCGCAGTACTACAACGAGAAGCTCAACGCCTGCGCACTCGACCGCTGCCTGCTGCGCGCGATGGACATGATCGGCTGGCGCGACAAGCCGCTAGCCGTCGACCTGGGCGACCGCGTGCGTGCCCTTGGCTGCGCGCTCACCATGCAGGGCTCGGGCATCTCTAACGTGGACATCGCCGGCATCGATATGCGCCTGGAAGAGGACGGCTTCATTACCATCGGTACCGGCGCCACCGATAACGGCATGGGCGTCGACACGATTCTGGCGCAGATTGCCGCCGAGGAGCTGGGCGTGGAGAGCTCGCTTATCGTGGTGCGCGGCGTGGACACCGACGTGTCGCCGTTCGACGCCGGCTCGTACGCGAGCTCGGGTACGTACGTGACGGGCCTTGCAGCCAAGAATGCCGCGACCGAGCTGCGCGAGAAGATCTGCGCCAAGGCCGCCCAGATGTGGGACGTGGACGCCGCCGATGTGGTCTTTGATGGTCAGTACGTGCGCCTGTCCGACGAGCGTGCCGCGCGCGAGCAGAACCGCTACCTCACGCTGCGCGACTTTGCCAACCTGTGCGTCAAGAACATCGCGGGCGGCGACGCGCTGACCTCGCATGCCTCTGCCTGCCTGCCCGTTTCGCCTCCGCCGTTTATGGCCGGCATTGCCGAGGTCGAGGTTGACAAGGCCACCGGCAAGGTGACCGTGGTGGATTACGCCGCTGCCGTTGACTGCGGCACCGTGATCAACGAGGCGCTCGCGCGCGTCCAGGCCGAGGGCGGCATTGCCCAGGGTATCGGTCACGCGCTCTACGAGATTGTCGAGCACGACGACCGCGGCCGCCTGCGCACCGGCAACTTTATGAGCTACAAGCTGCCCACGCGACTGGATATCGGTAGCATCCGCGTGGCCTTTGAGCCGAGCTACGAGCCGACGGGCCCGTTTGGCGCCAAGTCGATCGGCGAGGTCGTCATCAACACGCCGCTCGCTGCCGTTGCCTCGGCCGTGGCGCACGCCACCGGCCATCAGGTTCGCTCACTGCCGATCACGCCCGAGAAGGCCCTGCTGGGGGAGTAGGCGAGGAGGCGCTGTACCCGCTCATTGCCTAGCCCGGGGAAACTGCAGCCCACTTTTCAACTGAATTGTGGGCTGCAGTTTCCGTTTGAGGGCCTTGGCGGAAAGTGCATCCCGGAATAGGGGCTCAAAACGGGTTGCAGTTTCCGGTTGATGGCTATAGCGGAAATTGCATCCCATTCCGAGGCCCCAAACCGGGACACGCTTTCCGGCGCATGGCCAGCATCGCCAGGCTGCCGAGTCCTACCGAAGTTGCGGTGGAATAGGGACTGTTTTGGAGGACTGAAGCCCCAAACAGTCCCTATTCCACCGCAACTTATGAGATGGGGTGGCGTGCTCTATTGGCTTGCTCTCGTGGTGAGGTCGTGAGCTTGTAAAGGGTGTGCGTGCGCTTGCCGCTCGTATCTGCTATCATTCCTAGTCTGTGCGCTCATGCGGGCGTGGCGGAATTGGTAGACGCGCCAGATTTAGGTTCTGGTGGGATTCCCGTGAAGGTTCGAGTCCTTTCGCCCGCACCAACGCACCAGCGTCGGCCTCGGCCGTCGCGACACTTTGTTGCATAAAGGTACCAGCACCTCAGATAAGCTGGGCAGTATGAGGAGGAACGTGTTGAACATCACCGCTTCTGACGTCAAGGACGCCAAGCTCACCGCTACGGTCACCATCCCGGCCGCCGACGTCGACGCCGCGATCAAGAAGGCCTACAAGGACACCGCCAAGAAGTACCGCTTCCCGGGCTTCCGCGCCGGTAAGGCTCCCCGTCCGGTCATCGACTCTGCTCTTGGCGCCGAGGCTACCCTCGCTCAGGCCACCAACGACCTGATCGCCGCCAACGAGCCCGCCGTCCTCAACGAGCTGGACATCGTCCCCACCAAGAACGGTGACTACAAGGAGCTCGACCTCGCCAAGGATCACGAGGACTACACCTACACCGTCGAGTTCTCCCTGCGTCCCGCCGCTGAGCTCTCCTCCTTCGACGCTGTCGAGATCGAGATGCCCCCTGCGGAAGTCACCGAGTCCGAGATTAACAACCAGGTCGAGATGCTCCTCAACTACCGTGCCACCTTCGAGGACGTCGAGGGTCGTGCCGTCGAGGCCGAGGATTACGTCACCGTCGACCTCAAGGCCGTCGAGAACGCCGACAACTTTGCCGCCGAGGGCCGTATGCTCATCGCCGGTAGCGACAGCAACCCCAAGGAGTTCAACGAGACCCTGATCGGCGCTAACGTTGACGACGTCAAGACCGTCACCTGGACCGACGAGGTCGAGGAGGGCGAGGAGGCCGAGACCCACACCGTCGAGGTCACCGTCAAGGGCATCAAGGTCCGCAACACCCCCGAGCTCACCGACGAGCTCGTCAAGTCCGACTTTGGCTTTGACAACATCGAGGCCATGCGCGACGCCATCAAGATCGAGATCGAGCAGGACAAGGCTTCCCGCCTGCCGGCCGAGAAGGAGAACCGTTGCGTCTCCGCTCTCGCCGAGCGTCTGCAGCTCGACGAGATGGACGCCGACTACGAGCAGTCCGTCTTTGAGGAGCTTGGCCAGAACTTCCTGTCCAACCTTGCTGCCCGCGGCATGACCCTGGACACCTGGCTTCCCGCTTCCGGTCTGACCATGGAGCAGTTCATCGGCGACCTGCACAAGCAGGCCAACGACGTTGCCCGTGAGTCCCTGGCTCTGGACGCCCTCGCCCGTGAGCTCAAGATCGAGGTCACCGAGGACGACATCAACGCCGAGTTCGAGAAGGCCGGCGTCAAGGACGTCGAGGCTTCCAAGGCTGAGTTCATCGCTGATGGCCGCATGCCTGCCGTCCGCGAGTCCATCCGTCGTTCCAAGGCCGTCGACCACCTGGTCGAGAACGCCAAGGTGACCGAGGTCGACGAGACCGCCAAGGACGCCGAGTAATTCTCGCCACCTTGCCCGCGAGCGCATGCGTGCGCTCGTGATGGGGTAAAGTTATACACCGGTTATCCGGTTGCTTCGTACGGTGCCAGCCAATGCATAGCATGCGGGCACCGTACGTTTATCTAGAACCAATTTGGTCCGCAAGAGAGAAATGGAGATGCGTATGATCGCAAAGTTCGATTCCGCCCTCGTGCCATACGTTATCGAGCAGACGCCGCGCGGCGAGCGCAGCTACGATATCTATTCGCGCCTGCTCAACGACCGCATCATCTTCTTGGGCGAGGAGATCAACTCCGTAAGCGCCAACCTGGTCGTTGCCCAGCTGCTGCATCTTGAGAGCCAGGATGCCGAGAAGGATATCTCGCTCTACATCAATTCGCCCGGCGGCGAGGTCTACTCCGGCCTGGCGATTCTTGACACTATGAACTTTATTAAGCCGCAGGTCTCGACCATTTGCGTCGGTATGGCCGCGTCCATGGCCGCCGTGCTGCTTTCGGCCGGCGCCAAGGGTAAGCGCTTTTGCTTGCCGCACTCCAAGGTCATGATTCACCAGCCCAGTGGCGGTGCCCAGGGTCAGCAGACCGAGATCGAGATCGTTGCCGAGGAGATCAAGAAGACTCGTCGCGAGCTCAACCAGATCCTGTCCGATGCCTCGGGCCAGCCGATCGAGAAGGTCCAGGCCGATACCGAGCGCGACAACTACCTGACCGCTGCCGAGGCCCTCGACTACGGCCTGATCGACCGTATCGTTACCTCGCGCGATCTCGTCGCGAAGGACGCCTAGGATGGCAGGAAACATGCAGGACAACTTTGACGAGAACGGCAACCCCATCCGCTGCTCCTTCTGCGGAAAAGAGCAGGGCCAGGTCCGTCGCCTCGTAAAGGGTCCGACCAACATCTTTATCTGTGACGAGTGCGTCGCCGCCTGCTCCGAGATTCTGGAGGAGTCGCTGGCTTCGGACTTTATGGACGCTGCCCGCAACGGCAAGCTGCCGGGCTTCCTCAACGACCACGGCCAGGCTGCCGGCCAGCCTGCTGTAGATCCCGAGGCCGAGGGTTTTGAGCTGGAGGACGACGCTCGCCAGGTCATTACGCACGTGCCGACGCCGCACGAGATCTATGACGAGCTTTCGGCCTATGTTATGGGCCAGGAGGACGCCAAGCGCGCTATGTCGGTTGCCGTGTACAATCACTATCGCCGCGTGATCGAGGGCGGCGCCGCGGTGTCCGCTTTTGATGCTGGCATGGGCTCGCAGTTCGATGACGATATGGACGAGGTAGAGCTCGCCAAGTCCAACATCCTGCTGCTCGGTCCCACCGGTACCGGCAAGACCTTGTTGGCCCAGACGCTCGCGCGCATCCTCGAGGTGCCGTTTGCCATTGCCGACGCCACCGCGCTCACCGAGGCCGGCTATGTGGGCGAGGACGTGGAGAACATCCTGCTCAAGCTCATCAATGCTGCCGATGGTGACATTGATCGCGCTCAGGTGGGCATTATCTACGTGGACGAGATTGATAAGATCGCCCGCAAGGCCGAGAACCTCTCCATTACCCGCGATGTCTCGGGCGAGGGAGTTCAGCAGGCGCTGCTTAAGATCCTTGAGGGCACGGTGGCAAGCGTTCCGCCCACCGGCGGCCGTAAGCATCCCCAGCAGGAGCTGCTGCAGATCGACACGACCAACATCCTGTTCATCTGCGGCGGTGCCTTTGTGGGCCTGGATAAGATCATCGCCGATCGCGTGGGCAACAAGGGCGTGGGCTTTAACTCCGAGATTGCCGGCCCCACCTCGGTCGACGAGAACGACCTGCTGCGTCAGGTGCTCCCGCAGGACCTCAACGCCTTTGGCATGATCCCCGAGTTTGTGGGACGTACGCCCGTCGTCACCCAGACGCAGGCGCTCGACGAGGATGACCTGGTGTCGATCCTGACCGAGCCCAAGAACGCCGTGGTGCGTCAGTACCGCAAGATGTTCCAGCTCGAGGACGTTGAGCTTGAGTTTGAGGATGCGGCCCTGCATGAGATCGCCCGCATGGCGCTCGCCCGCAAGACCGGCGCCCGCGGCCTGCGTTCCATTTGCGAGGACGTGCTTCAGCAGACAATGTTCGATCTGCCCAGTGAGGAGGGCGTTTCCAAGGTCGTTGTGACCGAAGCCTCCGTAAAGGGCGAAGAACAGCCCCAACGCATCTACGGTTAAATAGCTTGAATCCAGGCCCCGCGGCAACCACCGCGGGGCCTGCCATTTAGGGACAGGTTTATTTTGGTCGGTTTTATATGGGCAAATGCCGTTTCCCCTGATAAAACCTACCAAAATAAACCTGTCCCTTTTCGGCAGGTATGCCTGTGCTATTCTGTGAGATTGTCAAGTTAGTACCTTCAGACTGAAGTAATCGATACCTAAGGCGTGTCCGCCTGCTTGGTTTTCGTAGATTCCGCACGAGCCGAAGAGCATTTAATGTGCTCTTCGTGCGAGCCAGGACCTGACCGAGCGAAAACCAAGCAGGCGGACACGCCGGCGGGACAGGGAGAGATATATGGAAGAAATGCCCAAGAACTACGATCCGTCGACCAACGAGCCGGCGATCCTGCAGAAGTGGCTCGACGGCGGCTACTATAAGCGCCGTGAGGGCGTGGGCGACTGCACCGTCACCATTCCGCCTCCCAACGTGACCGGCAAGCTCCATATGGGTCACGCCACCGACGACTCCATCCAGGACGCCATCATCCGCATGGCCCGCATGCGCGGCAAGTCCACGCGCTGGGTACTCGGCACCGATCACGCCGGTATCGCCACGCAGACCAAGGTCGACAAGAAGCTCAAGAGCGAGGGTATCAGCCGCCTGGAGATCGGTCGCGACAAGTTTGTCGACGCCTGCTGGGATTGGACCCACGAGTACGGCGGCATCATCGTCGAGCAGATCAAGCGCATGGGCTGCTCCGTCGACTTCGATAACGAGCGCTTTACCATGGACGAGGACTACGCGCAGGCCGTGCGCAAGGTCTTCTGTGACTGGTACCACGATGGTCTGATCTATCGCGGCAAGCGCATCGTCAACTGGTGCCCCAACTGCACCACCGCTATCTCGGACGACGAGGCCGAGTACAAGGACGAGAAGGGCCACCTGTGGCACCTGCGCTACCCGCTGACCGAGCCGGTCAACGGCCAGGACTACATCGTCGTCGCCACCACGCGCCCCGAGACCATGCTCGGCGACACGGGCGTCGCCGTCTCCCCGAAGGACCCCGAGAAGGCCGCCTTCGTGGGTAAGACCGTCAAGCTCCCCATCGTCGACCGCGAGATCCCCATCTTTGAGGATTGGCATGTCGACGCCAACTTTGGTTCCGGCTTCGTCAAGGTCACTCCGGCCCACGACCCCAACGATTACGCCATGGGTCAGGCCCACGACCTGCCGCAGATCAATATCTTCGATGAGCACGCGGTGGTCGTTGAGGGCTACGGCGAGTTCACCGGCATGAACCGCGACGAGTGCCGCGAGGCCGTCATCAAGTGGTTTGAGGAGCACGACCTGCTCGATCATGTCGACGAACTCGATCACTCCGTCATGCACTGCTACCGTTGCGACTCTGCGCTGGAGCCGTGGCTGTCCGAGCAGTGGTTCGTGGCCGTCGACAAGCTCAAGGGGCCGGCGCTCGACGCCGTCAACTCCGGCAAGGTCACCTTTCACCCTGCGCGCTGGACGCAGACCTACACCACCTGGATGGAGAACCTCAAGGACTGGTGCATCAGCCGCCAGCTGTGGTGGGGGCACCGCATCCCCGTGTTCTACTGCGAGGACTGCGGCTGGGAGGATGCCCTTACCGAGGACACCGACGTGTGCCCCAAGTGCGGCGGCCATCACGTGCATCAGGACGAGAACGTGCTGGACACCTGGTTCAGCTCGCAGCTGTGGACCTTTGCCACGCAGGGCTGGCCGCAAAAGCCGGAGCTGCTCGAGGGCCATCACCCCACGACGGCGCTCGTCACCGCGCGCGACATCATCGCGCTGTGGGTCGCCCGCATGGTCATGAGCTCGCTGTACTTCCTGGACGAGGTGCCGTTTAAGGACGTCGTCATCTACCCGACGATTCTTGCCAAGGACGGCAGCCGCATGTCCAAGTCCAAGGGCAACGGCGTTGACCCCATGGACCTCATTGGCATGTACGGCGCCGATGCCATGCGCTTCAACCTGCTCACACTGTGCACCAACAACCAGGACGTCAAGTTCGACGCGAACATCGATAAGAAGACCAAGAAGCTTATCGACAGCCCGCGTACCGAGCAGGCTAAGTCGTTTGTGACCAAGATCTGGAACGCCAGCCGCTTCCTGCTTATGAACATGGAGGGCTACACGCCCGGCGAGCCCGTCGTGGAGACGCCGGCCGACGCCTGGATGTTCAGCCGCCTGGCCAAGGCCGTGAAGATGGTCACCGAGGGCATCGAGAACTACACCTTTGGCGATATGGCCCGCGGCGTGCAGCAGTTCTTCTGGAACGAGGTCTGCGACTGGTACGTCGAGGTCACCAAGGCCCGCCTGAAGGGCGAGGGCCGTCTGCAGGCGCAGCGCAACCTGATCTTTGTGCTCGATACCTCCATTCGCCTGATGCACCCGCTCATGCCGTTTGTCACCGAGGAGATCTGGGACAACATGCCGGCGAGTGTGCTCGACCTGGACGCCGAGGGCAACGTGGATCGCGCCGAGGCGCTCATGATCGCCAAGTGGCCCGAGCCCGCCGACTACGCCAAGTATGTTGACGAGGACGCCGAGCGCGCGTTTGAGCTGTGCCGCGCCGTCGTTTCCGCCGCCCGCGCCACGCGTTCGCGTTATCGCTTGAGCCCCAAGGCCGAGCTCGACGTGGTCGTGCGCGCCGGTGCCGAGGATATCGAGAAGCTCGAGAGCCTGCGCTCGACCATCGAGCCGCTGGCAAACACTGCCTCGCTGGTTATGGGTATCGACGTTGAGAAGCCGGCTGCGAGCATTGCCGTGGTCGACAGCGGCGTCGAGGTCTTTGTGGTGCTCGAGGGCAAGGTTGACCTTTCGGCCGAGAAGGCGCGTCTGGAGAAGGAGATTGCCGCGGCCCAGAAGGAGCTCGCCGGCTGCGAGAAGACGCTCGCCAACGAGGGCTTTGTGGCTAAGGCCGCGCCTGCGGTGGTCCAGAAGAAGAGGGACCGTGCAGCTGAGCTCAAGGAGATCCTGGCGGCGCTGACTGCTCAGGTTGCTGACTTCTCGTAGGCGGTACTGGGGGACGCGGTTTGGGGCATTGCTCGCTACTGCGGACAGTCCTGCTCGCACGAAAGCCACATTAAGTGGCCTTCGGCTCGTGCGGAACTTGTATCGAGCAAAGCCCCAAACCGCTCCCAGTTCGTTTACGTGGTTGTCTGCGTCCGGAATGTTAGGGCCACTGGGTTGTGGCCTTGAGGTCGCTGCAAAGCGGTGTTTGGCTGATTTTTTGAACGCGAGGGGCTCATTCTTTTTGGTGGGCCTCTTTTTCTGTTATGGGGGACTTTGAGTTATGGCTAAGCGTTCTGGGTCGTATGTCGTTCCGTTCTCGTTTGAGTTGCTTTCGTTTGATGAGGCTGTGGGGCTTGCTGCTGATACGGGGCGGATTTCTGGGGATGCTGGTCCTTTGCTTGAGACGGTTGTCGATATGCTCGATGAGTTGGGGCGCCCGGACGAGTACTTTGATTGCATTCAGGTCGCCGGTACCAATGGCAAGACTTCGACCACGCGTTTTTCGGCTGCCATCCTTCGTGGTGAGGGGTTAAAAACCGCGCTGTATACGTCGCCGCAGCTGGTGCGTTATCCAGAGCGCATGGAGGTCGATGGGCGCGTTGTGAGTGACGAGGCCTTTGCCCGTGGCGTTTCTGCCGCTGTTGAGGCGGGACGTCGGGTGAATGCGCACCGTGTGGCGGCGGGGGAGCGCGCCTATACCATTACTCCGTTTGACCTGCTGACGGCCGCCGCACTTGTGGTGTTTGCCGAGGCCGCGGTGGATGTTGCCGTGCTCGAGGTTGGCATGGGCGGTCGTTGGGACGCCACGAGTGCGACCGATCCCGTCGCCGTTGCCATTACGGGTATTGGGCTCGATCACACACGTATTTTGGGCGATACTCTCGAGGCCATTGCGGGTGAGAAGGCTGCGGTCATTAAGCCCGGACGCCTGGTTGTTCTGGGCGAGGGCACGCATGAGGCAAGTGTTCAGCGCGTGATGGATGCCCGTTGCCGCGAATGCGGTGTGGTGCCGCTCGTGGTGAGCCATGTCACGACTAAGGTGCCGGCGCATGTGGGCGACACGGTTGAGTTCAGCTGCACCACGCCGCGTGCGATCTATACGTCGAGTATGGTCAAGCCGGCATATCAGCCGCAGAATGCCGCGTGTGCGATTATGCTGTGCGAGGGCTATCTGGGCCGCGAGCTCGACCACGAGTCGCTCGACGCTTCTCTTATGGGCTGCCCCACGCCGGGTCGCTTTGATGTGCTGGGAACCGATCCGCTCAAGCTGATCGACGCCTGCCATAACCCCCAGAGCTGCGAGAACTTTGTGAGCGCACTGGACGAGATCGATTCGTGCGTAGAGAATCGCCCCACGCTGCTGTGCGCTGCACTGGCCGACAAGGACGTGGCGGGCATCGTTGACGTGCTGATCCCGTCCTTTCCGCGCGTGGTTGTGACCCAGACCGATTCCGATCGCGCCCTACCGGTAGAAGAACTCGCCGCACTTGTGGATGCTGACAAGCTTATTGGCGTGTACCCCAGCGTGTCCGAGGCCCTCGCGGCCTTCGATGCCGCGGGCGAGTCCTTCGTTGCCGCCGGCACCATCACCCTAGCCGGCGAAGTAGCGGGTTTGCTGCGCTAGCCCGCCCTGCTCCGTTAACCCATCCCCTCATCAGTTGCGGTGAAATAGTTCTTATTTTTGGGTTCTAGCAGCCCATCCAGGAACTATTCCACCGCAACTTCTAGGGGAGCTTTGGTTGCGTGCCTAGTCTAGGCGGACCGGATCGTGGGGGCAAGCGTTGAGAATCTCGACGCCGTTCTCGGTCACCAGGGCCAGGTCCTCGATGCGGACACCGGTGCGGCCGGGGAGGTAGATGCCCGGCTCGATGGAGAACGTCATGCCCGGCTCTACGACCTGCTCGTTGACAAGCGAGACATCGCCTGGCTCATGGTCCTGCAGGCCGATTGAGTGTCCCAGACGGTGCGTAAAGAACTGGCCATAGCCCGCATCCTCAATCACGTTGCGCGCGGCTCGGTCCAGGTCGCACATGCGCACGCCCGGTGCGATGAGCGCCTCGGCGGCCTCGTTGGCGCGACGCACGATGTCGTAGATGCGTGCTGTCTCCTCGTCCGGCTCGCCCCAAAAGAATGTGCGCGTCATGTCCGAGCAGTAGTTGCGACGACGACCGCCAATGTCGAACAGCACCACGTCGCCGCACTTGAGTACGGTGTCGTCGGGCTCGTGATGCGGGTCGCCGGCGTTGGCGCCAAAGCTCACGATGGGCGGAAAGCTAAAGCCCTCGCAGCCGTGACTGCGGTACAGACCGAGCATCTGGTCGGCAATTTCGCGCTCCGTCATGCCCTCGTGAACGAGCTTGATGGCGTCGACCATCACGGCGTCGTTGGCGGCCGAGGACTCGCGCATGAGCTCCTGCTCGGCGGCATCCTTGTGGGTGCGTGCCGCGGTGACGGCAAAGTCGCCCAGGAAGAACTCGCTCGCGGCGTGACGATCCATAAGGGGCATCACAAAGCCGGAGCGCATGACGGTGTCGATACCGAGGGGCTTGGCAGGATTGACCTCGCGTGCGATGGCGTCGGTCACGACGTCGGTATCGGTGTGATACGCGACGCGGGCATTGTCATACTCGGGCAGCTGATGCAGCGCGTTGACCAAGATCACGGGCTCGTCATCGCGCGCGAGCAGCACGCCACAAAAACGCTCGAACATATCGGCATAAAAACCGGTTAGGTAGTAGATCGACCACGGGTCGTTTACGAGCAGCTGCGCACCGGGGTGCTGAGCCTCGAGCGCATCGAGCACGCGCGCCACACGCTGATCATCGACATGTGCCATACATCGTCCTTTCGCTAGGTTGCCACCATGGTATCCCCAATGCCGGGGTAGTCAATTTGGGACGGGGCTATTTTAGATGCGTCAAACATGCGGGCTGATAGGTAAAAGTAGTCAATATGCTCCCGTCCCAAATGGGCTGGTTTCAAAAGTATGGCGGATTACGGGGCTGGACCTGTATTACTTGACCATGGGAAAAATCGCGAAATTAAAACCGACGCTCCTATAAGTTGTCAAGAGGCGGTTTGCGGGAGCGCTCCCTTCAATTCGCACAGGAGCTCGTAGTACCTCCTCTCCAGTTTCGTCGACCGCCGTCTCCCATGTTCCAGGTGACCGAGTGAGGCCGCGGACATGCCGAGCCCCGCGGCGGCCTGCTTCTGGGTCACCCGCATCGCCTTGCGCATCTTCGCGAGCTCGGGGCCCTCCGGCGCGGCGCCGTCGGGGTTCGGGTCCATGAGCACGCGGTACACCTCCCGCGCTATGTAGCGCTTCAG
>JAXIYC010000014.1:0-6699 GCA_036304725.1 Collinsella sp. | reverse complement strand
CATGGGAAGGCTCGAGGCCTACCTCGTGTACTATCGTGAGGAGCGGATCAAGAAGTCCCTCGGGTGGCTGAGCCCGATGGAGTACCGCAGGAAGCTTGGATACGCCTAGGCGCGGTCCAAGAAATCGTCCGCACCCCCTTGTCAGTGATTTTTACTTTTGTGCCATCTTGTTTTTCACCTGTTACAGTTGCTGATGCATTGCCAGAAGCAATGCTATCTTGAAAAAGATTGGAGATTCCGTTAGCTGATTTAGGGGAATTGAATGTTAAGTTTCCCGTTTTTGAGTCAACCGAATCCATTGTTGAACGTACGTATGCCAGCAGCGGCGCCGGATCAATATCATTGTTTAAAGGGAAAAAGCGAAGATTAATTGACTTAATTTTCGCAAATTCCTTGATAGTTTCATCAATACTATCAGGTAGGGGCATGTTAACGATATTGATTACAGCATTAGGAAATAGAGGCAAGTCTGCTTTATCTCTTTCTCGGTTGGCCTCGCGAGTGTAACGATCGACGACTTTCCTCAAAACGGCTTGAAAACTCTTGAGATTGGGGCTTTGGCCCTCATTCTTGACGAGGATCATTCTATGACTCTTGAGATAGATGATGAAGCGAGAGTATGGAGCAGTTGGAACGGAGCTTGGAGATGGAACGAGCTCATTATCGACAACGATAGTTCGCACCCTATAATGAGTTTCACGGATCAGATTTCCCGTGAGAACATATTCCGAACTTATTAGCTTCAACTCAACATCGGAGAAATAGCTGACATTTTTGGAGGTACGAACTTTCTGCTCATTGCAGAACGCTGGATACAAAATGTCTTGGAAGTAAGTCAACATGGGCTCATTTTCTGGCCCATATGTAATGTTGAAATTAGCGATACTTAGTTTTTTCACTTCGTCCATCTGCATCCCTTAAATAACAAATATTGCGCAGGAACCATTGTTTCCCGCGCAATATTTTAGTTCATATAGGCCTAAGGTCCGCGCTATGACATACGGTTCATATTACGGATGTTTGTCAAATAATGCATTCGAATATGCAACTCAAAGAAAGGTAAAAGCGTTAAGCCATCTCATCGGTCTCGTTCATCAGCCGGTTGCAGATGTAGATCAGCTTTTCGCTCTTTAAAAGTTGATTGAAAACACGGTCGAGATCTTCATCGTCTTGTATTGTGATATTGCACCGCTCGGCCTCTTCGAACTTATAACGATCATATATCTTTGCTAGATCGTTGCATACGCCTCGATCGACAGTCATGATGGCAGGATACGATGGATCGAATTCGATGGCGAATAGCCTGAATCGGTATCTATTCGAACGAATCTCGAAACAATAGTCATTTTTCTTGTAAAGGTCATTTGCATTCAAAAGGTCGACTTTTGGAGTGAGATCCGCCACGCTTGCGGAGGCTGCATGCTGAATTATCTTTGACATGGAGCTGATGGTTTCTAATGCTCGAGATAACGTTCTGTTTACGTCAAAAGTCGGGGAAAATACCCCCTTTACCCTACCGTTAGAAGCCCCAGACAACATTTTCGCCTGTTCAGTAAAAAATGGGATGATTCGGGACCTCGGACAAAATCTCGGACCCAATCTGGGTCCAGGAGGGAGTCCGATGTATACGAAAGAGGAGCGCGAGGGGATTCTCTGGGAGTTCCACCGGAGCGGCCTGTCCGCCCCCGCCGCCTGCAGGAGCCTGCCGCTTTTCCCGAACAAGGACAACCTGTATGCTTGGCTCAAGCTGGAGGAGGCGGGCGAGCTGACCGCCCGTGAGATGCCCGACCGGGCGGAGCGCATGCACTGCTCGCACGGCGAGGGCAGCCCCGCATTCGCCGCGAGGCGACCGGGCACCGAGCCCGCCTCCCCGCGGAAGCGTCGAGCCGAAGGGGGCGCGGGCAAGATGGAGAGGACCGGGCGCGGAGGGGCCGGCGGCGAGCCGCCCGAGCAGACCGACTGGCGGGACTGGGGCCTGGAGGGGCTTCCCGACGACCCCGCCGAGCGCGCCCGCGAGGCCGAGGTCAGGCTCGCCGAGGCCCTGGCGGTGTTGGACGTCCTAAAAGCACCAGGCCCTGGCTCTTTGACGAACGAGGAGAAGCACAGGGCGGGAGAGGCGGCGAGGAGGCTCTCGCCGGCGGTGAGGCTCGCGGACGTGACCAGGACCCTGTCGATCCCGAAAGAGCACCTATCTTGACCAGGCGCCCAGGATCTCGAGGCCCGACCCCAAGGCCGCGCTCAGGGAGCGCGTGCGCGCGTCGTTCGAGGCGAGCGGCGGCGTCTACGGGCCTGAGTCCGTGACCGCCGACCTCAGGAGGGGACCCGGCGAGCCCGTCTCGTGGCGCGAGCTCGCGCCCGGGGACGCCGAGAGCCCCGTCGTCGCGTCCGAGAAGGTCGTGCGCCGGATCATGCGCGAGGAGGGCCTGGTCGCCCGCAAGGCGGCGCAGATGCGCCGGAGGGCGAGGTACCGCAGCTACCGGGGCGAGCTCGCGGAGCGCCCGGCCAACGTCCCACTGCGCGCGGACGGGACGCACGACTTCCGCGCGCCCGCGCCCGGCCTGCTCGTGGTCACCGACGTCACGGAGTTCAGGCTCGACGGGTACAGGGCGTACCTGTCGCCCGCGATCGACTGCTTCGACGGGTGGCCGATCTGCTGGAGGGTCTCGGTCCACGCCGACTCCGACCTGATGGTCGGCATGCTCAGGGACCTGGTGGGGATAGTCGGGCCGACCGAGGACCGGCCGCTCACGGTGCACACCGACGGCGGCGCCGTCTACATGGGGCGCGAGTGGCGCGAGGCGTGCGGCCCCGGGGTGGTGCGCTCGATGTCGAGGAGGGCCCGGAGCCCCGACAACGCGCGCGCCGAGGGGTTCTTCGGCACGCTCAAGTGCGACTTCTTCGAGGGCAGGGACTGGACCGGCGTGCCGTTCGACGAGTTCTCCCGCCTGCTCGGCGAATATATCGAGTGGTACAGGGACGGCAAGCTCAAGAAGGACCTAGGATGGAAGACCATTAGGGAGTATCGCGAGGAGAGGGGCCATGCGGCATAGCGCCGGGACATGGTCCGGAAAAACGTCCGAGGTCCCATTCCGTCTGTTCTTTTTTGTTGAGGTTGAGTGAACACCTCTGCCCACGGATTTTCACTAGAAGTCATGACTGGCTCACCTAACTCAAATCGATATCAACTAACAGCGGCAAATGGTCGCTTATATTGCTGTTGGGACGAACTTTTGCAATCAAGCCCCTATTCCCTATCCTCTTTAGATAGCTATAGGAATTAATGGAGTCCATCAATTCTGGGCTTACCAGGGCTTGGTCATAACAGTTCCAAATAGGGTTGGCGCAATCCCCGGAATAGTAAAAGGATCCGTAGTTCTCCAGCTCCTCCGACAACCAATGAATTGTTGGATTATACAGAAAGGAATATTCGTCACCGCACCATGTTCTTCCGGTTTTATTTCTAACTAACCCTTTAAAAAGCATCGCGTTAAATGCGTTGGGGAGAAGTAGCTCCTTATCATATGGATTTGCATTTAAGTCGCCCATAACGATCGTCTTGTTAATTGATAGCGCGTTTTCATACCCGTGAATCACATCCATCATCTTGCGGATATCCACCAGCCTTGGTTCCGGATCGGCTGAAGACATACGGTCAACAAGATGCGCAGCGGCAATAATGAAACAGATCTTGCCTATTTTCATCGGCAGAACGGCAAACCGAGATTCCTCAAAGCAATCAAGAACTTCAATGGACTCCTGGGCAATGATTTTAACTTTGTCACACCCACCGTAACCCATTGGGCGATATCCAGAGCCCTTTAAGAGCTCATCTGAGAATTCAGTTCCAGAAAACTCACCAAAAGCAGCAATGCCGACCTCATTCTCTCGCATACATGCGAGGGCAAGGTTGGCATTGTCTTTCTTATTTAAGTTCCAAAAGAGCAGCTTCATAAATCAGTTCATAGATAGCTACTGTGCGAGCATGTCAACTATTCGCACGCTCGCGTACCCATCACCATAGGGGTTCGAGATGTGGCTCATAGCCGCGAACTCAGCCTGAACGGAGAACAGGTCGTGGTCAGATGCAACACCGAAGACGCGCAGCACCTGGTCGAGCACCTCGCGATGCCGACCGGTCATGGTCACCGCGGACTCGGGCTCATCCGAGCGCGTCTTCGGTTTGTTGACGTGCAGGTACATCTTGATAGCCTCCGAGCGGGTGCCGAAGACGAGTATTTATTACTCTTAGCTCAAATCACTTTACAAAAATGATTAAAAAAGCTTAGTGAGGTACTCCCCCAGCTCTTCCTCCCAGTCGGGCATGCGGAAGCCGGCAGCCTCAAGCTTGGACAAGTCGAGCGCGGAGTGGACCGAGCGCGGTGCGATGGGGCCCGCGGCGCTCGCGTAGTAGTCGGCGGTCGATACCGGCACGACCTTCTCGCCGTTGCCGTTGGCGGCCTCGAAGACGGCGCGGGCGATGTCGGCCCAGGACTTGACGGCGCCGGAGCCCGTGCAGTTATAGGTGCCGTAGGGGGCGTGCGTCCCCAGCACGTGGAAGATGGCCTCGGCCATGTCGCGCGTGAAGGTCAGGCGGCCCAGCTGGTCGTCGACCACGGTGACCTGCTCGAGCCCGTCCTCGGGGTCGGCGACGCGGTCGGAGAGCCCCTTCATGGTCTTCACGAAGTTGCGGCCCTCGCCGATGACCCAGCTGGAGCGCATGACGTAGTGGCGCGGGCACCCGGCCACGGCAATGTCGCCGGCGGCCTTGGTCTGACCGTAGACGGACAGCGGGCTGAGGGGCTCGTCCTCCTCATGCACCTCGGCGGTGCCGTCGAAGACGTAGTCGGAGGACACGTGGACGAGGGTGATCCCGTGCCCGGCGCAGACGCGGGCGAGCAGGGCCGGCCCGGTCGCGTTGGCCTTCCAGGCGGCCGCGCGGCCCTCGGGGGTCTCCGCTTTATCAACGGCCGTGTAGGCGCCGCAGTTGATCACGGTGCCGTAGAGCGACCAGTCGTACTGTGTGTAGGCCTCCGGGTCTGACATGTCGAAGGTGTCGATGTCGCAGAAGTCGAAGTCCTTGGCGACGCCGCGCTCCTCCGCCAGCCTGCGCACAGCATGGCCCAGCTGGCCGTTGCAGCCGGTGACGAGCGTCCTCTTGGGCGCCATCGGGACGACGTCCTTGAGCATCGGGTGGTTGAGGTCGGCCTCGGAGACGGTGGCCTCGTCGAGCGGGATCGGCCACTCGATGGCGAGCTCGGGGTCGGCGAGGTTCACGAAGGTGTAGGTCTTCTTGAGCTCGAGGGACCAGTGGGCGTCGACCAGGTAGGTGTAGGCGGTGCCGTCCTCCAGGGCCTGGAAGGAGTTGCCCACGCCGCGTGGGACGTAGATGGCCCTGGACGGGTCCAGGGTGCAGGTGAACACCTTGCCGTAGGTGGCGCTGCCCTCGCGCAGGTCCACCCATGCGCCGAAGACGCTGCCGCGGGCCACGGAGATGAACTTGTCCCAGGGCTCGGCGTGGATGCCGCGGGTGACGCCCCTCCTGTCGTTGTAGGAGATGTTGTTCTGGACGATGCGGAGGTCGGGGATGCCAAGAGCGGTCATCTTGGCGCGCTGCCAGTTCTCCTTGAACCAGCCGCGCGAGTCGCCGTGGACGGCGAGGTCGACGACCATGAGGCCCCCGATGCCGGTCTCGGTGACGGAGAGGTCCTTCTCGAATGCGATGTCTGCCATGTCTCTGCTCTCCTTACTGCCCCTGCGCGCGGTAGCGGGCCTCGGTGGCCTCCTTGGCCGGGCGCCACCAGGACTCGTTGGCCACGTACCAGTCGATGGTGGCCTTGAGCCCCTCGGCGAAGTCGGTGTGGGCCGGCCTCCAGCCGAGCTCGCGCTGGAGCTTGGTGGAGTCGATGGCGTAGCGGCGGTCGTGGCCGGGGCGGTCGGCGACCCAGTCGAAGTCCTCGGGGTCCTTTCCCATCGCCTCGAGGATCATGCGCAGGACCGTGATGTTGTTCTTCTCGCCATTTGCGCCGATGAGGTAGGTCTCCCCCATGCGGCCCTTGGTGAGGATGTCCCAGACGGCGCTGGAGTGGTCCTCGGTGTGGATCCAGTCGCGCACGTTCTCGCCCCTCCCGTAGAGCTTGGGGCGGACGCCGTCGACGATGTTGGTGATCTGCCTGGGGATGAACTTCTCCACGTGCTGGTAGGGGCCGTAGTTGTTGGAGCAGTTGGAGATCGTGGTGCGCAGGCCGTAGGTGCGGGTCCAGGCGCGCACGAGCATGTCGGAGGACGCCTTCGTCGAGCTGTACGGGGAGGAGGGCTTATAGGGCGTCTCCTCGGTGAACTTCGCCGGGTCGTCGAGCGCCAGGTCGCCGTAGACCTCGTCGGTGGAGACGTGGTGGTAGCGGATGCCGTGCTTGCGGACGGCCTCCAGCAGGCGGAAGGTGCCCTCCACGTTGGTGCGCAGGAACGGCTCCGGGTCGGCGATGGAGTTGTCGTTGTGGCTCTCGGCGGCGTAGTGCACGATGGCGTCGTGGCCCGGCACCAACTTATCAAGCAGCTCCGCGTCGCAGATGTCGCCCACGACGAGCTCGACGCGGTCGGAGGGCAACCCCGCGATGTTCTCGGGGTTGCCGGCGTAGGTCAGCTTGTCCAGGACGGTGACGTGCACCTCGGGGTGGTTGTTGACCACGTAGTGCACGAAGT
>JAXIYC010000013.1:0-24604 GCA_036304725.1 Collinsella sp. | reverse complement strand
TTCATGGGAAGGCTCGAGGCCTACCTCGTGTACTATCGTGAGGAGCGGATCAAGAAGTCCCTCGGGTGGCTGAGCCCGATGGAGTACCGCAGGAAGCTTGGATACGCCTAGGCGCGGTCCAAGAAATCGTCCGCACCCCCTATTGGGCAAAAGTGTTGCTTGTGCACGCCCGTTTTCGTCCATCTGGATAGCGCCGACACGTGCATCGCCCGCACTTTCAAAGATATCGAAGGTTGCGCCACCGAGTCTGTAGGTGTCGTTGCCGGCGGTGATGCCAGCCTGGGACGATTGTTTTTGGAACGATACGGAGACGGCGGGCAGAACATAGAGCATGTCCTGGTGTCGACCCTCGCCCGAGACCGGGCCGTGATAACGCCTGGCTCGATGTGGGGCTGCCTTAATAGATCCGGACTTAGCGCTCTCGTAGAGCCAACGTGCAGCCGCTACGGCCTCGGCGTTTTCGTAAAACCTACCGCTCCTGGCAACTCCCTTGCTATTTGTATACGAATAGGTGCCGTCGGGGCGCGTGGTTCCCTTGAGCATCCACACGGCAATCTGGGTGGCGGCACGGGCGAGATCGGGCGACAGGTTGTGGCCCCCAAAGGATGTGCTGGAGGGGTATCCGTGACAGACGATGGCGGCAAATTCGTCATCGAGCCATGTCCAGCCCTGGTTGTATGTGCGCCATGGCCCTCCCGGCTTGCTGGGGCCGGGGCAGTCTTGATTCATGCAGTACGAAATCGAAGTGTCCTGTGCCTCATATTTACCGACGCCGAAGGGGCCGCAGCCGTCGCTTATAGTGCGGAAATTAAGGGCGTCGTTCCCGTCGACGGCGAGTGCGGCCCCTGGGGCCAGGCAGCCGATCAGAAAAAAGAGGAGCAGGAGCAGCGGACCTGTTGCGATTGCGCTGTGGACAGAGTGCGTGGGTGCGTTGGACATGGCTGCTCCTTATCCCTCGTGCGCCGCACGGGGAGGCCGCGGCGCTTGGGATGAGGCTACCGCCATGGTTCATGCGGGTAAGTACCAGAAGCTGACCAAAAGCTTGCCCGATTTGTGACAAATCGAGCTCAAATACAACAATCAGATAAAAGCGCAGGTAGAAGTAAATGAAAAAGGACCCCCACGGGTCCTTATCTCCATATATTTATGAAGTTATAGAAATAAATTCATAAATTAAACAAGAAAAAAGATATTTGGATCGATGTGAAGACGATAATCTCACATCGATCCAAATACAAGTCTATGACAGGAGCTGTTCGATTGTTGCCTTTTGGTCATCACTGGCCTGTATGGCGGGATCGAAGATCGCGGTCGAGATTGGAAGACCCTTTATATTGACCGCTACTTTGATGGCAGATACAAACAAATCGCAGGCGTCGTAGACGGCCATGAGCGACGAGATGCGCTTGGCGCACTCGATGGCGGTCGCGAAGTCGCCTGCCTGGTAGGCGCCATGCAGCCTCACAAAGAGCTCGGGCTCCACGTTGGTGAGGCCACACAGAACGCCGTTGCCGCCGCTCGCGCGGTTGACCAGGTAGTACTCGTCGAAGCCGGAAAGGACCGAGAACTCGGGGTTGACCTTGCGGACGGCGCGGATGACCTTGCGCGTGTGACTGATGGTGTCGACCGTGTCCTTGATGCCGCAGATATTCGGATGGGCGGCGGCGAGCCTGGCCACGAGCTCGGGCGACAGGTCGGTGCCGGTGCGCGCCGGAAAGTTGTATAGCACGACGGGTAGGTCGGTGGCGTCTGCGATGCCACCAAAGTACTTTTCGGCAGCGTCGTCGGTGGGCCCGAAGTAGTACGGCGAGACCGCCAGAACCGCGTCGGCACCGGCCTTCTTGGCATAGCGCGTGAGTTCGAGGACGTTGTCGTAGGTGGTGTCACCCACGCCGACGAAGACCTTCATGCGGCCGGCGACCCGCTCGACGGCAAAGTCGATGACCGACTTCTTGTCCTCGAGGCTCACGCTGTAGAACTCGCCGATGCTGCCAAACAACAGCACGCCGTTGATGCCCGCGTCGGCCAGGTGGTCCAGGTGCCTGCCCCACAGCTCGTAATCGATCTTTCCATCATCGTCGGTGATGGTGATGGAGGGGCAGAAGACTCCCTCAAACATGTGTCACTCGCTTTCCGGGGTCACACCCCCACAAATCCCTGCACTGCCGAGAAGGACCTAGAGGTAGTAGGCCTTGACGGCGTTATCGTAGAAGACACCCTGCTTCTCGGCGTCGGTGAAGACGTCGGAGTCCTCGATGAAGCTATAGAGGTCCTTGTAGTCGAACTTGGTGAGGACACAGGGGGAGTCGGTGCCCCAAATGATCTTGTCGGCGCCCAGGACGTCCTTCGCCATCGCGATGTACTCGAGCGCGGTGGGATACGGGTAGGTCTCGGGAGCAACGTTCCAAGGCAGCGCGGAGAGATCGACCCAGACGTTATCGTGGGCGAGGTACGGAAGCGCGCACTTGAGGACGTCGCCGTCCTCAAGGGACGGGGCGAGCAGGTGGCAGACGACAATGTGCAGGCCGGGGTACTTCTTGGCCAGGCGATATACGGCCTCGGGCTGGCAGCTGGACTGGTTGGGGCTGCCGATGTCGAGCACCAGAGTGGCGTCCTCGACCTGGGCGATCCTGTCGATGAGGACCGTCATCTCGGGGCCGTCGACCGCGAAATCGCGGTGGTAGCCGGAAAGGCCGCCGCCCACAGAGACCTCGAACTTGAAGACGTGGGCGTGCAGATCGTTGATGAAGTGCTCGAGGATCTGCTGGGCGCAGCGGCAGAAGGGGTCGAGCATGACCGCAGCTTTGAAGCGGTCAGGGTACTTCTCGGCGCATTCCATGGCGTACTCGTTCTGCAGGCCGTACAGGACGCCCTGCAGCAGGATGGCCTTCTCGACGTCGTTCTCGTCCATGACGTCCATGAAGGTCTCAACGAGGTACTCCTTGTCTCCCTTGCCCTCGGGGATGATACGGAACTCTTCGCCGGTGGCCCAGCGACAGTTGCCGTTGCCTAGGGGGCGCAGCTCTCCGGCCTTGCCCATGGAGCCGATGTGGTCAAAGACGTGGGCGTGTGCGTCGATCTTCTTCATTTTGTTCTCCTTACGTCAAACAATGTCTAATGGATATATGGTCAGTGACGGATACGCTTTGCTGCCAGGTGGGCACCACCTCCAGTCGAACCCGCAGGCGCGGGACATAGAGTGGCCTTGCAATCCGGACGCTAGGCGGACTGCTCCTCGGCCTCCATCTCCTCCTCGGTCACGTCGTCGATCGGGACGAAGAGCGTGAACAGGAAGGCGAGGCCAAAGGCGAGCGCCAGCGAGATGCAGAAGGGAACGAATGCGCGGCTCATGAAGACGGGCAGCGTGGTGAGCGCGGGCAGAGCGAAGGCGGTGCCGGCGCAACCGAACACGCCTGCCACGGCGGAGCCAATGCCGCCGGCGACGCATGCGCAGACCATGGGCTTCTTGAGGCGCAGGTTCACGCCGTACATCGCGGGCTCGGTGATGCCCAGCAGCGTGGTGAGCGAGGCGGAGATCGCCTGGGAGCGGAACTTCTTGTTCTTGGTCTTGAGGGCGACGGCGAGCGCGGCACCGCCCTGGGCGAAGATCGCGCCGCCGAACAGGGCCATGATGGTGTCGAAGCCGTAGACCGCGACGTTGTTCATAGCAATGGGGAACAGGGCCCAGTGCAGGCCGAGGATGACGAGGAACGGCTGGAACGCGCCGATCAGCGCGCCGGCGACGAGCGGCGAGAGGCTGTAGACGGCTTCGTAGCCCTGCGCGAGCCAACCACCCACGACGGTGCCGAGGGGGCCGAAGACGGCCAGGGTGAGCGGGACGATAACGATGATCGTGATAGGCGGCGTGAACAGGCCGCGGAAGGTCTCGGGGATGATCTTATAGCAGGCCTTCTGGACCCAGCTCGCGCAGTAGATGGCAAGAAGGATGGGGACGACGGAGCTGGAGTACGTCGCCTTTGAGAGCTCGAGGCCAAACAGGTAAACGGGCGCGTCCGCCGCCATGATGGTGGTGATGGACGGATACACCAGGATGCAGCCGAGAAGGACGGCGGTCACCGTGTCAACATCGAAGCGCTTTGACGAGGTGTAAGCAAGGAACACCGGGATGAAGTAGAACAGCGAGTCGGCCATCGCGTTGAGGATTGCATACGTGGTCGAGTCGTCGGTGACCATGCCCGAGACCTGCAGAAGCGTCAGGATGCCCTTGAGGATACCGACGGAGACGAGCAGGTTGATGATCGGGAGGAAGAACGAGGACAGCAGGTCGATGACCGCGTTGACGCCGCGCTGGAACGCGTTGGGCGTCTTTTCGGGGGCTTGCGTGGTTGTCACGGTTTCTCTCCTTTCTGGAGCGTCCTGTCAGACGCTGGCCTACATATAGTTGCAGATGTGCGGAAGGGCGGTCTCGGTATAGCCAAGTGCCTCGGCGCAGACCTTGCGGCCGTTGCAGACGGCGATGATGTCGTCGAGCATCCTGTCGCGCATCTCCTCCATGGACTCGGGGCCGTAGATCGTCGGGCTTGCGTCGAGGTCGGTGTTGTCCCTCATGGTCTCGTAGGTGCGCTTGTTGGCAGTCAGGCGATACACGGGCGCGATGGCATTTCCGGTGGGGGTGCCAAGACCGGTCGAGAAGACCACGAGCTGGCAGCCGCCGGCGATGATGCCGCCCACGCTGGAGGGGTCATTGCCGGGGGTGTCCATCACGACGAGGCCCTCGTGCGGATTGAGCTGCGCCGCGTACGGATAGACGGCGTTGAGGGGGCTGTGGCCTCCCTTGTGAACGCAGCCGAGAGACTTCTCCTCGAGGGTCGTGAGTCCGCCAGCCATATTTCCAGGGCTGGGGTTGCCCTCTCGCATCTCGGCGCCAAACATCTGGACGTACTTCTCGTAGTCGTAGACGATCTTGAGGATGTCGTCCGAAACCTGTTTGTCCTTCGCGCGGCGGGCGAGGATGTGCTCGGCGCCAAAGAGCTCGGGCGTCTCGCACAGCACGGAGGTGGCACCATGGTTGACGAGCCAGTCGGAGACCTCGCCGATCAGCGGATTGGAGCCAAGGCCGCTTGAGGGGTCGGAGCCGCCGCAGTTGGTGCCGAAGATGAGCTCGGAGATGTCAGTGGGCTCGCGGACGCACCGGTCCGCCTCGGCGACCATCTTGCGGGCAAGGCGCGTACCCTCCTCGATCGCCCTAATGGAGCCGCCGACCTTTTGGATGACCAGGGTCTCGACGGGCTTGTTGGTGCGCTCGCGAATCGCGTCGACCACGATGTCGTTCTGGCAGCCCTCGCAGCCCAGGGAGACGCAAACGACGCCATAGATGTTCGGGTTCGCAGCGTAGCCTGCCAAGGCAGCAATAGTCACCTTCTGGTCGCAGTCGACCTGCGAGCAGCCATTCTGGTTGTGGAAGGAGACGCAGCCCTCAACCGCGTTCGCGATCCTCTCCGTGGTGTCGGAGGCACAGATGCTCGTGGGAAGGATCAGGACGTGGTTGCGGATGCCGACACGACCGTCCGGGCGACGGTAGCCCATGAAGGTGCGCGTGCCCTCCGCGGGCGAGGAGGTCTTGGTGGCGACGGAGTCGGTGTCGGCGACGACGGAGTCCTTCAGGTCGTCGGAGCTGGCGCAGTTATGCGTATGAACATGCTGCCCGCGCTTGATGTCTGTGGTGGCCACACCGATGAACTCACCATACTTGACGACCTTCTCACCCTTGGGGATGTCCACGAGGGCAATCTTGTGGAACAGCGGGATGTCGTCGGTCACGGTAACGCTCGCCAGCGTGCCGTCCGGCATGGGGTAGCGGGCCTCGGCGTCCGCCTCCAGTTGGTAGGTGGCGACGGCGACGTTGTCCCTCTGATCGATGGCAACGGCGTTTTGGCCTTGGCTTACAACGTCTGACATGTTTCCTCCCTATGTCCACTTGAATAGCGTTCGTATTTACGAACGCTATTCGTTATACGGAACAGTATAGATGAAATGCAAAAGACCTCACACGGGCCCGCCGCGAATGGTTTTGGTTGGCCGGTGAACGGTTGCTTTAAGGGGCACGCCGCTATACTTACGGGGAAAGTCTGGGCGTTAATGAACAAGGAGAGTTGCCATGCCCTCGCGATATAATCCTGCTGGCCACCGTTCTACCTTGCGGGTTCTATCAATCTTTGAAGCCCTTTCGGCTACAAAGAGCGGACTTACCATGGCAGAGATATGCCGCATTGTCGGCGCTCCAAAGAGTAGCCTCTTCTCGATTCTGCACACCATGGCCGATTCGGATTACGTTAGTTATGACGAGACTACCGGTAGGTATTCGATTGGGCTTAAGACGTATCTGCTGGGCAAGGCATTCGATCGTGAGAGTGGGGGATTGTCCTCTTTTGAGACAGCCATGCGAAAGGTTGTCGCATCGTGCGGAGAGACCTGTCAGCTCGGTGTGCTCGACCACGGTCGTGTCCTCTATATTTCGCGCGTTGATTCCCCCCAGCACATCCGTCTTTCATCGGAAATCGGTAAGACCCTTCCTGCACACTGCACGGCAATTGGAAAGGCGATTCTATCTCGATGGGATGAGGAGTTGGTTCGCTCGCTGCTTCCTGTCCCATTCGAAAAAACGACTGAGCATGCGGTAAAACACATAGATGACCTGATGCGGCAGCTCGAGGAGGTCCGACGGTGTGGTTTTGCATATGATCATCAGGAGATGGCAGAAGGGGTTGAGTGCATCGCCGTTCCCATAGAAAAAGGCGGGCGTCTCTATGGTTTAAGCGTTTCGGTCCCTGCGTATCGTTTTGACACTGAGGTGCAAAACGAGGTAGAACACGTGCTTTCTGATGCAAGGGACCAGTTGGAGCGCGTTTCGTAGGCTTTTGTGCCGCAGTGCGCGGTGCGCGATTGCATAGTGATAACACGCCGCATTCATATTGCCCCCTTGAAATGCTCGGTATATACTATCCAAGCATTTAATTTATCCCAATGCGCAATTGCGGGCATCGCCAAGTGGTAAGGCATCAGCTTCCCAAGCTGACACTCGCGGGTTCGAGTCCCGTTGCCCGCTCCAGTTAAAAGCACAAGCACGGCACCATTCCGGTTCCGTGCTTTTTTCAATAAGGCCGGCGATGATGGATCCCTCTCCGACGTTGGGTGTTTCGACGGTTGGGGAAGATGGAGTTTGAGAAATAGCTTGCCATGCGTGCCCCTTGCCGCTCATGCATAGAGCGGCAAGGGGCTATTTTGCTGTATAGCGCTGGCGGTCAGCAAGATTGCAGTGTTCGATTGGGTGTCAATTCCAGTCTGATTTAGCATATGTGCTGCCGCCCAACACTGTGTTCTATCGCGACTGACAGCCGGGCGCATTCTGGGCTAGTTGCGCACTTGGCTTGGAATGTACCTGTTTGGCAGAATTGAAATCGCGAGCCATATCACTCGACTATGTGCCACTCAGCTGCCGAAGTGCTTCCAGCGTTGGTGATGCGGCCAGCTTTCCGTAGGCTTTGGAGCAGATAGCTTACATGGTCGCCTTTTTGCTTTGTCGTAAGGTCTGCCGGCAGAGCATGATCCAGTCCTGCGATAATCTCCGCTCTTGAACATGGGCGCACGCGCAGAAGTTCCAAAATCAGTTCCTTGAAGACACTATTGTCTACGCCCTTGTTTCGCACATACTCGCTGTGGGCACCGGTGGCCGCTGCCACTTCGGCAGAGACCGTCAGCTTAGGGTAACGACCTCTAACGAGGCCCTGTTCGTGAAGCAGGCGTGACTGTTCCTTTGTGACGGGTAGCCCCTTCTGAACGAGGTCCAACAGCAGCACTGTCGCCAAATCAAGATTTCGATTGCTTGCGAGAAGTCGAGAATAGTCCTCGTTGAGTACTGTGCCGTACAGTGTTACGGCAACGCGTCCAACCTCAGATAGATCGTAGGTGGGCATTGGTAGCAGGCGGTTACGCTGAATATCGAAGACGTTGCGAATACCTATGGCGTTGCGGTCCATCATGCCCGTCTTATTCATGGCACTTGAAAGCAGGGGATTACGATAGTACGGCGGCTTGTAACCGCTCGCGAGCGCATTCTCTATCGTCCCGGGGATAAAAGCGCCCTCGTTCTTGAATACAAGCCTGTCCTCATATTCAAGAACGTTAATTTTCCCCGACATTCTAAAATCTTGGTGAGCTATGGCGTTGTGAAGAAGCTCTCGGATGACTTCGGGGCTGTAGCGATGTGCTTCGGTGGGGAACAATGTCTCTTCGCGGTCGAAGAACCGGTATTTTTCGTTTCTTATCTTTCCCAGAACGCGATCGACCTGCAGGATGAACGGCGGTTCAAAATGTTCATAGGCCATAGTGGAGCCGTCGCTTGCGTAGAGCGTCCAAGTAATGCGCGGTTCGATGCCACCCAGAAAGACGCTCGACTCCGGTTTGCCCAGAAGGACAAGCGCCGCATTGCTCACGTGGCCGTGGATCACAAGTGCCATTTTGCTGAGGATGGACGTTTTATCGAGGTTACGAACTGCAGGCTGACTTTCTCCGTATTTTTCGATGAATTTGGAGCACGCGAAGCTTACTGCCTCTGGATCGAGGTCATCGATGTTTGCCTCATAGGCAATTTGACGCGACCAGTCTGGCCGACTTTGCCCGTAGATGGCGTCGAGTTTGAACTTGGGCATTTCCACGAGGGACTCATTCTCGCGAGACCAAGGGATTCCATGCCAAGTCGTTGGCGTTGCAAAGCTGCCGGCCGGAATCTGGAATGCAACGATACGTTTGCCATCAACTTCAAACTCGTAGATCTCTTCGAAAGTCATGCCATTATTCGTGTGTTGGGCGATTTCATGTTTCAGGCGTCGCAGGCCAACGCTCGGCGTTTGGGATTCTTTGCGGTAGGCAGTTCCCTTTATCTGACGGTTGTCTGAAATGCCGAAGAAAAGCCATCCGCATTCTGCTTTGCGCAGATTTGCCTCATTGCTAAGCGCGGAGAAATACTTTCCAATGTCCTCAAAATCATAGTTTTGCTTTGCTGCTTTGTATTCGACGACCTCGGTCTCGACGTCGGTGATGATGCGCAGAAGCAAGGAGGGCATTTCACTTGTTTTCCGTATCATGGCACTCCATATAATGTAATTCGATTAGCAACTAATGTAATTATATCTTTCATTACATTAATTGTCGGCGTATAAGGACGTAAGTCGGTTGTACGCCCCAACGCTTCAATACATTCAACGTTCTTGCTAGCTATTGAATGCGAAGGCAACTGCCAGAGAAAGCGGCAAACAGCACAGCTTCCTCTAATGTAATTACACATGTAATTTCACATGCAACGGATGGGATTACATTAGTTCGCGGGGCTTTCGTTGCCCGCTATAGTCGTGTCCACTGTTCACCTCCCTTGCCCGCTCCGATCCCAATTCCAAAATGTTAGGTTAATGCCTACTGCCCATACTTGCACCCGCGCACGGTACAATGGTTGGGTTACGACCAACGTGCCAATAACCAAAAAGGAGCCGCTATGATCGATCGCTATACCCGCCCGGAGATGGGACACATCTTCTCCCTCGAGAACAAGTACGCCATTTGGCAGGAGATCGAGGTCCTGGCCTGCGAGGCCCAGGCGGAGCTCGGCAAGATCGGTATTTCCAAAGAAGAGGCCCAGTGGATTCGCGACCACGCCAACTTTGAGAAGGAGAAGGTTGACGAGATCGAGGAGGTCACGCGCCACGATGTCATCGCCTTCCTGACCAACATGAAGGAGTACATCGACGCCGACGTCCCCGAGGGCGAGCCCAAGCCCAGCCGCTGGGTTCACTACGGTATGACCAGCTCTGACCTGGGTGATACGGCTCTGTGCTACCAGCTCACTCAGGCTTGCGACCTTATCATCGAGGACGTCAAGAAGCTCGGCGAGATCTGCAAGCGCCGTGCCTTCGAGGAGCGCAACACGCTCTGCGCCGGCCGTACTCACGGTATTCACGCCGAGCCGATGACCTTCGGCATGAAGTTTGGCTCTTGGGCTTGGGAGCTCAAGCGCGATTTGGACCGTCTTGAGGATGCCCGCAAGAACGTCGCCTTCGGTGCCATCTCGGGCGCTGTCGGCACGTACAGCTCCATCGAGCCGTTCGTGGAGGAGTATGTCTGCGAGCACCTTGGTCTGGTTCACGATCCGCTGTCTACGCAGGTCATCAGCCGTGACCACCACGCCTACCTTGCCGGCGTGCTCGCTACCACGGCAGCTACCTGCGAGCGCATTGCGACCGAGGTTCGCAACCTGCAGAAGACCGATACGCTCGAGGCCGAGGAGCCGTTCCGCAAGGGTCAAAAGGGCAGCTCCGCCATGCCGCACAAGCGCAACCCCATCACTATGGAGAAGGTCTGCGGCCTTTCGCGCATCGTCAAGTCCAACGCCCAGGTCGCCTTCGACAACGTTGCCCTGTGGCACGAGCGCGACATTTCGCACTCCTCTGCCGAGCGCGTCGCCCAGGCCGATAGCTTCATCGCCCTTGACCACATGTTCCAGTGCCTCATCCGCGTCATCGACGGCCTGCAGCTGTACCCTGCCCGCATGATGGCCAATCTCAACAAGACCCGCGGCCTCATCTTCTCCTCCAAGGTGCTGCTGGCTCTCGTCGATACAGGCATCACCCGCGAGGATGCCTATGCCATCGTGCAGGAAAACGCCATGGCCACGTGGCACGAGGTGCAGGATTGCGTCTCCGGTCCTACCTTTAAGGAGCGCCTCGAGGCCGATCCGCGCTGCACCGTCAGCCAGGAGAAGCTCGACGAGATCTTTGACCCGTGGGACTTCCTCACCCGCATCGACACGGTCTTCGATCGCCTGGAGCAGCTCGAGTTCTAATTGACCGATCGGGGAGGTAGTCAAATCGATCAATTCTCCGCGGCCCTCGTTCGAGTGCGACTTTCCAACACAAGCCCCGCTCGCAGCTCGCTCTGCCAGCGGGGCTTGTGCATGAGCGCACCTAGAAAGCTGGACGTCAGCGATATATGCGCGTCAACTGTGCTGCTTGCCGATAATTTGAGACATCTGACAAACATTACCTTGCCGGTAACTGTCGGGGGGGGGGTATCCTTAAGCCAATTTTAAGGTGTGGGAGAATGCTGCGTTTTTTCACGAGAGATTGGACTTAGGGGAATGAGAAAAGGGTTTTGGAGGATAGCCGCAGGCATCTGTGTTGCTTTAACGGCGGCAACGTTTGGGCTGACGGTGGCCGCTCCGCATGCGGATGCTGTCATGCTGGAGTCGCAGGACGGTTCCATGGGTGCATCGTTTTTCCCATACGATTCGTCTACAGGCGATGTGTGGTCAGAATTTGATGTCGCTGTTGGACAGACGGTGAAAGGAAAGCTTTTCTTTTTTAATAAAAATCACGAATGGGCGCACATTGACCCTAGCGATATCGATATCACATCGTCTGACGAGGATATCGCTAAGGTAAGTTATGAGTCACATAGTTGGGTATTGACAATTAGCCCCACCAAAGTTGGCACAACGACTATAACCCTGAAGAGCAAGACCGACGAGAGTTTAAACGGTTCTCTTAAGATTAAAAGTGTGGCTAAAGTCAATCCAATTAAGGTCAGTTTCGTTTCTTACGACCAATCTGGTGCGACAACAAACACCGCAACGCTGGGTTACACGGATGATTGTCCGCAAAAATGCGGGAACACGCATTATGCATTACTAGAGGGGAGAGTTGACGTTCGTCCCGTGGACGAGAGCCGTGCGGCCACATATTTTGTTATTAAGGAAGACCCCTCAAAGGATTCCAAAGTCCAGGCAAGGGTGAATTCGAATTATTCATCATATGGAACTTCCGAGCTAAGCGCTTCTTTGCTACTCGAGGCGTTGTCGAAAGATGCTAAAGAGGCCAAGGTTCTTGTCGACTATTGCAACGGTGAAGTTGAGACGAAGAAGCTATGTGATGTTGTAACCGAGAATCAGGAGCCCGGATTCAATGAGCGTGGGAACAAAAAGCAAAAGATGCTGGTTGGGGACAGCTATTATCTGACTGCCATTCTCAACGTTTCTCCAAATGAAGTACTGAAGGCATGCCAGCGCGCACATTGGGGTGCGGACTTTGGCGCTGTAACCTATTCTCTGGAAAGCAACGATGTCGTTGAGCTTATCGGTGGTGAAAACTCGTTTAAGGCAATAAAGCCTGGCACCGTTAAGGCTCATGCTCGTGATGGCCTTGGCAATGACCATCCCTTTGAGATAGAGGTTGTCGACCCTGCGGAAGTGAGCCTTTCGAAGGCTAAGTTTGTGTCGAGCGATTATACATTTCCCTGTGAGGTCAGTTCAGATAGTATATCCAAAGATTGGCTTTGGCTGGAATGTGACAGGGGGTTTGAATATCCAAAGGGCGTGCTGAGTAAAAGCGCTGAGGAATTGATGGACTCCTATGCCGGCGCAAAGTATTCTTTCACTTCAGATAATCCGGATGTCCTCGAGGTAAAAGGACCGATGTTTAGTGGTGGCAGTTACTTGGGGTATTTAGTGCCTCATAGTTACGGCGATGCAACGGTTTCAATGTACTTGGGTGGTCGTCTCTGCGACACGATGACCGTTCATGTTGTCAAGCCTGGCGAGGAGCCTGCAAAGACTGCGGTTTCCATTGCGGACAGCTACTCAACCTCCATGGATAAAGGCACGACTCAGCAGCTGAAGGCAAAGGTCTCCCCTGATGACAAGGCCAGCCAAGTTGTTTGGTCCTCTTCCAACGAGAGCGTCCTTACCGTCGACGCTAACGGTCTTGTTACCGCTGTCGGTGACGGTGATGCCACGATCACGGCAACGGTTGATGGGGTCTCTGCAACCACGGATGCGATTACGGTAACCACTCCGGTTGTAAAGGTGTCGGGCGTCAAGCTCAGCGCTTCAAACCTTAAGCTTGCTGTGGGCGGTGAGCCCTCGACGTTGACCGCAGCGGTTGAGCCCGATAATGCAACGAACAAGAACTTGTCCTGGTCGTCGAGCGATCCTACGGTCGCCACGGTTGCAGACGGCGTCGTGACCCCGGTCAAGGCAGGTGTTGCTACGATTACCGTCACCACTGAGGACGGAGAGCATAGCGCCACGTGCAAGGTGACGGTTATTCAGCCTGCTACGGGCATCACGCTCGATAAGCAGAAGGTCGTGCTTGTGGGCGCTGCAACCGAGCAGCTTAAGGCGGCGGTCGTTCCCGCGGAGGCTAACCAGACGATTGTCTGGAAGTCCAGCAACGAAAGTGTCGCTACAGTCGATCAAACCGGAAAGGTGGCGGCTGTCTCCAAGGGCGCCGCAACCATCACCGTTTCGACTGAAGACGGCACCTATTCTCAGGATTGCGCGGTGACCGTCTCTAATCCCGCAACGAACCTTACGGTCGACCAGAGCGTCCTCGGCCTCAAGAAGGGCGAAGAGGGCACCGTGAAGGTTTCTCTTGCTGGAACCCTTGCGGGTGAGGTCGACGAGACCAATCTTGCTCTGGATGACACGGGCGCTTCGAAGGCGTTTAAGGTTGTCGACAACGGTGATGGCTCCTACACCGTTACCGCCCTCAAGACCGGTTCTGGTTCTTTTGTCATCACTGCAGGGTCGCTCTCCCAGACCGTTTCGGTGACCGTGACCAATCCCGCCCAAAAGGTTGAGCTCAACAAGACGAGCCTGTCCTTTACCATCGGTGATGCCTCCACAAAGCTCTCCGCAACGGTGAGTCCTGCCGATGCAGACGATACGACGGTGAGCTGGACCTCCAGCGACTCGTCGATCGCCACGGTCAAAGACGGCGTCGTGACGCCGCTTAAGGCCGGTACCGCCACGATTACCGCCACCTGTGGCGACAAAACCGCGACCTGCGCCGTTATCGTAGCGGCAAAGACCATTGCAGGCGTTGCGGGTAGCAACGGAACGGACGTTAGCGTAAGCGCCGAGAACAATGTCGCTGCCGGCATTGCCCAGAACAACAGCATCTCTCTTGTGGTCGAGGAACCGACGGATCTTACCGATGCCGCCAATGCTACGATTTCCGGCCTTGAGCAGGGGACTACCAAGGTTGCCGATAAGCTCGATATCAAGCTTCTCAAGGACGGCGAGGTTATCGAGGACTACGAAGGCATGTCCTTCATCGTCCGTGTCAAGATGACTGCCGCCATGAAGGCGCTCACCAATCTCAAGGTGCTCTACGTTGCCGAGGATGGTTCCACTCAGGCTATGGATACGTGGACCGAGGGCGACTACCTCTGCTTCCGCACGAGCCACTTCTCGACGTACGTGGTGACGGGCGAGGAGGCCAAGGGGGAGCCGGCTCAGCCTGCGCAGCCCGTGACGCCGTCCCAACCCGGTCAGCAGACGACGACCAAGGTAACCAAAACGTCCGCTAAGACTACTAAGGGTGCGCTCGCCAACACGGGCGACCAGGCCCTTGCGGTTGCCTTTATTGCTACTGTCGCAGGCGTTGCGCTGATCGCTTTCGCTCTTATGCGTAAACGTTTCGAGCGTTAGGGTACCCCGCTCGTCACCCGCATCGATACGGTCTTCGACCGCCTGGAGCAGCTGAACTTCGAGCAGGGTTAACCTAATTCGACCGCTTGCGGATGCATTTTAACCTTTGGCGCCTTGCCCGTCCTGGGCGGGGCGCTTTTTTACTGTCGCATAAGCCCTTGGGTAATAAAATGAACTCCGACTGCTGTTTCGATGAAGGGAGGCGCGTGCCCAGACGTATCAAGCGAGCCGCCATCGTCTCGTTTACACTCATGCTCCTTGTTGCCGCCTGTGCGGCCGCCCTGGCGTATACCGTTCGAAGCAGTTCTTCCTCCCCGAATGAAGCCGACAAAGACCTCCCGGTACTCAAAATCGGCGTTACGGATAACGACCCCTATGTGTATGTCGATACCACGGGCGATTACGCCGGTATCGATATCGACATCGCCCGCGAGGCCTGCAGGCGCGCGGGGCTCAAGCCACAGTTTGTCGATATTGACTGGAACGATCGCGACCGGCTGCTCAAAAACGGTGATATCGATTGCCTGTGGTGTGATTATTCTCCCTGTTATCGCGAGGATAAGTATTACTGGACCGAGCCGTATCTAACCGTGACGGTTTCGGTTGTCGCCAAGAAAACGAGTGGCATCAAGTCCTTGGCGCATCTCGATGGAAGCAAGACCATCGCGGTGATTGCGGGCTCGGTGAGCGAACGCCGATTGCTCGCAGGGGATCTGGAAATCTCGCCGGACGTGCAAATCAAATCGTATGGTTCTGCCGAGCTCTGCAAAGCCGCCCTCGCCAAAGGGTATGTCGACTGTTGGATGGCGGACGTTCAATCGCTTGATCGACTCGTCGCCCAGTATCCCGGCGTTTATCGTGTGTTTGCCGACAACGTTATGACGGTTGACCTGGGCGTTGCATTTGATGTTGCCTATGAGGGAGAGTGCGTCAAAAACCTCAATACCGCGCTGTTCGACATGGATCGAGACGGCACGATAGAGCGCATTGTGGACAATTACAAGGCAGGAGCGACGACGGGCGGGCAAGGAGCGGAATCATGACAAATGACAAGCACCGCTTGCGTCGAAAGACTCTGACCGTCATAGCTGTCGGCGTTATTGTCAGCGCTGTCTTATTGGGCCTGTTGTATGCGGTTGGAACCCATCGCTGCCTCGAAAAAACGCTTGGGTTTGGCCAAGAAACCATGGTGTTTTTGGAAAACGCTTGCGAAAAATATGACCGCTACGAACAGGGGAGAAAAACCGAGGAGACGCACGATTTGCTCGCCGCGGTCGAATCGTTTGCGACGTTCCTGTCCTCTGATCGCGTTGAGGTTAACAACGACCTTATCGAGCAATTTGTCCATGCCGAGAACCTTTCGGGGTTGATGGTCATGGACTCCGACGGTCATATGGCCGCCCACTACGACATCGATGGTCGCGATCCGCTCATGTTGTGGCGAGAGGAGCTGGCATGTTCGCCGGTCACATCGATGTATCAAGGTTCCAAAGTGTCCTACTCAACTGTCGTCGAGCGCCGTGGTGTTGTGTTTGCCGTCTGTGCCGTCCCGTATGGCGACGGCGTTGCCCTGGCATACCGCTCATTTGTTCCCGATACGGCGGATGACTATTCATATGCCATAGCCGATGTGCTTGCGAACAACACCTTCCACCAAAGTCCCATGGTGCTTGTTATGGAGGATGCGGAGATTGTCTCATCCAACAGCGCCGATGCTGACGTGTCGCTCGCCCGACTCCTCACCAGTACAGGAGTTGAGTGGAAAGAAGACGGCCTGACGCGCATCGAATATCGAGGAGACAAATGGTATGCCGTGCGTGCGGCATATAAGGACTACCGCCTGTTTGCGCTATATCCCAAATCTGAGGTCATGTCTGACAGGATTTCATTTGTCGCCGTCGGCGTCTTGGTGTGCCTTGCGTTTTGGGTCGTGGTGCTGTTGGCTCGGAATATCGTTGACCACCGCAATTTGGTCGAAAAAGATAAACAGCTCGGCATTATCAATGCCATAAGCGCCATCTACGATTCGACCTTCCTTTTGCATCTCGACACCCTCGAGATCGAGGGAATCAATATGTCGCCGGCGATAGCGAAGATATTCGCCGAGCACAACGAGGCATATGACTTTATGGACACAGTCTGCCGGGATATCGTGAGCCCCGAAAGCCGCGAAGCGGTTGTGGGACTCGTAGATATAAGTACGCTTCGTGAACGTATGGAGGGCGTACCATACTTGGCTGCCGAGGTGCGAGATTGTCGAGGCGCTTGGTACTCGCTACAGGTTGTCCCCCAGCATCGCGATGAGCAAGGCCGGCTGGAGTCGGTTGTCGTGGCGACGCACAACATATCGATGGTCAAGCATGCCGAGGAGCTGTCATACCAAGATAAACTGACGGGGCTTCGCAACCGCAACTATCTTGAATCGCGTGGAGATAGCCTGGTAAACGAGGACTTGCCGGTGAGCGTGATTATGGTGGACTGTAATTATCTCAAGCGGACCAACGACATCTATGGTCACGAGATGGGGGATGAGCTGCTGCGACGGACGGCGTCCGTGCTGCGGCGGGTGGCTGGTGCGGATTACCTGCCGATGCGCGTTGGCGGCGACGAGTTTTTGCTGGTTTGCCCCCATACTGACAACGAGTCTGCGCTCGGGCTGGAACAGGACCTTCGTCTCGGTCTTGCCGCGGTAAGCGATGAGACCCTGACGGTCAGCGCATCGATTGGCGTGGCGACCGTCGAGACGGCTGGAAATACGCTGGCCGATGTATATCGCGTCGCCGACCACAATATGTATCGTGAGAAGCGCATGGTCCACGTACAGGGTGCGGACTGCTAATCTTGCCCCCACCAGTCCAAGCATCGTAGGATGTTGAATCGGTGCTTGCGATAATAAGTCGGTCCAGGCGGGGATAATAGACGTCTGAAATTTCTTTCTGAGAGGGGATCTCAATGATTAGTTTTGACTACAAGCCTCAGGGTGTATGCTCTCGCAATATTCACCTCAATCTCTCTGACGATGGCAGCAAGGTGCTGGGCGTCGAGTTTACTGGCGGCTGCGATGGCAACCTCAAGGCCATCTCCAGGCTGGTTGAGGGCGCTCCCGCCGATCGCGTAATCGAGGTTCTCGCCGGTAATACCTGCGGTATGAAAAAGACCTCTTGCGCCGATCAGCTTACGCGCGCTATCGAGGCCGCTCGCGCAGAGATCGCCTAATGAGCATCGCTGATCGCTTTAAGAATGGAATAACGCGTCGAGGTTTTGTGCTGGGTGGCGCCGCTACCGGTGCTGCTGCCGTACTGGCCGGTTGCTCGAAAAAAACGGGCACGAGTGATGACGCCGCTGGCGAGCCGCAGGTTATCAAGGACGATTCGAAGATTGTCTCGATCACTGATGAGTACGAAGCTGTCGATATCGATCTTGAGCCCGCGGCCTCGTGGACGCTGCCGCTGGGCACGCTGCTGTACTACTGCGATGGCGACTACGCTGCCGCGATGATGGCGCCTGCTTCTGCCCTGCATGCCAATACGCTTGGTGTGCTCAACCTGGGCGATGGCTCGCTTACCACACTTATCGAGGATCCCATTGAGGGAACCGGTTATGCGTTTTACGACGTTCGCGCGGGTGATGGCGTGTTCGCATGGGTCGAGATGAACTTTGCCAATGCGTCTTGGAAACTCTATGCGCAAAACCTTGCAGGCTCCTCCCTTACCGGCAACGCTGTCGAGCTCGACCGCGGCGGCGAAAACTACGATCCGCCGCTCTTCACAGCGTATGGGTCGTCGGTCATCTGGTATAAGATGCCTTCGTCCGGCGGCACCAAGACGAGTAACGATTCGTACTGTTACCGTCAGGCGCCCAGCGAGTCCAAGCCTGAGACTATTTGGAAGTCAACGGGCCGCTTCGCATCCGCCCCGCGTGTGAGCGACGGCATCCTGACCATCTCGCCCCGCGTGCACAATGATGAGGGCGTCTATTACGGTATGACGGCGATCGACCTGACTGACGGCAACAACACGAAGCGAGCTCAGCTGGTGCTTCCTTCGTCGGTTTCGCCTTTCGAGGCCGTGTATATGGGAGACACCTTCGTGTTCTCCATTGAGGCGACGTATAGCGGTGTGGGCAGCCTGGGCAATATGGGCACCTATATCGGTAACGAGGGCGGGCCGTACCTCTTCCTTTCGCGTGAGCCGCTCGCGTGCGCTGCGGGAAGGAAAAATAAATACCTGGTTAAAGTTCAGGCGTCGCATTTTCTGATTGACACTTCGGCTAAGACCTACGGCTCGCTTCTGTCGCCCGATCGAGCCTTGGAGTATGGCGATTATCCTGCTACGGCGGGTAAATCGAATTCGTTCTTAACGTACGCAACGGTGCGTAACAGCCAGGGAATTCCCGAGACGGTTACCGCTCGCTTGTTCTCTCTTTAGTCTCCGAGGGGTTAAAAAGGCGTCGACAGGGGAATAAGCGCGTTGTGACTATGAGTACCGCCCGCCGAGCTATCGCACCCATGCGACGCCCGGTGGGCTCAGGTGCGTTAAAATGAGCTTGTTCTTAGCTAATTGAGACAGGGGGGCCGTGTTATGGCTTCAGATGCAAAAAAGATTCTGCTGGTCGAGGATGAGAAGGCAATCCGCGACGCTGTCGCTGCCTATCTCGAGCGCGAGGGCTATTGGGTCGTGGGCGTGGGCGACGGCCAGTCCGCTATCGAGGAGTTCGAGAAGCATCAGTTCGACCTGGTCGTGCTCGACCTCATGCTCCCTAAGATTCCCGGCGAGCGCGTTTGCCGCACCATTCGCGATACCTCGGATGTCCCCATCATTATGCTGACGGCCAAGGGCGAGATCGAGGACCGTATTATCGGCCTCGAGCTCGGCGCCGACGACTACCTGATCAAGCCGTTCTCGCCGCGCGAGCTTGTCGCGCGCGTGCGTGCCTTGTTCCGCCGTGCCCACCAGGCCGATGAGCCGGCCGTCGAGGTGCTCGACTTTGGCGATCTGGTCATTGACATCTCGGGCCACAAGATTTTGGTCGAGGGCAAGGAGGTCGACCTGACGGCTTCCGAGTTCAAGCTGCTCACCACGCTTGCCCGTCACCCCGGCCGCGTCTACAACCGCATGGAGCTGGTCGAGAAGGTGCTCGGCTACGACTTTGAGGGTTACGAGCGCACCATCGACAGCCACGTGAAGAACCTTCGCGCCAAGCTGGGCGACGACCCCAAGAAGCCCAAGTGGCTCTACACCGTCCACGGTGTCGGCTACCGCTTCGAGGCTCCGACCAAGACCGATAAGTCGGACGAGAAATAAAGGAAATCACATATGACACCTGCGCGCTTTGAAATCGGGCAAAAGCATAAGCAGGAGAACGAGGCGGGTTCCAAGGCTAGTTGGAACACGCCTCGTTCCGATTCACGGCCAACGATGAGCTATCCCTCGCGCATGGCCCTGGCTTTTGCCCTGACATCGCTCATGACGGTATTGGTGCTGGTGGGCGTAGTCTCCGTTGTATGGGGCACGGTTTTTACGGATTACACGCGCTCCAATATCGTCGAAATCGCCAATTCCGCTGCCGAAAAGTTGGCAACGTCATATGAGGAAAATGGTTCTTGGACCGCGGGGGAGCTGCGTACGGTCGCGACATCGAGTTTGGTGTCCGACGATCTTGGTATGCAGGTTGTCAATAAAAAGGGCGTCATCGTCTACGACGACTCGTGGCCCTCGGCAAGCGCTACTGCCGATGTACGCGAAAATCAGGCGACAACCGACGGTACGAGCGGAAAGAAGGCGTCGCACAGCCCAGTCTCGTCTGCTCCCACCGGCTCCGATAGCGTTGCCAACGTCGAAATCATAACGTCTTCTGGCGAGCATGTCGGGCAGGTAAAGCTATGGGCTATCGGCTCCGATGCCCTGCTCACCAAGGCGGATTCTGCGTTTAGGGAGAAGACCTTTAACGCCATGGCCCTTGCCGCGGTTGTGGCCGTCTGCATCTCGGTCGTTATCGGAGCGCTCATGTCGCGCATGCTCACCAAGCCGATTCATCGTATTACCAGCACCGCCAAGCAGATTCGCGATGGAGACCTGTCCGCTCGTACGGGCTTGCGCGGCGATGATGAGATCGATCAGCTGGGAGAGACCTTCGACGAGATGGCCACCTCACTCGAAAAGGATATGAAGCACGAGAAGCGCCTGACCTCTGATGTTGCTCACGAGCTGCGCACGCCGCTCATGGCCATGCTTGCAACGGTCGAGGCCATGCAAGACGGTGTGTATCCCACCGACGACGAACACCTGGAGACAGTCGCATCCGAGACGCGTCGTCTGGCCCGTCTGGTGCAGCAGATGCTCGACCTGTCGCGCATGGAAAACAGTACCGCGCCGCTCAATCTGGAGCCGGTGGACATGGTGCCGTTTGTGCGTTCGATTGTGAATGGCCAGGAGCGCCTGTTTGCCGACCGTGACCTGCGTTTGCGCTTTGCAGATGAGACGCAGGGCCACGATGACGTTGTCGAGGCGGATCCCGACATGATCACGCAATGCGTCATCAACCTCTTGAGTAACGCCATGCGCTATACCCCCGAGGGGGGTTGGGTCGTGGTGTCGGTACTCAGCGACCGCAAACACGTCGATATCGCGGTTTCGGATACGGGCATCGGTATCGCCAAGGATGATTTGTCGCGCATCTTCGGTCGTTTTTGGCGTGCCGACGCCAGTCGCGCCCGCGAGGCGGGTGGCCTGGGCGTGGGCCTCGCCGTGACTAAGCAGATTGTCGAGCGTCATCACGGCTACATATCCGTGGAGTCGGAGCTTGGAAAGGGTACGACTTTTACGATTCATCTGCCTCGCGAGCACACGGCGGACGCGGCATCTACTACAATGGAGCACTAGCTTTTCGCTATTCGGTGAAGGAGGGGGTTTCGTCCCTGCCGCTCCGAGTTTGCGAAAACGTGCGGGAAAGAACCCGCATTACTGTCGTATTTTGGTAAGGAGTGACTCACGTGACAACGATGGAGCGTCGTCCGGATTCCCGTGGCAAGGTTCGTGATATCTATGATGCCGGTGAAAACCTGCTGATGGTCGCCACCGACCGCATTTCTGCGTTCGACTTTATTCTCCCCGACGAGATTCCGTTTAAGGGAGAGGTGCTCAACCGCATCTCGGCATTCTGGTTCGATAAGTTTGCCGACATCGTTCCCAATCACCTCGTCTCCATCGACCCGGCGGATTTCCCCGAGGAGTTTGCCGAGTATCGTGACTACCTCGCAGGCCGCGCCATGCTGGTCAAGAAGGCCCAGACGATTCCTATCGAGTGCATCGTCCGCGGCTATCTGACCGGTTCGGGCAAGAAGACCTATGACGAGAACGGCACCGTCTGCGGCATTCAGCTGCCCGAGGGTCTGACCGAGGCCTCCAAGCTTCCCGAGCCGCTGTTCACGCCGTCCACGAAGGCCGAGATCGGCGACCACGACGAGAACATTTCGTTCGAGCGTTGCTGCGAGATCGTGGGTGAGGATATCGCCACGCAGATTCGCGACCTGTCCCTCAAGATTTACAAGGCCGCTGCCGAGTACGCCGCGACCCGTGGCATCATCATTGCCGACACCAAGTTCGAGTTTGGTGTCATCGATGGCAAGGTCACGCTGATCGACGAGTGCCTCACGCCCGACTCCAGCCGTTTCTGGCCTGCTGCCAGCTACGAGGAGGGCAAGATCCAGCCTAGCTACGACAAGCAATTCGTCCGCAATTGGCTCAAGGCCAACTGGGATATGACGGGGGAGACCCCGCACCTGCCCGCCGAGGTCATCGATGGCACGTCCGAGCGCTATCGCGAGGCCTTCCAAATCATCACGGGCTCCCAGTTCACAAGCATGAAGGAGAACGCGTAAGTGAGTACCCGTAGCGCCACGAACAAGCGCACGCAATCCCGCGAGGTTACCGGGGTTGCGCGCAAGTCCGCCGCATCCGCTAAGCCCGCCCGTCAGGCAGCGAGCTCTGTTCACGTCGTGCCGGCATCATCCAAGGCACGCCGCAAAGAGCTCGAGAAGGGCGAAAACCTGGAAGGCCTTTCCAAGGAGGAGAAGCGCGCCCGCAAGGCCAAGCAGCGTGCTCGCGAGGATCGTATCTATACGGTGTCGAATATTCTCCTCAAGCAGGATGAGGACTACACCAAGCGCCGCCGTATCTGGTGGGCCGTGCTCGCCATCGGCATGGTACTCGTCGTGGCAATTTGGGCTTCGCTCTACTTCGCTCCCGGCGGCACGGTGTCCAGCCCCGTCCAGATGGTCGGCATCGTTTTGTCCTATGTCATCATTCTGGGTGACTTTATCTACGACTTCGTTCGTATCCGTCCCCTGCGCAACATGTACCGCACGCAGGCCGAGGGCATGTCCGAGAACAAGCTCAACGCTCTTATCGAGCGCGCGGCTGCCGAGGAGGACAAGAAGGACTCCAAGAAGAAGTAGCGTTTGTATTCATACATATCGCTAAGATATAAGGCGCGTCGTTTTAGCGGCGCGCCTTTTTACTGTTCTATAGATAGATGGAGTGGCACATGATTCGAGCTGCCCTGACGGTCGAAGAAGCTCTGGAGGGCATGAAGGCCCTGGAGCCCAAGATTAAAAACTATGCGCGCCTGGTTGTCCGCAAGGGCGTAAACGTCAAGCCCGGACAGGAGGTTGTCGTTCAGTCTCCGGTCGAGTGCGCGCCCTTTGCCCGCGTGGTGGTCGCGGAGGCTTATGCCGCCGGCGCTGGCCACGTGACGGTCATTTGGGCCGATGATGCCGTGACGAGGCTCACGTACGAGCATGTCGATAAAAGCTATTTTGAGCAGACACCCGAGTGGAAGCGCATGCAGCTGGATTCCTTGGCCCAGGATGGTGCCTGCTTTATCTTTATCGAGGGTGCGGATCCCGCGGCTCTCAAGGGTATCGATCCCGCCAAGCCGGCCGCGGCATCCAAGGCGAGGAATACGCAGTGCAAAGTTTTCCGCCGTGGACTGGATTACAACATCAATCCGTGGTGCATCGCCGGCGCTCCGGTCGTGGCTTGGGCGCGCGAGGTGTTCCCGGGAGACGCCGATGAGGTTGCAATCTATAAGCTGTGGAATGCGATTCTGCACACCGCTCGCGCCGATGGCCAGGACCCGGAGAGCGACTGGGAGCTTCATGACGCGGCGTTCGAAAAGAACTTACGTTTCCTGAACGACAATCGTTTTGACCGTCTACATTACGCCTCGCCAAATGGAACCGATCTGACGATTGGCATGACGAAGGGTCACGAGTGGGCCGGCGGCAAGGGTAAGACGCCCGATGGACATCCCTTCTTCCCCAACATCCCCACCGAGGAGGTCTTCACCTCGCCTGATCGTATGCGTGCCGACGGTATCGTGTATTCGGCTATGCCGCTCATTCACCACGGTAACAAGGTTGACGATTTTTGGATTAAGTTCGAGGCCGGCCGCGTAGTGGACTACGATGCCCGTGTGGGCAAGGCGACGCTTGCGAGCATTATTGGCACCGATGAAGGTGCCGCTCATCTGGGCGAGGTCGCGCTCATTTCCAAGAACACTCCGATCCGCGAAAGCGGCGTTCTGTTCTATGACACGCTCTATGACGAGAACGCCAGCTGTCATCTTGCGCTGGGAGTCGGCTTCCCCGAGTGCATCGAGGGTGGGTATGACATGTCCAAGGAGGAGCTCCTGGAGCATGGTGTTAACGTCTCGAGCGCGCACGTCGACTTTATGATTGGCACGGACGACATCGATATTACGGGCATTACGCCTGATGGACGTGAAGTTGTGATTTTCCAGAACGGCCAATGGAGTTGGGAATAGTCCCAGACCGTGGTACAATGCCACCCGCGGGCCGTTAGCTCAGCTGGCAGAGCAGGGGACTTTTAATCCCAAGGTCCAGGGTTCGAACCCCTGACGGCCCACCCAAAGATTGTTGAGACGGTCAACTTCGGTTGGCCGTCTTTTTTGTTCAAGACTTTAGTCTGCTGGGCGCGCAGCGGCCAGCTTCAACCCACCCGCTATGCGGGTGGAGACAAACGGCTTTACAAAGCCACCCCTCCGACCGATATTGACGATTGTTCAGGCCGTCAAGAATTCGAGTCG